>JAJPHR010000031.1 GCA_021325145.1 Verrucomicrobiota bacterium | reverse complement strand
CGGAAGTAGGATCAACTATGGCGACTTCACCCTCTTTGATCACGAAGAATTTGAATTCGCGTTCACCTGCAGCCAGCAGGGTCTCTCCTGCGTGAAACTCTTTGCACCTGGCAATCCTGGCCAATTCCCGGATTTGTGCGTCGTCGAGCTTGGGACAGGCAGCTTCGATGTTGGAAAATGCTGTTGGGTGAGATTTCATGGAAATGCCAGCCGTTGTCTAGGCATGTCGCGGCGCTGATTCGAGCAGGGCGGCTAACAGAGTGTCATAGTCGTAGCCGGCATCGTGTCGCACGCCATTAACGAAGAAGCTGGGCGTGCCGTTTACACCACTCCTGACCCCGGCCCTAAAATCTTCCCGGATGCGTCCGCGATGAGCTCCGGACTCAACCTCCCTAATCAAGCGTGGAACGTCGAGACCCAGTTCTGCGGCATATTTCGCGAGGTGCGCATCCTCCAAAGCGTATTGGTTTTCATACAAGGTGTCGTGCATCTCCCAAAAGTGCCCTTGCGCGCCGGCGGCTTCCGCGGCCTCGACCGCATGTTCAGCATGCGGATGCATGTTCGCGAGTGGAAAGTTTCGGAAAGCGAAGCACAAATCATCTCCCAAATTTTGCTGAATCGCTTTGACAATCGGGTAGGCGGCACCACAAAAAGGGCATTCATAATCACCATACTCAAGCAGAGTCATGGGCGCATCGATTGGTCCTTGAATGTGGTCGCGACCGGCGACAGGAAGGGTGAGTTTTGATCCGGGTATGCGGCTGATTTCGTTTTTCAATTTACTGCCTCCTCTTTTTTCTTGTTTTTCCCTTATAGGTACCTTCAGCGGGTTGGAGAGATATTTCAACTTTTTTTGTAAAATTTGATATCCAAAACATCACGATGGGGACAGATGATCGGATTAACCTGTTTCTTCGAGAGTTCCCTGTCGGAACACAGGCTTTCTGGAGGGAAGCAGGTACACTATGGTCAAACCAACACAAAGCGTCAAACCTGCCAAACCGTGCCAGATGGAGACTAAGAATGCTATAAAGTAGAGGGTGATCGTGAGAATATATCGACGGGTGAGGTGAGCAATGAAGCGTTCATCGAGGTTTCTGTGAAGCAAACGGTGGTTATGACTGGGGACCCACACCCAAGCACCGCCTTGTAAAGACCAATCGCCCGGTTGCCAGACATAACCCGGCCCCGGAGCCGCTGGCACCACCACGGTCGGCGGCGGCGCTGAAATCAACGCCGACTCTAAATACAGCCGGGATCAGGATATTTAAACTGGCCGTTCCCGCCGACTGGCTCGACCGCTCGTTTGCCGAACTGGAAACAGAGCTGGCGGCCTGGAATGAGGCGAGACAGGCCCAGATTAGCGGGTTAAAGAGCGGCATCATCCAATACGAAGCAAAGCTAGACACGCTTCTGGACATGGTACTGGCCAAGCAGATTGGCTAGGACGAGTATGCTCCCAAGAAGCAGTCCCTGCTCAACCAAAAGATCCAAATCAAGGAAAAGCTGGGGGCCATGGAAACGGACTCAACCAACAGGTTCGAACCAGTGGAAACCGTCTTAAATGCGCTTAAACAGGCCATTTTATTGAACTCGCAAGGCACACCCGAAGAAAAACGGGATTTCCTGAAAAACACGGTTCGAACTTTCAAATGCGTGACCAAACCGTTTCCGTGGAGTTCACAAACCCCTGGAAAATCGCATCAGAATTCACTTCTGCCTCCAGCACCTCAAATGAGTTTTCGTCGATTTCATCTCCAATCTCAACATGGCGGAGAGAGAGGGATTCGAACCCTCGGATGGATTGCTCCATCACAGGTTTAGCAAACCTGCGCTTTAGGCCACTCAGCCATCTCTCCAGCCCGCACTAATGAAGCCCGGATATCCCGGGCACTCAAGAAAAATCTCCTGCTTTCTGCGCCGGGCGACTCTGGCGGACGATTCCCGCCCGCCCGATTGTCCGGCAGCGCGCTCCTCAAAAGAGCAAGCGGCCGTGAGGACTGCCCGCCCTGCCATCGCGTGGGTGGGGCGCGCACTCCCGCGCGCACCGCACAGGTGTTCAAGGGCGCACTTATCCATGTTCTTGTGTATGGAAAAGCTTGGGTCGTTTCAGGTGATTTCCGCGCCCACTGGCGGCAGGCTTGGCGCGGCATCTTGCTTGGGCCGTGGTCCCGGTTGAGGGCGTCCCGGCGTAAACCGCTGCGTGGCGACCACGCGGAACGCCGTTCGCAGATTCGCGCGCGCGCTCAATGCGAAGGCGATGTCCGCCACCGTCCCAAGCCCAAACCACAACCCAAGCAAAATATTCATCATCTCGTCGGACGACGATCCGTTGACGCTTATCACGCTTAACAGTACTGCGAAGGCGATAAGAATCACCCACGGCAGCACCAGCAATCGCGCCACCGTAATGCTCGTCGCCTGGTTCGGATGGCGGGTGGTGAGCGCCACCCACATTCCCACCCAGCTCAATGCCACTAGATCGATCACCAGCATGAGCATGGACAAAACCCAGAATGCGACATAGGCGGTATCAACCCGGTAGGATTGATCACGCAACGAAACCAGCATAAAGGTCAGTTCGACCCCCAACACCGCCAGCACCGGCGCCAGGAACTGCCGCCCCAGCGCGAGGAGTTGGCCGCGCAGGATGTCCGGCACGTTCAACGGCGTGGAAAGCAGCAGTTCAAGCGAGCCGATCTTGCGGTCCTCGCCCAATCGGTGTCCCGCTTCCGACGCCACCCATAACTTGAGGCCGGTATTGATGACCAGGGCGGTAATGACATAGGTTCCATCGTTGAACCAATCACGGCCCAGTTCCACGCAACCCCAGGCCCAAAAGCAGGCGGCGATTCCAAGAAACGCCCACACATGCGCCGGTTTGAGCCGCGCCCGGCTCGCCAGCCAGTAGAACGCATTGATGTCCAGCAGCCGCCTGCGGAAGGCGTGGCGTTCCGCTGCGCCACCGTAGTTCCACTGATGCCAAACATCCCGCCACCGTGTCCTCGCGCCCCCCGAAGGTTTGTCCTGCCATGAGCGCGGCGTGATCAGGCTGGCCAGGATCAGAAACAACCAGGCCAAACCATGAATCAGCTCGCACGACGTCCAAAAAGAATGCGGGTCTGCCCTGTACGCCGCATCGAAACTCAACCGAAAAGGCGAGAACGGCCAAACCAGGAACACGGCGTTTTCCAGCCCGTGGACCCGTGACAGGACCGGCACCCATTCCACCAACCCGGGCGCGACGGCAGTAAACAGCAGTATCAACAAGAAGGTGCCCGCCATGGCCTTCCGCGACGACTTGCTTACCGAGGAAACAAACATCCCCACCGCCAGCGAAAACACGAACGTATTCACCAGCACCAGCGCCATCCGCCAAAATTCCTGGTTCGTGATGCCGCCCATCAGCAACGGCACCGCCAGCACCGGAAAAATCGCCAGCAACCCGTAAAAGGCCCCGAGCGACGTCGCCGCCAGCTTTCCAAACACCACGTCGTAACCCTTGAGATCGGTCAGGAACAGCAGCCCCAGGGTCCCTTCGCGCTTCTCCTCGCTCAAACAATCCGCCGTGGCCCGGACGCCGGAGAACAAACAATAAAAAATCGAGATCCACGAAAGCGCCTCGAACAGGTTCCGCCCGAATTCGTACGGCGCATCGCTGCGGTTCACTATCTGCATGAACCCGCCGATGATAATCGCTCCCAGCGCGGTCACTGCCCGCGACCAGTACGTGCCTTGGCGTCGGGCAGCCACCCGCAACTCCCGGCCCACTATGGGGAGAAACGTCATGCCTCAATGATATAACCCATTCAACGAAATCGATTCTCAAATTTTATCGCCTCCCTGTCAATCAGCGCATCCTCAACCACCAAGCAGAGGTGCAAAATAAATGTTACAAAATGCGGCGCATCCAACTGCGAGGTGCGGTTTTACCAGGCAGGTGGGCGTCTTCTCCCTGGGGAGGGTTGGGGTGGAGGCGGGCGTAAGTTCTGAAATTTGTCTCAAGGGTTCCAGTTAAATGGAGCGCTCTGCGTCCTTCGTGGCCCGTTGCGCCCGGGACTTGTGCAACGCGAAACTGGGCACCGCGAAAAAAAGAGGTTTAATTTGGTTTAATTTACTTTAATTTGCCTTTATTTTCTCATGGAGATTTAATTCCACTTCCGCGGGCCGCGCCGCCCTGTTTTGGCAGAAGCCTTGTGCCTGCTCGCGAAAGGCTTCGGAGCTGCATTGGCGGCGGCGCAATCGATTGTGGGTTTTGGCTTCCGGGGGCTTCGGGCGTTGGTTTTCGGTTCGGTCGGTTGCCCGCGCTCCGCGCGCGGGCTTCATGCATCCGTATCCTCGCTCAGGACTCGAAGATTGTCAACATATTTATTCAGATGTATCCAGAAGCGGGGTGGGGGGTAAGACAAGGGTGAGAATCAGCCCGGCGTGTCCGAACCTCAGGCCCGAGTGGCACAAGCGGCCCGTCTGCCTCGCTAGGCAGCCTGCCCGGCGGAACGGGCAACGCGCCCTTCGAATAAAAGTCCAGCCTGGTAGGGCACGTCACTCCGTGCGCGCCAACGGCGTGCGGAGGACTGCCCGCCCTCCGAACGAGAAATTCACTTCCTATTCCGTTACGCCGAGTGGCTGAAGGCAAAATTGCGCCTCGCCAGATCGCGGTTCAACCGCCTCCCGAAATACGCCGCTAATCCAATCTGTAGCGATATTGCCATTCCCTGGGACTGAGTTAAGCGGACAACCAAGTGCAGGAATTGCAGTGCATCGCCGGCTCCAATGAAACGGTAAGGACTGATATCCACGAGAGTCATCAGGATCATCGGCAATCCCGTCGGAACAACCAGCCCGAAAAAGATCGTGTACAGGGCGGCGCTGATGAAATTGCTTTGCCGCAACGAGAAATAAAGCCCGATGACCGGCAGGCTCAGAAAGGAAGTCACGCAAAATTCGATTTGTCGAAGATTCTGCTGCCACGCGAAGAAGCGCGCAAAATAAATCCAGACGCTGAGCAGCATCACCAAGGCCGGTAAAAACTGGCCCCACAAGCCCTTCAGCCGTCCGTGAATGATTTGCGTTTCCGACAACGGCGAAACCAACAGCAATTCCAGCACGCCCGTTTCCCGCTCGCGCCGGAAGCTGCCCGCCGCGCTCGCCGCCAGGCTCACGATCAGCAGCCAGGCCATGAGATTCTGCAACGCCTGAAATGCCCGGCCAATGCCGGGACCCGTGAAAGCCACGCTGTAAAGCGAAACCATCACCGCAAACCAGCCCCAGGTTACCAGCCGTCCCGACCACGTCCGCTGTTCCAGCCACCCGATGGGGTTGCGTTCCAACTTGCGCCGCAACCAGCGCCGAAAGAAACCGACCCATAACACCGGCGTGCACATCGTTCGCTCCCACCGAAGCCGCCAGACCGAGGGCGGACGCTCCTGCCAGCTTGTTTCCAAGCGCCGCGCGGCAATTATAATGACTGCCAACAAGACGAGCACCGAAGCGGCGGCAGTCATGGCATCAGCCTTCAACAGTTGACCATGCTCGTTAACCGGGATTACGCTCAACAACCAGCCGGGATTCCTGCTTCCCAAAAGCCCCATCCACAGTAGCTGATGATGGGGTTCCACGACGTATTGATAGAATGGGCCGAAGCGCAGCGGGGCAAGGATTGCGCCGTGAAAATATGCAAAAGCCAGGAAGCAGCAAACCCCGAACAGATACGCCAGCACAACGGAACGCGCCCATGTTTTCGCCATGGCCGAAGCCAGAATTCCCGCGGCCAGCGCCCAGCAGAGGCAACTGAAGTCTGTAGTGGTCGCCAGCGCCGCCTCCTTCCAGGTAAGCCCTCCAAGCGGGAAGGGGATCATCAAGATCGGCAGTACTGCCAGCCAAAGCGTCAAGGCGCGCAACCCATGGACGAATCCCTTGGCCAGCACGATGTCGCTGCCGCGCAACGGCGTCAGGAACAACAGCCCAAGCGTGCCCTCCCGCTTTTCCCGGCTGATGCAATCAGCCGGCAGCACCGGCACCAGCAGCCAAATCGACCAAAATAGCGCGGCGTTCAGGTGGCCAAAAAGTTGGCTGCCTGACTCGAAACCGAACCCTTCATCCGCCCCGAAAAACACCGAAGTTGCCAGCAACACGCCCGCGCCCAGCACTCGCAGCCAATAAGTGAACAGCAACCGCGCCTGCATCCGCAGTTCCCTTTCCACGATTGGCACAACAGTCATACTCCCTGAAAACCTCGAACCCGGACATTCATCGGGCGCATCTCATGCCTGGTGGGGACGGCGCGTTGCGCGGTTTCCGTCGCCGCTTGTCTTGCCGTGGCTTCTGAGCGAAGGCAACGGAACGAACGTTCACAGCGCAAGCTAATCTCTCCATTCATTCATTAGTTCCAGGCCCTGGCGCCTTTGCTCCCGTCGCACAAAGCCGGAAGTGCTGCTCCAGACCCACGCGCGCCAGGCCTCCCCAAACCAGGTCATTGACGACGCCCAATGCAAACCAAAAACCAAAAATGACCATCATCGAATCGTTGCCCACCGATTGCCCGCCGATCGCCAGCATCAGGATCAAGAAATACGCAATCCAGGGCAACACGAGCACCCGCGCCAGGCTGCCAAGGACTGCGCGATAGTGTTGCCTGGCGCGCAAACCAGTCCACATCCCAATCCAGTTCAGCGCCAGAAAATCGCTCATCATGACCAAAATGTTCCCCACAAAGACTACTCCGGAGACGCCTCCATCCGATAATTTCCACGAGGGCAAGAAATACGTCAACCACAACAGCCCCGGAAAAATCAGCATGAGCACGAACATGGGAAGGACGAATTGAGCGCTCAGCGCCCGCCGCTGCCCGCGAATGATCTGTTCCACCGGGAGCGGCGTCACCAGCAGCAACTCCAGGGCTCCGCTCTGCCGGTCGTCGTTCAACCGCCGGCTCGCCTCCATCGCCACCAGGCATTTGAAGATCAGCCCGGCCCCGATGGCGACGAAAATGGCTATTTGGTACGTGAAGAACAGCCCCGCCCCCTTCCTCGAACTGTTGATGGTGGCGGCCATAAACATCGCACACAGCACAACTGCCGCGCCCACCAGCAGGGAAGCAATGATTTTCGGAAGACGGTCGCGCATGGCCAGCCAGAGGAATGGATCTTCGGGTAATAACCGCGCCCGTGCTTTTGCGCGGGCGGCCCGGGCGCCGAATCGGATTCTTCCCCACGATCCGATTTTTTCACTCGGTCCGGCTTGCGCCTTCTCCTGCCATGCTCGCGGGAAATGAAAGCTCGCCGCGGTTAGAAACATCATCCCCATCCCAACAACGGTCACCAGCGAGCCCCAATATTCGGGCGCGCCCTTGCCATATCGGTAGTAGGACTCGAAGGCATGCAAACAGGCGAATCCCGGGCTTGGCCAAAGCAATGGCCGGATTGTTCCCGTGTGCAGGGCGACATTCGACCCCACGTGGAGGGCGGGCAGAACGGCGGCGACCATCGAAATCAGCAGCAGGGTGCCCAGCATCGTCTGTCGGCTTTCCCGGCCGAACGCGGAAACCATCGTGCCTGCCGCCAGCGAAAAGAACAGCGTCATTGCCAGTGCCAGCACCACCCGCCAGAATTCCGCCGCAGTCACTCCTCCCATCAGCAAAGGAATCGCCAAAACCGGAAAAATGCTGATCAATCCGTAACAGGCATGGAGCGAACTGCCCGCCAATTTTCCCAGCACCACGTCATATCCCCGTAAATCGGTCAGGAACAAAAGCCCGGCCGTCCCGTCGCGTCTTTCGCTGCTCAGGGAATCGGAAGTCAGGAACACGCCCGCCAGCAAACAGAAGGCCATCGCCATCATCGTCAGGATGGCGAATATTTCCATGCTCAATTCCGCCCCGCGGGTCGCGCCGTTGCCAATCATTACGAGCAGCATGGCTGCCATTGCCACAAACGCGGCGGCGGACCGCAGCCAGTAGGTGCCTGCCTTCCGCGCTGCCAGGCGCAATTCCCGCTCCACCATGGGCAAAACTGTCATCGCTTCGAAATGTCCTGTAACCAATGCTCAACGTCCAAAGAATACTCAATCCTCCAAACCCCAAAACGCCTCCGCGTTGGACATTGGCCATGGGATATTATTTGGGCCCTGGCCATTGGACTTTGGTAATTAGCCAACCGTTCCTTGCTGATCATCATTGAGCAATCGCTGCTTCCTTCGCCGCCACAACGGGCGGCCAGGGCGACAGCGTCACCGCCCGCGCCTCTTGCGCCGCCATTTCCCGAAACCGCGTGAACAACTGATTTCGCGACCAAAAAATGAAAGCCAAATCCTTTGCTGAATTCAGCCCGCAATACAACAGCGGCGCCACCCAAAAAGGAAATCGCCCAAAGGTGGAAGCCGCCATCATCATCGCAAAAAACATCCCCGAGGCGAATGTCAGTCCCAAGACGGGCAGCACAATGACAAAACCAACTGTTTTCAACACGGCGACCGGGACTTTTCGAGTCGTCACACCCATCCACATTCCAAACCAACCCAGCGCCAGCAGGACCGTGATCGAATTCATAATCCCGGCGGTCAGGGACACGACTTGCATAAAAACGATGTCGAATGAACCGATCGGCATGGACCTAACGCCGCCCAGCGAGTGTCGCATTTCCAGAATGCCTTGAATCCCGACCGTGACTTGCATCAGTAAAAGCAACAAAGCCGGCACGAGAAAGATTCGGAGCAGCGCCCTGGCCTGTCCCTTGACGATCTCCGCAGGCCCAACCGGCGAAACCAGAATCAGTTCCAGCGTGCCACTTCGGATGGCTTCGATAAAGAACCGGCAAGCCTGCAAAGCAACCCAGATTTTGAAACCCAACGCGAGCAGCCAGCTTATCGTGGACACCGCGAAACGGCTTGTGGCGATCCGAGTCGAGGTGCTTGTGGTAAACATTACCGTTGTGGTGCCGTTGGTGGTTGTCACCGTGCGGGTGCTGGCAGTGGAGGGGCTTCCCACGGCAACTCTGGCTGGTCCCATTGGCATCGGTGTCTGGCTAGATCGGGCTGTCTCGATCACCGCCCACGAAAACTGCCCGACTGCCGCCAGCACCAGCACCCAAACCAACCAGCGTAACCAGCGGTCCTGCACCGCCAGCCAAAGCACCGGATTTTTGTCCAGCAACCGCCGGCCCGAGCCGCTCGCGCCGGAGCCGCCGCGCAACCAATTCCAGCGGTGCACGCCGGTTCTGGACGTCCGCTGTTGCCACGTGCGCGGCACGCAGACGCTGCAAAAGATTAACATCATCCAACCCAAAGCGTGTTGAAGCCCCACGCACAGCCAATAATCCCGTGGCAGCAAAGGTCCCGCGCTCCAAAACAGGTACGCGGGACTCGCCAGGCTCAGCACGGGATGAAATTTCATGATGTCTCCTGCCGCGAGAATAAAATCTGCCAGCGGCAACCCGCCCAGCAATAGCACAATCACCAGCAACGCCCCATTGATCGCTTTCACCGCGTCGCGACTCATCGAGCTGACCAACAATCCCGCCGAGATCGACACAAACAGGGTATTGCTGATGATGAGCACCATCCGCCAAAACTCCCCGACCGTCACCCCGCCAAACATCATGGTCAGCGCCAGCGTCGGGAAAACCGCCAGAAAACCATAAAACGCCGTGACCGAGCTCGAGATTAGTTTGCCCAGCACGACATCATGACCGCGCAGGTCGGTGAGAAACAATAGGCCCAGCGTGCCCTCCCGCTTTTCCTCGCTCACCGTGTCCGCCGTCAGAAACACTCCCGCCGAACACGCGAAGATGAAACTAAGCCACTTAAGAACCGCAAACTGGGCCTGCCCCGCCGTGAAGATCGCTCCCTTGGACACCTCCGCCAGCGCATACATTGCGACGAGGATCAGCAAGGCGAACGCCGCCGCCGCCAGCCGGCTCCAATAGGTAAACGGCCGCCGCGCGCCTACGCGCAGCTCCCGCTCGACTATCGGAAGGAAAGGCATTGGAAAATGTCCAATGATCGATGCTCAATGCTCAATGCTCAATGACCAAATAATATCCAAACCGCAAATCCTAATTTGGACATTGGTTATCGGTCATTCTTTGGTCGTCTGTCATCGGAAATTGATCATTCTCCACGTTATTGCGTCTCGCCGCGGGTCACGCGCAGGAACACTTCCTCCAACCCCAATTCGTCTTCCGCCAGGCCCACGAGTTTGAGGCCGCCCCGCACAATTGTATCCGCGATGCAACTGTGGTCGATGTCATGGTTCACCATCGTCACCTTGATCCGCCCGTCCACGGGCGCGACTTCGGCCACCTCGCTGCGGGATTTGAGGAGCTCGATGGCTCGATCCGTCTCGGCGGCCACTTTCACCCAAATCACGAGGCCGCTGGCCATTTGGTCGCGCACGCCCTGGACCGGCCCGCTGTAAATCAATTTTCCCTTTTCAATGATGGCGACGCGATTACAAAGCGTCTGCAACTCGCTCAGGATGTGGGAGGAAATAATTATGGTCTTCCCGAGCCGTTGCAATTCCTGCAAAATGGCCATCATCTCGATGCGCGCCCTGGGGTCCAGTCCGCTGGCAGGCTCGTCCAGCAACAGAAGTTGCGGATCATGAATCAACACGCGCGCCAGTCCGAGCCGTTGCTGCATGCCGCGGCTCAACGCGCCAATCAACGCGCCTTTCTTCTCGCTCAATCCCACCAACTCCAACACATCGTTGACCGTCTTCTCACGCTGCGCCGTTGGAATCTTGTAACACGCGCCGAAAAAATCCAGGTACTCCGTCACTTCCATGTCCTTGTACACCCCGAAAAAGTCGGGCATGTAACCGATTACGTGGCGCACCGCGTCCGCATCGCGCACCACATCATGGCCAAGCACCCGCGCCTGGCCTGCGGACGGTGCGAGGAAGGTCGCGAGAATTCGCAATGTCGTCGTTTTGCCCGCGCCATTGGAACCGATGAACCCGAACAAATCACCGCGGTTCACGGTCAGGTCGAGCGCGTTTAAAGCCGTCATCGTCCCATACGTGCGCGTCAGGCCCACCGTGCTCACCGCCGGGATCGGCGGTGCAGGGGGTGGCGCCAATGGTGGTGCGGAAGTTTCTGCATTCATAATAGGCTCGGGTCTTTAGAGGTCACGTTGGACTATGTGCTCCGGAGCTTGGTGTTTTTCTCAACCCCGGTTCCTTTTTTGTCAGACGAAAAAATTTCATCTCACATCCCCTCGGTCAGCGGCACCGCCATCCGCCAGAGCGTGTCTTTGTGCGTGCGCCGGGGCGAGAATTGGTTCATGCCTCGGATGGGTGAATAATCAGCCGACCACGCCAGCAGGACCGCATTGCCACGTTCCACCACATCCGACAAATCAAGCCCGGGCGGCGCGATGAAATGCATTTGTTGGTCGTATAATTTGGAAATGAACGATACCGCCATGCTCGCGTTGGGCAAATCCGAAATTTGTCCGCTGCCGCTGTTGCCGAACGCGTGCTGGCGCGCCTGGGACGCGTTCTGGAAACCCGCCCCGTGTTGATTGACAAAGTCCCGCAGTTGCATCCCCTGGTTGCGATGCACCCGGAACGTCTTCGCTTGCCCGGCCGGCACTTCACCCAACTCCACCACGAGCCCGGCTCCTTCGGGCATCACCATGTGCGCGTGCTCCAGCTTGTGGTCCAACCGGTTGTTCACCTGCACGACCCAGTCGCCGCCCTCGACCTTCACCGTGTAAGTGAAGGGCATGTCGGACGATTGCAACCAGTCGCTTGCGTAAAGCTGGCTCGTCCAAACCGGCACGAAGATTTCCGCCTTGAAATTGTCGCCATTCTGAACCACGTCCGCCTTTTCCGTGTCCTGGTTTCCGCTCCAACTGGCCTGGAATTCCCCCCGGAACGCGGCAAAGTCCTCCGCGCTTTCCACCCGGTACTTTTGGTTGACGGGCGAATAGATCGAGGCGTACGTGCGCCCGCGCAACTCCGAGCCTTCCCCCTTCGCCAGCACGTCCACGAGATGGAGTTCGTTCCATTCCGATTCGCCCGCGCGCAATTTGTAACCGATGAAATAAATCAGCAGCGAAAACAGCACCACGTAACAGGGAAAAGTCACCCAGGTCAGCATGGGCCGCTTGATGCGCTTCAGCCAATATTGGTCGAGCGGGCCAATCACCACCAGATAGACGATCAGCAACAGCAGCAGCCATTCCACCGGCAGCTTGCGCACTTGTTTGCTGTCGATCATCGCTCCGAACACGCCATCGACACTGTAGCCGCCCCGCTGGCTCAGGGCTGGATTGATGTATAACTCGGGATTCACCGCGGCCAGCCTGGCCCAAAATGACGGCAGGTTTTTCCATGACCGCACCGGTTCGCGCTCGGGACTGAACAGCAGGACGCTCACCAGCCCGCGCCCTTCCCGCGATTGCACCAACAACGGCGCGCCACCACCCGACGCCAGCACTTCCGCTCCGGCGCGCAAAGTCCCGGTCGCAACCGACAAGGCCGCGTCCTCAAAAGTGGGATCATCCGGCAAATCCGCGAAAGGCTTCGCTGTTTGGCCTCGATTTTGGCTCGAACGCGGCCGTCGCGCAGTAGTGCCGGCTTCCGGGGTCGTTTCGTCCCGCTGGGTATCTCGAACCCATTGCTGCAACTCAGCGTGGCTGGAAATGCTCTGAACATCCGCGAGGTTGCAGGGCACGATTTTTTTGAGCCAGGGCACGGAATTGACGTCGCCCACCTGTTCAACGGCCACGATCAAATGACCGCCATTGTTCAGCCAGGTCAGCAGGGCTTCCGTCTGGGATGCCCCCAATTCCACCGCTTTTTCCGAGTTCAGGTAAACGCAGTCCATGCCCTCGTACACCAGGGGATTGTCTGGCAGCAATTGTGTTTGGAGCCTGGCGGAGGTCGGTTGCGGATCGTTCTCGCGAGCCTGGGTCCGTCGAATGACGGGCAAGCCGCCGGGAGTGCGCGGCAGCGCGCCCATTACGACCATCTGCGATGGCAATTGCTGCTTGGGTTGCAACCCGGTTTGCTCCGCTCTTAACTTGCCTCTTTCCTTGTCCAGCAGCCGGACGTCCCACCGGCTTTGGTAACGCGCCGTCGAAAACACCGGGATGGAAACCCGCTTCAGTGTTCCGGTTGGCAATTCGACCTCCACTCGCCGGGTCTGGCTTTGATTGAACCCGCCCGATTCAACCTCAATGACCCCAACAAACGGCGGCCCATCGTTTTTTATCTCGCAAACCACGGGAAACCAGGTGGCTTCCGACACCACGCCGTCGAAACCGAGAAATACGTCAAATTGAATCGCCGCCCGCGCGGAGAGCGTGAAAAGGAGTAAAAGCAGCCCGGCAAGTGCGGTAAACCTCGTACTTCGCCACGTCTGACTGACAGCCCATGCGTAATTCAGGCTTTGGTTGTGCGAAACTCGGTGCATTCCAGCCGTCCGGGCCGGCGGATTTGGACATTTCCTTGGCTCCACCATGTTCTTTTTACGATTTAAACAAAGGATGGTTGCTTATACCAGACCAATTTTCGCCCACAGCGTTCAAAAGGCGATCTCATCGCTTATTGCCTTGCCTGGCAGAGACAGCGCACTCGGCACGGACTCATCACATAGGTGACAGTTTGAACTCAACACATGTGTTACACTTTTTGGGGTGGTGCATAAGAGGCGGAGTGCATCGCATCGGGATCCAGTCGGTGCATCCCCTCCGGTTTGCGAGCGGCCCAGCGAACCACCCCAGGTTGTCTGGGGTCTTCAAAATCCCAACCTACATAGTATCAACCGCGTAGTCTGGGGTCCGGATTGCCTGGAAATCTTTGAATACAATTTGCCTTCGGCTCACCAGAGAATAGGTTGATTTAGTGATTCAAATTAGTCGTTGAATCGCGAAACGGTTTTTGCCTGCTCGCTCTCTTGGAATTTCGAGGGAGACCCCGGATCCTCTTCAGCCGTTTGTAAGTCACGGCTCAGCGGGAAATGTCTATGTGGCTGTCCAATCATCAGAACGACAGGGTAGATGAGACAGAAGTCAAGCTTCCGACCTTTCGTTCCACCTGGGCGCGCTATGGAATGGCAGCGGTTTGTGTGGTGGCTTCTTTTGGGCTGGATGATCTGTTGCCGTCCGGGTTTGTTGGACGGATCCCCTTCCTGTTCCTGGTGGTGGCCTCGTGGATTGCGGCCTGGTTTGGCCGCATAGGCCCCGGACTGGCTGCGCTGGCGGGCGCCTTGGTGGTTGGCGAGGTTTTCTTCATTTTGCCATCGCATTTGCGGCGACTGGACAATCCCGTTGATTTGGCGGAGTTGCTGCTTTATGTCAGCCTGGGTGGCATTGGACTCATTGGCCTCCATTCCTGGCATCGGACCAAGGATCGCGAGAGGCAGCTTCGCATTTTGGCCAGCCAAATGAAGCATGAGGTTGAGGAACGCCGCCAGGCGGAAGCCGCATTGGCGTCATCCAAAGAGCAGCTTGATTTTGCGCTGGAAGCAGCCCACATGTGGACTTGGAACCTGGCCCTAAAAAACCGCCAATTTGAATGGTCGCCCCACCATGAATTAATCATGGGGCCAGGGCAGGGCGCGTTTCCCAGGCACTGCGAGGAATTCCTCGCTTGTGTTCACCCGGATGACCGCCTCCTTTTGAAACAAACGCTGGCCCGTTGCATTGAGGAGCGCAAGGATTACGAGCAGGAATACCGGATTCTGTGGGCGGACGGCAGCCTGCGCTGGATTTTAGCCAAGGGAAGAGTCATGCGCGATCGGGATGACGTGCCGGAGCGTGTCTTTGGCATTATGATGGAAATCACCGAGCGCAAACAGGCCGAGGAAGCGTTGCGACAGAGCGAAGCGCAATTGCACGAGTTGGCGGATGCGATGCCCCAAATCGTCTGGACTGCCCGCGCGGACGGACAGTTGGAGTATGTAAACAAACGATGGTTCGAATATTGCGGCTTGCCGGCTGAAAAGGCCTTTTCTCCCGATGGTTGGAAACTGGTTATCCATCCAGATGACGAAAAGCAGGCGATGGAGGCGGTCCAATTCGCTTTGCAAACCGGCCAGCCTCTCCAAATTGAGACCCGCATCCGGCACCAAAACTACGGTTATCGCTGGCACTTGAGTCGCGCCCTGCCGGTGCGGGATGATTCCGGCAGGATCGTTCGCTGGCTGGCCACCACCACGGATATTGAGGACCAAAAGCGGGCGGAAGAGGATTTGCGGCGGACCAAGGAACGATTGGCGCATCACGCGAACAACTTGGAATCCGAGGTCGCGGAACGCACCGCCAAACTGGAAGAGACGGTCAAGTCATTGGAAGGCGTTCTGTATCATGTCGCACATGATTTGCGGGCGCCGCTTCGGGTGATGGCCGGCTTTACTCAAATCCTGCTGGACTCCGTGAAATCTCGAATGGACCAGCAAGGCGTGGAAGCCGCCAACCGAATCATTGCCAGCGCCAGGCGCATGGACCAGCTCATAATGGATCTGTTGGAGTTCGGTCGATTGGGACATATAAAAATCTCCCTGGAACGCGTGGACCTCGGGCACCAGATCGGCCTCGTATTACGCCAGTTGGAGAGGGGCATCCAGGCGAGACAGGCTCTGGTGGACGTGGCTTGGTCCATGCCGGCGGTCCGGGCCGATCCCGAGATACTCAGACTGGTGCTGATGAACATTTTGAATAACGCGCTGACTTTTGTTGCTCCCGGAGTTCCGCCGCGCATTCACATCTGGTCGGAAAAGTGCCTGCCGGCGGTGCGACTTTGGATCGAGGATAATGGCATCGGAATCAGCCAGGAGCATCAGGAGCGAATCTTTCGCGTCTTCGAGCGCCTGCACGGGGTGGATGAATACAGCGGGACCGGCATCGGATTGGCCATCGTGCTGAAGGGAATGGAACTCATGGCTGGTTCTGTGGGTGTAATCTCGAAGGAGGGCGAGGGCAGCCGGTTCTGGCTGGAACTGCCCGCTTACGCGGGCGGAATGTGACCCTTCCCACACCCCCAGGTTCCGTTACGCTTTGGAGTGTAGCGCGAAATATTGCAGCTCCTGGATGGTTCATTTTGGCGTTTGATGCCTGAGGATTTTTTGGAGCTTGGATCCTGGTGTTTGGTGTTTCCTTCAGCGTTTCCTCCTATTCTCCCTTTCTCATTTGCCGTAAGTTGAGGCGTATGTCGCGTGAGTATGTCTTGCAGCCGTTTGATTCGCAGGTTCATTTGCATATCGATTATGCGAAGGAGCTGAACGAGCAGCAACACGCCGCGGTCACAGCGCCGCCGGGGCCGTCGCTGGTGATTGCCGGGGCCGGTTCAGGCAAGACGCGCACGTTGATTTATCGGGTCGGCTTTCTGCTCGAGAATGGGATTCCGCCGGAGCGGATCCTGTTGCTGACGTTTACGAACAAGGCGGCCAAGGAGATGATGCGGCGCGTGGCCGATCTGTTGGGCCGGGAACTGCCTTCCCTGTGGGGCGGCACCTTTCATGCCATCGGCAACCGCATCTTGAGGGCCCACGCGGACCGGCTCGGTTATCAACGGGATTTCACCATCATGGACCGTGAAGACGCCAATGATTTGATCAAGGCTTGTGTGGGCCAGGCCGGGATCGACACCGCGGCAACGCGCTTTCCCAAGCCCGATGTGGTCGCGGATATTTTTTCCCTGTCGGTCAACACGCACCGATCCATCGCGCAAGTAGTGGCCCAGGAATATGACTATTTTGCATCACTGACGCCAGACCTGGTGAAGTTGCACGAAAGCTACATCACGCGCAAACGCGCCATGAACGCGATGGACTTCGATGACTTGCTGGAATTGTGGCTGAAACTGCTGAAGGAACATCCCGACCTTTGCGAATACTACCAGCGCCGGTTTCAATTCATCCTGGTGGATGAGTATCAGGACACCAATGCCCTCCAGGGAGACTTGATCGATCTGCTCGCGGCGCGGCATCACAACGTAATGGTGGTGGGCGATGACGCGCAAAGCATCTACGCCTGGCGCGGCGCGAACTTCAAAAATATCCTCAAGTTCCCCGAACGCTATCCGGAGGTGAGAACCTATAAAATCGAAACCAATTATCGCAGCACGCCGGAGGTGTTGGATGTGGCGAATGCGGCCATCGCCGCCAACGTCCATCAATTCAGCAAGACGCTGACACCGGCGCGCAAATCGGGCTCCAAGCCCGTGCTGGTGACGTGCCTGACCGCCGGCGACCAGGCCGCTTTCGTGGCGCAACGTGTTCTCCAATTGCGCGAAGAGGGCGGTGACTTGGGCCGGATGGCGGTTCTATACCGGTCACACTTCCACGCGCTGGAACTGCAACTGGAACTGACGCGGCGGAATATTCCGTTTAGCATCACCAGCGGCATCCGGTTTTTCGAACAGGCCCACATTAAAGACGTGGTGGCCTATCTCCGGCTCGTCGCCAACCCCCGAGACGAACTTTCCTTCAAGCGCGTCGTTCAACTTCTGCCGGGCATTGGCGCCAAGGCGGCAGAAAAGCTTTGGACGCGATTCAGCGCAGAGCTCGAGGCGCAAGCTCCGAAGCCGGATGCCGAAGGAAAAAGCGCGCCAGTCCAGGCTCCGCTGGCAACGGCATTGCAAGCGGCGAGCGCCGTCGCACCGAAGAAATCGCTGGTGCCTTGGGCGCAGTTGACGGCCACAATTTCCCAATTGGAGGTTCCGCCCGTGCGTGGCGATGCCTCGCGTATGATCCGCCTCGTGGTCGAAGCCGGTTATGAGGACCACCTCAAGGATACTTTTGCCAACTATCGCAATCGCCTGGAGGATCTTGAGCAGATGGGGCTCTTCGCGCAGCAGTTTGCGAATGTGGAGGATTTTCTGTCCCAACTGGCGCTGTTTAGCAATCTCGAGGCGGAAGCCGAGGAGTCGGCGCGAAACCGCGACACAGAGATTCTCCGGCTCTCCACCATTCATCAGGCCAAAGGCCTGGAGTTCGATGTCGTCTTCATTATTATGCTCTGCGACGGTTTGTTCCCGGTGACTCGCAACTCCATGAGTCTGGAAGACGAAGAGGAGGAACGGCGGCTGCTTTACGTCGCGATCACCCGCGCTCGCAACGAATTATATCTCAGTTATCCCTTGATGCGCACGCTGGGCGCCGGCGGCAGCGACGCCATGCAACAACCTTCGCGCTTTTTGAAGGAGATTCCACCGGCACTGATCGAAGAGTGGAATCTGCGGCCAATGAATCCTTATGGCGCGTAATTGTGTGTTGGAGTTGTAACTTCATTGGCGATGGCTCAGTCTGAGAAGGTAATGCCAACTCTGGAGAACCCAGGCGCCAGCTCCACTGAAGGTTTCGACCGCGACACAGATTTGCTGCGGCCGGAGTTGTTGCACGAACTTTTTGAATGCCAGGCGGAAGCGCGCGGCGAAGCGGTGGCTGTGATCTGCGGACGCGAGCGGATGACTTATGGGGAATTGGACCGCGAATCAAACCGGCTGGCGCGATGCCTGAGGCGGCGCGGTATTGGGCGAGGGGATTGCGTGGGCCTGTTGGTCCCGCGCTCGAAGGATTTGTATGTCGCGCTGCTGGCGATTCTGAAGACGGGCGCAGCTTATGTGCCCATTGACCCATCCTACCCGTCGGACCGCATCGGATTTATCCTTTCCGATTGCAAGGCTCGAATGCTGGTGGCGACTCACGGCCTCTCGGACCGGGCAGGCTCTTTCGGCGGGACGATCGTATCGCTGGATAAATCGCAAGCGGAAATCGCCGCGCAGTCACCTGCTCAGATTGCGCGTGAAGAGACGGGCACCACTCCAGAGGATCTCTGCTACATCATCTACACTTCCGGATCAACGGGTCGGCCCAAGGGCGTGGAAATCGGGCATCGGGGTGTTTGTCACCTGGTCCGGGCGGAAGGACGAATTTTTCAGGTGCGACCGGAAGACCGGGTTTACCAGGGATTTTCCATTGCCTTCGACGCGTCAGTGGAGGAGGTCTGGCTGGCATTCTTTGCGGGAGCGACGCTGGTGGCCGCCACGCCTGAGATGGAACATGCCGGCGCCGCACTTTCGCGCCTGCTTGCGGACGCGGGTGTGACGGTCCTGTCCTGCGTGCCGACGCTGCTCGCCATGATGGAGGAGGACGTCCCGGGCTTGCGGTTGCTCATTCTCGGCGGCGAAGCGTGCCCGCCTGACCTTGTGCGACGCTGGTGGAAGCCAGCCCGGCGCATGTTCAATACCTACGGGCCGACCGAGGCGACGGTGATCGCAACGTACGCGGAATGCCATCCGCAAAAGCCGGTTACGATTGGCAAACCGCTGCCCAATTATTTCGTCGGGATTTTCGATGAACAAATGCGGGCGTTGCCGGCTGGCGTTCCCGGAGAGTTGTGTATCGGCGGAGTTGGGTTGGCGCGCGGCTACGTTGGACGCCCGGATTTGACGCGCGAGAAGTTCGTCTCGAACCCCGCAGCCACGGACGTATCCCGCCTCTACAAGACCGGTGACCTGGCAAGTTGGAACGAAGCCGGTGAAATTGAATTCCTCGGGCGCATCGATACGCAGGTAAAGATTCGAGGCTTTCGAGTCGAGCTTTCCGAGATTGAATCTGTCCTCCTGCAGTGCCCCGGCGTCCAGGCAGCGGCAGTGGCATTGCGTGAAGACGTGCCGGGCAATCAGCAGCTTGTCGGCTATGTGGTGCTGCGTGGGGCGGAAGTGCCGGACGAAGAAGGAATCCGCGCGAAGCTGCGCGAGCGTTTACCGATGTACATGATACCGGCGTTGCTGGAGACGCTGACGGAGTTGCCCACCTTGCCGAGCGGCAAGGTGGATCGCAAAAGTCTGCCGTTGCCGAAATCGCGAACCGGTCAGCCGGCGCGCCATGTCGCGCCGCCGCGCACCCGATTGGAGAAGGAGTTGGTCAATGCATGGGAAAAACTGTTTTCACCGGCGCAGGTGTCGATCGAAGATAATTTTTTTCTCGACCTCGGCGGCCATTCGTTGACGGCGGCGCGGCTGGTTTCAGAGTTGCGGACGCGGGCGGCCTGGGAAGATATTTCGATGCTCGATATTTACCGGCATCCAACCATCAAAGGCCTGGCGGGTGAATTCGAGCGGCGCATCGCAAAGTATGGAGTCCCGCCTTTGGGCGGCGGGGTGGTCGAAGATCCCGAACCGGAATTGTCGGGCGCTTTGCCGCCCAAAGGCGGGACTCCATGCGTGAAGCGTGATACGGAGGAAGTTCGCGCCGTCCCATTCTGGCAGCATTTTCTGTGTGGCACGGCACAGCTTGTAAGCCTCGTTTTTATCCTCAGTTTTTCGGCGGCGCAATGGGTCGGGCCGTATCTCGTTTTTACATTGATGGTCGATGAGGAATACGGCTTTCTCGAATCCATCCTGGCCGCATTTGCCAGTCTCGTCCTGCTCTATCCGCTGATGCTGCTCGTGCCAATTGCAGTGAAATGGCTGGTGATCGGGCGCTATAAGCCCGGCGCGTATCCGCTCTGGGGCAGCTACTTTTTCCGCTGGTGGTTCGTTACGATGATCGAGTCTGCGGTGCCGGTCGGCTATTTGGCGGGCACGCCGTGGCTGAACGTCTATCTGCGTTTGATGGGCGCGAAAATCGGCCGGAATGTCCACCTGGACAGCGATACGTTCGTGATCTACGACCTCCTGGCGATTGGCGACGATTCAAGCGTCAACGTGGACGCCAATCTGCTCGGTTATACCGTCGAGAATGGGTGGCTGAAAATCGGACGCATTGACATTGGCCGACGCTGCTTCGTCGGCGCACGCTCGGCGGTGCGCGAGAATACGGTGATGGAGGATGATTCGGCATTGGAGGATCTTTCACTTCTGCCGCGAGGCGCAACCATACCGCGCGGCGAAACATGGCTCGGATCACCCGCGCACCCAACGGAGCGCAGAGCTGGTGCTCCGCGTCGGGATAATTCTCCGGAACACGCAGAGCAGGAACTCAGCGCTCCGC
Source organism: Verrucomicrobiota bacterium (assembly GCA_021325145.1). Lineage (GTDB taxonomy): Bacteria > Verrucomicrobiota > Verrucomicrobiia > Limisphaerales > Pedosphaeraceae > JAJPHR01. Next base: position 155,322 of record JAJPHR010000031.1, on the reverse strand, counting down.
AAGCATTACGCCCCAGCCTGTCCCGGCGCATTGGTTTCGGTTTTCTTTACGCCATCAGCCTGCTGATCTTTCCCGTGCTGGTGTCGGCGGCGATTTTCCCAGGCATCGTGGTGATGAACCAACTGAACTACATCGATCCATATTACTGGTATTTGTGCCTGTCGCCGCTGGTTGGAGTGTCGTTTGTGGCGCTGCTCTGCCTGGAAATTGCGGTCTTGAAATGGCTGCTGCTGGGTCGAATCAAGCCGGGGCGTTACCCGCTCCATAGTTTTTATTACTTTCGAAAATGGTTTGTGGATCAAACGATGGACCTAAGCCTCGACGTGGTCGGGCCGCTATATGGGTCCGTTTATCTCACGCCCTGGTACCGACTGTTGGGCGCCAAGGTCGGGCGCGGCGCGGAAATATCCACCGCGTCGTTTATTTCACCGGACCTGTTGTCGATTGGGGATGAGAGTTTCATCGCAGACAGCGTGTCACTCGGCGCGCCGCGCGTGCGGGACGGGTTCATGATCATCGGTAAAAACCACATCGGCAAGCGTTCCTTCATCGGCAACAGCGCGATGCTCCCACCCGGAACGGAGATCGGCGACGACTGCCTCATCGGCTGCCTCTCGTCGCCGCCGGCCCATCCGGCGGATGCGTTGCGGCCAGGCACATCCTGGATGGGATCGCCGGCGATTTTCCTGCCGCAACGCCAGCAGCAAACCGCCTTTTCGGCGGAAACAACGTTCAATCCCTCCCTCAAGCTGCGCGTGCAGCGGGCTGTCATCGAGTTCATCCGCGTGATCGCGCCCTCAACTTTGTTCATCGTCCTGTTGAGTTTGATGTTTTCTACGCTGTTGCTGCTTCGTGACTATTACGACCTATGGGAAACCTTGCTTTTTTTTCCACCGCTCTATCTGGCGTGCGGACTGACCGCAACGGCGATTACCATCGCCGCGAAATGGCTTCTGGTCTGGCGATATCGTTCCTGCGAACGTCCACTCTGGAGCACCTTCGTTTGGCGGAATGAACTGCTCAACGCCTTGCACGAACATCTGGCTGAGCCGTTTCTTGTGGGCGCACTGACGGGCACGCCTTTCGTTTGCTGGTACTTTCGCCTGCTCGGGGCAAAAATCGGGCGGCGCGTTTACCTGGAGACCACGGACTTCAGCGAGTTCGACCTGGCGCGGATTGGCAATGGCGCTGCGCTCAACGCGGATTGCACGGTGCAAACGCACCTCTTCGAAGATCGCGTCATGAAGATGTCCACGATCGATATCGCGGCGGGTGCGAATGTGGGGGCGGGAACGCTGGTGCTCTACGATACGCGGATGGAGCAGGGGGCCTCGCTGGGTGATTTGTCCTTGCTCATGAAAGGCGAAGTGTTGCCCGCTCGAACGAGTTGGGAAGGCATTCCGGCGCGGAAGAAGAATGGTTAGGCGACGTTTAAACCGGGATTTTATTCAACTCCTCCGGTTGTTATCGCCATAAAATCCAGTTGCCATTTTTGGGATTTGCAGGAAGATACCCGCATGAATCCAAATACAGATTCGGGAACCTCCCGTCGTGAGTTTTTGAAAACTACCGGTCGGCTTGCCGCCGCTTCCGCGCTCGCCGGCGTTGTCATTCCGCATGTCCATGCCGCGGAAAACAATACCATCCAGATTGCACTGATCGGTTGCGGCGGTCGCGGTGGTGGCGCGGCGAACAACGCGTTGAGCGTCCGAACCGGGCCGACCAAACTGGTCGCCATGGCCGATGTATTCGAACACCGTCTCGCCGGGACCTACGCGGCGTTGAAAGGCGCCCAGCCGGATAAAGTGGACGTGCCGCCGGACCGCCGGTTCATTGGATTTGACGCCTACAAGAAGGCGATGGACTGCCTGCGCCCGGGTGATGTCGCCATATTTACCACCCCGCTGGTGTTCCGTTGGGTGCATTTTACGTATGCCATCCAGAAGGGACTCAACGTTTTCATGGAAAAACCGTTGACGGCCGATGGCCCGACTTCCCGCCGCATGATGAAGCTCGCGGATGAAGCCACGGCAAAAAACCTGAAGGTCGGAGTGGGCTTGATGTCCCGCCATGCCCGCCCACTCCAGGAATTGCAAAAACGCATCCAGGATGGTGAAATCGGCGAAATTAACTTGATGCGCGGCTATCGCATGGCGGGGCCGCTGGCGTCGGCTTTCTCCGAAAAATGGCCGGGCACGCCGAGTGAACTGCTCTGGCAGATTTCCCGCTTCCATAGTTTCATCTTTTTGAGTGGCGGGTGCTTCAACGACTTCTACATTCATCACATTGATCATCTTTGCATGATGAAGGGAGCATGGCCGGTCAAGGCGCAGGCTCTGGGAGGACGGCATTACCGATACAATTACGTGGATCAGAATTTTGATTCGTATTCGGTGGAATACACCTTTGCGGATGGGGCCAAGATGTATATGGATGGCCGGTGCATGATCGGTTGCAACGACATTTACTCCAGCTACGTACATGGCAGCAAAGGCATGGCGGTGGTGGCGAAGAATGGCGATTGCGGCACGCCGTCCAGTACGCATCGGGGCCAGAATCCGCAGTCCGGCAATGTCATTTGGACCTCCGAAAATCTGCCCGGCGAAGACGATCCTTACCTGAACGAATGGAACGATCTGACGGACGCCATCCGCAATGACAAACCTTACAGCGAGGTCAAACGCGGCGTTGAAGCGAGTCTCGTGTCTTCGATGGGCCGTAAAGCAGCCCACACCGGCCAGGAAATCCACTTTGAGCAAATGCTCGCTTCCACGCAGGAATATGCCCCGAACGTGGATAAGCTGACCATGGAGTCGCCGTCGCCGTTGCCTGCCGGGCCTGATGGCAAGTATCCCATCCCGCAGCCCGGAATTGTCATTGACCGCGAGTATTGATGTATCGGGGAACGAAATTCGCGGCATGAAATCCACCGTCCTTTTGGCTGGCGTCGCCATTTTGATCAATGGCGGCGCTTTGTGTCGCGCGGCAGATGATGTGAAGGTCCCGGCCGCGCCCGCGCCGGTCTCGAAATCGGCCGACACCGCGCCCGCCAAAAAATCTCAAAGCGAACTCGCCTCCAAAACCGCCACCTTCGTCAAAGTCCCGAAGGACGCCGCCGTACTGAAGACCGCGCTGGACGCCCATGACCTTGCCGCCGGGCTCAAGCAGGTGGAGAAGACCAATTCATTCCAGGGGACCGTCGCGAAGATTTTCGAGCCGCGCGGCGGGACCATTGCAATTCTCAATTTTGATCAGGACTACAAGACAGCGATGACTGCGGTGCTGCGTGGAGACGACTTCGATAAGTTCCCGGACCTCAAAGCCCTGGTCGGTAAGCAGGTGCTCGTCACTGGCAAGATCATTGATTACCACGGCACTCCGGAAATCGTTCTCAACAGCCCTGAGCAACTTAAACTGGTGGAATAATCAATCACGCCGGCAGGAACGCGGACAGTCTTGTCCGCTTAGGCGCTTCCAACTCACCGAGGCATGGGGACCACCGCTGGCGTTGCCTCTTTCCGGCGATAAAGCCAGTAAATCGGCACGCCGATGAGCACCAGGACGGTTCCGAACGCAGAATTGATCAACACGGTCTTGCCGGCCTGATAATTCACCACATCGTTGTAGATCGTGAGCACGAGGTAAACCGTCGCAAATACGATAAAAATCCACGGAACCCAGGGATAGCCGGGAACCTTGTACGGGCGTGCTGCGTCGGGTTCCTTTCGGCGCAGCACGAAGACTCCATAGGCGCCCGCGGCGTAAAAAATCCAGCTAACGAAAATCAGGCTGTCAGTCAACGTGTCAAAGGTGCCGCTGAACAGCAGCAACGTGCTCCAAATTCCCTGCACTACCAGCGACGCCGCCGGGGTGTGAAACCGAGGATGCACTTTTCCCAGCACCCGGGGAAATACGTTCCGACGCGACATGGAAAAATAAACCCGTGCGCTTGCGAGAATGACCGAGTTTGTCGTGCCAAAGGTTGAAATCATTACGGCGGCGGCAATCCACCGCCCGCCGCCGGCAAAACATTTCTCGGCCACGTCCGCTGCCACCAATTTGGATTTGGCCATGATATCCACCGGCAGCACATACTCGTAAGCGATGTTCATCAGCAAATAAATGCCCATCACGATGAACATGCCGATAATCAGCCCTCGCGGGATGTTGCGCTGAGCTTCCTTCACCTCACCGGCGATGTAGGTGATTTTGTTCCAGCCGTCGTAGGCCCAGAACGCACCTTGCATTGCCGCCGCCAACGCGGCCACTAGCGCGAGACCAGTGGGATGAACCACGGAACTGCTGGCGGTTAAGTTAGCCATTGTCCCGCCCGTGGGCAGCAGGAATGCGCCGAGAAAGAGCAAGGCCATGGCGCCGACCTTTGCAACGGTGAAAATGTTCTGCACGACGCCGCCGAGTTTCACTCCCAAATAATTCACGCCCGTCAACCCAAGCACCAATACGGCAGCAATCCCTCTGGTCCCAATTTCTGCCAGTGGCGCGACGTTTCCGACGAATGGTACGTGAATGGTCGTCGCGGTTACCACGGCATCACTGAGTTGCGGTAACTTCACGAACTGGCCGGCATACTCCGCGAAGACATAAGCCACGGCCGCAATCGATCCTGTTTGCATGACTGCAAAAACCGCCCAACCGTATAGGTAGGCAAAAAACGGCCCGAACATCCGGTCGAAATAGACATATTGGCCGCCGGTTTCGGGGATCATGCCGGCAACTTCGGCGTTCGTGAGCGCGCCGCACAGGGTCATGGTCCCGGCAACGAACCATACCAGGAGCAACAGTTCCGGCGATCCGACCTGTCCGGCCATCAATCCTGGCTTGCGAAAAATCCCGGAACCAATCACACCACCGACCACCAACATCACGGTCGTGAACAGTCCCAGCGTGGGAACCAGCCCGGCATTGCCCATGCGGGTCTCGGGTTGGCCGTGGGCGTCGCTCATGCTTTGCCTTTGCGCGCCGCCAGCAATACGCGCGCGCCCATGTAGAGCGAGATGCGTGCGTTGGGAATACACGCGCGTTCGGCCAGTGCGCGCCACTCCCGCACCCGCCAGGCGCGTTTCACCGAGAGAAGGCCATCGGTGAGAAAGTGGCGGGGATAGCGATGCAGCCGCAATACCGCCCAAACCACTGCGTATAAGAAAACGTTGCGATGCAGGTCGTTCAGAAAAAGCAAATCGCCGGTCACGCGCCACGCCTCGCGGAAATGCCGGCAGACTTCCTCGTCGCTGTTGAGGTGATGCGCCATTTGTGAGCCGATGACGACGTCAAAGGAATTGTCGCGGAAGGGCAGGGCGAGCGCCGAACCGGCTACGAACGTGCGGGTTGGGCTGAGCCGCATGGCTTGGATGTTGACATCCAGATTCGTAAAGCGCCAGTCCCATCCTCGTTGCTTTGCCCACTCGCTTAGTTCGCCACCGAAGGAGCCGTCACCCGCGCCAAGGTCAAGGATTGAGAGAGATTTGCAGCCTTTCTCTCCCAACCAGCGTGGAAAACGCCTCTGGAAAGGCTCGCGCAGAAGGAAAATCCGGTTCATGTGCGCCAGCATCCGATAGCCGTCGGCCAGTTCGTGGACGGGCCGATCAGGCAAGTCGAAATATTCTGCTTGCAGGGAGCGGCGCTTCAAAAACATGCTCTTGCTCTACGGAAACAAACGCCGATACTCAAGCGAAAGTCACGCCGAAGGCCAGCCTGCCGGGGCGGATTCTGCGACGGCTGTTCTGGTTCGTGCTTGTGGCGGTGGTCTTGAGCGGCGCGCTGGGCTGGGTCATGAGTGCTTCGAATCACACCAACGGGCCCGCCGGCTTCAGCCGGGGCATTGTTCACGGCGCATTGATGCCCGCCGCGTTGCCGCGCCTCCTCATCGGCCAGGACGTGAGCATTTACGCGCCTGAAAATACCGGCCGCACATACAAGCTGGGCTACACGGTGGGGGTGAACGGGTGCGGGGCTATTTTCTTCGGAATTAACTTTTGGCGTCTTAACCGCTGGCGCGGCAAGCGGCGTCAGACGCCAAACTAAACACCAAAAGCCAAGCTCCGAACACCGGAAAAACAACAAGCCTCAAGCGCCAAGCACAAGGTCGTGGCTGCTGGACTTGGTGTTTTGAACTTTGAGCTTTTCTGGTGCTTGGAGCTTGGCTTTTGGTATTTTCCGCTTCGCTTCCATTCTTGCCAAATCCGCCACTTAAACTTACCTTTCGCCACCTTATGGAAAAAGTCGTCATTATTGGAACCGGGTGTGCGGGACTGACCGCGGCGCTTTACACGGCGCGTGCCAACCTTCAACCGCTTGTGCTAACCGGGCTGCATCCGGGGGGCCTGCTGACGACCACCAGCATCGTGGAGAATTATCCCGGGTTTCCCGACGGTATTGACGGCTATGAATTGATGACGCGCATGCAAAAGCAAGCCGAGCGGTTCGGCGCACGGGTTCAGTTTGGAACCGTGGAAGCGGTCGATCTTACCAAGCGCCCATTTACGCTGATGGTGGATGGAGAACCGATTGAAGCTGAGACCATCATCATCGCCAGCGGCGCAAGTCATCGCCATTTGGGCCTGGACAGCGAGGCCAAGCTGGAGAAAAAAGGCGTCACATACTGCGCGACCTGCGATGGCGCTTTGCCCATGTTTCGCCAGCAATCGTTGGTGGTGGTTGGCGGCGGGGATTCGGCCTGCGAGGAGGCCACGTATTTGACCCGATTTGCCTCGACGGTCTACTTGGTTCATCGCCGCGAGTCCTTGCGCGCTTCGAAAATCATGGCCGAGCGCACTCTGGCTAATCCCAAGGTCAAACCCATCTGGAACTCGGTGGTGACAGAAGTCCTGGATGTAAAGCAGGACCGGGTCACGGGTGTGCGCCTGAAGGACATTCGAACCGGCGCCGAAACGGTTGTGCCCTGTGCCGGCGTGTTTGTCGCGATTGGTCATGTGCCCAACACCCAGCTTTTCAAAGGGATTATCGACATGGATGAAAATGGCTACATCAAGCCCAAACGCGGCACGGAAACAAACGTGCCCGGTGTGTTTGTGGCCGGGGATTGTTCGGACCATGTCTATCGGCAGGCCGTCACTGCCGCGGGTTTGGGCTGCGCCGCGGCCATCGACGCCGAACGGTATCTGGCAGCCAAGAATCACTAACTCTGAAGTTCACTCCGCATCGGTGCCGGCGCTTCCGGCAGCCCGCGTGAGTGAAATCGCCCATCAATCATTTGCCATTATGGAATCAATGGATCATGAGATCAGCGAGTTAAAGAGCTTCATTGCCGATTTGAAGGCCGACCGCACTGCGCAAAAAGAAAAAGAAAAACGCGAGGCCTGGACCAAATACACTTCCATGTCGATCGTGGTGATCGCGGTGCTGGCAGCCGTCGCGAATGAATGGCTCGGGAAATACGGCGGACGGACGCTGGCCGAGTTGAATAATTCCATTTTCAGCCAGGCGCGGGCCTCCGATGCCTGGAACGAGTTTCAAGCGAATTCAATCAAGCAAAATCTGCACGAACTGATCCACGACACCTCGCCAAAACCTTCTGATGCTCAAGCTGAGGCGGCCGACAAACGCGAGGAGGCGTTCAAAGCCAAAATTGCCAAATACGCCGCCACCAAAGATCAGAAGTTTAAGGAAGCGCATGACCTCGAGCAAGAGCGTGACAGTGCCCGGAAAGCCGCTTTCAATGCCCGGGAGCACGGAGAGGCGATGGGGTATGCGGTGGCGATCTTCCAAATCTCCATTGCCTTGGGATCGATCTGCCTGGTGACAAAGAAGAAGCCGCTCTGGTTTTTATCGTTGCTCTTCGCTGGATTCGCGACGTGGAAGATGGTGCAAGTGTGGCTGAATTAGCAAGGGACGGAGCGCAGAGCTCCTGCTCTGCGTGAACGTGGGAGCCATCATCGAGCAGAGTTGGAACTCAGCGCTCCGCCGTGGAATGGTTTACGTCGTCATGCTGAGCTTGTATCCCACCCCATGCACCGTAACCAGGTGCTTCGGTTCACCGGCATTGTCACCAAGCTTTTTCCGCAACTGCACGACGACCTGATCGAGCGTGCGTGTGGTTCCGTAGTAATTATAGCCCCACACCTCGTTCAGCAGCCGATCGCGGGATAGCACTTCACCAGGATGGGCATGGAAGACTTGCAGCAACTTCAGCTCTTTCGCGGTCAATTCTTCGAGGACCCGGCCGCGTTTGATCTGAAAGGTTCGGGGATCAATCGTCGCCGGGCCGATCTGGAATGGCGCTTGGCGATCCGCCTCCGCATTCTGTGTTTTTGATGCACGGCGCAGCAGCGCCTGAATGCGCGCCAACAGTTCGCGGACTCCAAACGGTTTGGTTACATAATCATCCGCGCCAAGATCCAGGCCGACGACTTTGTCAATCTCCTGGCCTTTGGCCGTCAGCATAAGGATTGGCGTGCCGACTTTCTTCGCGCGAAGCTGCTTGCAGACATCGTATCCGCTCAGACCCGGGAGCATCACATCGAGGACGATCAAAGCGGGCTTTTGCTTCTGGTAAGCCTCAATGGCCTGGTCGCCGCGGCGGCATACCGCCACCTCGAACGATTCGCTTTTCAGCACCTCTTCGAGTCCCAGCGCAATGTTTGGGTCGTCTTCAACGACCAGGATTTTCGCTTTCATATTCGAGTTTACTGGCCGGTCGTTCTCAGTTCACCAAGCACAGGCAGTCTCAGCACGAAGCAGCTTCCGCCGCTCGATCGCGCCTGATACACCACGTCTCCGCCGTGGGCACGCGCGATCCGCCGCGCGAGGGTCAAGCCCAGTCCAGAACCCTGAATGCCGCTGCTGAGCGAATCGTGCGCACGGTAGAATTGCTCGAAGATTTTTTCCTCACAACCTCCAGGCACTCCCAGGCCACGGTCGAGAACACGCACATCCACATGCGGCAAAGGTTCGTTCTGTCGCGCCACTTGCACGAGGATTTCCTTTGTTTCTCCAGAATACTTTTCGGCGTTCGACAGCAGGTTGACCACGATTTGCGCCAGCGCGTCGCGATCTCCGTTGATCGGGATCAACGGGGCTTCGGAGAGGCGTTCGGTTTGGCCGCCGCCGTCATCTGTTCCCGCGGAGGCTGGCCCGATCCATTCACAGGAGAGTTTGAAGCCGTTGGACTCCAGATGTGGACGGTAGGTTTCCACCGTTTCGTTGATCAACGCGACCAAATCGCACCGTTGCATATTATATTTTTTTTCGCCGCGTTCGAGGCGTGAGAAGTCGAGGACATTGTTGATGAGTCTTGTCAACCGCGCGGCTTCGGCGGTGATAATGTTCAAATATGAGCGTTGTTTGGCCGGCTCGATCACCCTGCCATCGGCCAGCAGTTCGGAAAACATTCGGATTGAGGTTAGCGGCGTTTTCAGCTCGTGCGAGACGTTACTGACAAAATCAGTCTTCTGCCGCGCGAGCGTCAGATGGCGGTTCAGGTCGGCAACTATCAGCCAGCTCCCGGCTGCAATGGCGAGGAGCAACACCGCGATCAGCAACCCCAGTGTCAGTTTGAGCGTTTGTGCGGAGCGCGTCAACTTGGCGGGGTTGAGAAGATAAACAGCCATTTCCCAATGCGGCAGGGCCTCGCCGATTTCCGTGGCCACAAACGGATGTTTCCAATTGGCTTGAAAGCCGGTCTGCGAAACCGCCACTGGCTTGGCCGTATCATCGAGGAGAACCGCGACCGCTTCGCCCTTCAGCGCCGGATCAAGATGTTGCACGATCTCTCTCAGGGCTTCCTTGATGCGCGGGAGTGAGACTTGGGCGCCGAACACCAGGCTGGGATCGCTTGGCGAGCGATACCAAAGCAGCACATGCAGCTTGTCTTCCAGGAACCGGGCTACGGTGCCTTCGGTCGAATCGCCGATCAATTGCCGAAACTCCGCGGCCGAAGGCGCAACCTTGGAATAGTTTGCGAAATCATTTTGAGCAGGCGAGACAGCGGCCTGGTTTTGGGGCATCACGCTGCGCATTTGTTGCCCCTTGGTGGGATAATTGTCCTTACGAGCATTATAAACGGATTGCATCGCGTTCGCCTTTGATGGTTCCTCGTAGTTTGTGGCAGGCGCTTGTGCAGACTGCGCTGAGTTGCCGGAAAAGGGCTGGCCATCCTGGGGCGGGGGCGGTTGGTTCGGTGAGTTGTTGTCGTTAAACTTCAAACTGTTGGCCGCATTATAAAATACTTCGGCGCTTTCGCGGTTGCCGAGGAACTTGCTGTTCTCGGCATAAAACACCGCCGCTGCTGGCGTGCAGGAGGGCGGCGTGGGGCAAAGAATCTGTCCGTTCAAACTAACTACGAACCCCACTTCGGCGAGAGGCCAGTTGGTTCGAATGCGATCGTCGAAAGAATGCGGGATGTCCTTCGTCTTGCGGTCGTCCGCCAGAATGCTTTCGACCTGTTGCGCGAATTCATGCTGGCGATCGGCCAGGAGGTTTCCCGCTTCGCGGGCAAGAGCATCGGACGCGCCCTGATAGAGCAGCGATTGCTGTCGTTCGAGGACGAATTGCTGATCGCGCAAAGAGCGCACCCCGAGCCAGGCCAATACCAGGCTTGGCACGAATACCGCCACCACAAAAACCAGCGCGACCTTCTTCATGGCTCCAGGCACGATAATCGGTCCTTTGCACGCTTTCGTCCAGCCTTGGAGCGCTCGTGTGGTTGCATCAAAATATCGTAGCCGCCGACGTGAGGAGGCTCTGATCCGTTTAGCCGAAAGCTCAGGGCCTCCTCACGTCGGCGGTTACGGGTTACGGGTTTTTGGATTGGCGCTGGGATGCGCCTCACCTTGCCCCCACCTCCTTGGCGGCAATTCCATTCTCGGTGCGTTTTGGCTGAGGTGTTGTGAGCAACGCCATCAGACCCGCCCGGCTTTCCTGAGGAGCCTTGGCCGCATCCATGGCTCGGAATAGCGCCGGCTCGGCGAAACGGCCCAACCCTTCCAGACGCGTTTTGAGCTGCTTCATCGCCTGAGTGTCGCCGTCATCCGCCCGTGTTATCAAACGGGTAAGTTGGCCTTCCGTCTCTGGCGTCAACACTTCTGCCCGTCCAACCATGACCCGTACCAGTTCCTTGGGCGCCGGCTTGATCTCCATCGGCAATGTGCGGTCAGTCCATTCACGCGGCAGCACGTACAGAACCCGCACGCCTTCTTCGGCAAACCAGGAGTCCTTCCAAGTGTTTACCATGGCTTTGGCTTCGCGCGGATAGAGTCCCCGCGCCACCAACGCCTCAGCCATCTCGCCGCACAGCTTATCCGCCAGCTTTGGCAGAGGCAGATCGGCTTCGGTGATGGGAACCATTTTCTCTTGCCCTGCGGGTAACTCGTCAAGATGGATAAAGTGGCCGGTCTGATTCTTGACCTTCAAAACGAAAAGGTGGCGGAGAGTTTCCTTGCCTGTGTTGGTGACAGTAAGGGAATCGTTCGCCTTCATCGTCACCGTCAAAGGGGTGGCGAAGCTTCCGATCCCGCGATAGAACAGAAACTTCTCATACTCCACGGGGGCGTTGGTTCGGGAGAGCGAATCCAGTCCAAGGCAAGCCGAATCCGTTTCGCGCGCCGCGAAGTAATGACTGCCCGACCGATCCATCGGCAACAGCTCCGTCGCTTTGGCCCGCCGGGTGGGAGGAAGAACATCGATGCCGGTCCAGTGGATCAGGCTTTGCGCCACGGGCTTGTTGCCGAGCAGAGACACGAGGGAAACACTCGGTGGAGCCCCGACACGGCGCAGCAGAGCATCGGTTTCAGCAAGGGCCGGCGACGGCGGAATAATCGAGGGCCCGACCTCCCGCGCCTGGGGATACCATTCGGTAATCTGACCTTGCGGGAACTTGACCTCCAAGTCCACCTTCTGCTCTTTGTCGGAATAAAAATAGACCACCGGCGTTTCCATTCGCTGGAGAGAGGTTATGCCATCCTTCGTCAGCATAAAACGCTGCCGGCCAAGCCCGGGCTTGGTCCAATCGTAAACGAAACCCGGCAACTTGGAGGTCTCCAGCGGCTTCCAACTCAGCAACGCACCATCACCGCCCTGAAATGAAGTGAAAGTGCCCCATTCGTGAGCAACCAAATTCGGGCGCGGTGAATCTCCGGCTAACAGAGCGCCTTGAAACATCACCACCACGGACAGAAGGATTATCCTTTTCATGGAGATTGAAATTTGTGACCTGGATAAATGAGGCGGAGTCAGTTCTTGTTGTTGTGTGTCATCGAGGGTTCCACACCAAGCCGTCATTTTCAAGCCCGGTAAAGGTGCTCGGGGCGAGGCCCAGCCAGGGATCGGAGTCGGGTGTCAGAAACAATTCTGCATACACTCGCTGATTGAGGCGGTTCAAGCCGCCCGAAACAGGATCGGCGGCCAGCCATTCGTGAATAGCCGAGTGAAAACGGTATTCGTTGCGGACGGTATCCTCTGAAATGCTTCGTTGAAAGTTGCGGATTTGCCTCATCATGGGATTCTCGACGGCTGCCTTGCTAACCGCAAGGCCCCCAGCGACTGAAGCGAAGGAATTTTTGGCTTGGATCAGTTGTCGGGCGCCGGCATCCAACTGCGCGTCCTCCGTGTGAAGGCTCGCAATGCGATGCCAAACTTCGTTGTCCACGGGAATATTTCGTGGAGACTTGCTTGATCCAATATCGCCCGTGATCAAAGGATCCTTTTGTAGATCATTTTGCCAGGTGGCCAGGAGTGCATCGAGGTTTTCCCGGTGGTAAGCCTTCAAGTAGGCATAGCCGTCACTTTCGTTGAGGCTGGCATATCGCGCAGAAGCCTTCTCCGCCACAGCCAGGCCTTTTAGAAAGGCCTTTGGCCCATAGAGTCCCGGCAGGGCGTCGATCACCTGGCCATTAGGGGCCAGCACATAGTGGATGCTGTTTCCGGTAATCGTTTCCTCGATCTTGCGGCCATCTCCAAAATCAATCGTGATTCGCGGCACCGGACGAACGGATTGCCAATGCAACACGAAGTGCTGGCGCAAATACGCCGCGATCTCCGCGTTGGGGTAAAGAGTGGTGCGAAAGAACCGGCTGTTGGCGCAACTGTATTCTTCATCCAATCGGCCCAGGAGTCGCAGTGAAAGAATCGGCTTGCCGCTGGCTTTGGCCGCCGCTTCGGCCTGATCAAGATCAGTGTACCAATACAGTTGCGAGGCATAATCGTCTCGCTGACCGCTGACCTGGTCCAACGCGGCGCGGAGACGCGACCAAGCCGCGGTGTCATTGGTTGCGCCTGCCGGAAATGTGGGGGTGGTGTGCTGATGGATCAACGCGGCATGCGCTTCACACAAGGCGTCGAGGCCGGCGGGCCCTTGCTGGCGCAAGGCAGTTATCGCGTGGCCCGCAACGTCTGCATTCGTGGAAACCGCCTCTTGCGCCAGCGTTGAGAGAGAAACGGCATCTCCGCCACATGCCTGAAGCGGCAATTGGGAGCCCAAAAGGACTTCGAGTCCTGCGAGAAAACCTACTGCAAGTATGGTTGCTTTCATGAGGGCAACCTATCCGCAAGCGCGGATTGAGTTGTCACCCTCGCGTCAGAAAGTTGTAAAAAAATTGTTCGACCTCATCGGGCTCGGTTGCGGGCTTCTCACTCCAAGCAGGGCAGCGCGCTACCCCGTTCGCGGCGGGCAGGGGACTGCCCGCCCTACCATCGGCCCGATCAAGGCCCGCAGCGGATTGGATTTCAATCCGCCATTCTCAATTCGAACGCGCTGCGCGGGTTTGTTCTGATCGAATCTCAGTCCATTCGGTTCGTTCAAGTGTAGCAACTACATTTTGCCGAAGGTCATCGCCCGGCCGGAAATCCTACGCTCCAAAGGTGTAATCGTAAGGATTGCGCATCGGTCGGCTGAGAAAGGAGTTGGCTTCCTTTTTATGTTCGCCCTTGAAATGCTCGCTGGTTGGATCCCACGTCAGCTTCCGGCCCAGGCGCAAGGCGATGTTGCCCAGATGGCAAAGAGAAGCGGCGCGATGACCGACGGCGGCTTCGCAGATGGGCGCTTTGCGGGAGCGAACGCATTCGAAGAAGTTTCCCATGTGGTCGGAACTCAAATAGAGATGTTCGGCGCCATCCGGTAAAGGCTTGGTCACCAGTTCGTCGTCGCTCGCGGCGATTTCACCACGGTTCACCCAGATCCAGCCGTCAGTTCCTTCGAATTTGAGGCCATTGCGCTGTCCTTCCGCGCGAACGATCGCCCCGCTGAGGCTGTCGTCGGTTGTCGTGCGTATCGTGTGTATGATCCCATTGGCATAGGTGAGGTTGACTTCATACGCGCTGAAGGCGGTGTAACCTCCGGGAATCGGTTGGTCGAGCGGGCTGCCTTCCACGGCTACCGGGCCGGGAAGACCGACCGCCCAGAGCGCGATGTCATTGTGATGCGCCCCCCAGTCGGTCATGGTGCCGCCGGAATAATCGTACCAATAGCGAAAGGTGCTGTGGCAACGTTGCGGGACATAGTCCACCTTGGGCGCCTGGCCGAGCCAGTAATCCCAGTTTAACCCGGCGGGCACGGGCGTCGATTGGAATGGCCCTTCGTGCGGCCCTGCGGGCAGCCAGACGGTGATGCGCTTCAAGGTCCCGATCCGGCCGTTACGCACGAGCTCGCACGCGAGACGGAATCGCCGGTCGCTGCGTTGCTGGCTGCCCGTTTGAAAGACGGTTTTGTGTTTGCGAACCGCTTCAACGAGGTGTTTGCCCTCGTCAATCGTCAAGGTCAGTGGCTTTTCGCCATACACATCCTTGCGGGCGCGCGCGGCGGCCAGATTGACGAGCGTGTGCCAGTGGTCGGGAGTGCCATTGATGATGACGTGGATGTCGTCGCGCTCCATGAGTTTGCGGAAATCATTGTAGCAGGCGGGCGTTTTGCCATTGGCGGTGAATTGCTTGGCCGCTTCGGCAGCGCGCCCATCATCGACATCGCAAACGGCTATAATCTCACCGAAACGGCTGCCGTTGCGGGCGTCAGCGCGCCCCTGGCCGCCACAACCAACCAAAGCGATGCCGGGGCGATCATTTGGGCCTGGTCGCTTTGGCGCTGCGGAATCTTCAGCCAGCACGCGCTCAACGAACCACATCGGCAAACCTGCAGTCGCGGCGGCCAAAGAACAGGTTTTGAGAAAGGAACGTCGGGAGGGAGTGAAGCGGTCGGAATTCATGGTGTAATCGGAGCCGATCATACGGAAGCAGCGAGCGAGCGTCGAGTCTTAAGAGGGCAGAGGCTGCAGGCGTGAAAAGCCCGGGCCACGCCCGGCTCAAACACCCTGGGCAGCTTCAACGCTGCTTCGAAGACAGCGCGGCATAACCGAGCTTTTCCAATTTCTTGCGCAGCCGCCCATTAGTGGCGAGCAGGCGATACTTGTGCGTGCCAGGCACTGGTTCGTGCCAGAATTCACCACCGGCGCATTCGATAATAAGGCCTCCCGCCGCGATATCCCACAAGCGAATGCCGCTTTCGATGTAGGCATCGAAGCGGCCAGTGGCCACGTAGGTCAGCGCCAGCGCGGCGGCGCCCATGATGCGAATCTTCCGGACGCGCTGGACCAGCTTGTTGAAATAGGGCAAGGTGCGATTCAGCGTCGCCGCAGTCTTGGCAAACCCGATGGAAACAATGGCTTCGCCCAGAGAATTCCTTTCGCTTACACGGATTATTTTTCCGTTCAACCGGGCTGGTTCTCCGCGAATCGCGGTCCAGAGCTCGTCACAGAACGGGTCGTACACCACTCCAACCACAGTCGTGTGCGGTGTGCCGGCTTCGCCGTGACTTTGGACTTGAGCCCTGACTTGCAACGCAATCGAAACGCAGGCGTGCGGAATGCCGTAGCTGAAATTCACGGTGCCATCGATTGGATCGACCACCCAACGCTCTGATGCTTCAGAATCACCGGCAATTCCTTCTTCACCGAGCAGCGCAACGCGCGGGAATGTGGCATGCAAGATTCGCTCGATCAGCTTTTGACAGCGCACATCCAGTTCCAATTTGATGTCGTGGGCGGAACTAGCGTTGATTTTTTTGGCGGCGAAGAGATTCTGACGCATGACACTGCCGGCGGCGCGGGCGGCGCGAATGGCACAGGCCAGGGCCTTCTTTTGTTCTGAAGGTGTCATTTCAACGACGGACTATTGCGGCGTGGTGATTTCCCGCCGTTCAAAATGATACGAAAACTTGTCGAAATAAATGTTCGTGCCGGAATGCTCCAGTTCGCCGCGCTGGAAATCAACATCGTCGGAACGAAAAGACTGCTTCGCCGGGGTGAGCGCCTGGCTGTGGTCACTGTTGGCGGCCATGCGGTAATGGTCGAGGCCCCCGAAATAAAAGTCGCGAATCTCGACCTTCTCCGGCTGTGTCAGCGTGGTGATGTAGCGCATCGCGTAATTGCCCATGTAAGGATCCACCGGCATCCAGCCGTACGGCGCGAGGTAGATCTCGGTCCAATCGTGATTGGTGGTATCGCCCGGAAACATGTTCCAGCCGGACTGCCAGCGCGCGGGGATGCCGTTGTAGCGGCAAAGCGTGATGAACAACAAGCCTTGCTGGCCGCAATCGCCGTAGCCGTTCGAACGGCAGTAATCGCTGATGTTCGGGATGGTCGAGTATTCAAGCGCGTAGCTGTACAGCAGGTGATCTGAAAGCCAGTCGTAGATCTTTTTAGCCTTCAACATCGGATTCGTTTCGTTGCCGATGATTTTCGCCGAGAGTTCCTTGACCTCCGGGGTGAAAACAACATGCGGCGCCTCGGCGGTATAGCGCTTCGCATCCGAATCCCCCGGGCCGAGTGCCCGGACTTCCTTCGGGTCGAGTTCAAAATGCACGCCGCGCGTAGTGAACTCGTATTCGATTTTGAATGCCGTCGGCTTCTTCGCTTGAGCGGGCTGTTCGAAATAAATGGAACGAATTGGGCTGTCCTCTGCCGCAATGCTCTTCGCCGGGTAGGAACTTGAGAGCAGTTTGAAATCGTATTGGAAAGGGTAGCGGCGCGGGATGGGAATCCAGGCGCGGATGATCTCACCATCGGGCGCGGCGTCCGCATCCGCCGTGACCGACATGTTCACGTGAAACTTGCGGGGCAGCACGTAGGGCGTGTGCTCGGCGCGGGCGGCTTGTTTGATTGTTCGAACGCTCTCCAGGGTCAAACGCTCCTTCTCCACGGGATTCTTCGCCTTCAGGCGCCGGGCATTCAATTCTGGATGCCTGAAGTATAAGTTGCTGACGCCCGAGCCGAAGAAATACAACGTGCCGTCTATCTCACGGTCATCGAACCAGCCGGCTTTGATCCATTTCTCGTATTCCGCGGGGGTAAGATCCTTGACCGATTCCTTAAGCGCCGTGTACAGCGTTTCGCGGGTGAACGAATAATCCTGTTTGATGCGCTCCAGGCGTTCTCGCTCAAATGCCAGGGCTTTGGCTTCGGTTGACGGGAGATTTTGCGACTCGATTGCCTTCGTGATGACCGCGGCGGCTTCTTTGAATCGGCCCTGCTTTTCAAGCTGGTCCGCTTCAACGGCAATGTTTGTTTGTGCCATGCAATTGGCCCCCAGACAGGCGCAAATCGCCACCCGCAATAAGGTTTTCTTCATGCGTTCTCACCCTTCCAACGCGCTCAGGGCCGACTCTACCCGTTGTTTCTCGGCCTGCCAATCCACCAATCGTTGCTGATGTTCGCGAAGCACCGCCGGCGGCACCTTTTGGGCAAATGCCGGATTGGAGAGCTTCTGCTGCACCTTCGCGATTTCATCTTCAATGTTCCCCAATTTCTTGCGCAGTCGCGCTTTCTCCGCTTCCACGTCGCTCACGCCTTCCAGCGGCAAATACAACTCGCCCATTTTGGCATAGGCCGCGGGGGTGCCTTTCTTGGGCTGATAATTTGGAACCACTTCCAGCGGGTCGGCGTTGAGCAGAATTTGCAACACGGCAATGTCGTTCGGCACAACGTCACTGGCCGGTTTGAGGATGAACTTTACTTTTTTGTTGGAGGGGACGTTGCTTTCCCGGCGCAAGTTGCGGCCCAGCGTGACCAGTTCCTGCTTGGCTTCGGCGAATTCCAGGTAGCAATCATCCAGGCTGTAGAAGTCACGAAATTGCGTGTCAAATGGCTTTGGCCACGGCGCGTACATGATGCTCTGGCCGCCCTGGCTTTCGGGCATGTCCACGTTGTATCCCATGCCGTGCCACAGTTCCTCAGTGATGAACGGCAGAAAAGGATGGAACAGCCGCAACGTGTGCGACAGAACGAAATCCAGAATGGCGAGCGTGTTGGCCTTTTTGGCTTCGTCGGTTCCGTGCAGGACCGCCTTGCTCGCTTCCACGTACCAGTCGCAATACTCGTTCCAGAAAAAACGATAGAGCGTCTGAGTGGCTTCGTTGAATTTATATTCCGCGAGCGCGTTGGTCACTTCGCGAATGGCCGCGCCCAGCCTGAGCAGAATCCATTTGTCATCGCTGGTCAGGCGGTTGGGATCGATTTCACCCTGGACCGCGCCGCCCTGCATCTGGCGAAATCGGCACGCATTCCAAAGCTTGTTGCAAAAATTGCGGCCAAGCTCGACGTCCTTTTCGTCAAAGAGCACGTCCTGGCCAAGCGGCGCGGAGCGCATCACGCCGAATCGCAACGCATCCGCCCCGTACTTCGTTATGAGATCCAATGGATCGGGGGAGTTGCCAAGTTGCTTGGACATCTTGCGCCCCTGTTTGTCGCGGATGATGCCGGTGAAATAAACGTTCCGGAACGGCATGTCGCCCATGAACTCGTAGCCCGCCATGATCATGCGGGCGACCCAGAAGAAAATAATGTCCGGGCCGGTCACGAGATCGGTCGTGGGATAGAACTTCTTCAATGTAGGCGTCTGTTCGGGCCAGCCCATCGTGGCGAACGGCCAGAGCCAGGAACTGAACCAGGTGTCGAGGACGTCCGGGTCTTGAGTGAATCCGCGGCGTTCCAACTCTCTTAATTCCTCGGGTGAATCAGTAGAAACGAATACTAAACCCTTGTCTTCTGAAGGCTGTCCTTGCGGGCTGAAAAACGACTCCTCACCAGCTTTTCCCGAGATTGAAACAGTGAAGCCAAGAGGATGATTGTTTTCGTCAACGCGGAGGCTTGTGGCAGCTCTTTCGAAGCTCTTTAGTTCGGCATCAGTCAACGTTTTACTCCACACCGGAATCCGATGTCCCCACCAAAGTTGCCGACTAATGCACCAGTCTTGGATGTTGCTCATCCAGTGCTCGTAAACCTTCGCCCATCGGTCTGGGAAGAATTTCATCCGGCCTTCGGCGACCACGGAGCGTGAAGCTTCAACGCTCGGGTATTTCAAAAACCATTGCTCGCTTAAGCGCGGCTCGATGGGCACGTCGGCGCGTTCGCTGAAACCGACATTGTTCGTGTAGGGCTCTTCCTTATCGAGGGCGCCAAGCTCCGCGAGCTTCTCGGCAGCGAGTTTGCGGGCTTTAAAGCGGTCAAGTCCCTTCAAATCATTACCGGCCAGCTCGTTCATCGTGCCGTCCGGGTTCAGCACATCCACGACTGGAAGCTTATGGCGCAAACCAATTTCAAAGTCCGCCTTGTCGTGCGCGGGCGTCACCTTCAAGACCCCGGTGCCGAATTCAAAATCCACGTGCTCGTCACCGATGATCGGAATAATCTTCTGCTCGCGCGGCAATTCCGCCGGTAACGGACGCAGCACATGTTTGCCGATGAGATGAGCGTAGCGCGGGTCCTTGGGATTGACCGCAACCGCGGTGTCCGCCGGAATCGTCTCAGGCCGCGTGGTGGCGATTGATAGGAACGTGCCCGGTTGCTCGGCCACTTCGACCTTGAAGTAATAAAGCGCGCCGTTCTGCTGCTTCATTATCACCTCTTCGTCCGACAGCGCAGTTTGGGTGGCAGGGCACCAGTTCACCATCCGCTTGCCACGATAGATAAGGCCCTTTTTGTAAAGCTCCACGAAGACCCGCTGCACGCAGCGCGAGTATTCCGGGTCCATCGTGAACCGCTCGCGCGTCCAATCGCAGGATGAGCCGAGCTTTTTAAGTTGGTCGATGATGATGCCGCCATGCTTTTCCTTCCATTCCCAAACTCGCTTGAGAAATTCTTCGCGGCCCAATTCGTAACGGGTCTTGTGTTCTTCTTTCCGAATCTTCTTTTCGACCATTACCTGAGTGGCGATTCCCGCGTGATCAGTCCCGGGCAGCCACAGCACTTCCTTTCCTTCCATGCGCGCCTTGCGCGCGAGAATGTCCTGGATGGTGTTGTTCAGCACATGGCCTAAATGCAGGATGCCGGTGACATTCGGCGGCGGAATGACAATGGAATACGCGGGCTTCGGCGACGCGGGATTCGCGACAAAAAGCTTGTTCTCCAGCCAGAACTGGTACCACTTCGCCTCAACCGACTGCGGCTCGTATGCTTTAGGAATTTCCGCCATACAAAATTAATTTAACCACGGATGAACCCGGATAAAACAATTCAGTAGGAGCTTTGAGCTTGGGCTGGCCCTCAAGTCTGGTTTGGAATCCGTGTTCATCCGTGTCCATTCATGGTTGGAATCACTTCTTCAGCAGCCCGTATTCCATGCTGTCCGTCAGGGCTCCGAGGCTGGCTTCGATGATGTTGTCGTCCACGCCGACGGTGCCCCATTCTTCGCGGCCGTTGCTGGACTCGATCAAGACGCGCGTGCGGGCGCGGGTGCCGGTGGCGGAATCCAGAATGCGGACTTTGTAATCGGTCAATTGGATATTTTTGACCTGGGGGTAAAAGCGCATCAACGCGGCGCGCAACGCCGAGTCAAGCGCGTTCACCGGTCCGTCGCCTTCGGCCACAGTGTGCGCCGCCTCGCCCTTCACGAGCACCTTGATCGTCGCCTGACAAACCGAGATGGAGCGGTCACGGCGGACCGTGGTCTCGTAACCTTCCACCTTGAAGGGCGGATCTTCGTGCTTCAGCGCCTTGCGAATGAGCAAGGCCAGCGAGCCCTCTGCGGCTTCGAATTCAAAACCCTTGTGTTCAAGGTCTTTGATTTTGCCCAGAATCGTTTTCAACTCCGGCGTGTCATTGTCAACCTTGAAGCCGAGCTCCTGGGCCTTCATCACAATATTGCTGCGGCCCGCCAAATCGCTGATCAGGACCGTGCGCCGATTGCCCACCACCGCGGGGTCGATGTGCTCATAACTGCGCGCGACCTTTTGGATGGCGTTGACGTGCTGGCCGCCCTTGTGCGAGAAGGCGGCGGAACCGACCCAGGGCAGGCGCGGGTTGTGGCGGAAGTTGGCGATCTCGTCCACGAACTGCGACAACTCCTTCAGCTTGGCCAGGGAGGCACGCGGCACGCACGTCTTGCCCAGTTTCAAGGCCACATTAGGAATGACACTGGTCAAATTGCAATTGCCCGTCCGCTCGCCGTAGCCGTTGATGGTTCCCTGGACGTGGACCGCTCCGGCTTCGAGCGCGGCCAGGGCATTCGCCACGCCAAGACCAATGTCGTCGTGTGTGTGAATCCCGATCTTCGCGTTCAACTTGCCGCGAGCTAGCGACGTAATCCGGGCGATCTCCGCCGGAAGCCGACCGCCGTTCGTATCGCATAACACCACGAAATCCGCCCCGGCCTTTTCCGCCGCTTGCCACGTCGCCAAGGCGTACTCCGGCGCGTCCGCATGGCCGTCGAAACTGTGCTCGGCGTCGTAAATGACAAACTTCCCGTTATCCTTCAAATAACGGATCGTATCGCCGATCATGGCGAGGTTCTCGTCTGGCGTCGTTTGGAGGACTTTCTTCACGTGAAGCAGCGAGGTCTTCCCGACGATGGTCACCACCGGGGTCTCCGCTTCGATCAGCAAACGGACCTGGCTGTCGTCCTCCACGCGGACACCTTTGCGCCGGGTCGCGCCAAAGGCCGCGAGCCGGGCGTTCTTGAATTTCTTCCCCTTGGCTTGTTCGAAGAACTCGATGTCCTTGGGATTGGAACCGGGCCAGCCGCCCTCGATATAATGGACCCCGAACGCATCCAGTCTTTCGGCAATTCGCAGCTTGTCCATCACCGAAAAATTGATGCCTTCGCCCTGGCTGCCGTCCCGCAGGGTCGTATCGTATATTTCGACTTCCGGTTTCATAATTCCCCGACATCGGGGAAGGAAATACTTACGCCAAAACCGCGTCTCATGCAAAGCAGATTGTGGGAATCAGCGCAATGCGGACGGAGGGCGCTGCCGGAGTCGTGCGATCCGGACCATTCGTTCCGTCGCCTGACGCTGCGCTCGGCGACGGGGACGGCGCCAGCGCGCCGTCCCTACCAACACAGTGACAATGATGAGTTGCGTCCCCGCGACGCCTTGGTCATCGGGGGAGGGGCTCTGCGTTCCAAATTACGCTGAAGAATCACAGAAAGGTTCAGAATTAAGTTGCCGGAGAAGGTGGCTTGTGCTCTATTAGCGACGTCAGTGCAGGATGGGAGGGGCCGGCGCAAAGCGCCGGAATGTCCAATGACAAGTGGCCAAGGCCCAGTCGGCCTTGGAAGCCTGGCATAGGGATCGTTTTTGCCCGTGCTCTGTTGGGAGCGCGGGCCGTTCTTTGACATTCAAATAAGCCCAAAGTCTATCTCGGGGGGTAAAGCGAGGGGCGGAAATTAAGGTGAATTAAAGCAAATTAAACCAAATTAAACCTCCTTTTTTCGGACGGAAGCCCCGGGTCAGAGCTGAAAACATGCGTAAGCTGCTGATAGATTGCGAGTTGCGTAGAAATAGCGATTTCTCGCCGTTTGAGTGTCATTCTGGCCCGCTGCCGAGGCGGGGCGGGGGAGATGCAATGTCGTTTTGGGAATCGAGGACGACGACGAGGACGAGCACGAGAACGATAAGGCTGGTGGCCATGTTTGTTATATCCGTTTTGACAGGGCCGGCTCCGGCGTGCACAATGGCGGCGTGAATCAGGAGACCGGTAGGGGAAGGTTGTGCTGGTGGCTCGGATTGGCGGCGGCGCTATTCACATTTCGCGTCGGGGCTGGCGTCCAGGTCGGGGTTTCATTCTTCACTGGCTTCTCGTTGGATCCCGTAAACATCGTGGCGGGGGAAACTGTGTATTGGTTCGCGAATGATGGCTATGGACCGTATGCCATCATCAGCGACAGTAACTTCTGGACGCCTTTTGAAACCGACGCAGGAACTCAGTTCAACCAGGCTGGAACATTTCACTATCATGACGATGTGGGCGATTCCGGCACGATCATCGTGACCACGAATGCCCCGCCTACCGTCGTAATCACAAATCCGGTGAACAATGCCGTGTTCTACGCTCCGGCATCCTTCAACTTCGCGGTGACGGCTTCCGATACGGATGCTGACGGGCTGGAAGACGTGGAGTTCTATGTCGGCACAAATTTGGTGGGCACCGTCCTTGGCGCGCCCTTCACGGCTTCAGTGACCAACCTGCCACTCGGGAGCTATACGTTGACGGCAATCGCACGCGATAATGTCGGCGCAACTGCCACGAACTCGATTGCGATCAGTGTTGAAAACCCACCACCGACTCTGTCAGCCGCGAAAGCCACGGCTGGAATGTTCATGTTCAACGTCAACGGGTTGATCGCCGGCAAGACGAACATTCTGCAGACCACCACGAATCTGTCCTCCCCAGCCAGTTGGGTTTCACTAAGCACCAATGTAGCCGCGGCTCCTTCTGCTTCCTTTACCAACTCGCTGAGTCCGGGACGCGGCTTTTTTCGAGTGGTTCAGTGGCCGTGGCCATGAACGTCTGCCAGGCGGTGATCTCGCCGAAGTTCCTACCCTGCCATTTATACCCAACCGCGGCTGTGCCTTTGCGGTGAGTTGCGGGCCGCCACGCGACGCACGGGACAGCGGTTAACTGCCGTGCGGGCAAAGGAGCATCTCATCTCCAGGAAATTTCCAATTCCTTTTGATACAGCCGGATCGAGAGCCACGCGCAGATTCCCGGCAGGATAAAGCCCGCGGCGACGTAAACTCCCCAGATGGCGTAAACCACGCGCTCCGGCTTGAGATAAAAATCGCCGGCGACACCCGAATGGGCGAAAGGGGGCACGAAATCAAGAATGATACCCCGATCCTGGCTGACGAAATAAGCGCCCGCCATCTGCCAATGCCAAACCATGGCGAGAAGCAAAAGGGTAACCACCAGGAGGACGACATAGAGCGTGATCATCCGTGTTTTCATTTTTCCGGCCCGCCAATTAGCTTTCCGCGCGTCCGACGTTTCATCCGCCCCCGGCTCCAACAGCCATCCCGATTGCTGAATAGACACCGCCGTTTATACAAAGATGGAATGGTTACGCAACAAGATTTGGAACAGGAAGCGGGTGCCGTGTGACATCGCCGGCTGGGCAAGCCAGGTGAGTGATGTCACGCTTTTTTCTTCAAATCCTCCGCCAGGAATTGGGCGACTTCCTTGAACTTGGGTATGTTGGAAGGCGAAATATCCATCAGTATTTTGTGGGCCTCGAGACAATTGCGGCTGACTTCTTCACGCGTAGGCTCATTCACCGCGACGGGGGTGTGGGCCTGCACTTCGGCGGGCAACGCTAACGGACCGGTGACTATCTTGAACAGGTGAATGACGCCCAGATTCTCCAGCAACTCGGCGATACGGGCATTCGGATTCAACAATTCGATTCCGTGCTCGTTTTGCCCGTCTCCGTTCCGCGCTGTGGACAGCTTCAGGCCAAAGCCGGCTAATACGCCCAGGAAGGTGCTGTCCATCAGCACGCATTCCGCCAAATCGAGGATGAAGCAGGTGTATCCCTTGTCGAGCAGTTCATTTAAGACGGTCTTGAAATCGATGCTGGAAGTGAAATTTGCGCGCCCCACGATTTTCACGCAGGCCAGTTGACCGGAAACGAACACCAGCAATTTGGCGGATGGTGTGCTCATAGACACGCTTCTTCGTCGAGAATATGGGATTGATGTTGGTGGGAGTCAAGGGGCAGCCATGAGGAGGCGCTTAAAGTTGATGGCCAACGGCCGATGTCAAATGGCCAGTAAAGATCGAATGGCCAAGCCTCAACTGGGCTTTGGAATTTGGAACTTGTTCGGGCGGTGGTCATTGGGCAACGGACGTTTTTGTCCCCGCAATTTGCACGAGTGTTTGTTGCAGAATCAATGCCCCATCCAAACCGCTCGAGATGAGGCGTCGATTACACTGCAGCAGCAAATCCATGGCCCGGATCAACTCCTGCTGGCTGTAACGCCGGGCCTGCGGCAGCGCCTTGAACAGCACATACGGGTTTATGGAAAGCGGATTGAAACGTTTGTCTTCGGGCAGTTGGGCCGCCGGCACCCGCTCCAGTTGCGCTTTGAAACGGTTGTAGTCCGAGTCGGGTTTGATCCATCCTTCGCGGAGCATCTCCTTCAGCAGAATCATTGCCCGGACCTTGCCGATAAGCCCGTAGAGCAGGCCGATTTCGGACTTCTGATTGTCAAATTTCATCTCCCACAATTCCTCATCCAAGGTGCGCAGGAGCCGGGGCAGATCGCGGTCGCCCAGGGCATCGCCAAGCGAGAAGGCGCGCGCTGATTTGTTCCGCGTGCAAATGGCGGCCACATCGCCGACTTCGATTTCGGGCCGGGTGCCCACAAAGAGCGTGAGTTTCTCAATCTCGCTGTTGAGTTGCCGCGTGTGCGGGCCGACGTTGCTGATCAACTCCGCCAGCGCCTCGTCCGAGATTTTCTTGCCGCGTTCACGCAAGGCTTCGAGGGCGATGGTTTCGGCGCGGGCCATCCAATCCCGGTCATCCACCGACAGGCCGGCAAAGGATTCGACGGCGCCGAGTTTGTCGATGGCTTTGTAGAAAACTTTGCGCTTGTCCACCTTGCCCGCGCTGATCAAAAGCCGGACGCTGCCCCAGGGGAAATCCTTGAACTCCTGCGCCAGCTCGGCGAGCGTCTCCGTCACGGCTTGCGTCGAAGCCGTGCGTTCGTCACCGAGAAAATTGCAGTTCTTGAGCCAGACGGCTTTGCCGCTGCCAAAAAAGGGAAGGGTCTGCAGGGCCTCGCGCAATCGGGCGAGAACTTTCAACGCTTCACCACTGTTTGCCACGCCCGCGTCAAGGATCTCGTGGTCCATGCCGCCGAGTTCATCGCACCACTGCCGATGGATCTCCCGGGCACGCTGCTGAACGGCAAAATCATCATCGCCGCAGATCAGAACGGGTGACTTTGCGGACTTGGAGGCAGGCGGCATTTGGTTAGCCGAGTTGGTGGGAGCCCACACTATTCCAATTCGCCACCATTCTCATTGATTCGATCCAGGACTTCGGTCATGTCCTCGACCTGCTCGAAAAGAGGGACGGAGACGTAAATGGGACGCTTCTGGGCGGTGGCGATGGCCAGGCAATCGCTCGGCCGCGCGTCGATCTCGACAATCTTCCGCGCGAGTTCATTCTGCTGATGCAGGATAAGGCGGGCGTAATAAGTCGAATTCTTCAATTCCGTGATGATCACGCGCTCGACGGAGATGCTGAAGCCCTTGAGAATGTTGGCGATCAAGTCATGAGTGAGCGGCCGTTCCTTGGGCATTTCCTTGAGGAACATGTGAATGACTTGCCCCATGGCGGGTTCAACGTTGATGACAAAAACTTTGTCGTCGTTCCCGACGAAGAGCGCGCAACCGCTGTTGGCGGGCAGTATTCCTCGAATCTGCACCGGCACGACATCATTCTTCATACCCACAGTGTATGGCCTAAATTTGAAAAAACAAGTCTCTTGGATAATCCGTTGCCGGGTGAACGCGGGACGGGCTGGCGCGACGAATCAGGCTATCAGGCCCGCGGTTGGTCACGGCGCCGGAGTTAAGCGCGCCGTCCTGATCATCTCCAGGGCCTGAGCCTTCTCTTCACCATTGCGGTTCGAAACCACCCGCAAGATAAGCACGAGATCGCCCAGCTTTGCGTAACCCACGGTCAAGTATTTATATTCACCTGGCTTGGGTTTGTCCGCGGAGATTTTGCCGTCGGTCAGGCTGAAGTAGTTGCCGCTGACCTCGGGACCGGTCAGGTCGTGAATGTCCGCTGTCTTCTCAACCGCCCCGGGCAACTCGCTCTTGGCTGCTTCCATCAGGACTTCCCTGGTATTGAAATCTCGTGCGCTGGCTGGCGTCATATGAACCGCCACGACCATGGCGGCGTAGTCGTTTCCCTCCCGTGGTTGAAAATGCACCTCATCGGCCCGTGTGCCCATCACAATCGTCTTTTTGAAGGATGCCTGCCATGCCTGGGGGACCGCCAGGTGCAGCGTGCCGACCTCGGGCAGCGCATAATCATTCGTGGTGATGCCCGGCGATTTGGCGGCCGCCGTGGCGGATGCGTCCACCCGGACTGGAACTTTAGTTGTCGGCTCCTGGCCCCAGACATTTCGCGCCAGGAACAAAACCAGGGCTACGTAAATCGTACAATTGTGCTTAACCATGAATGCAATTCTTCCAAAGGTTCTCGCAGAACCTTCAAATAAGCAAGCTGATCCGGGTATTTTACCTATTGCTGCCCAACCCCTTAATTATTAACTTTCCGGCATGGGGCACTCCAGGGCCAGGTATTGGAAGCAGCAACGGCACGCGGAAAAGTTCTGCGCGTTCCTTTTGATCGCCGCCATTCTCGCCAGCATGACCGTTTGGGCCGTCGCGCCGGGCGATGAGATTCTAGGCATCTGGCACACGACCGACGACAAAAGCCAGATCCGGATTTTCAAGGAGGACAATAAATTTTTTGCGAAGATCATCAGCTTGAAGGATCCCAACTGGCCGGCCGACGATGCCCAGGGGATGGGCGGCAAGCCCAAAAACGACCGCCGCAATCCAAATCCGGAACTGCGTTCGCGGCCCATTGCCGGCCTGCAATTCATGAGCGACTTCGTTTACGCGGGAGACAATCACTGGACGGGCGGCAGGATTTACGACCCGGAGTCGGGCAAAACGTACCGGTGCAAAATGACCCTTATTTCAACCAACCGCCTTGAAGTCCACGGTTACGTGGGTGTTTCTCTCCTGGGCCGCACCGTCGTTTGGACGCGATAATCGGTGTACCGTCGATAAGCACCGGGATTTCGGAGATGACGAACGATTAGGATTTGCCGCATCACATGGAAAAGTCTTCACAGCTTGAACCTTTTCTCGCCCCGGGCATTCCATTGATTGTGGACGCTTATAATGGCCGAACTCGAAGAAATAAGACTTTACGGAGCGAAAAGACTCACTCACTTGAAAACCAGAGGCCACGAAACAAAGGGATTCACTCTGATTGAATTACTGGTGGTTATCGGCATTCTTGCGCTTCTCGGTTCACTGATCCTGCCGTCACTAGCCGGCGCAAAAGGTAAAGCCCGGCAGGCCACCTGCGTGAATAATCTCCGGCAGATCAATGTTGCCATCCATTTGTACACCGACGACTCCAACAATGTCTTTCCCATTTCGGGATCGAATTGGTTCGGCGCCTTTACCCGTTGTGCCGTACTCGCCAAAAATTACTTAGGCGTTGCCGGAGTTCAGTCCGGTCACTCCAGGATATTTGCATGTCCGGCTGACACGTTCTATTACGATTTTGAGACCACGGCTCGCATCTATTACATTGCGCAAAGCATTCATGATCAGGTGGGCGCTGATTTTTCAAGCTATGCATTCAATGCGGGCAACTTCCCTTATGGCTGGCCGCCACGGCCACGTTGGCCGGGTATTGCCGGCCTAAAGGCAACTGCGATCAACCAACCCGGCAGAACCGTCCTGGTCGCAGAGTACACTGCTTTATTTCCCTACTCCTGGCACCGGCCTGCTGCGGCTCCAGGGTGGTATAATGATGCCAGGTGTGTGGTGAGTTTTGTTGATGGTCACGTAAGCTATTTAAAGATTTACTGGGATGCTGCAAATGCAAGAGGCGCTCATTTGGAAGCCTGGCAGTATGATCCTCCCTCTAACTACGGTTATCAATGGAGCGCAAACTAATGAGAATCAAAGCCAACCCGCAATCGCTTGGATGGGGAGTCGGAGGTGGTGCCAGGATGCGCACCGGTTAGAACTGCCGCAAGAATCTCACGTCATTCTCGTAAAACAGCCGGATGTCGTGAATGTCGTAGCGCAGCATGGCGATGCGTTCGATGCCGAAGCCAAAAGCCCACCCGGTCCAGATTTCCGGATCGTAACCCACGTTTTCGAACACCTTGGGATGGACCATGCCGCAACCGGCCAGTTCCAGCCATTGCTTGCCCATTTTGCGCACCATCGGGCTGGAGAAATCGATCTCGAAGCTGGGCTCGGTATAGGAAAAGTAGTGCGGTCGGAAACGGAGTTGCACTTCTTCGCCCAGCAGTTCCTTGAAGACGAATTCCACCGTGCCTTTGAGATCGCCCACGGTGACGTGCTTATCGACGTAAAGTCCTTCGATCTGTTGAAAAGTGGGGTTATGGGTTGCGTCCGCATTGTCGCGACGATACACCCGGCCTGGCACAATGATGCGCACCGGCGGCGGTTGCTTTTCCATAACGCGGATTTGCACCGAGGAAGTATGGGTGCGGAGCAGCCACTTCTGCGGCGAAGCCACGTAAAACGTGTCCTGCGTATCCCGCGCCGGATGGTCGGCGGGCGTGTTGAGCGCATCGAAGCAATGGTACTCATCCTCGATTTCCGGGCCGTCGGCGACCACAAACCCAATCTTGCGAAAGCTGCGGACAATATCCTCGGTCACTTGGGTGAGCGGGTGCAGCCGGCCGAGCGGACGGCGGCGCCCAGGCAACGTAAAATCCGTGGGTTCCTTTGGCAGCGCGGCTTTAAGTTCCAGTTCGGCGCGGCGTTCCGTGAGCGCGGCTTCCAGCTCAACTTTTGCCTGATTGATTAGTTTGCCGGCTGCGGGCTTTTCCTCCTTTGACAGGGAACCGAGTTGCTTCATCAACGCCGTGAACTTGCCCTGGGCTCCGAGGTAATTGCCCTTGGTCTGGTCCAGTGCGGCAAGGTCCGGCGCAGCCCGGAGGTCGCTCAACGCAGCTTGCTTCAGCGGTTCAATTTGGTCGAGGAATGACATGGATCAAATGTGCGGCGACACCATTCGAGATCGGGCGCGTCACTCCGTGCGCGCCGCGCTGGCGTGCGAACGAGCGGCGGGCAAGGGACGGCCCGCCCTGCCTGCTGTCGGACGCTCCGACTCTGCACGCTGCCGCGCTTCCACCTTCCAGTGGCTTTAGGCCTTGGCCGCGCTGGCCGCTTTGGTCTTCAACGCATCCTGGGCAACCTTGACCAAATTCGTGAAAGCGGCATTGTCCGTGGCGGCGATGTCCGCGAGCACCTTGCGATCGAGCGCCACTTTGGCGGCCTTGAGCCCCTCCATGAACCGGCTGTAAGTGATGCCTGCGGAGCGGGCGGCGGCATTGATGCGCGCCTGCCAGAGCTGCCGGAAATTGCGCTTTTTCATCTTCCGATCCCGGAACATGTATGCCTTGCCGTGGTCGGTGGCATCAGCGGCATAACGATACAGCTTGGAACGGCGGCCGCGGAAACCCTTGGCAGCCTTGATTGTGCGGATGCGGCGCTTGCGGGAAGCGGCGGCGTTGGTAACTCGCATAAAAAATTAGTGTTGAATGTGGAACGTTGTGGACGCGCGGAATTATCGGCTGAAAGGCAGATTCTGCGTGATGCGATAGGTGTCAGTGGAATCCACCTGCTTGGCTTCACCGAGCCCGCGACGGCGCTTGGGGCTCTTGGACGCCAACAAATGACGCCGGCCTGCGCGCGCGTGGACCACTTTGCCACGAGCGGTAATCTTGAACCGTTTGGCAACCGACTTTTTCGTCTTGATACCTTTAGGGCGTCTCATAAATAGCTACTTTCTTTTCAAAAGAGCGCGAAATATAGAGGCTCCCGGCATCCGAAGCAAGGGGTATTTTGGAAATTTGGCGTGCTGGGGGTGTATTTTGCCGTTATCCATGTAAAAGCGGTGCTTCTGGTAAAATGCGCCAACAAGTCCGCGGGGTAGACCACCATTGCCAGACCCTGGGCACTCTGCTACAGGATGCGGCGTGCAAACTCCCAAATCCGCAAGGCCGGACATCCATAGCGATGAATTCCTGCGCGCGTTGATGCGTCGGCAGCTCCGCCTTTCGGTTGCCTGCGCGGCGACTTTTCTCGTGGCCTTGCTCGGCCTGCCGCTGGCCAACTATTTCTTCGCGGATTTCATGGCTACGCGCGTCCTCGGTTTCACGCTCACCTGGTTCATCCTGGGGATCCTCTTCTTCCCATTCGTATGGCTCATCGCCTGGGTGTTCATCCGCCGCTCAATCGCGCTGGAACAAACCGAAGCGGCTGCCGCGAACGGCAATGAAGAAGCAAGCGCCCACGAAAAAGAAATGAGAAACAATGTATACCAATGAAATCCCGCGCTGGCTGCGGAGCGCCGGGCTCCTGCTCTGCGTATTGGTAGTTCTCATGATCGCGCAGAACTGGGGCTCTGCGCTCCGCCTTTCAATAGAGCCCTTCGTGCCACAAGGCGTTGCCTGCTTCCGCGTGCAATCCATGTAATCCATGCACATCGACCCTTGGATTCTCACATTCTCCTTGCTCACGGTCGCCGTTACCATCGGCCTGGGCTTTTGGTCCGCCAGAAAGTCCAGGACCGCGAGCGACTTTTTCGTCGCCGGGCGATCGGTCTCGGTCGGTTGGAACGCTTCGGCCATCTCGGGTGAATATCTCTCCGCCGCCTCGTTCATGGGCATTGCCGGGATGGTGATGAAGAACGGCTACGACGCACTCTGGTATCCGGTCTGTTACGCTTGCGGTTATTTGTTCCTGTTGCTGTTCATCGCGGGGCCTTTGCGCCGGTTCGGAGCCTATACCATACCCGACTTCGCCGAGGGGAGGTACGACTCGCCGGTTTTCAGGAAGATTGCCGTGGTGTTCGTGCTCTTCATCGGATTCTTTTATACGATGCCCCAAATGAAAGGGGCGGGGACGACGCTGGCCTACATTTTTCCCGGACTGAATTATCGATGGGGCGTAATCCTGGTCGGCGCGGTCATTACCCTCAACGTTGCACTCGGCGGAATGAAGGGAATTACGTTGGTCCAGGCGTTTCAGTACTGGATCAAAATGTTCGCAATTTCGGTGCCGGTATTCGTCCTGATGACGGTTTACGGTCAGTATGGGAAACACGTGGAGATGAATACACCCGGAATCGCCGCCCATCAGATCG
This sequence comes from Verrucomicrobiota bacterium, assembly GCA_021325145.1. Taxonomy (GTDB): domain Bacteria; phylum Verrucomicrobiota; class Verrucomicrobiia; order Limisphaerales; family Pedosphaeraceae; genus JAJPHR01. Next base: position 123,135 of record JAJPHR010000031.1, on the reverse strand, counting down.
TTGCGGAACGCGCGCCACTTCCGGACAAAGCCCCCATTGATGCCGCCTGGGTCAACCCCTTCGGGCCATTGACCACCAAGGCAGCCAAAGCCGCAAACGCGTCTCCGCGCTGGAATTTGACTGCCGACCTAAGTGCCACCCTGCGGAGCTTTGACGGCCAACCTCCTCCGCGCGGCTGGTATGCTTTTATTGATCGGATGACCAGTGTCTTTGCGAAGATGCGGCGAGCCAAAGAAAAGGTACAAAGCGGTTCCTTGTTTTCAGACTGGACGAATACGCCGCCGAACACATCGTTGTCCACTCGGGTTTCGATGCTTTCCTGTGTGGAAGGTTTTGGCGCTCTGGCCGGGCTCCCGGTGCTGGCCGCAACCAACTTGCCGCGACCGTACCTCGCCATCCAGGGAAGTTTTCATTCTCGCGACGAGGTTTTGAAGTATGTAGAGGCGGTCATGTTGACGAATGGTGTGCGGTTGGAGTGGGGGGGCAGGACGATCAAAGCCTTGCCCGCTGCAGAATGGGACGCCTATCAGAAAAATCCAGGCAGTATCGAACTGGTGCCGCTGCAAGTTTACAATATGTCCGCTCCCAACGTCGAACCAAGAGTTCTGGCGTGGGATTACGGAACGTTGCAAGGAAAGGCCGCTTATATGGCTCCCAACTTGCCAACCAACGCAGTATCGTTTAACTCTCCGAACTTTGAGTTCCTGATGGTGCACGAAGCCGTCGCGGGCATCAAAAAAGTGCTTACCGACGCGGGTATCACCCTTATCGACGCCAATCCAAGGCAGATCTGGGCCGTGCCAACAGCGGAACTCGCGCGCTATCAATTGCCGCCAGTCGATGTTCGCCCATTATCCTTGGTTTACACTTACTCACTCATCATCGCGCTGGTCTGCGGGACGGCGGGATTGCCGCACATTCTCGTTCGATTCTACACCAACCCCGATGGTGTCGCCGCCAAGCGCACCACCATGTGGGTGATGATTTTGATCGGCGTGTTCTACCTCTTTCCTCCCGTCGTTGGTGTCATGGGCCGGAACTTGTTGCCTCAATTGTATTCCGCCGTGGGCGCCAAGGGGACGGACAAGGTGGTGCTTGAATTGCCAAGTTTGCTCAACCAACGAGTTCCCGGCCTGGGCTCGGTGCTCAGTGGCGTCACTTGCGCCGGCGCTTTTGCCGCGTTCATGAGCACGTTCAGTGGACTGCTGGTTTCCATGACCGGCGCATTGGCCCATGATGTCTATGGACGAATCCTGCGCCCGTCCTCAACTCCAGCGGAACGAATGCGCGCTTTCAAGGTCTGCGCCGTGATTCTCGGCGCCATCGCTGTGGTGGCCGGGATGCAGGTCGAAAAACTGGACATTAATTTCATGGTGGGCCAGGCGTTCGCCATTGCCGCCGCCAGCTATTTCCCACTGCTGTTCCTGAGCGTGTGGTGGCGCGGCATGACTGTGAAAGGCGCAGCCTGGGGCATGCTTGGCGGCGGATTGCTCGCGCTGGGCGGTATTTCCCTGACCAGCTTTAGCGATCTGAAATGGATTCAACTGGACGCCCTTTGGTCCGCGCACCCTCTCGCCCGCATCCTTTGTGAACAACCCGCAATCTGGGCAGTCCCTCTCGCCATTATATTGATGCTGGCGATTTCGAAACTGACCCGGCGTGATGTGCCGGCTGACGTGCGCATGAAAATGCTCGTGTTGCACGCGCCCGAGACGCTCGGCCTCAAACAGGAGTATATTCAGGAGCACGCGGTAAAATGACGCGCTTTCACAACGCTTCTCCAATCGACTCATGGAGCGCGCCAACCATTCTCGCCACCTGCGCCGCCGTCATGCAATAGGGCGGCATCAGAACGATCACATTTCCGATTGGCCGCGTCAGCACGCCGCGCCGCCCCATCGCCTCGCAAACACGTATGCCCGCCTGTTCGCGCAATTTGAAAGGCGCGCGCGTCCGCCAATCCTTCACCAACTCGATTCCCGCCATCAAACCGACCTGCCGGATATCACCGACCTGCGGCAAACTCCATAGAGATTGTAATTGCTCGGTGAAAGTTTGTTGCAGTCTTTGACGCGCGCGAAGAGACGCCCCGCTTTGCAATACGTTCAGGCTGGCAAGCGCCGCCGCCGCACCCAGTTGATTGCCAGTGAAGCTGTGTCCGTGGAAAAACGTTTTAAACTCCGAATAATCCCCCAGGAAAGCATCGAACACTGCTTGCGTCGTCAGCGTCGCTGCCATCGGTAGATAACCACCGGTCAAACCCTTCGCCACGCACAGGTAATCCGGCTGCACGCCTTCGTGCTGGCATGCGAATAGACTGCGGGAGCTTATTGCCGCTGTCGTTGCGGACGGAGCGCAGAGTTCCAACCCCGCGTGGGCATCAGGCATTGCGGCAAAATTCCTGCTCTGGTTTTGACGCGCCGGGATCCCCGTCCGTCCGAATCCCGTCATCACTTCGTCCGCGATCAGTTGCGCGCCTTCCGAGCGCGCAATTTCCGCGACCCGTCCAAGCCAGCCGCGCGGCTGGGGTATCATGCCCGCCGCTCCCTGCATCAGTGGCTCGATAACAAAGGCCGCATAAGGATTCCCCTTTCGTTTCTGAACGGCAAAGCGCTTTTCGATCAGATCGATGCATTCATGATTGCACTTGCGGTATTCCCGGGCGTCGGCGCGTTCCGGCTTGGCGCGGTTGAACGGGCAGCGGTAACAATACGGCGCCATGACCTGATCCGTCTTGAACAGGAGGCCGGCGTATGTCTTGTGAAACAAATCAATGTGACCCAGGCCAACCGCGCCCACGGTGTCTCCGTGATAAGCGCCTTGCAGCGAAAGGAACCGCGGCCTTTTCGCCCGGCCGGTGCGTTGCGCATGGACATAGGCGAGCTTCAAAGCCACCTCCATCGCTGTGGACCCGTCGTCCGAAAAAAACACTTTGGCAAGCCCGGGTTTGCCTTGGCCCGCCACGCTCACGAGGCGGTTCGCCAGCAGCGAGGCCGGTTCGTTGGCGAAACCAAGCGCGGAGGAATGCGCGATTTTGCCCAACTGCTTTCGTACTGCGGCATTGATCTGCGGGTGGCCGTGGCCATGGAGATTGGTCCAGATCGAGGCATTGGCATCGAGATATTCCCGGTTACGCGCGTCGCGCAGCACCGCGCCTTTTCCGGATACGATTACGATCGGTTCGCGCTTGAGCCAGTCCCGCATCTGTGTAAACGGATGCCAGACATATTGGTGATCCAGTTCGGCGAGTTTATGCATGGCAGTCATTCGACGGACTTCGGAGCGCAAAATATGATTTCATACCGAAACTGGGTAGGGCGCGCAGAGGACTGCGCGCCCTACCTTGCCTTGCGTAGCCGGGTTGAAGCGGCTGTGAAACATCCTAGCTGAAGGCGGAACCCCATGCCTCGATTGATAATCAAGGGCGCGCACATTTCGTCGGTGGCAGTTTAGCCAGCGCAGCCAGCAGAGTCGCGATGTCCTCCGCCGTGTGCCCGGCCGTCAATGTCAGGCGCAATCTGGCCTCACCGCGCGCCACCGTCGGATATCGGATCGCCGGAATAAAAATGCCCTGTTCACGCAGCATGAGAGTTGTGGCCACCGCCTGTGCTTCTTCGCCGATCATCAGGGGAATAATCGCGCTGCGAACACCCGGCAGATCCCAACCGGACTTAATCAAGGCATCCTCAACCTGGTTTATCCCCGCCCAGAGTCGATGGCCGCGCGCTTCGCCCTCGCCCGATTGGACCAATTCGATTCCCGCCCGGGCTGCTGCGGCTGCGGCTGGGACGGGAGCGGTCGAAAAAATGAACGTTCGCGCGCGATTGATCAAGTATTCGATCAACATTTTCGATCCGCAAATGTAACCGCCGGACGCCCCCAGAGCCTTGCCGAGCGTTCCCATCTGAATCTCGATTTTATCGGCGACCTTCATTTCCTCGGCCAGTCCGCAGCGGTTCCGTCCAAAGATTCCCGTGGCGTGCGCTTCATCCACCATCAACCAGGCTCCAAATTTCTCCTTGAGCTCAACGAGTTCGCGCAGAGGGGCAACATCTCCGTCCATGGAAAATACGCTCTCCGTCACGATGAGAGTGTGCGGGCGGCGTTTGCCGGAGGTCGGCTCCTGCCGCGCCGCCCAGTGGAGGATCTCCTGGAGCGCATTTAAGTCGTTGTGGGGATAAACGCGGAGTTTCGCGCCCGAAAGCCGCGCGGCATCGATGATGCAGGCGTGGACCAACTTGTCGATCACGACGATGTCTTCCTTGCCCGCGATGGCGCAGATCGTTCCAACCGCCGCCATGTAACCGGAGGAAAACGAAAGGGCGGCCTCGGTCTGTTTGAAATTGGCCAGCGCCGCTTCCAATTCATGATGCGGTGCCAATGAGCCGCAAATCAACCGCGATGCCCCCGATCCGGCCCCAAACCGTTCAATGGCTTTGACCGCCGCTTCTTTTAGGGCGGGATGATTGGCCAGCCCGAGGTAATCGTTCGAGGAAAAGTTCAGCAAGGATTTCCCGCCGAGCTCGAGCCGCGGCTCCTGGGCGGAATCGACCCGGCGCAATTCGCGGTAAAGATCCTGCGCCTTGATTGCTTCGAGCCGCTCGCGGAGTTCAGAAGTGAAATCGCTCACGTTCACTTATCAACCTGCCGAACTCGCAGTTTCCACACTCTCAGGCGCGATAATCCATTGGCCATCGATCATGCTGGCGCTGAGCGACCCGGAATGATGCACGACGTGCTCAAAGCTCTCTGCGGCATTCCCTTTGCACGCAATCGCAATCAGGTCTGCGAAAGCATTGGGCGAAAGCTCCCCGACCTCGCGGCGCAAGCCCAGCGCGTTCGCGCCATTGATCGTGGCCATTCGCAGAATCGTCTGCGGCGGCAAGGAAGGCCTGCGGTTGGCCAGTTCGCGCATTTCGTCGAAAAGGTTCAGTTCCATCGCTTGTTTCTTCGATTTAAGCACGCTGGCCAGGCTGTCAGTTCCGAGGCAAATGTTAACACCCACTTTGCTCAGTTCCTCAAATGGAAAGGCTCGGTGTTTGAAGTAAGCATGGCTCCGGGGGCAATGGACGACATGCACCTTCCGGCGGCCCAGCAGCGCGGCATCCCCGGCGCCAAGATAATTGACGTGGACCGCTAGCAGATTCGGGCTCAGCGCGCCCTGGCGCTCCAGATGCTGCACGGGACTGCCCAACCCACAGTCGGACATGTCGCGCTTGCTGCGCGCCATCCAGTCGAACATCTCACCGCGCCCGTGCATGAACATGTCGAATTCCTGATCCGACTCCGCCACGTGTGTGACCATCCGCAACCGGTGTTGACGGCTGGCTCGCGCCGTCAGGTGGAGCAATTCCGGGGCGGTGGAGTAGGGGGCATGCGGCGACAGACCAAGGCGGCAGCGTTCATGAGTCAGCAAGCGCACGAACTCCATTGCCTCGCGGAGAATCTCAGCGGCCGGGCGACGACTTTTGATGCCGGTCATTTCCACGAACGAAATCACGCGCAAGGGCGTGGCGGTCCAAACCTCGGGAAGCAGTTCCGGCACCATTTCCACGTCTCCGACCGTGGTGGTGCCTGTTCGCGCGAGCATCCGGGCGCCAGTCAACCAGGATTGCGCGAAATCAGAATAGGTGAGGCCGGACTTGCAGGTGGTGATGAGTTTGAGCCAATCGGTGAATTTCTTCGGCGGCGCAAGTTCGCCGGCCATCGCGGTGTAGTCCAAATGACAATGCGCATTGACGAGGCCGGGCAGGACAATTGCTTCACCCAGATCCGCCACCTCGCCACTGTGCCCGCGCGAAAGATCCTTCCATCGGCCCACAGCCCGGATGCGATTGCCTGCGATGACAACCGCGCCGTCGTCAATCGGTGGCCGCGCGATTGGAATCAAAACGCGGGCCCGCAGCAACAAGGATGTCGCGCGGGCCGGGGCGATGGAATCTGGCGGTTGAGGACGCGGCATGGCCGGGACAATCCATGGCGGGTTCTCGGCGTGCACGCGGCTTAGATCTCGGCTTCCTGCCGGCGGCGCTTGGTGCGCGAGGCCAGTGTGTGGTTGCGCGCCTTGAACTTGCTTTGGCGCTTGCGAATTTGTTGTTCGATCTTCTTCGTTACCAGGTCAATGGCCGCGTAGAGATCAGCTTCGGAATCTTCCGCAAACAAGTCGGGTCCAGGCTCGGATAGCTGCATCGAACAGGTGAATGCCCGTTCGGGCGCCTTGGTGGCGTCGTGCTCCAGGCATACACGAACCCTGATCCCGTAGTGGTCAATGTGTTCGAGCTTGTCAATTCGCTTTTCGATGTGGTTCTCAATCGCTTTGGTGAGAGTGACGTTGTGTGGCGAAAGAATCAGTTTCATGAACATAGTGTGCGTCCGACCCGCGAGAAAATCCAGCAATCTCTCAAATAAATATCAAGCAAATATCAAGCCAGCGCGCAAAGCACCCGAGCCACCGAAAGAGTTGAGCCAGGAGGAATTTTTGGAAAGTGCCCGCTTACGCTCCAGCTCGGGGGCGCTGCGCTGACCAAGGGACACCGCAGGCAATTAAACATCCGGGTTAGAAACCTTGAATACCAGCCCCGATTTCTTTAAACCTGCTTGGTGCCAACTAAAGTTATCGCGGTTGCGAACCAAAAGGGCGGGGTGGGCAAGACCACAACGGCCGTTAATCTGGCGGCCTGCATCGCCGCCGTGGGCCGGCGGGTGCTGCTTTTCGACCTCGATCCCCAGGCCAACGCGACCAGCGGGTTGGGGTTGGAAAAGACCGAAGGGGCCAGCGCCTACCGTCCCTTGCTGGGCGAAGGACCGCTCGCGGATAAAATCAAACCCACCGCATACGAGCGCCTCGAAATCATTCCCGGTGAAGTCGATATGTGCGGCGCGGACATCGAACTGGCCCGGTCCGAAAGACATTTGCAGCGCGCTTCCGAGGCGTTGGTTCCCATCCTCGAATCCCAGCGCTTTGATCTCGTGCTGGTGGATTGCCCGCCGTCTTTGGGGATACTCACTCTGAACGCATTTACTGCCGCGGATGGCTTGCTGGTGCCGTTGCAATGCGAGTATTACGCGCTCGAAGGCATTTCGATGGTGACCCGGATCCTCCGCCAGCTTCGTGAGAACGGCGTGAACGCACGCCTGGAATTGCTGGGCATCGTGATGACCATGTACGACGGCCGCACGAAACTTTCGCAGCAGGTGGTGAGCGAGGTGCGCGAACATTTCGGCGAGAAGGTTTTTGAGACGCTCATTCCGCGCACGACCAAAGTGGCCGAGGCGCCCAGCTTCGGCCAGCCCATCATGTACTACGACCCGTATAGCCCGGCCACAGCGGCGTACGAGTTATTAGCGGCTGAAGTGCTCAAGCGGTTGGGATTAGGCCAGGCACCTGCTCAGTAGGACAGGCAGTCCTTTGCCTGCCTGCTCGACCATGCGATAGTTCCACCGGCTGAAACCGGGACTCCATGCCAGCTGAGCAGGCGGTCGGGCCTCCATCATTTGACTACCGGCGGAACGGGCCCGCCCATCCAGAAGCTCATCGGCGCCATTTCTCCGCACTCGAAACACCTGGTTGCGGAATACTCGACTCCGCAATTGGGGCAGAAGCCGAGCGTCTCGAAAATGTCGAATGGCTTCCGACATTTGCTGCACGTCCAAAACGATCCACGCGGCGGTGGGGCATGGCAGGCCGGACACGCAAACCCCTCCCGGCGCGGGGCTTTTGCCATGCGCAGCAGGGCAAGCCCCTCCAGCAGACCTTTTCCACAGTTGATGAAAATGAACGCACACATCAGCGCGTACCAAGGCGAGCGCAGCGCAAAGGTAAGAACGACGAACCCAATCAATCCCACGAATCCGATGACTGTCGCAATCACCAGGCTGCGCGCCTGCCCTAATGGAAACCAAAGCAGTGCGCGAAGGATTTGGCCGCCATCGAGCGGATAAATCGGCAGCAGGTTGAAGCAGAGCAACACCAGGTTGATCGCCATAATGTGCAGGATTAGGCGATAGAGATCCGGCGCGGTTTCCTGCCAGCCCCAAGTGCCGCTCAGGACCCAAAGGCCGACCAATAAAGGGGCCAGCAGCACATTGACCAACGGACCCGCGGCCAGACTCCAAAGCACCGCGCCCGGTCTTTGGGGTGGGGCCACGTAAGCGACGCCTCCCAGCAGCCAAAGCACGATTTGGTTCGCTTGTCCGCCCACGGACCGGCAGGCCAAAGCGTGGCCAAACTCGTGCAACAACACAATTACGAACAAGGACAGATACTCGGCCACGCTCCACGCCAGCGAAGAATATCCCGTGCGGCGTTGGACCTGAAAAACCGCCATCACGAACCACATCCAGTGCAAATAAACATCGATTCCGGCGAAGCGGAACAACCATATGGAACCCTGCCGACTGCGAAACATGCGCAGAGCTTAACACAGGATTGACACGCAACAAGCATTCGGACGCGATCGAGCCCGAGCCCTCCCAGGGCATTAGGTGCACCCATCGTTGCAGTGTCCCGTTCTCGGCTGTCCCAATTCTAGGCATAAACGTTGGACAGTTGCGCCACGTTTTCCAGCGGCCCAACGGAAGTCCAGCCAAAGTGGCTGTTGAGAGCAGGAAGGTGAGGACCAACGTCCATTATTCGCTTGGCATACCCTGTGCTCATACCCCTTGTTCGTAATCAGAAAGTCCTGGGTGACTGACCAGATTGGGTTGAGCCTTCCAATCGTCAAGCATCAACCGGACATATAGAAAGACCTGAATCATGGCTGCAAGAAAATCGCGTTTCGCCGGCTTCACACTTGTGGAGATCATGATCGTTGTTTCCATCATTGGCTTGCTGGCGGCCATCGCAATGCCCAATTGGGTGCGCGCCCGCTCGAACAGCCAGGCCACCGCCTGCATCAATAATTTGCGCCAGATTGATGGCGCCAAACAGCAATGGGCGCTTGAGAACAAGGTCACCGGCACAAATACGCCATCCATCGACCAGATTCAGCCTTATCTGGGACGCGGCACTGCCGGCATGCGACCCGCCTGCCCGAACGATCCCACCCAAAACTTCGGGGCAAGTTACACGATGGGCGATCTCGCCACTCCGCCGACCTGCCAGATCAATCCGACAAATCACGTCCTTCAGTAATTCCTGTTGACCGTTGGCGTGCGCTTCTTTGTCATCAAAGGATTTAGTTGACAATGCCGTTCGATATTCGAGTGTGATGCTCGATGAAACCAACAGGCATTGTATTCCAGGCGATTCTGGCCAGCCTCTTTCTACAGCCGGCCTTGTCCGAAGACTGGACCCAGTTTCGCGGGCCCAGCCATAACGGCGCGAGTTCCGAGAAGATCCTCACTACCTGGCCCCACGAAGGTCCGCGACAAATCTGGAAAAGTCCCCTGACCGATGGCTTCAGCGCCTTTACGGTCGCCTCCGGCAAAGCGTTCACGCTGGTCAATCGTGAGATCGAGGGCGCCAAACAGGAGGTTTGTATTGCACTTGATGCGGACACCGGCAAGGAGCTTTGGGCTGCCAAGGTGGGAATCGCCAAATACGATGACGGCGGCAACCGGGGTGTTCCTGGCAATGATGGCGGCGATGGCCCGCGTTCCACTCCCTCGTTTGACAGTGGCAAGGTTTACACTTTGTCCTCCAGGCTTGTGTTGCAATGCTTCGATGCCGCCACCGGCCATGAGGTCTGGTCGAAAAACTTGATTGCCGAGTTTGCCGCCCGCAACATTCACTGGCAAAGCGCCGCTTCTCCGCTGATTGATGGCAACCTTGTTTTCGTCATGGGCGGCGGCGCGGGACAATCGCTCCTGGCGTTCGATAAAACTGACGGTCACGTGGTTTGGAAGGCGCTCAGTGAGCAGATAACCCATTCCACGCCGGTCGCCACCACCATTTCCGACGTTCGGCAGATTATTTTCTTTACCCAAAGCGGCCTGGTTTCCGTAGTCCCCGAGACCGGTTCCGTGCTGTGGCGTTATCCTTTCAAACATGCGGTGTCCACGGCCATGTCGCCTGTTGTCTCCGGGGACATTGTCTATTGCTCGGCAGGCTATGGGGTTGGAGCCGGCGCATGCCAAATCACACGATCGGGTGATGCGTTCGCCGCCAGTTCGCTCTGGTTTCAACCCGCCAGTGTGCTTAACAACCACTGGAGCACGCCGGTTTGCACCAACGGTTTTCTGTACGGCCTGTTCGGGCAGGCTCAATTCGGCACCGGCCCGCTTAAGTGCGTGGATATTGCCTCGGGCAAAATCATGTGGAACAAGGGGGGCTTCGGTCCCGGCGGTTGCACGCTCGCCGACGGCCATGTGCTGGTGCTGAGCGACTCGGGCGATCTGGTTATCGTGAAGACGAGCCCCAGCGGATACGTCGAAACGGCGCGCAGCCACATCCTGGCCGGCAAGTGCTGGAACAGCGTCAGCGTGAGCAACGGGCGGATTTACGCCCGCAGCACAAAGGAAGGCGTCTGTCTGGACGTGTCGGCAAGGTAGCACTTTCCCCATCCGGCGCCAAACCCAATGGCGTTTGGCACGCGTAACTTCCTTCCCCGGTCAGGCCTTTGCCTTGGCCAGCCGCTCGTTTTTAACGAGTCGGCCCCCGTTCTTCTTGAGGTAATCCTGCACCATCTGAATGCGACCCAGACTGGTGGGAACTCGCTTTTGGTTTTGGAAAAGGCGGTAATGGGTCAGTGTCTTCCCCACCTCCATGATTTCCACATGGCCCTTTTCTGTCTGCCATAATTGGCCCTTTTCGAGGGAGGGGAGAGCGCTTGATTTGGTCAACTTCATAGCATCTAAAAAAACGGAATCTGGGGCATTCTGCCCCGGATGCCAACTATAAGACAGTTTTATTTAAAGTTTATTCAATCCCCCTGCTCGCCTGCCTTGTTTTAATGGCTGTCCGATTGGGCAATTTGGACTTTTCCCTGCTCTGGCGCGGGTGGGTCTTGTCCCCATTTGAACGGAAGTTTTCCCCCGTCGAGCCTGTGGTATGAAGACTATTTCAACATATACTCACGGTGTTTTCGATTATATCGCCGGTATCGTTCTGATCATCGCGCCCAACATTTTCGGTTTCGCCCATGTGGGCGGTGCGCCTGTGGTGGTGGCGCGTGTGATCGGCATCATTTTCATCATTCAGGCGCTGTTTACCAACTACGAACTGGGCCTGTTCAAAGTTTTGCCGATGCGCGCGCATCTATTCGGGGATTACGTGCTCTCCATCTTCCTGGCAATTTCTCCGTGGCTGTTCCGGTTCAACACCCAGCCTCCCAATGTTTGGGTGCCCCACCTCGTCGTGGGTGTGCTGGTTTATCTGCTCACGTTGATGACCTACCGGGAGCCGCGCCGCATCGAAGCGAGACACATAACGTGAAGGTTTAAAGGTTTTCCGGGAGGATTCCCGCCACCTTCACGAGGCTGTTTCGGGCCGGCGGCGCGCCCGCTCCGACAGAACTTCCGCCAACGCCCGCCCTGTATGGCTCTGGCTGCACGTGGCCACGTCCTCAGGCGTGCCTTGCGCCACGATCTGGCCGCCCTGATCGCCCGCGTCGGGCCCCAAATCGATCACCCAGTCCGCGGATTTGATCACGTCGAGGTTGTGCTCGATGATCAGCACGGAGTGTCCCGCTTCGACCAGTCGCTGGAACACCTGCAGCAAGACCCGCACGTCATCAAAGTGCAGTCCGGTGGTCGGTTCGTCGAACACGAACAGTGTCGGCTTGGCATCTTGATGGCTGGCCTCCATAAACTCCGCCAGATGCCGGACCAATTTTAACCGCTGGCTCTCGCCGCCCGAGAGGGTGTTGATGGGTTGGCCAAGCCGAAGATAACCCAGTCCCACATCCTGAAGCAGCTTCAAGCTGCGGGCCGCGCCTTGAGCGGGCCGTGAATCCGTAAACAAACCCAGAAACTCCAGCGCCTCATCCACCGTCGCATCCAATAAATCCGCAATCGACCACGACGGTTCAGACTTTGGATTTTGGATTTCGGACTTTGGACTGATTTGGATTTTAAGAATGTGCGGCCGGTACCGTCGGCCATTGCATTCCGGGCAGCGAATAAACACATCGCTCAGGAATTGCATTTCAATCTTCTCGAATCCCGCGCCGCGGCAACGTTCGCACTGGCCCTGGCCCGAGTTGAAGCTGAAGGCGCTGGCGTTCAGTCCGCGCTGCCGCGCGATGTCGGACTGCGCAAACAATTCGCGCATCGCATCGAAGGCGCCGATGTACACCGCCGGGTTCGAGCGCGGTGTCTTGGCCAGAATGGATTGGTCCACCAGCACAGCCCGGCCGAGTTGTTCCCAGCCCTCCACCAGTGCGGAGTTCGGAGTTTCGAGTTGGGAATTCTCGTCTTCCGCGTCCCCATTGACGCCTGAATCAATGCGCTCGGAAGCTTTTGTTTCCGGACGCGTCGCCTGGAGTTTCGCCATTAGCGCGGGCAGCAACACCTCGCGGGCAAGCGTCGTTTTGCCGGAACCGCTGACGCCGGTCAGACAGACGAACCGGCCAAGTGGGATTTCCACCGTGAGGTCTTTTAGATTGTGCTGCGTGGCGTGTTTCAATGTCAGAACGGAAGTCTGCGAAGCGGCGGCAGAATGGCCGGTTCCATTTTGCCGTCCATTTGACCGGGGGGATTTGCCGGCGGAAGAAACTCCGTTCCGTCCCGGACGCACCGGACGACGCAGCGGGATTTCGATCCGGCTCCGATTGGCAAGGTATTGGCCTGTGAGCGAAGCGCCCGATTTCAGAATTTGCGCGTAAGGCCCCTGGAAAACGATTTCTCCGCCAGCCGCTCCGTGGCCGGGGCCGAGGTCAATGATTTGGTCGGCGGCGCGCATCACGCTCGCTTCATGCTCGACCACCACCACGGTGTTCCCGGCGTTGCGCAATTCCTGCAGGATGCGCACCAGCCGGTCGGTGTCGCGCGGATGCAGGCCCACACTCGGCTCATCCAACACAAAAAGCGTATTCACCAGCCGGGTGCCGAGGCAGGTCGTGAGGCTGACCCGTTCGGTTTCGCCGCCGGAAAGCGAGCGCGTGGGGCGGTCAAGCGTCAAATAACCAAGCCCAACATCGTTCAGATATCCAAGACGCCCCCGCACTTCGTTAAGGACCAGCCCCAGCGGATCGTTTGGCTTTGGCTTCCGCTTCGCCGTGAGTTGGTCAACGAACGCAAACGCATCACGAACCGGCAGCCGATAGAAATCCGCCAGGGTCAACGATTCGTTGGAGAAATTCGCCCCACCGGCGCGATAAAGCAGCGCCTCCGGCTGAAACCGTTGCCCCTGGCACGTCGGACAGGTCTGATAAGCCCGATACCTCGAGAGCAGCACCCGCACGTGCATTTTGTAAGACTTGGATTCCAGCCAGCGAAAATAGCCCTTGATGCCGTACCACGCCCGTGGCCATTGATGCGCCGAATCTTTTCCGTAGTCGGGATCTCCGTTCAACACCCAGTCCTGCCATTTCTGCGGCAAGTCGCGGAAAGGCACATCCATCGGAACGTGACGCTTGCGGCAAAATGTCGCCAGGTCCGACTGACATTCGGCGCTCTGACCGGATTGCCACGGCTTGACCACGCCCTCGGCGAGCGTCTTGGAACGGTCCGGCAGCGTCAAATCGTAATCGATGGTAATGATCCGCCCAAACCCGCGACACGCCGGACAAGCGCCGACCGGATGATTGAAACTGAACAGGGCAGGGGAGGGCTCGCGATACTCAATATCGCACTCGGCGCAATGCAGCCGGTTGGAGAAGAAATGCGGAGTGCGGAGCGCGGAATGCGGAGTTGGAAGAGGAAGAACGCACAGCTTGCCTTTCCCGTAATGATAAGCCTGTTCGCAAGCCTCGATGAAGCGCGCCCGATTGGCCGGAACTGGTTTGACGCGGTCCTGGATGATCGTGAAGTTGTCGGGCTTCAACTCGCGCAGACGCGGCAACGCTTCTTCTAAACGGAGAATCTCGTTTTCCAAAATGAGGCGCTGGTAGCCTTGCTTGCTGATGAGCGCCAGTGATTCATCCAACGACAACTTTTCCGAAATCGGCACGTTGAAAGTGATCAAAACTTCGCGAGGACTTGAAACCGCCTGAAACGCCACTGGACTCTCGCGGAGTTCAGCGGGGGAGTCCGGGGTGGAGACATCGCGCTGCGATGCCCCTGCCCACGTCCCAGCGGGGACAACTTCCCGGCGTGCCCGCTCCGGGCGTTCGGTTGCCGAGCGAACGCCAGCATCTGTCCCGGTGTCACCGACCGAAGCGGAGCGTTTCATAACCGCGTTCTCCTTCACCACGCTTTCCCAAATCTGCTGCGGCGAATCCTTCCGGACCGGTCGTCCGCATTGTTTGCAATGAAGTTGGGCGATCTGGGGCCAGAGCAGCCGCATGTAATCGCAGATCTCCGTCATTGTGCCGACCGTCGAACGCGTGGTCTTGACGGAGTTGCGCTGCTCGATGGCAATGGCTGGCGGAATGCCTTCGATGCTATCGACCTGCGGTTTGTCCATGCGATCGAAGAATTGCCGGGCGTAAGGCGAAAAAGTTTCGATATACCGGCGCTGACCCTCCGCAAACAGGGTGTCGAAAGCCAGCGAGCTTTTCCCCGAACCGCTCAAACCGGTGACAACGATGAGCTGATTCAACGGCAGATCGAGGTCGAAATTCTTGAGATTATTGTGCCGGACGCCCCGGAGGCGGATGGCCGGCATCACTGACGTTTTTGCCATTCCTGCGCAATGTAAAGGGGTGCTGCGAAAAGGCAAGGGGAGGGTGAAAAAATTGAGGATGGAGGGTCGCCATTCCCGAACGCCAAAGGCGCGATTTCATGCCAGCCTGGGCCAACGGCCCGGGAATCCGATCACAGACAGGGAAGGGGCTGAAGGCCGGCCCATCCTTTGGCCCGGGCCGCCATTGGACGACTATTTTGCTACTTGTCAGGCGGAAATAATCGCACGGCATTGCTCCCATTCAAATCAATCCGCCACGGTTCCCGGTTCGTAAAATAAATTGCACTGTCACTGTAAAAGCGCGGCAGCGAATATTGCCCGCTATTGTCCGGTGGAACGAGGGTGCGAGTAGTGTTGCTGGCCAGATCAAGCAGGAACACCCCGCCATTGCCGCCCGAACCAAACCTGCCGTTCTCGCCGGCATAGAGATAGTGCGCGGCCGTCGCGTCCAAACGGCCCAGCCAGCGGAATTGAAAGTTCGAGTAAAGAAGTTTGAGCCCGAGGTTCGAGCGTTCGATTTGATCAGGAATGTTATATTTTTATTCATATTTATTTAGGAACGCTGTTTCCCGGCGTGGGCTGCGGTTTCCGGAACAGCACAATCCGGTTCGTATTGGTCCCTTTGAAATTATTGTCCACACCCCAGCAATTCGCCGTCTTGGTAAACTTTTGGTCATTGATCAACACCAGCACCGGCTCCAGACCGGCTTCGAGGCCGCAGGGCAGTACGGTTTCCTCCAGTTTGATCGTCCCGCCGCGCACTTCGCCGACCTCAAAAGCCACATGCCCGCCAGGCTTCAGCACACGGTGCAATTCCTTGAACACGGCGGTCATGGCCGCCTGCCAGGCTTCGAGCTTCTTGGGGACGGTGATGGCAACGGCTTTCGGATCGATGCCCAGAAACCAGCACCGCAGCCAATTGTCCCCCGCATAATCCACCACATCCAAAAATGGCGGCGACGTGACCACCAGCTTCACCGATTCCGATGGAATGGCCGGCGTCTGCGCGGAAAGGCCGGTCGCGAAAACCGCCTTGCCCGCAACGGTTGCCAGTTCGCTCCGAAGGCGCGAATCACAATCACGCAGCAGTTGGCGCGACTTCTTCAGGATGAGGGCCGGCACGTTCCGGCGGGGCGGGGTCTGGTTGCGGTCGGCATTGATTTTCCGTTGCGACTTGACCGACACCGCCTGGTTCGGCGGCAGCGTATAGACGGAGAAGAATCCCGGGGAATGCCCGGTCAACCGGTTGAGCGCCAGCAGGCAAATCCAATCGTCCACCGGGTCGAGGCCGCGCGCGCGGCGTTCGAGCAGGTAGTGTCGCAAGGCCGCGATTTCCTTGAGTGTCTCGGGATGGTAAAAAACCAGCAGGTCTTCCGGCGCTTCCGCCTCGGCGCAAAAATCGATTTCCTGCAACCGCTTGCCTATTTCCTCCAGAGTGGGCGGCGTCAGCCGAGGGCGGGTCAGGACCACACTCAAAGGATTGACGTCGCAGCCATATGGCACTCGGCCGAGCAAGGCGGCTTCCAGCGGAGTCGTCCCGCGCCCCATGAACGGGTCATAGACGACGTCACCTGGCTGCGTCAAACGCTCGATGAAAAAGCGCGGCAACTGCGGCTTGAAACAGGCGCGGTAGGAAATCTCATGCAGGCTGTTCGCCGCCCGTTGCTTCGCAGTCCAGAACTCGTTGACGAACGCGGGAACTTCAGCCCGGGCCGCCGGCGTTTGGTAACCAATGATGATGCGGCGGGTGGCTTTGCCAAAAGCGTCGAAAGCCGCGAGCTCATCCGCCAGCGATGCGAAAGCACGCGGAGGAGCCGGACTCAGACGTTTCAGGCCCAAAGGCAATTCCAAAATTTCACCGGGCGGGCTCATGTTCGCGTATTGGTGGCTTCCATACGAACGCCATTAATTGCTTCGGGCGACGGCGTGCAGGGGACAGTCCGCCCTGCCATCGTGCCGCCGCAACCCCGCGCGCGCTTATTTACGACGCTGTATATGAAACCAGTTTGCATCTCGAAGCGTTCCCCAAAGCTTTCGCGCGCAGCCTCACAAAAGCAAGCCTAGGCCATCAACAAAGCCGGGCTCGATATTCCAAAAGATTTGAGCCTCTCACGTCGGCTGCCACGGGGTTCTTGAATCAGCCCGTCCGGGCCAAATTTTCCCGCAAAAAAGATACTGGCCAAACCAGGCCTTTTAGTCGATTTTACCCGGCGCGATTGGATTGGTTTTAATGGATTGAACATGTTTACTGGAACTTACACTGCGATTGTTACTCCGTTCAGGAATGGAAAGATTGACGAGCCCGCCCTGGAGCGCCTGATCAAGGCGCAAATCCGCGGCGGCGTTGATGGCATTGTCCCCGTCGGCACCACGGGCGAATCTCCCACTCTCAACTACGACGAACACGTCCATGTCATCAAGTTGTCCGTCAAGTTTGCCGGCGGCAAAATCAAAGTGCTCGCCGGCACCGGCGGCAATTCGACCAGCGAAGCCATCTACCTGACGCAATACGCGGAGAAGGCGGGCGCGGATGGCTCGTTGCAGGTGGCGCCATATTACAACAAGCCGACCCAGGAGGGCTTGTTTCAACATTTCCACGCCGTTGCGCGCGCCACCAAGCTGCCCATCCTCCTTTACAGCATTCCCGGCCGCTGCGGCGTCGAGATCGCCGTCGAGACGGCGAATCGCCTCGCGCATGACAGTGTGAACATCGTCGGCATCAAGGAAGCCGGCGGCAATGCGGACCGCGTCAGCCAGTTGCGGCACGTGCTCGGGCCGGATTTCACCATCCTCAGCGGCGATGATGCCCTCACGCTGCCATTCATGTCCCTGGGCGCGAACGGCGTCGTCAGCGTGGCTTCGAACGTCATTCCGCGCGAAATCGCCAACCTCGTAAAAGCGTATCAAATGCACAAGCCCGAGTTGGCGCTCAAGTTGCACGACAAGTATTATCCCCTGTTTAAGGATTTGTTCATCGAGACCAATCCCTTGCCCGTGAAAGCCGCGCTGGCGATGATGGGAATGATCGAGGAGGAGTTTCGTCTGCCGCTCGTTCCCATGGGTGTCAAAAATCGGCATGTGCTCAAAGCCACGCTAAAAGCCTGCGGCGTTCTGAAATAGAAATAGATGAACCCCGTCACCAAAATCATCATCACCGGTTCCAAAGGCCGCATGGGCCGCGCCTTGGTTGCTTGCGCTGCGCGGAATCCCGAACTGGTCGTCGCCGGCCAGATCGATGCCGGGGACGATCTCAAGACCGTGATCGACGCCGGGGACGTGGTGATTGACTTCAGTTCGCACAATGCGACGCCCGGCATTGCCGCGCTTTGCGCCGAGCGCGGGAAAGCCATGGTCATCGGCACCACCGGCCATTCCGATGCCGGCAAATCGCAAATCACAAATCTAAAATCGAAAATCCCAATCGTTCTCGCCTCCAACTTTTCGACCGGCGTCAACACGCTCTTCTGGCTCACGCGCAAAGCCGCGGAAATCCTCGGCCCCGATTTCGATCTGGAAGTGGTGGAGATGCACCACCGCTTAAAAAAGGACGCTCCCAGCGGCACTGCCACTACGCTTGTCGAAATCCTCGCCGACGCTCGCAAGCTGCAACTGAAACAGTCTCTCCGTCACGGCCGCGAAGGCATCGTCGGCGAACGCACCGCCTCTGAAATCGGCATGCACTCGCTGCGCGGTGGCGACGTGGTGGGCGATCACACGGTGATCTTCGCCACGAATGGCGAGCGCGTCGAGTTGACCCACAAAGCCTCGAGCCGCGAGACCTTTGCCAACGGCGCCCTGCGCGCCGCCCAATGGGTCGTCAAGCAAAAGCCCGGCTTGTATGACATGCAGGATGTGCTGGGGTTGAAGTGAGTTTCTACGCGTTCATCGCTCTTGGCTCCAATCTGGGTGATTCGCGCCGCATCATTGAACAGGCAATCATTCGCCTGCGAGAATTCTCTGATCAGCCTCTTATGGTTTCCTCGCTTTGGGAAACCGCGCCGGTGGATTGCCCGCCCGGCTCACCTATGTTTGTGAACGCGGTTATCAGGCTGCAACCCCGCCCAAACGAGACACCTGAATCACTGCTCGTCAAATTGCAGGCAATGGAAAAAGAAGCCGGCCGCCAGCCAAAGAAAGTCCTGAACGAGGCGCGTCCCCTCGACTTGGACTTAATCGCCTTCGGAAATGAAATCCGCAACACGCCACAACTGATCCTCCCGCATCCACGCGCTCACCAACGTCGGTTCGTGCTCGGACCGCTGAACGAAATTGCTCCTGATCTTTTGCTTCCCGGCCAATCGAAGGCCGTGGCTCAATTGCTCCGGGAACTTCCACCGAGTGGCGTCGTAAACAAGCTCGCCTGAGGCCACTCGCAATGCTTCGGATTGCGTAATTCTTAACGCGTCGCGGCCGTTTCCGTCTCCACTTTGGACGCCGATTGTTCCGGTGTCTTGGGCGGATGGAAGAATAGCGCGAGAGTCACTGCTGAACCCAACGCGACCACCAGCGGAACTATGAAGAGGTGTCTGAAATCGGTCACTCCGTTGTTGGCGAACGTTACCTGTGCCAGGTAGGGCGAAACAAAGTAAGCCATCAGCGCGCCAAAGCCAAGAATCATCACATTGAACAAGCCCTGCGCGCTCGCCCGCACATCCTTGGGAAAATACTCTTCGGCGAAAATATAAACCGTCGCGAAGAAGAACGCATAGCAGACGCCATGTAGAATCTGAACCAGAATGATGAGTTCACGCGAACTGGGAAAAAATGCCCACACACCAAACCGCACCGGGTACGCGATGATGCCGAGGATCATTGTCGTCCGCCAGCCGAGCCGCTTGAGCGTTGCTCCGAGAACGAACATCGTGAGCAATTCCGCGATTTGCCCGACGCTCATGACGGGCATGATCCAATTGCCGGGTATCCCGACCCCGCCGGCCGAGGTGGATGCTCCCAGGAACGAACCTGCCCAGACGAAGTAAGAATTGTGCACAAACGCATCGACGAACGTAACCAGCCAAAGCACCAGCACGAACGGATGCTTGAGCAATTTGAATGCCTCGACCCACGCCAGCGATTCCGCTCCACCCTGGCCCGCTTTTTTCGCTGGAGTATGCGGCAGCGTCAGGCTGAAGCCGGCCAGTAACAGTGATGCGATGCCGGCCACGATGTATGTCCACACCGTGGCATCCTGCAAAGCCTTGCCCGTGAGACCGTGGGCAAGCGCAGTCCCGATCCATTGCCCGATGCCCTGCGGATTCGCCGCATGGACCGCGTTCCAATCCACCAGAATGAAGGTGAACGGCCAGGCCGCCAGAATCCATCCCAAAGTCCCACCCATGCGCACGAATCCGAACTCTTTCGAGTCCTTCATGTTCGCGAACGCAATCGAGTTGGTGATGGAAATGGTGGGCACATAAAGCAGGCAATGGATCAGCATCAATCCAAAGAACGGCCAAAACGCTCTGGTAAAAGCCAGGCCGATCAACGCCAATCCGCCTACAAGCTGACTGAACGCAAGAAATTTCTCCGCCGCAAAATGGCGGTCGGCGAACTGATTGCTGAAGAACATGCCGATAATCGCGGCCACCGGGAAGGCATTAAGAATGAGCGACTGTTGTAGAGTCGAGAATCCGAGACTGGGCAGATAGCTGAAAATCAAGGGCAACCACGCGCCCCAGATAAAAAACTCCAGCACCATCATCAGGAAAAGTTTGTAGCGAATTGAATTGTTCATAGGACAATGTCGGCGAGAATACGGCAATCATACTGCGCGTGGCAAGGCTGGAGAGCCACGCGGCGGTTTGGCCATTGCCGCCTGTCGGCACGCGCAAGGCGGGGCGCAGGGAGCGATCCCATCCAAAAAATGGTTCGCGTTCGAGTCTGGGAGGAGCCTTGGTCATTGGACATCGGACATTAAGAAGTGTAAACTTTCCCGGCATGCGTACGGCATTCAAAGAGTGGGCGATCGTTGTGGACTCGCTGGGGCGGGGCGAACAAATCATCATCCTGCGCAAGGGCGGCATCAGCGAAGGCAAGGGCGGTTTCAAGCTTGAGCAATCCCGTTTTCTGCTTTTTCCAACCTTGTTCCATCAGCAGCGGGACTCCGTGATTCCATCGGCCCAGGCAAGGTATGATGAAATCGCGCCCGGGTTTCCTGCGCCGGATCGCTTGCGGCTGGAATGCTTCGCCGAGGTGGCGGAGGTCCAAAAGTTGAATTCGCTGGCCGACGCGGAGGCGTTGCGCGGTCAGCACATTTGGCGCGACGAGGTGATCGCCGAGCGGTTCGATTGGGGCAGGGACAAGGCCATTTTCGCGCTTGCCGTGCGCGTGTTTCGGCTGCCGCAGGTTGTGGAATTGCCGATGGTCGCCGCTTACGGCGGATGCAAATCCTGGATTGAAGTCGAACGCGACCTAGACACCACCAGCGCCGGCCCGGTTTTATCCGATGCTGAGTTTGAGCGGAAACTGTCCGCATTTCGGCATGCTTTGGAGCGCGGAGATTCCGCGCCTGGAGTGCGGCCTGATGTTTTACAGCCAGCCCGGCTTGCGCGATGAACTTGCCGCCGGTCATTCTTGCTTCCGCTTCGCCACGACGCGCGGAGTTGCTGCAAGGATTGGGCGTGCCCTTCCAGGCTTTGCCGAGCGATGCGTCTGAGGCGCACAGTGAGGAGTTGACCGCTCGGGAGGTTTCCCAGATCAACGCTTATCGAAAGGCCCGTGCCATCGCCAAAAAGTTTCCGGATGCCCTTGTTCTCGGCGCTGATACGCTCGTCTATTTGGGCACGACATTGTTCGGCAAGCCGGTGGATGGCGAGGACGCGTACCGCATGTTGAAGCAACTGCAAGGACAGACGCATCAGGTCGTTACCGGCGTGTGCCTGATGCAACTTCGCAGCCATCGGCAGAGGATCTTTTGGGAGAGCACCGACGTGACGTTTCGTCCGCTTGAAACGGAGGAGATCAAGGATTACCTCGCGAAGATCAATCCCCTCGACAAAGCCGGCGCTTATGCCATCCAGGAACACGGCGCACAAATCGTGCGCGAGATTTCCGGGTCGTTTAGCAACGTGGTCGGATTGCCCGTGGAACGGTTGAAGGCGGAATTGATGCTGTGGGCCAGGAGCGCAAGTTGATTGGAAGCCGTCACGCGCCTGCTGCACTCAGCTCCTGCCAGAGATACGCGCTCATCAACTGGCCCTTTTCAAAACAATCCAGGTCGAACTGTTCATTCGGTGAATGGGCATTGGCGTCCGGCAGGGCAAGGCCAAGCAGCAAGGTATCGGCGTGCAGGAATTTTTTGAAATCGTTCACAATGGGAATCGACCCGCCCTCACGCAACAAAACCGGTTCGCGGCCGAATGCGGATTTCAGCGCGCGCAGTGCCGCTTGGGCTTGCGGACTGGTGGGGGCGACCACATAAGGCTCAGCGCCGTGACCGGATTTGGTTTCGAGGCGGACGGTTGGCGGACACAGGCTGGCCAGGTAACGGCGCGCGGCCTGAATAATCTTGCGGGGGTTCTGGTTCGGGACCAGCCGCATGGTTATTTTTGCGCGCGCCCAGGCGGGAATGATCGTCTTGCTGCCTTCGCCTTGGTAACCGCTCGTGAGTCCGTTGATCTCAAACGTTGGCCGCGCGCTGCGTTGTTCCGTGGAGGTGAAGCCGCGCTCGCCGAACAACTGCGGCACGCCAAGAAATTTCCGATAGGCGCTGTCGCTGCCCGGCAGCCGGGCCAGTTGCTTGCGTTCATAGGCGGAAAGCGGAGTGACATCATCATAAAATCCAGGGATCGTGATCCGGCCGTTCTTGTCGCGCACTTTGGCGAGTAACTGGCTTAACACCATGGCGGGATTATCCACCGAGCCGCCGAAGATGCCGGAGTGCAAATCACGCGAAGGCCCGTGGACGATCAATTCCATCGCCGCGATGCCACGGAGCGCGTAGGTCAAGGCCGGGTGCTTCGGGCTGGGCATGCCCGTATCTGAAATAACGATGGCGTCGCATTTCAACTCCGCGCGATGCTGCTTCAAAAACGTCGCCAGGCTCGCGCTGCCCACTTCCTCTTCGCCTTCGATGACGAACGTAAGATCGCATGGCAACGGCGTGCCAGTCTTCAAATACGCTTCCACCGCCTTGAGATGGGCCAGGTTCTGCCCTTTGTTGTCGCTGGAACCGCGGGCGAATAATGCGCGGCCAACGATGCGCGGCTCGAACGGCGGAGATTTCCAAAGCTCGAACGGTTCCGGCGGCTGCACGTCGTAATGGCCATAGACGACATAATGCGGGCGCTTGCCACCCTGGGCGCCGGGAGTTTTGGCGATCAAAATCGGATTGCCCTCCGTCGGACAAAGCCGGGCATCCAGCCCGATACCCCGGCATTGTTGCACCAGCCATTCCCCACAGGCCTGGAGGTCTTTGCGATGCTGCGGTTGCGCTGAGACGCTGGGAAACCGAAGATACTCGATCAATTCCTCAACGAACCGTGCCTGATTTTTCTGCAAATATTCGATGACTGCTTGCATGCCGGAGCTTGACCTTCGTGCAGTCGCCGGTCAACCGGATTTGCGCGGCGGCAAATCTCTTCGACCCTGGCGGATTTACTTGGGGAGCAGGTTAAAGAGATTTGGCTTTGCGGGTTGGTTGGTCGCGCCGGAGTTGGTGTTTGCGGGCTCCTGGCGGTTCAGAAAACCCTTCAGAACGTTCCCCACGCTGCTTCCCGTCGAATTGGTGCCCGGCTGATTCGTGCCCTGGCCAAGCACTCCGCCCAAACCCGGTACCTTGTTCAAAAATTTGTCCACTGGCAAAGCCCGAGCCGTAAGCTTGGCAATGGCGATCTCATCCGCTTTCGGCTTGGGATCGCCAAGCGTGCCGCCGACATGGTAAATCGTGCCCAGATCGACGTAACTCGCATTCGTGGCCAAATCAGGCGGAGCCAGCCTGGCCGTTTTAGCCACTCCAACCGGCAAAGCAATGTCCACCGGCAGATTGTTAATGGGCGAGTTGGTCAAAATATTGGCAATGGCGATCGTTCCTTGAGCGCTGGCCGTGAACATCGGGCTGACTGCTTTGAGTTGAGTTATGTTGATGGTGCCATTGCCGATCTTGAGATTTGCCGCCAGCCAATTGATTGGCGATTCCGCCAATTGCGGCAGCCGCAGCGCCAGAGCGAGGCCCTGCACCAGGATTCTTATTTTCGGGCCCGTCAACTGAATGTTGGCATTGGTGAAGGCAAGGCTGGCCTGGCCTGCGAGCGACTTTTGCAGACTCGCTCCGGTAACTCCCGCCCCGCTGATTTCCGTGTTCGCAATTAGATCGCCGCTGGCTTTTCCGGCGTAAGCTTCGGAGAACGAATTCGCCAGCGGCGCCAACGGTACTTTATCGGCTGAGAATGCGATCTGATACTGGTAGCCGGGCACGCCCAAATTCAGCGCCACCGTCGCGCTTACGGGCGCGCCGTTGAGGGTAAGTTGGCACGGCTTCACCGTAACGTGGCTGTCGTCGATCTGCACCGCCGCCTGCCAATTCGTGATGGCAACCTCCCGCAGATAAAAGCGCCCGATGTTCGCATCCACTGCAAAGCTGCGGATCGGCAAGTGTATGGGTGCGGGTTCGACATTCGCGGCAGGGGCAGGGGAGGGCGCGGGTGCTGGGCGAGCCTGAGTTTGGCCTCCGGCGTTTGGTTTGGGTTTGTTGCCCATTTGATCGTATAGCGAGGTGACGTCCAAAGAATCGGCGGTGAGTTTCAGGCTGCCTTGCAGGGCGTTGGCCTGGGACATGTCCATCTGGCCGGACATCGTCAATTGGTTCGTTGCCCGCGTAGTTGGCGGGAGATCGAGGCGAAGCTGCTGAATGTTGGCCTGGCGGGAATTCAGGGCGTATTGCGCTGCCCCTGAAGCGCCCAGAACACGCTGTCCCTGCGGATCGTTAATCGTGGAATTGAAATCGAACGCCAGTTTTTGCCCGCCTTGCTGCGACAAAACATCCGCTGTGAGATTAACCACGTCATTGGACAGCGGCGTGGAAACCACGGCTTTCCAATCCGCGAGGTTCAGGTTGGTCACATTCACTTTGAACGCCGCGTCGCCGATGGCATTGCTGGCGCCGCTCTGTGACAAGGTCATCGGTTTGGTCAACTGGCCGTGCATGAATGGCTGATGGTTCTGCGTGCAATCGAAGGTAAGCGTGCGTAGCAAGGTCGAATTATCCGCGCGATTCAAGTTCACGTCGTAGTCCGACCGTAAATCGAGCGTGGGGGTGGCGCCGTTGGTCGTGCGCATAACGAGATTGGCGCAAATCAGTTGTCCGACAACGCTGATGCTTGATCCCTGATTGGCGAGGTCGATGTGGTTCGTCGAATTGACGGTGGTAGATCCGAAATCCATCCCGCTTTTTCCCCCGATCAACCCCAGCAATCGATGATCGATGCCGGAAATTTCCACGGCAACATGTCCCTCGCTCTTCGATAAATCCAAGGGTCCGCTGGCGCGAATCGCGCCCAGATTCTCGCCGTTCTTCTGAAAGGTGAGCGCCACCTGCTTGATCTCAGTCGGCGTGATGTCCGAAACCAGATTGGCTGCCAGGTCGGCGGCTTCGCTCAAGGCGCCGGTGGCTGTTTGCACGTTAAAATGAGCGCTTCCATTGACGATGGCCGATTTCAAGTCTGCGGTTGGCGTAAGCGTGAAAGCGCCCTCGGCCTTCCCCTGCAGTGTTGAATTCGTTCCGGGAGCCGGCACTCGATTGTCCATCTTCAGGTCGGAACCAAGCGTCAATTTTCCCGGCTGGCCGTTTTGAACATTATCGAGTTCCAAATGGACGTTGCTCAATTCGGTTGTGTTCTGTTCTCCGGTCGCCTTCGTTTCCACCGTTCGAATGGTGCCGTTGTTCAAGACGATCTTTCTGATGTCGAGCTTGGGTGGTGTGGTGGTTTTGGAAGGCGCAGGCTTCGACGGTTGCGCCTTGGTCTCCTTTGCCTGTGGTTGTGATGGCTGAGGCAGATTGCTGGTGCCGTCGGCATTTTTGACGATTTGAATGTTGGGTGACTCCAGCCGGATCTCGTCAACGCGGTAGTTGCCACGGAGAATATCGAAGAGATGATACGCGACGCGCACTTCGTTTGCCGTGACCAGAGGCTGCGGGCCCGTTGTCTCCACTTTGAGTTGGTGCAGGTCAACCCCCGAGAACGGATGGATCGATGCGTCCGCGACGGTGATCTTCGCGTTCATCGACTGGCCAACGCGCGGCAGGATCACGCCTTTAAAAAAGGCCGAACTGGTGACAACGAAATAGAGCACTACCACCAGGACCACCAGTATACCGACCACCCATCCCAAAATACGAAGCCCCCTCCGGCGTTTCGGGGCGGCGACAGTTCCATCAGTCATAATCAAGTGCTTGCTTCACGGTTGCCAGTCTGGCTCCGTTTAATTCCGTCATGGGCAGATTACCCATGCCACGCTGGTTGGACTTTCTGTGCTCAGGATTTGTTCATTCGATTAATCGTGAACATCGGGTGGCAGCGTGGATCAAAAACTCGTTCAAAGCGCAGCAGCCGACTTAAGGAGGCTCTGACTAATTCTGTTGGAAATAATGTCAGGGCCTCTTCACGTCGGCTGCTGCATTTAGTTGGATTCTGTTCGGTACTGGCACTGGCCCGGCTATCGCGCCAATGCCCGCGCAAATTTCTCGATGCGGGCCAGCCCTTTTTCAAGATTGGCCATGCTCGTAGCGTAGCTGATGCGAATATAATCATCCGCTCCAAAGGCGATGCCAGGTACGGCGGCGACTTTCTCCTGCTCCAAGAGCTTCGCGCAGAAATCGGTCGATTTCAACCCCAACTTCGAGATGTTGGGGAAGAGGTAAAACGCACCTTTCGCGTTGACGCAGCTTATTCCTGGGATTGCATTCAGCCGCTGGTGGGAGAATGCGCGACGGCGTGCATATTCCGCCAGCCAATCCTTCAAATGGTCCTGCGGCCCGTTCAAGGCCGCCACCGCACCCTTCTGTGCAAAGGACGTGGGGTTGCTCGTGCTATGACTCTGGATGGCGTCGATGGCTTTGGCAATCGGTTCCGGCGCGGCCAGATAGCCGAGCCGCCAGCCCGTCATCGAATAGGCCTTCGCAAAACCATGCACGATGATGGTTTGGTCATAGTGCGCTTTCGAGAAGCTTGCCACGCTGACATGTTCCGCGCCGTCATAGACGAGCTTCTCGTAGATTTCGTCGCTCATGATGAGCACACCCTTTTCGATGCAGATGTCGCCCAGCGCTTTGATTTCGTCGCGCGAGTAAAGCGAGCCGGTGGGATTGCTCGGCGAATTAAGCACGAACAACCGCGTGCGCGGCGTAATCGCGGCGCGGAGTTGCTCCGGCGTCACCTTGAACTCGGTCTTGTCCGTGGTCTGGACGATCACCGGCTTTGCGCCCGCCAGCTTCACCATCTCCGGATAACTCAGCCAATACGGGGCGGGAATGATCACCTCGTCATTTTCCTCGCACGTGGCCATGATCACGTTGTAACAGGAATGTTTGCCACCGCAGGAAACGATGACCTGCGAAGGCTTGTAGGAAAGCCCGTTGTCTCGCTTGAACTTGTCCGCGATGGCCTGGCGCAATTCCGGAATGCCGCTCGCGGCGGTGTATTTGGTAAAGCCTTCGTTCAGCGCCTTGATGCAGGCGTCCTTAATGTGTTGCGGCGTGTCAAAGTCCGGCTCGCCCACGCCGAAGCCGACAACATCCTGGCCCTCCGCCTTCATTTGCTTGGCCTTGGCATCAATGGCCAGCGTCAGCGATGAAGACAGCGATGCCGCACGATGTGAAATTTTGTAGTTCATAACAGCCGCAAATGGATAGCACACCGCCCTGCTTGCCCGCAATGGGTGTTTTCTGATCTTCTAAACCCCGATAACTGGATGCGGCACTCCGCAGGAACACGCAATGCTGGATGGCGCAGTTGTTATCGCACCACCCGGAGCATCCGGATCATAGTTCAGATTGGGAGAGAGCCACCGTTCCACCGCCTGCAGATCCATTTGCTTTCGCAGATGATAATCCAGGACCTGATCGCGGTCAATTTTGCCAACACCGAAATATTTTGCTTCCGGATGCGCGAAGTAAAGACCGCTTACGGAACTGGCGGGCCACATGGCAAAACTTTCGGTGATCTTGATGCCGGCGGTTTGCTCCACATCGAGAAGTTTCCAGAGGATGCCCTTCTCGGTGTGGTCGGGGCACGCTGGATAACCCGCGGCGGGACGAATGCCACGGTATTGCTCACGGATAAGGTCCTCATTCGTGAGATTCTCGCTTCGGCCGTAACCCCAATCCTCGCGCGCCCGTTTGTGCAGGCATTCGGCAAAAGCCTCCGCCAAACGATCCGCCAGGGCCTTGGTCATAATGGAGTTGTAATCGTCGTGGTCCTTCTCGAAATGGCGCGAAAGTTCATCCACACCAAAACCGGTGCTCACCGCAAAAGCGCCCAGATAATCCGGCAAGCCGGTGGATTTGGGCGCGATGAAATCCGCAAGCGCATGATTGAACTGGCCCGCCGGCTTGTCCATCTGCTGGCGCAGTGTATGAAACGTGGTCAAAACCCGCGCTCGCGATTCGTCCGTGTAGAGTTCGATGTCGTCGCCGATGCTGTTCGCCGGAAAGAAACCGTACACCGCCCGGGCTACAAGCAACTTTTCAGCGACGATCTGTTTGAGCAATCGTTGCGCATCATCGAAAAGTTCCTTCGACTTGGGATCCTCTAAAATGGCCGGATAACGTCCGCGCAATTCCCAGGTATGGAAGAACGGCGACCAGTCGATGAACGGCACGATTTCCTCCAGTGAAATTGGAAAAATTTGTTTTTGTCCCGCTGCCTTCACGGAAGAGAGGACGCGCGTGCCGGTGAACGACGGCTTCGGAAGGTCAGCGGCTTTCCAATCGATTGGCGTGCGTCGGGCGCGGGCCTCGGCGATGGACAACAGCGGCTTGGCATCCCGTTGCGCTGCGTGTTTCTTCCGCAGCCGATCCTGTTCGGCGAGATTTTTTTGGATGAACTCGGGCTTAAGCTGTGGATTGATCAGGTTGCCCACCACACCCACGGCCCGCGAGGCATCGAGGACATGGACCACCGGCTGCCCGTAACCGGGCGCAATCTTGACCGAGGTGTGGTCGCGGCTGGTCGTTGCGCCGCCGATCAGCAGCGGCACGTTGAACCCTTCGCGCTGCATCTCCTTGGCGACATGCACCATTTCATCGAGCGAGGGTGTGATCAAGCCGCTCAGGCCAATAATGTCCGCATTTTTCTCGCGAGCGGTGGCGAGAATCTTTTCGCACGACACCATCACGCCAAGATCGATGACTTCATAATTGTTGCAGCCGAGCACGACGCCGACGATGTTCTTGCCGATGTCATGAACGTCGCCCTTGACGGTGGCCATGACGATTCGGCCCTGCGGCCGTCCGCCGCCGGACTTGCGTTTCTCCTCCTCCATGAACGGAAGCAGATACGCCACGGATTTTTTCATCACTCGCGCACTCTTCACCACTTGCGGCAGGAACATTTTGCCCGAGCCGAACAGGTCACCCACGATATTCATGCCGGCCATGAGCGGTCCTTCGATGACTGAGAGCGGCTTGTCGTACTTTAGCCGCGCCTCTTCGGTGTCCTGATCGATGTAATCGACAATGCCCTTCACGAGCGCATGGCTGAGCCGCTCTTCCACGGTGCCCGAGCGCCAGGCGTCCTCGACCACGTCCGCCTTGCCCTTTTGTTTGACCGACTCCGCAAATTTAATGAGCCGTTCGGTGGCGTCGGGGCGCCGATTCAGCAGTACATCCTCGACCAGCGCGAGGAGATCCTTGGGAATCTCCTCATACACTTCGAGCATTCCAGCATTCACGATGCCCATGTCCAGGCCCGCCTTGATGGCATGATACAGAAATGCGGAGTGCATCGCCTCGCGCACGACATTATTGCCGCGGAACGAAAAGGAGATGTTGCTGATCCCGCCGCTCACCTTGGCGCGCTGCAGGTTCTGTTTGATCCAGCGCGTCGCTTCGATGAAATCGACCGCGTAATTGTTGTGCTCGTCCAGTCCGGTGCCGACGGTCAGGATGTTGGGATCAAAAATGATGTCTTGGGCGGGAAAGCCAACTTCCTTCGTCAGGATGTCGTACGAGCGTTTGCATACTTCAATCTTGCGCTCAAAACTGTCAGCCTGGCCGCGTTCATCAAAAGCCATCACCACCACCGCTGCACCGTAACGGCGCACCAGCGTGGCGTGTTCCTTGAACTTCTCCTCGCCTTCTTTCAGGCTGATCGAATTGACCACACCCTTGCCCTGGATGCATTTCAAGCCGGCTTCGATGACCGACCATTTCGAACTGTCCACCATGATCGGCACCCGCGCAATGTCGGGCTCCGAGGCGATCAGGTTCAAAAAATGTGTCATAGCCCGCTCGGAATCGAGCATGCCCTCATCCATGTTGACATCGATGATCTGCGCGCCGTTCTCAACCT
The DNA here is from genome assembly GCA_021325145.1 of Verrucomicrobiota bacterium. Lineage (GTDB taxonomy): Bacteria > Verrucomicrobiota > Verrucomicrobiia > Limisphaerales > Pedosphaeraceae > JAJPHR01. Next base: position 92,904 of record JAJPHR010000031.1, on the reverse strand, counting down.
GCTGCCGCGCCACGGCCAGCGCTTCCTCGTATTGGCCGCCGAGGATAAGCTTGGAGAATTTGGGCGAACCCGTCACGTTCGTGCGTTCGCCGATGTTCACGAAATTGGTTTCCGGGCGGATCGTCAGCGCTTCCAGGCCGCTCAGACGGGTGTATGGCTCGATGGCCGGCGGGACGCGTTGTGGCAGGCCGCGCACGGCTTCGGCGATCATCTTGATGTGCGGCGGCGTCGTGCCGCAGCAACCGCCGACAATATTTAACCAGCCATTTTTCGCCCAGTCCTGGAGCTGCGGTGCCAGCGTTTCCGGCGTTTCCGGAAAGCCAGTAGGGAGCAATGGGTTGGGCAGCCCGGCGTTCGGATAACAACTCACGTAAATTGGAGCGAGGTTGGATAGCTCTTCGATTAGCGGCCTCATTTCCTTGGGGCCGAGCGCGCAGTTCATGCCCACGCTTAACAACGGGACATTGGAAATCGAATTCCAGAACGCCTCCACGGTTTGGCCGGTGACGCCGCGATTGCTGCCCGCCTGGATGAAAGTGACCGACGCAAGAATTGGGACTCTGCGCTCGCCGACCCTGGCAGGAGCCTGGCCGTTCGGCGCAAAGGGCAGGGCGTCCAGCCCCCGTTCCGCAAAAAGCTTCTGGATCGCAAAAAATGCCGCCCTTGCATTGAGGGTGTCGAAAATTGTCTCCACCAGCAGCAAGTCCGCGCCGCCATCCAGCAGCCCGCGTGCCTGATCGTAATACGCTGCAACCAGCGCATCGTAAGTCGTACCGCGCGCCGCCGAATTGTTCACGTCGGTCGAAATGGAAGAAGTGCGGGTGGTCGGTCCCATCGCACCCGCGACAAAACAGACCCGCCCGGGCTGAGCGGCCATTACACCCTCCGCCGCCCGGCAGGCGACTTGGGCTGCGGCGAGATTCAGTTCGTAGGCCAGTGGCTCCATCCCGTAATCCGCCAAAGAGATCGCCTGGGAATTAAACGTGTTCGTCTCGATGATGTCCGCGCCCGCCTCAAGATATTGACGGTGGATGGCTTCAATCACGTCCGGGCGCGTGAGGTTCAGCAAATCGTTGTTCCCCTTGAGATCCTTGCGCCAATCCTTGAACCGCTCACCCCGAAATGCGGCTTCATCCAGTTTGTAAGTCTGGATCATCGTCCCCATCGCCCCATCGATGATGACGATGCGTTCCCGCAGGAGGCGTTCGAGTTGTTCGCCGCGGCCGGCCTTATCTGAGACGTTTTGATTCACAATTGTGCAGTATAGCCCAACTTAACATGGCTTCAACTAAAAAATCAACGTATCTTGATGCGTAGATACGTTATCTAACTCACCAAACATGACCACGCAAAAAAGATTGGTGCCGTCTTCCGAAACATGGCAAAAATATCCCGCCAATTAATAATTAACAATAACGGGAGACTCAACCACGACCCAAATGCGCCCAACACGAATTCGCCACTGGTTATGGATCGCCGCGACGATCGGCGTGCTCGCCTGCAGTTCCGGGCAGTCGGCGGCGCCGGCTGAAGCGGATGCAAAGACCAACCTCAATGTGGCCAAACCAAAGTCCCGCGCCAATTCCCGCGAGGCAGACACAGTCCAGGCGGAGCATTCCGATATCGGCCTCGGTGAGGTGAACCGTGATTCGTCACACACCCAGCATCCCGACGCGCAATGGTATCCCGAGGCCGGCCTTGGGTTGTTCATCCATTGGGGGATTTGTTCGGTCAAGGCGATGAACATCTCATGGCCGATGATCCCTGGCCGGGCGCTGGCGAAGACGCGCATCTCCGATCCGGCCGAGCGCGAGCGCATCATTCGCGAAAGCGACTACGATCTGAAAGGCAAACCGCCGCCCATCACTCCGAACGACTACTGGCTCATGGCCCGCGATTTCAATCCGCAGAAATATGATCCCGACAAATGGCTCAAGGCAGCCAGGGAAGCGGGCTTTGTGTATGCGGTCCTCACGACGCGTCACCATGAGGGCTTCGCGCTTTGGCCAAGCGCTTATGGCGATTTCAGCACCAAAAACTATATGGGCGGCCGTGATCTCGTGAAAGATTACGTCGAGGCCTGTCGGCGTAACGGAATAAAAGTCGGACTCTACTATTCGCCGCCCAACTGGTATTTTGAAAAGGATTTCAAAAACTTCATGTATGGTGGCGGTCACAACAACAATCCCGAGTTCCCGCCGCTGGGACCCGACTTAAAGCCGCGGACCAGCAAGCCTTCGCCCGAGACCCTGGCCGCCCATCAGGCGGCGTACGAAGCGATGGTGCGCGGACAAGTCGAAGAACTGCTGACGCGTTACGGCAAGATAGATCTGCTCTGGTTCGATGGCCGCGCCCCCACGCCCAACGGCGCCAACTGCATCACGCTGGAGCGCATCCGCGAATTGCAACCGGGCATCGTGGTCAACCCGCGCATGCACGGCCACGGCGATTTCAAAACGTATGAACGCCAGCTCACCACGGACAAAGTCGCCACCGGCTGGGCCGAATTTTGCAACACCTGGACCGCTTCCTGGTCGCACCAGGAGATCCCTTTTCGCGCCAACGGGTTTGTCCTCGGCCAATTCGTAAAGAGCCGTTCGCTTGGGATCAATTATTTGCTGGGCGTCGGCCCCACCGCCACGGGCGAATTTTGCGACGGCATTTACAAAAACATGGCTGTCGTTGCCGATTGGATGAAACACAACGGCGCCTCCGTTCACGGCACCCGGCCCCTGCCGTCCAGCGAGTCTGCATCCGTGCCGGCGACTGCTTCCGACTCGGTCCGCTATCTCTTCGCCGTGCCGCAATTCGATGGGGGCGCCTATGATGAAAACCTGGTTTCGCCGACCAGCCAGACTTTGACACTGAAAGGCGTTCACAAGCCCACCGCGGTCAAGCTCCTGGGTGACGGTTCCGCGCTGGACTACGCGTATGCTGATGACACGCTCAAGGTGGAGCTGCCCGCGGCCAAACGCACCAAGCTGGTGGATGTCGTTGAAATCAGCCTGCCGGCGACGAACTGACATCTCAGCTTTGCGTGCCTTGCGCCAACAAATCCATCGAAGCGATGCAAGTGTGCCGGCTGCCTGCCGGCGAAAGTTCGCTGCGCGTGATTTCCACCGTGTTCGCCGTCCACTTGCCGAAGCACCGGTTCGCGCTCCGCTGCGCGAATTCTGCGATCACGCGCGCGTCTTGCCGGTTGATTTGCCGGATGCGTCCGATGGTTAGGTGACCGCGAAAATCCTTTTCCTCCTGGAGCAAGGGAACAAGCGGCTTGACCGCCCGGCTCACTGCCGACTGCAAGCCGGCCAATTGTTCGCCTGTATCCTGCGCCGCCACCCAGACGACTCGAGGCCGGCTCGCTTGTGGAAAAAAGCCGATTTGTTCTGCGCGCAATTGGATCGGCGCAACGCCGGCGCAAACTTTCCGCAGCGCCAATTCCAACGCCTCCATCTGATTGGAAGGCACATCGCCGAGAAATCTCAACGTAAGATGCATCTGCTCACGGCGCGTCCAGCGTACACAACCTTTCGGCAAGCGCGCTCCCAGGTCCTCCTGCAACTCCCGCAGTTCCGCCGTGACCGCCGCCGGCACCGGCAAGGCGATGAACACGCGCCAGGTTTTAATTCCCGATCCCGTTTCGGCCTGTATTTTCAACGCGCAGCAACGACTTTATACAATTTCCAGTCAGCAATTGCATTATTCCCGCACGACCATCCCAATTGCGGAGCAACGCCTAAAAGTCGATTCCACCGCCAGCCCGCCTCACGAAGGTTCGCCGGTTTTCAATCGCCGCTCCGCAATCGGGACGGACATCTCCGTATTTGCAGTCGGGCGGGGAGAAAGCCGGTGGCAATGCCCTCATGCGCCCGCTCATGGCCCCAGGGACAATTCAGTTTCCACATCGAGCCGCGGAAGCTGGTTTACGCCCAGCCAGAAGTCCCGGATCAATCGCACCAGCATGGCCAGGTCCCGCACGCTGGAGGGCTTGATGACAAAAGCATTGGCCCCGCATTGATAGGCCTCGATCACATCGCGCTCGAGTCCAGACGTGGTCAGCACCAGGACGGGCAGGGCCTTAAGTGCCGTTTCGGTGCGAACCCGTTTCAGCACCTCCATGCCGGACACGTGGGGTAGTTTCAAATCCAGCAACATCAGGCACGGCAGGGGAAATTTTTCGCGATTTGAAAACTCTCCGTTGCCCGCGAGATAGTCCAGCGCCTGCTGTCCGTCCGTCACTACTTGCAGCCCCGCTGGCACCGCTTCCATCTTCCAGGAGCGCCACATCAAGACGACGTCATTTTCGAAGTCTTCCACCAACAGAACAGTTCTATTTAGCATAAAGTTCCTGCTGAAAGCGGCGGCTGGTTTTCATAGCCCGGTCAGGCGGCGGTCTGGAGTTGAATCCAAAATCGGCTGCCGCGCCCGGGTTCCGATTCCACGCCCACCGTGCCGCCCATCTTTTCAATGGCCCGCCTTACAATACTCAGGCCGATCCCGGTCCCGGTGTAATCGCTCACACCGGCGCCTCGCTCGAAAATCCGGAAAATTCGCTCCCGGTCATCAGGCGCAATGCCAATGCCGTTGTCTTCAAACCAAATCCGCGTTTCGTTGGCCAGCGACTCCGCCCGGATACTCACCTGTGGCTTGGTTCCTGGCGCCACGAATTTCACCGCGTTGGAGAGGAGGTTCGAGGCGCACTGGGCGAGGGAGGCTTCGTGTCCCATTACCGGCGGCCATCCGCCCGCGATCACCACCTGTACATCCGGTGATTGCAACGCAGGGTATTGCTTGAGAACATCCCGGACCAGACGGTCAAAAGCCACCGGTTCGAGGATCAACTCCGCGCGGGACATCCGGCTATAAGCGAGCACGTCGAGGATCAGCTTGTCGAGGCGCGCGGCGCTGTTCACCACTCGGCGAAGATAGCCTCGGTGCTCCTCGCTAAGCGACTCGGTGCATTCCTCGTCCAAAATCTGGGCGAAACTCTGGATGGAGCGCAAAGGCGCCCTCAGATCATGGGAAACGCTGTACGAAAACGACTCCAAATCTTCGACGATTTCCTGCAACTGGGCCGTGCGCTCCTGGACCCGCAGTTCCAGGTCTTTCGCGTGCCGGGCCAGCTTTTCCTTTGCGCTGGCCAATTCCTGCGTTCGTTCCTTTACTCGCGCCTCCAGTTCCTCGTTCATCCGCCGCAGATCCTCCTGCGCGGATTTCACTTCGGTCACGTCCGTGACGAGCACTCCCACCGCTTCCACCCCGTTCATCTGCACCATCCGGGCGGAGATTTGCACCGGCAACGTCGAACCGCCGACGGTCTGCAAGGTGAACTCCGCCTTGGTGCCGTGGTTTTTGGATTCGCTCAGCAAGGCCTGGACCAGCGGCTGTTCGTCCGATGGAAAGAAATGGCGCCAGTTCGAGCCGACCACCTTCTCCATCCCGCATTCGACCATTTCGGCGAAGCGTTCGTTGCAGTACAACACCGTCCCGTCGATCGCAACCGTCAGCGCCCCTTCATTCATTGCCTCGACCAGCAATCGGTAGGCACTCTCCGCTCCTTGCAATGTGAACACCTGGTCGCCCTGCGGGCCGGACATGACGAGGGCGTCCACTTCCTGATTGCGCAGCGCATGCAAAACCGCCTCCGCCGTCGCCAATCGTTCCGTCAATTCTTCAACCTGCCGCTCGAGATCTGATTTTGTGGAACGACTCATTTAGTTCTGCTGAATTCTCTGGGAATCCCAAAGGAATTCCGCCGGATGTAGCTCGATCATTTCTGTTCCCCGAGTCTATTATTGTGTTCCCGATCCGGCCGCAGATCCAGCCCCAGGAGAACACGCTCGGTATCCGCCAAATCACCGATGAACTGCCGCAACGGCCCGGGCAGCAGCTTTACGAGCGTGGGAGCGGCCAAAATTTGCTCGGTTTTGGCCAGCACTGGCCGCTGATAAATATCGATCACTTCCAGCGTATACCGGCCGTGCAGGTGTTCCTCGCAAATCTTCTTGATGTTTGCGATGGCCCGAACCGATTTCGCGGTTGTGCCGGTGACGTACAGCCGCAGTACATAGGATTCGCGTTCCGAGGCATCGGCCGCCTCTGAAGATTCATGAACGCCATCACGGGATGCGCTGTTTTTCACGCGCGCTCCCTGCCATCGGCTGGGCGCACATCCAGGCCCACCAAAACACGCTCGGTATTCGAGAGGTCTCCGATGATCTTGCGCATCGGCTCGGGCAACTTTCGCACCAGGGTCGGTATGGCCAGAATCTGGTCGCCTTTGGCCAGCATGGGATTCTTCAGCAGATCAACCACCTCGATCTGGTAGCGACCCGGCAGATGCTCCTCGCAGATGCGCTTGAGATTCGCGAACGCGGTCAATGACTTGGGCGTCTGGCCCGCGACATACAGGCGCAGCATCCACGATTGGTCGGCTCCGTTGCGACCCGGTCCAGATTCAGCTCCAACTTGGGTTGATTTCATTATTGGCTTCCATTGTTTCTTTGTTTCTGCCGGCCGTCTGAAACCCGTTTTACCTGCGCCATTCGGTTGCGGGCAATTTCCGACTCGCGGGCTGCTGAAGACTGGTACCGCATAGCTTCCTCGTCCAATTCCAGTTTGCACTGCTCGGTCTTCGCGGCCAGGCCGGCCTGCAACGTGGCGATTTGCGCCTCTACCGCCGTGCGCTCCAACTCAAGCTCGTGCTGCCGTCGTCTCCTCTGCTGCTGCTGAAGCGCCGCCTCCGATTGCGTGCGCGCTTCCTGCGCCAGCCGCGCCGAACCCGTCAGCACTTTCCCGTCTCCGATGTGAACGTCCACCAGTTGGATTCCTTTGCTGGACAGGACGAATTCACGGATTTGGTTTGAATGTGCCATGCCGCGGGACTTGAGGACGTAAAGGGCCCGGTTTCGTTCGCCGTTGCTTTCCAGATTGCGCAGCAGCAGCCAGGTGTCCATCAGCGAGGACATCCCGACTTCACTTTGTTCCGCGCCATGGTCCCCCGCGGTGAGGCTGGTGAAAAGCGACGTGATTTGCTGCCGTTTCAATTGGTCGATCAATCGCGTGAGCATCAATGTGACTTCGGTGGCCGTGCCCGCGTTGATCAAGTTCGTCACCGGGTCAATCACCACGTTCCTGGGTTTCCATTTTCTGATCAAATCCTGGATGGTGAGCAGGTGCATCTCCAAGCCGAAGAGATTCGGACGCGAGGCATGGAACTGGAGCAGCCCGCTTTTTACAAACGGCTCCAAATCGAGGCCGATGGATCGCATGTTGCGCATGAACTGGCTCACGGATTCCTCGAAGGCGAAGTAGAGACAGCGTTCGCCCCGGGCCGCCGCCGCCGCCACGAAAGCAGCCGCAAGACTGGTTTTGCCCGTCCCGGCGGAACCTGAAGTCAGGACGCTGCTGCCCCGGTAGTACCCTTTGCCGCCCAACATGGCGTCCAATTGAGGCACCCCGCTCGAAACGCGCTGCTCTGATGCCGTGTGATTCAACCCCATCGAGGTAACCGGCATTACCGAGATTCCCTCGTCGCTGATCAAAAACGGATATTCATTCGTGCCGTGCCACGAACCGCGATATTTCACGACCCGCAGGCGCCGGGTGGAGATCTGCTCATTCACCCGGTGGTCGAGCAGGATGACACAATCCGCCACGTATTCCTCCAGCCCATGGCGGGTAAACGATTCCCGGCCGCGCTCGGCGGTGATGATGGCCGTCACTCCCTTGTCCTTCAACCAGCGGAACAGCCGCCGCAGTTCCGCCCGCAAAATGGCTTCGTTCGGCAGGCTCGCAAACAGCACCTCGATGGTGTCCAACACCACCCGCTTGGCGCCAATCGAATCGATGGCATGGCTAAGCCGCACGAACAGGCCTTCCAGGTCGTATTCGCCGGTTTCCTCGATCTCGCTCCGCTCGATGCGCACAAAATCCAGCAGCAGCTTCTTGCGACTCGCCAATCGTTCCAGGTCGAACCCCAGGGACGCGACATTCTTGGCCAGTTCGCCCTCCGTCTCTTCAAAGGCCATGAAGACGCCCGGCTCGTTGTATTCCGTAGCGCCGCGCACCAGGAACTCCATCGACAGGACGGTCTTGCCGCAACCCGCCGTGCCGCAGATCAAGGTCGGGCGGCCTTTTGGCAATCCACCGCCGGTGATCTCATCCAATCCGGCAATCCCAGTCGCGGTTTTTTCCAATGGCTCGGGGGCGGATTGATTTTTCGTCTTCTGCTTCGTCTTCATGCTTCCACTATCGCGTTTCGTCTGTTCGACAAATTTTGATTCAAGCCTTGGAGGCCGTCAATGGCCCCCTCGGGATTTGGATTGAATGCACCATGAAATTGACACCCAAACGACAAAGACCTTCAAAATCTCCCCGCGGCATTTCGGGCGCGCAGATAACTCGAAGACACCGCTACACCGGGACGTTTCCGCGTGGTGGCTGGGCTGGGATATGCCCCTCCACAATCGAGAAAAATCCGGCGTCTTCCGATTCAAGGACATTCTGAAAGTGCTGGCTTCTATTAAGCGCGGGAAGGGAAATGCGACATGGGGTATTCACCCCATGCGGGGAATAAATACAAGTGCGGCAGAGGCCTCGGCTGCGAACGGAATGCGCCCGCCTGGGCTCTTTTGGCCCGGTAAAAGCGCGTTATTTGGAAGCGGCGTGCCGCTGGGTAAAGACCCTATTTTGAATGTTCGTTGCCCGTCATTAATCTAAACAACATGAAAACAGTATCTGCTCTGTTCACGTTCATGCTGCTGGCGCTGCTCGCAACCGGCTGTTCCACACCCCATACCGTCGCCACGATGTCCGGCCAGGGCACGCGCGAAGTCTATGATGCGGACTATGATCGCGTATGGAAAGCTGCCGTCGAGTCGGCCCAGAACGGCGACCTGTACATACTCAACGCCGACAAACGCACCGGCTATATCTCAGCCAAACGCGGCTGGCGGCCGGAGACATTCGGCGAGAACGTCGGCATCTGGGTTCGCCCCGTGGCCGCGGAACGCACCGAAGTGGAAGTTGTCAGCCGCCAGGCCGGCCCGCCCATCCTGGCTCTCCGCAACTGGGAACACCGCATCCTCGGCAGCATCTCGGCAAATCTGACGACCTGAGAATTCCAACCGGGATTCCCAAGTTCGACTTTCGCCGCTCCCTCTCCCGCAAGGCGGGCGGAGCGCAGAACTTCTGCTCTGCCCGGTGATACTCTCCATGAACTGCTGGTAACTCACTCCCCATAGCCCTCCGAAATTCCCTCGCAACAAGCCCGTTGATCCTGCTAACAATATTGGTTGTTCCGGTCGGAATGAATGCGCAACATTTTCCATCCGCCGGACAGCCGATATGCCGATTAATCTCAGCACGCCTCGCGAAGGCACTGTTTCGCCGGCTCCCCAACTCGAATTAAAGCCGCCGGGTCGCCAGGCCCAAACGTACTGGCTCACGCGGTTCATGATTCTGCGGCTGCTGGGGCTCGTGTACGCGGTGGCGTTTCTGGCGGCGGCGAACCAAATCCTGCCGCTGATCGGGTCGCACGGCCTGTTGCCGGTGGGATTGTTTCTGGAACGCGTGCGTTCGCATTTCGGATCGTCGTTTTCCGGATTCTCGGCGTTGCCGTCGCTCTTTTGGGTCAATCATTCGGATTGGTTTTTGGTCGCTGCGGCGTGGGCGGGCTTCGGGTTGTCGTGCGTCGTGGTGGCCGGTTACGCGAATGCGCTGATGATGATTGCGCTGTGGGCATTGTATATGTCCATCGTGCATGTGGGGCAGGATTGGTATGGCTACGGGTGGGAGATCCAATTATTGGAGACGGGATTTCTGGGCATCTTCCTTTGCCCGCTGCTGGATGCGCGGCCGTTTCCGCGCCGCGCGCCGCCGTTCATGGTCATACTGCTCTTTCGCTGGCTGATCTTTCGCATCATGCTCGGGGCCGGGCTGATCAAAATTCGCGGCGACTCGGCCTGGCGCGATTTGACCGCGCTCTACTACCATTTTGAAACGCAGCCGATTCCCAACGCGCTGAGCCGCTGGTTTCACTTTTTGCCGCGCGGCGTTTTGAAGGGCGGGGTGGTGTTCAACCATTTCGCGGAACTCGTCGCGCCGTGGTTTGTCTTCTGGCCGCGCGTGGCGGTGCGAATCGCGGGCGCAATCATCGTGCTGTTCCAGGTGACCTTGATCGCCGGCGGCAACCTGTCTTTCTTAAACTGGCTGACCATTGTGCCCGCGCTGGCGTGTTTCGACGATGCGGTCTGGGCAAAATTGCTGCCGCGCAAGTTCGCGCTCCGCGCCGGGGTCGCCGCCGAAGTGGCGCAACCGCATCGGCCCATGACGTTCGCGGCTTTTGCGCTGGCGCTGGTCATCGCGCTGCTGAGCATCCAGCCGGTGATGAACATTTTTTCGCCGCGCCAGGTCATGAACACCTCCTTCCAATCGCTCGATCTGGTGAACACCTACGGCGCGTTTGGTTCGGTGGGGCGCGAGCGATACAACGTGGTTTTCGAAGGGACCGATGCCGCCGCTGCCGACGCCGACGCGGTTTGGAAGGAATATCCCTACCGGGCGCTGCCGGTCGATTGCAAGCGGTGCCCGTGCCAAATCGCTCCCTACCAGCCGCGGCTTGACTGGCAGATGTGGTTCGCGGCCATGAGCACGCCCGCGCAATATCCCTGGACCGTGCATTTGGTCTGGAAACTGTTGCACAACGATCCCGGTGCGTTGAGCCTGCTCGGCGGCAATCCATTTCCCGGGAAGCCGCCGCGTTACGTGCGCGCCACGCTTTATCGGTACACGTTTGTCGAGGCCGGAAAAAGCGCTGGCGCGTGGTGGAAACGCGAGCCGCTTGGGTTGTGGCTGCCGGCGTTGTCGGCGGATGATCCCAACTTGTTAAGGTTTCTGGCGGAAGCGGGATGGCTGGATGCGGGGCAGGGGCCGTAGAGCGTGGTGAGCGTGGGTGACGAGGCAACGAATTTTTAGCCGAACGTGGTTGCGTTCCAGCCCCAATTGGCCGCTTCGACGTCGCTGAAGTTGAGGTAGATGCGATCCTGCGGCACGCGCAGCGATTGAACCAGCAAAGCGCAAATTTTCTCCGACAGCCGGCGATTTACGTCGGCGGTCAATCCGCCGATGCTGCGGACGTCCACGAACGCGGCGTCACCGGGTTTGCCGGACATCGACATGGCCGCCTGGCCGAGGGTGACCATGACGTATTGCTCGGGTTTGCCAATGGTGTCGGCGACGATTTTCGAGAGCGGCGCGAGCAATTGTTGTCGCTGACTCCCGGACAGGGCCACGGTGGTTTCGAGTTTTAAAAGCGGCATAAATGAATAAAGCACAAATGAAGGTGATTACCAAGTGGCATCACAGGGTATAAAGGGAGAGAGACTTACAGCCGCAAAAAAGCACCCGCCTTCGCAGGGAAGCTACGGCTAGGCAGGCAAAAGGCGCAAAAGGGGATTTTGACCCAAGCAAGAACGGTTCTCGTTTGCGCCTCAAGAATTTCCTAAAACATTGCTGGCTGATTTATTACTGAGCTGCTCGGCCAGTCCGATGATGATGCCCTCCGGGCCACGCAGGAAGCAGAGCCGGTAGATGTTCTCGTACTGCGCGATCTCGCCGACGAGTTCGGCACCGTGGCTGCGCAGGCGGGCGACGACCTCATCGATGTTGTCGACGGCAAACATAGTCTTTTTTGTGCTCTGCTGTTCGGTTTCGGTCTTTCGCCCTTCACGAAAAAGCTCGCGAAGCAGGGCGGCCAGTGGGAGGAATCTACGGAGGGCACCACGTCCGGCCCCTGTGAAGCCGGGCTAGTGAGGGCGAAAGAACGAACCGATGCAGAGGCAGGCAACGCGGGAGAAGACTTGAAAACGAGCCAAAGAAATTGCCTGCCAAACTGAGTCCGCTTTAGCGGGCGCAACTGGCGGGACTCATGACTTTCGCATGAGGCATGACAGGTGCGTTTCCTTTCCGCCTGGCTTACAAATTCAACTGTGCCGCAAGCGGAGCGAAGTGCTCGCGGAGTCAGAGGAGCGGATCACGCAGCAGAGCGTGGCAGGTTCAATTTAGAAGTCATCCGAAATAGAGGGGGCAGTGACAATTGCAATGCGGAATACTTCGGCTTCCAGCGTGCATCCCGCTTTTTGCCCCTCTTTTGACAAGGCCGAAGTCCAGTATTAAAGTTATCTGTTTAAGACCGTTTAAGACACGCAAAGCTCATGAAAAAATACTTCGCCACAATTCTCCTGGTGGATGACGATGCTAATGACCGGTTGTTGATCGTGAGAGGTTTCCGCGCAGGAGGCGTGACGGGGCCCATTCATGCAGTCAACGATGGAGCGGAGGCGATTTCCTACATGATGGGGGAAGGCAAATTTGCCAACCGCGATTTGTTCGCCTACCCCACCTTTATTATCACGGACTTGAAAATGCCCCGGGTGGATGGTTTCGGGGTATTGGAATTTCTTAAGGGCAATCCCCAATGGGCCATTATTCCGACGGTGGTTTTCTCCTCGTCCAGCGACCAGGATGACATTAAGAAAGCCTACATGCTGGGAGCCAGTTCCTATCATGTCAAGCCTTCGGACCCTGAAATATTGCGCAATCAATTGGCGGTCCTCAATGACTATTGGTTGACGTGCGAGGTTCCCGAGGTGGACAGCACCGGCAAACAGTTGCCCACCGATAGCCGGGGCAAACTGGGTGAGAGGTTCGATCAGCCTTGCAACGAACCAGGGGCCTCAACGGAAAATCGACCGGAGCGGGTGTAGGTTGTTTAGGCGGGGCACGGAATGCTTTGAAGCCCAGAGAGAGGCGTTTCGGAACAGAACACTGAGATACAAGCGCGTCCATGCGGCGCGGCTTTAAACGGCGTTCAGTGCAGCAGCAAGAAGCGGCCGCGTCCCATTAATAATATATTATGAAAGCGGAGCAAGGGCTTTCAGAAAAAGGCAAACCCGAACCATGCGCTTCCGAGCGCGTTTACCGCCATCTTTTTGAAGGAGGCAAGGATGGAATCCTTGTCCTTGACGCGGATTCTCGCAAAATCACCGATGCCAATCCCATGATGACGGAACTGCTTGCCTACGCGCGCGAGGAATTCATCGGCAAGGAGCTTTGGGAGTTGGGTTTGATGAAGGATGAGGCATCCAGTAAATCGGCGTTCCGCGAGTTACAGGAGAAAAATTTTGTTCGTTACGATGACCTGCCGTTGCAAACCAAGGACGGACGAACCATGGAAGTGGAATTGGTCAGCCACCGTTGTCAGGAGGGGGAGCGCTGCATCATCCAGTGCCACATCCGTGATGTGACCAAGCGCAAACGGTTGGAGCGTGAGCTGGCGGAAAAGGCGCGACTGCTCGACCTAAGCAATGACGCGATCATCGTGCGCGGGCTGGATGACAAAATCAGTTTGTGGAACCACGGCGCGGAGAAGCTTTACGGCTGGGCTGCTGGGGAAGTGATGGGAAAACATCTGCATACGCTGGTCCAGACGGAATTTCCCAAGCCGCTTGAGGAAATCGTGGCCCAACTATACCGGGAAGGCCAGTTCACTGGCGAAGTCATCCAAATTGCGCGTGACGGCCGGCGCGTGCCTTCGCTCTGCCGCTGGGTTTTGGACCAGGACACGAAATCCATTTTAACCAGTTATACGGACATCAGCGACCGCAAGCAGGCGGAAGCAAAGTTGGAATCAAGCCTGAAGGAAAGGACAGATTCGCTTCAAGCATTGGAAAGTTTAAACCTGGCGATCGCGCATGACTTGGGCGCGCCCATTCGCGCGATCAGGGGTTTTTCGGCGGCGTTGATGCAGGATGCAAAAATGGATGAAGAAGGAAAAGGTTATGCGCGGCGGATTCAAAATACCGCTCAGCGGATGAGCGATCTGGTAAGTGATTTGCTGAAATATAGCAAACTGGGTCACCAAGAGATTACGCTGGACGTGGTGGATTTGAAGGCACTCGTGGAAAATTTGATCCTGGAACAGGCGACGGATATTCAAACGGCCAAAGCCGCGATTCGGGTGGACGAACCCTTGCCGGTGGTTTTGGGTAATGAGACGCTGGTCGAAGAGGCCGTGTGCAATCTGCTGGTCAACGCACTTAAGTTCATCCCTCCCGGAGTGGCGCCGCAAATTAGAATTTGGGCTGAGGAGAAGAAGACTGAACCTGCTCTCGCTGATTCCCCAGCCAAGATCCGCCTTTGGGTGCAAGACAACGGCATCGGCATCGCGCCGCAGGATCAGGAAAAGATTTTTAACGTCTTTCAACGCCTGCATAGTGCTGAAGAGTATTCCGGGACTGGCGTCGGTTTGGCCATCGTCAAACGGGCCATCGAACGCATGGGAGGCGGCGTTGGCGTGCAATCCGAACCGGGCAAAGGCAGCAAATTTTGGATTGAGCTTCCGAAGCCCAAGAAATCGGATGTTTAATGGCCTTGCTCTCATGGTAACTATTGAACATCGTGGGAGAAGGGTTGCCCATTTAAGTGGGAGTTCTGAAACGCTCCCCCACCTTCAGGCGTCCAAACGTTCGCTGGAAAGAAATATTCAGAATTCATTTGCATGTTTTTAGCGGGCATGCTTTACTTGGCGGCGTAGGTGAAGTGCAGGATTGGGAGGGGCCGGAGCGCGGAGCGCCGGGATGTCCAGTGACCGATGTTCAAGGTCCGCGCCTTGGCGACGGTGAATTTTGCCCGGCTCGGCCGGGAAGGTTCTTTGACAATTGAATGAAATCCGAAATCGGAAGCCAGAAATCCAAAGGCAAAGAGGCGTCGTTCCGTCCCGGCCTCGGTTGCCGCTGAATCGGGTCTGAACGGGTCAAATCGGGTCGGATGCGGGTCTGACCGGTTTCAAACCGGGTTTGAACGGGTTTGGGCGGGTTTGAACGGGTAAAAAACGATGGGTGAGGCGTGGATCAGTGGGGCATGGAATGGTTAATAGGGCGGCCACGCTGGTTGAGGCGTTCCGGCCATCGGAGGGTTTGCCCGTTTCCCAAACCATTTGCAAAAAGGCCGACGCCTGTTATTTTGACTCGAATTAAAGCAAAGCGCCGAAAATGAAGGATTCCGACGGCATGATTGAATTGAAACCAAAAGCGTTGCTCAAGCTGCAGGACAAGCAGAATGAGCGGGATCACCGCGAATTGCGCATCGACAAGGTGGGCGTGCGGGGCCTGCGGTTTCCGATCCAAATCCGGGACAAGGCGCATGTGACGCAAAATACGATTGCCACGATCGGGATGTATGTGGACCTGCCCAAGGAGTTCAAGGGCACGCACATGAGCCGGTTCATCGAGGTGCTCAACGCGCACGGAAACATGGTGCATGTGGAGAACATCACGGACATCCTGCACGCGATGCAGCGGAAGTTGCACGCGGCCACGGCGCATTTGGAAATGGAGTTTCCGTTTTTCCTGAGCAAGAAGGCGCCGGTCACCAGGATGGAGGGTTTGATGGATTATACGGCGCGTTTCGACGCGACGGCTTGCGGGAAGGAAATCGACTTTGTCCTGACGGTGATCGTGGGCGTGACGACGTTGTGCCCGTGTTCCAAGGCGATCAGCCAATACGGCGCGCACAATCAGCGGGGCAACGTGACGGTGCAGATTCGGTCGAAGCGGGCGATTTGGATCGAGGATTTGATTGCGTTGGTGGAGGGCGCGGCGAGTTCGGAGTTGTATTCGTTGCTGAAACGGCAGGACGAGAAGGCGGTGACGGAACGGGCCTATGAGAACCCGGTGTTCGTGGAGGACCTGGTGCGGAATGTGGCGTTACGGTTGAATGCGCACAGTGATGTGACCTGGTACAAGGTGGAAGCGGAGAATTACGAGAGCATTCATAACCACAACGCCTACGCCTCCATTGAAAAAGGCTAGGAAAACGCCCGATGTCCAATGCTCAAAGCCCAAGGAACGCCCCATTCTCGAATCCCGGCTTGAACTCGACCAGCCTTTTTGGCCCGATTCGTTAAGGTGATTTTGGGGTTGGAACGTTGAAAGCAGCGGGTTTCGGGATGTTTGTGTGCGGTCTGGCAGGCTTGAAAACGCCGTCTGGAGGGGTAAAAAACCCCGGCAAAAATTGTTGAATATTTTTATGGCATATTTGGGTTCGTCTGCTACATTCGCCCACTCTCAAATGGATTTGCATCCATTGTGGAAGAACCGATGGGTTGAGAGACGGCGAATTTGAGCAGCATTTAGCGTTGTGAGCACAAAGAAAAAAATCGTGAAGAAGGAAGGCGGAGACAAACTCCGCTCCGCCACTGCGGCATCCATCCTCGGCCAGGCGCCGGTTCGCAAGGACCGCCGGGCCAACGGCGAGATCAAGGTCAAGGCCGAATGGGCCAAGTTCTACCAGCATCTGATCGAGTTGCGGGACCAGTTGCTCAAGCAGATGAGCGGCCTCGCCAAGGAATCCGCGCAGGAACTCGCCGGCTACAGCCTCCACATGGCGGATTCGGGCACGGACAATTTTGACCGCGATTTCGCCCTCAGCCTGCTTTCGTCCGACCAGGACGCGATTTACGAGATCGAAGAGGCGCTCAAGCGGATTGAGAAGGACACCTACGGCATTTGTGAATTGACCGGCAAGCCCATTCCCAAGGCGCGCCTGGAAGCGATTCCCTGGACGCGGTTTACCGTGCAGGCGCAGGCGCAGCTCGAACGGGAAGGCGCGTTGCGCCAGCGGCGGTTGGGCGCGCTCGGCACCGTGGACAGCGTGGGCGTGGCGGAAGTCGAGGAAGAGGACGAGCCGGAGGACAAGCCGGCCAAGGAAAAGGAATAATTAATTTATGGCACGAGAAACTGTCACAATCGAATGCACGGAAGCGCGGAAGGAGGGCAAGTCGCCCTCGCGCTACATGACCAGCCGCAACAAAAAGCTGAAGACCGAAAAGATTGAACTGAAGAAGTACAATCCCGCGCTGCGTCGCCATACTTTGCATCGGGAAATCAAGTAACACCTATGCCACGTAAAACCAACACGGACAAGGAAAAGCGGGGCGGTCGCGGTGGCCGGACCGGCACTTCCGAAATGCGGACGCCCCGGCCCAAGCCGAAAATCGACTTCACGGTCGATGCCCTTGATTACAAAAACACGAACCTGCTCAAGCAGTTCGTGACCGACCAGGGCCGCATCCTGCCGCGCAAGTACACCGGATTGCCGGCTCATTACCAGCGCCAGCTTAACCGCTCCATCAAGCGCGCCCGGCAGATGCTGCTCATGAAGTAAGCTTGCTCCCGCGTGGCGCGGGAGCGTTTTTCGGGCTGCTCATTGCAAACGGTTTGCATTGGGCTTTCTGAAGTGTCGGCGCACCGCAAGCAATGGCCGGTTCATTCAGTCCGGAGCAATCGAAGAACGGCATTAGTCGGACATGAAGTCCCGAAAGCGTCATCATCACCACGCCAGCCGGGCGGATCTTCCCGCGCTGACGGATCGTTTGCGGCGCAAATCCCGCAAAATCACCGGCGCCCGCCAGGCCATCC
The DNA here is from genome assembly GCA_021325145.1 of Verrucomicrobiota bacterium. Taxonomy (GTDB): domain Bacteria; phylum Verrucomicrobiota; class Verrucomicrobiia; order Limisphaerales; family Pedosphaeraceae; genus JAJPHR01. The sequence continues at coordinate 75,424 of JAJPHR010000031.1, read as the reverse complement.
TGGAGATTTTGCGCCGGCACCCTCATCCGATGTCGAACAAGGAAATCTTCGCGGCGTTGCCCAAAGGCGATTGCGATCTGGCGACGGTTTATCGTTCGCTGCATCTGCTGGAAAACATGGGGATGGTGAAACGCTTTGACCTGGGCGACGGAGTGGCCCGGTTTGAACTGCTGGGAGAAGGAGATGACGGCCATCACCATCATCTTGTTTGCACTCGCTGCGCGGCGGTGGTGGAGATCGAAGAATGCTTCACCCGGGAGTTTGAGGAACAAATTGCGGCTCGCAATGGCTTCAAAGCCATCACGCACAAATTGGAATTTTTTGGGATATGTCCCCGCTGTCAGTGATCGCAGCCAATGCAGAGGACTCTCATCTTTCCGCCGACCGACCGACAACAAGGCGACACACCCTTTTGGCCCACCGTCCAAGCTGCGCGGAAAATCATCCGTCGCTCGCGTTAACGTCTGAGCCGTGTCGCTGGCAGCCGCGCTCAACTCAATAGCAGCGACTGCCCGGGATCTGGTTTTTTCTTAAGCTGGTTCCTGGACCCAGTCGCCCAAATGCAGGTATTCCTTTATTTTCCTGCGTTCGTAGCGGTGTTTTTGGGCTTTTTTGGGCCGGTTATCGGCTTTGTGGAAGGGGTGTTTGCTGTTACGTATGGCCTCAGTCATCACATCCAACGTTTTCGTCATATCGGACTTTCCTTTTGTCAAGGGTTCACAGCGTGCACTGTGCCAACCCCGGCCATCCCTCAATTCCCTGCCGGTTTCCGCGTTGGCACCCGATTGATTAAGGGTCTTAACGAACTCTTGGACGCCACTACAAAAAAATCATTCAAACATTGCTGTGATTTTTTTGTGAAACTTCGGTGACATCTTGGCTGTAATTGTATCATCGCCTGGCCGAACCCGCAACTGTGAAAACGCCGGACTCCCATTCTCCTTCCACTTGGCTGCGGACAAATCGCAAGCCGCGCTTTTCGTAAGCGCGCCGGACCTCCGCAAATTCCGTCTTCAAAATCCCCGCCAAAACCAGGGCTCCGTCCTTCCTCAACCGGCTCACCAGCTTTTCCCTCTCTTTCAAAAGCAAGTTGGAGATTAGGTTGGCACAGATTATGTGATACATTCCGCGCCCGCGCTCGGGCAAGCGCCCAATATCCTGCCGCCGCAGACGGAGTCTCTTTGAAACCGCATTCAGCCGAGCATTGACCTCGGCGACCCGGATAGCTTCCGGATCGAAATCGATGGCGTTCACGGGAGAATAGCCCAGCTTGGCAGCGGCAATCGCAAGAATGCCGGAACCAGTCCCGACATCCCAGAACGCCTGCGGTCGCCCGGGGTCGCGCCGTTCGACAAGCTCGCGCAGGCAGAAAGCCGTGGTCGGATGATTGCCGGTGCCGAAACTCAAGCCCGGGTCGAGCACCACGACCGCCTGGCCCTTGCGGGGACGGCGCTTGATCCAACTTGGCTTTATTAACAGGCGCGAGCCTATCGCAATCGGTTTAAAGTGGCGTTTCCACGATTCCGCCCAATCCTCGCGTGCCACGCGGCGGGCGGAGATCGTCGCCGGGCCTGCGTCGAGGCCGCTGGCGCGAATTTCCCGCAGCCCAGCTCGCAACGCCGTTTGTCGGCTGGCGCTCCACTCACTTGTTCGCTCGCAATAAACCGAGGCCACCGCCTTGCGCGTTTCCTCGTCAATATAAACCACTGCGGACCGCGTGAACAACCGGCCAAGTAAATCCGCCAACGCCTCTTCGGCTTCCAGCGAGGTCACCACCGAAATCTGCAGCAGCGATTTAGCTTTCATGGTTCAGAGTCGTGCTCGTCCTCGTACTCGGTTCGGCCCATCAAAATGCTGGATTGAGCACGAGCACGATAAGAACTGGGTTGCTATTGCACACTCCCGGCTTCGCTCGTGCGCACATCCCTCCACGGCGTGAAATTGAGTAGTTGCACCTCGGCTTTGTGCGGCGAACAATGAATTTCCGTCAGGCTTGCGTATTCGATTTCAAAACCGGCCATCTTCGAAAGCGGAAGTTCCAACAGAATCGACAGAACCATTCGGATCACTCCGCCGTGGCAGGCAATCGCAACATTCTGCCCCGGGTGCGCTGCCAGAATTTCCCGCAAACAAGGTTCCACACGCGCGCGAAACGTCTTGGCGCATTCCGCATTGGGAATCGCGGCAGCTTCCAATTGGTGCAGCCATTGAAAAGGGCTCACATTGAACCGCGCCCTGACTTCCTCCCAGCCCAATCCAGTCCAATCGCCGAAATCCACTTCCCGCAAATTCTCCATGGCCGTTGGGACCGGCAGTCCTGCCTTTACCAATGGTGCGACCGTTTGTTGCACCCGCTTCATCGGGCTGCAATACCCCGCATCGAAGCGTTTGGGTTGGAGATATCGCGCCAGCGCAGCGGCTTGTTCATGCCCGCGCGGAGAAAGATCCATGTCAATGCGACCGCCGAAAATGCGCTGATAACGCGCCTCAACTTCCGCATGGCGCAGCAGAAATAAACTCGTCGCGGCAATCATGGCTTGGATGCGGAAGTTGGTGTCGTTCTCGTCCTCGTCGTTGTCCTCGGTCCCTTCGCCGGGGTTGGAAGCGCTGAAAACGAGGAGGAAAACAAGAGCGACAGCGAATCAAGTAAAACCAAACAGTGCATCCGTTCCTTTTATCTTATCGTGACAGCGCCGCTTTTTGCGCGGCGAGCAGTTGGCGAATTCCCGCCTTGCCCAGTGCCAGCATCGCCTCAAGCTGCCCTTCGCTGAAGGTGGATTCCTCACCGGTGCCTTGCAACTCAATGAATTTCCCCTCGGCATTCATCACCAGGTTCAAATCCACAGCCGCCGCCGCATCCTCCACGTAGCACAAATCAAGCATTGGCTCCCCATTCACGATGCCAACGCTCACCGCGGCCACGCCTTCCAGAATGGGGCTCTCCTTCAGCTTTCCTTCGGCTTGTAATTTTCTCACCGCCAGGCACATCGCCACATAAGCCCCGGTGATGGCCGCCGTGCGTGTCCCGCCGTCCGCCTGCAACACATCGCAGTCCACCCACATCGTGCGCGACCCGAGTTTGTCGAGATCGATGGCCGCGCGCATCGCCCGGCCGATCAACCGCTGAATTTCCTGCGAGCGCCCGTCAATCTTGCCTTTGGAAATATCCCGTTGCTTCCGTTGCAGAGTGGAGTAGGGGAGCATGGAGTATTCTGCAGTGATCCAGCCGCCGACCACATTTTGCTCCTTCATCCAGCGCGGCACCGCTTCCTCGACCGTCACTCCGCAAATCACCCGCGTGTTGCCCCATTCCACCAGCGTTGAGCCGGTGGCATAGGGCGCAATGTCATTTTGGAAATGCAACGGCCGAAGCTGGTCCGGTAAACGGCCATCGACGCGCGCAGAAACCCCGGTGGGTGATGGAGCGGCAACCATAAAGTGCGGCGATGGTAATCCACACTTTGTCCGCAGGGCAACGAGGAAAGTTCGACCCGGAAATCCTTGACAGCCCCCAGCCCGTTCATACTCTGTTGACAATCGGCGGCTTGGGTGAATCCGGGCTCTCCGGCATAACAGGCAGTAGCAGTAATTTTAACTGAAAGACCGTGGCAATGAAGCGACTTCTTAGGGAGCTCCAAATTCGAAGGGCCAATCACCATAAAAGCACTAAATCCCAGGCGCGTAAAATTTGGTGTTCGTGGGAGGACCAGCCGCGCCGTCGCAGTTCAAGCCGCTTTGAAGGTAGTTTGGAATTTCGAACTTGGAGCTTTTCTGGTGCTTGGCGCTTGGTGCTTGGTGTTTTCCCCCAATTATGCCTCCTTTGACGAGCCTGGAGAAACTACATCGCTCGCCTCAGGACGTCGCCCGCTGGCAAAAAGCCCAGCAGCAACTGATCGGTGGCCGACCTGGCCCGGCCCTCGCGGGCTATCGCGATCTCGTGAAACGCTGGCCCAGCGTTGCCCAGTTGTGGTTCGAGTTGGGCGTCGCGGCGGGCGGAGATTTGGATTTTGCGCTCGCCGACCAAGCCTTTCGCCATGCCATGGAACTCGCGCCCAATGACGCGTCCTTGCACATTCTCATGGGCCAGCACTACCACCGCTTTCGCCGGATGGACCAGGCCAGCGCCTGCTTCGAACGCGCCGTGGCCGCTGACCCTGCATCGGCTCAAGCCCGCAACAGCCTCGCCACCTGGTTGGAACGCGAGCGGCGGCTGGGCGACGCCTGGGATTGCGTCGAAGCCTGCCTGGCCCGCCATCCGCAGGACGGCCAGGCCCGCTATTTTCGCGCCTTTCTGCTTCATCGCCAGGGTCGCAATGCCGAAGCCGAAACCGCTGTGCGCGACCTGCTCAAAACCGGTTTGCTCGATCCGCAAGTCAAATTTTCCAGCCTTCATCTCCTCGGCGTTGTCCTTGATGAACTTGGCCAGTATGCCGAAGCAATGCGCTGGCTCGGCGAAGCCAAATTGGAACTGCGCCGGTTAACCGACACCGCCAAACTCGAACGGGATTACGACCACGCAGATCGAGATCGCCGTGCGCTTCTGGCGAGCCTGACTCCGGATGCCATCCGCCGCTGGCGACAGGAGGCACCGGGCGAGCCCCGCGCCCGAGGATTGGCCTTTCTGGGCGGACATCCCCGAAGCGGCACCACATTGCTCGAACAGGTCCTTGGCGCACACCCGGAAATCCGCGCCTTTGACGAATCCGAAGCCTTCGTGCTCGAAGTTCTGACACCCATGGTTCCCGCGCCCGCATCCAAAGGGCTGACGCTGGAGACGCTCGATTCCCTCGGCGCCGGCTGGCGAACCAACCTGCGCCGCCGCTATTTCAAAAGCGTGTTGCGGGAGGCCGACGGTGAACCCAATGCGCGCGTATTGCTGGACAAGAATCCTTCACCCACCACTTCGCTGCCGCTCTGGCTTCGCGTGTTCCCCGAGTTGAAAGTCCTCATCGCCCTGCGCGATCCGCGTGACGTGATTGTCAGTTGCTACTTCCAAAACCTGGCGTTGACCACCATCAACGTGAACTTCCTCAGCCTCGAACGCACCGTCAAACACTACGCCGACCTGATGGACGTCTGGTTGCGCATGCGCGAATTGGGCGGATTTGATTGGATTGAAACGCGCTACGAAGACCTCGTGGAAAACCTGGAAGCCGAAGGCCGGCGCGTAACGGAATTTCTCGACCTCGCCTGGCATCCCGAGCAGGCGAACTTCCACGCCAGCGCCCGCCAAAAGATCGTCTTCGCTCCCAACTACGAAAGCGTGGGTCAACCCGTCCACAAACGCGCCGTCGGCCGCTGGGAACACTACGCCGACGCCCTCGCCCCGTTCCAGGACCGCCTCGCCCCCTATTGTCGAGCATTTGGCTACTAATTAGACCAACCCGGCGGTGCCTTAAGGAATTCTCAGCCCGGCAGAGCGAAAGTGGGTAAGTAAGCAGCGGGCAATATGAGTCCCGGTTGTCATGTTGAACCACAGCTACAGCCGCAAACTCGACCATCCTTCATTGCCCATTATATGTCATACTTGGCAACAAAACTCAATGGGGCTGTTCGACTCCAAAGGCTTGGATCCTCATCGTTGCTAGCGGTAATGCTCTTCTACGAAGAAATCAGTGCGCCTTCATTCTAATCACACTGAGAGAATTCCCTGGAAATTCGCAAGTGAACTTCGGGCCAATGATTGAAATCGCAGAGCTATTCGGGACAACGCGCTTCGGGCTTTCCAACGTGTTGTTATCCGCCGGGCGTTCTGAAGTCAGCACGGTCAACTCGCCGCGCTCCGCAATCCCTCCCGCGCTCGCGATGTCCAGTTCACCCCGGCAACTCTGCGCCGCAGTATTAATCACCTTGACCACGATGTCGCCGCTGGCGTCATCGCGCCCCGCCATTGCAAACAGGTTGCGAGCCGGCTGAGCCGTGGCCTCCTGGATCAACTTCCCATCCAAATGGCACCGGATCTTGTTTCCGCTTAACTCAATCTTGATGTCATACCAGCGGTTGGTTTCGATCTGTCCCGCCGCCGGCGAACCCACCACCATTCGATTGAATTCAAGGGCGTGCTGAGAGTTGCCCCAGCCGCCCAGGTTCCACCAATACTGCTCGCCACCCTTGCGCCCAAAGACAATCAGAAACCCTTCAGCGCCGCTGAACTTGCGCGCTTTGAGCGTGAGCGTGTAATCCGACCAGCCCGGCTCGCCAAAAAAACTCAGGCCCATGCCGCGCCGATTTTGCCGGTAGGCGCCGTCCTCGACCGTCCATCGCCCGTTGGCGGTCGTCCAACCCTCCGTGCCTTTTGAGAAATCCGACGCATAGAGCGCCTGCCCGGCCTTTTCGACCCGCACATCCTTGAACTCCGCCGTCGCGTCCCACGTGCCCACGCCGATCTGACCGCCGATTTTAAGCGGCTCGGCTGATGACATCTCCACCTCGGTTTGCACCGTGCGGCTCGGCCGGTTTTCGGCAAACAGTTTCCAAAGATAATACGACACCGTCCCAAACACCCGCGAGCTGTCGAAATAAATCATCCCGTGCCATGGCGGCGGAGCGCCGGAAAGCTCCGTGCGGCCATGCACATTCGCCAGCAACGGCGCGTAGGACACCATCCGCACCACGTCCGCGTTGCGCTCCGCGCCCATCAGAAAGACGCCTTCCGCCAGCGCCGAAGTGAGGTTCCCCTTGTCCCGCCCGCCTTCCTGCGAAGTCACGGCGACCTCCGCAATGTAAATCGGCGGAGATTTTCGATCGCGCCCGTCATACATATTGAAATTGTTGATGAACCAGCGCGGGCTGTTGTAATAGTGCTCGTCCACCATCTCCGTCGGCGCATTGCGTTGCGGGTAACAGGCCAGCGCGGTCACCTCGGGATACTGTTTCTTCACCAACGGATAAATAGCCGCGTAACGTTCTTCGTACGCACGGCCAACGTTCTCATTACCGATTTCGAGCATCTTCAAATGGAATGGGGCAGGGTGCCCGGCCGCGGCCCGCCATTTTCCCCATTTCGAATCCGCCGGACCATTCGCAAATTCCAACGCGTCCAAAAACCCGTCCTCGATCCCTTGCATCTGGTCCATGGGAACATTGGTCGAGCGCCGGTAAATGCACGTTTGACCCGCAAAACCGACGTACAACGGTTCCGCTCCGAGATCTTCGATGAACTGGAGATACTCGAAAAATCCCAGGCCATGCGTTCGCCGATAGTCCCACACGTTCCAAATCTCCTCGCGTTGTTCGAGCGGCCCGACGCTCTTTTTCCAATCGTACGCGTTCTCCGGAGTCGCGCCTTCGACCACGCACCCCCCGGGAAAACGAACAAACCCCGGCTTGAGATCGGCGATCATTTGCGCGATGTCGGTTCGCAGGCCGTTAGCACGGTCATGGAAAGTTCGCTTCGGAAAAAGCGAAACCAGGTCCAGCCAGACCGTGCCTTTGGCGCCCGCCGTGAGCACGAACCGCGCTTGCGGCTCGCTTCGCGTGCCGGCAAGTGTCGCGTGATATTGCTTCCACTCTGTGCCGGCAATTTGAATCTTCACTGCCTCGCTCGCCGCCACTCCCGGCGCACCTTCCAGCGTTGCAGTCAGCGGCCCGGAAAATCCTTCATTCGCGCGCGCCCAAAACGAAAGCAGGTAATCTTCACCTTCCTTCACGCCGATGCCCCAATAACCCTCGTTCGCAATCCCAATTCGTCCGCCGTCGACATCCTGGATTTCCAGCCGACAGGAGCGCGGCGTGGCTGGATTCAAAGGTTTGTCCAGGTCCAGCGACATCGAACCCTGCGCGTCTCCTTCCTTCACGAGCGTCCAATAGGGCAGGCTCTTATCCACCTCGAAATGATATGGGATGACATAACCCCGCCCATTGTCCCAGCGGTCATTTCGATTCGTAAAACCCTCGGGCGCTTTGGCATCCTCAAAACCGCGATTGCGAATCAATTCCGCGTAGAGCCCTCCATCCACCGCCGTGTTGATCTCCTCCAAAAAAATCCCATACATCCGCGGATTGATCTCCGGCCCCGGCTTCCCCAAATCAATCCTGATCGCAGCCGTGTCCGCGTAAAGCCAGCCGCCGCAGACCACAAAAGCGACCGCAACCCATGCCGCGATGCGCTTTCGTTCCCGGCGGGACTTATGCTGCTCGCGGCCTACCCACCGATAGATATAAATCGGTGGGTAATTTTCTTTCGCCCTGGTGGCCTGCGGACTATGGGCATTTCCGGGAGGCATTAATCCTCACCCGCTTTTTTCGCCCGTCGCCGTCGCGGCTCCGCCTTGCCGATCTCAATCCGGCCGCTATAAAAATCATCCATCAACGCATACGCCTCGGGATCATATTTCTTGAGCCCTTCGGGCCCGTTTTCCGGCGTCGGCCCGGTCATGTGGAGGTCTCCGTGCGTCCCGAAATACCACATCGTCAACTCGGCGAAAAATTCGTCCGGATTGCTGCCGGCATAAGATTTCAGCCACAGCCCCTTCTCCAAGGAGCGTTTGTATTGCTCGTCCAACTTGTCGCGAACCGCCTGGGGAAGTCCCTGGTTGCGAATGCTGTGCGAGAATTCATGCAGGCAAATGTCTCGCCCGAAGTAGTGGTCCCTCTGCAGCCTCAGCAGATTCTCCTCGCCGCACGAGGTCAACCGCCCGCCCATCCCGCGCGTCCGCTGATCGCGGGTGAGCCCATTGTATTCCGCCAGGGGCTTGCCTTTGTCTTGCTGCCACTCTGGCAGGTCCGTGGTGACTTGGTCGCGCCCGATGATATGCAATTCCACTCCGGCAGCCACCAGATTGGAAATGACCATCGGCTGTTTTGGCAGCAAATTCGTGAACAGCAACGCCAGTCGGTCATACGCCGCATACATCGCCTCATCGGATACCACTTGGTGGGCTTTGATCGGAATGCCGTGAAAGTCGATCAGCTTGGAAAAAAACTCCTTCTCCGGCGGATTCAGGATTATGATTTTCGGCCTTGCCGAATCACCAGGCCCGTTTCCCTCAGCCCGCCCGATGTTCATCCAGACACTGACCGCAAGGATTAAGCCCGCCGTCCGAAGTAGCCGCAATTTGTTCATCGCTTCAAAAGCAGTCGCATTGCGTGGGTAAAACACTTTCTTCCCCGCCGACTTCAAGTGGATTCGATCCTTACTTGGAAAGCAGGCGCTTGCCGGTCCGGCCCTGGTGTCCGTTTCCGGTCACCCCGCGTGCATGTCCATCCAGTTCTGGCACCCCCGGCTTCCCGTTCATGAGCCCTTCAATTTCCTCAGCTTCGATCGGTATTCCCGCCATCAGATCCACCGGACCCTGATCGGTCACCAGCACATCATTCTCCAATCGCACCGCAAAACCCTCTTCGCGAATGTAAATTCCCGGTTCAACCGTCATCACCCATCCGGCTTCAATGGGCTGCGTCGTCAATCCCACATCATGCACGTCCAGCCCCAGCGGATGACCGACTCCATGCATGAAATACTTCTTGAATGCCGGGTGTTCCGGATCCTGTCCCTTGATCTGGCGCAGGCTCAGCAACCCAAGATCAACCAACTCCTTCTCGATCATCTGCTCGGCTTCTTTTTGCCAGTCTTTGATTTTTTTTCCCGGCGTCAACCCGGTGATGCACTGCCGCAACACGCGCAGAACCGAATTGTAAACCCGCTTTTGCCGGCGGCTGAAGTGCCCACTCACCGGGATCGTACGCGTCAGGTCCGCGTTATAATTGGCATAGGCCGCCGCGACATCCAGCAGCAGCAGTTCGCCCTTGCGGCACACGCTCGCGTTGGATATGGAATGCAAACAGCAGGCGTTAATTCCCGTGGCAATGATGGGTTGATATGCAAACCGTCCACCCTGGCGGATAAATTCGTGAACGTATTCCGCCTCCACTTCGCGCTCCAGCACCCCCGGCCTGGTAAACTGCAGCACGCGCCGAAATCCTTTCTCGGTGATCTCGCAGGCCTTCCGCAACAGCGCAACCTCCGCCTGCGACTTGATCGCGCGGGTGCGGTGCAGCAGGGGCGCGAGCCGATGGTAATCGTGCAGCGGATACCGCCGTTGCGTTTCAGCGGTAAAGCGCGCGTCCCGGGTCTCAGTTTCAATCACCGCTCGCTTGTGCTCATTGCTGTTCAGATAAACGTGCTCGCACTCGCACATCAAACGGTGAAACAGCCGTGGAAATTCTGAAAGCCAATGCACGTTTTGAACCCCCGTGGCGGCTCGCGCTTCCTCCTTGGTCAGCTTGTGCCCTTCCCAGAGTTCCAATTCCCCGGTCGGTTCCCGCAAAAAAAGCAACTCGCGATGCTTCTCTTCATCCGCCTCGGGATACAGCAGCAGGATCGTTTGTTCCTGTTCCACGCCCGTCAGATAAAACAGGTCCGAGTTCGGCACCATCGCCATCGTGCCGTCCGCGTTGGTCTGCGGCACATCGTTGGCGTTGACCACCGCCAGCGAATTGGGCAGGAACATCTTGCTGAGCCGGCTGCGGTTCGCGATGAACACACCCGGATTGATCGCTTTATAACGCACGTGCTATTTCAGTTCTCTACTGATGCTTGTCTTTGCCGACTCTTTCCCCATCAAGCCCTCTAATCGGTTACTACCGACATAGTAACTGCCCGCTCCCGGGCTGCCATCAAATAAATGCACAGGCACCTATCCTGAATCACCGCACCCTGTTGCGTTTGGCGGAATATTTCCTAGGATGCACCTTTAAAACTCTGCATGAAAACCCTTTTACTCAGCCTAGTGGCTTCATCTCTCTGCGCGATCGTTCGCGCCCAAACGCCTGCGGGCGACGCCCAGCCTTGGCCTGCTCCCGTCCCGTGCCGGATTCACGATGGCCCTAATCCCGATCTTTTCATCATGACGCTCGGCCGGGTCGAGACGCCCCTGGCCGACGGTGTCTTTGACCCTGTCCAGGATCGGGTTGTCTTGAAAGACGGTGCTGTCAAGGAGCATTACTACCGTGACATTCTCGGTGTAAAACAATATCATCCGCTTGACAAATCCCGCTTTTCACTGCCGCCCTCCGGTTGGTGTACTTGGTATTATTACTACAACCGTATCAACGCCGCCGAAGTTGAGCGCAACGCCCAATGGATTGCCGACAACCTTAAAGACTTCGGCGCAAACTATGTCCAGATCGACGACGGTTGGCAGGGTTCCGGCGGAAGGGATGGCGGACGCGATTGGACCATCGTGAACCCTCAACGCTTTCCTAATGGCATGGCGAGCCTTGCCGCTCGGATCAAGTCGCTCGGCCTGACGCCCGGCTTGTGGCTCGCCCCGCATGGCCAAAGCAATCCCGGCGTTGTCAGCAACAGCCCAAATGTCTTCCTGCTTCGAACCAACGGCGCCACCGCTTCAGACACTTGGGAAGGAAGATTCCTCGTCGATCCGACCACGCCCGAATCGCTCTCTTACCTCAAGAACATGTTTACCACCTTCGTAGGCTGGGGCTACGAGTATTTCAAAATCGATGGTCAACCTATCGTAGTGGACGAATACCGTGCCAAAAAGCAATTCGAGAAAAACCCTTCCGATGATGCCGTCGGTCTCTATCGCAACACGCTCCAGTCCATTCGCTCCGCCATCGGGCCCGACCGTTACCTCCTGGGTTGTTGGGGCATTCCGCTGGAAGGCGCGGGTATCATGAACGGTTCCCGCACCGGTGGCGATATCGTGCTCGGTTGGGGCGGCTTTCAGGTGGCTCTCCGGCCCACCATGCAGTTCTACTACCTCCATAACATCGTTTGGTATTCCGACCCGGATGTGCTCGTCGTCCGCTCGCCACTGACGCTTGATCAGGCCCGCGTCTGGGCCACTCTCGAAGGCCTCACCGGTCAGGCCCTCATGTCCAGCGACCGGCTCATGGATTTGTCCGAGGACCGCGTCGAACTCATGCGGCGCGTTTATCCCGCGACGGATATCCGGCCGCTGGATCTTTTTCCCAGCGAACGTGACAAACGCATTTGGGATTTAAAAGTCAATCACCTCGGCCGCCGCTATGACGTTGTCGGCGTATTCAATTTCGGCGCCGACAAGGCCCGGCAAACGCGCCTCAACTGGCGCGAACTCGGGCTGCCGGACAACCAGCCAGTCCACGTCTTTGATTTCTGGAACCACGAGTATCTGGGCGCTTGGCAGGAAGGAATTGTGGTCGATGCCGCTCCCACAAGCTGCCGCGTTCTCACGCTTCTCCCCGCCACTGATCGGATCGAACTTATTTCCACCAGCCGCCATATTACTCAAGGGTGGGTGGACTTGAGCGCCCTGGTCCGCGATGAAGCACACAATGCGTTCCATGGAACCAGCCGACTGGTCAAAAATGATCCATACGAATTGCGGTTTGTCTTCCCCCGTGGGACTAACTATGTCATCGAGCGCGCCACGGCTCACATCGGCTCGGTCAACCTGCCGGTCAAAATTTTTAATCATCAAGGCTGGGCCACGGCACAAATCGCTTCGCCGCGCACCACCGACGTCACGTGGGAAGTTCAGTTCGCCCCAGCCGATTTCTACCACTTCCCGCCCAGCGAGCCGGCCGGACTTTCCGCGGAGCGGGTTGGCCTCGACGGCATCAACCTTAAATGGCGGGAACAATATTACCTCAATGCCGGTTACCAGGTCTATCTCGATGGCCGGCTGCTCGGCTACACGCCCTCGGCTGCCTTTCCGATCCGCGGCCTGGATGCAAACTCAAATTACACCGCGCAAGTAAAGACCATTGCCGAAGATGGCCGCGAAAGCCCCCGACAGGCCGAGGTCAAGTTCACGCTCGCTTCCCTGATCCCGGCTGAGTTGTCGCTTACCCAAATGGAACCACTGCGCGCCACGGGCCGCTGGCGCGGATTTGAGGCCGACGAAATGATGTCGCCCGCCGCTTTCTCCGTCGGCAGAAACCGCTTCGATCAAGCCATCGCATCCTTCGCCGGTTCCGAAATCGAGTTCGACCTTAAAGGCATTTACAGCCAATTCAGCGCTCTCGTTGGTCTCGATGCAGCGTCTGGTGACACCGCCACTGTCGAATTCATCGTCCTAGGCGACGGCCAGGAACTCTGGCGCAGCGGCGAACTCAAGAAATCCAATGCTCCCAAACCCGTCGAACTCAAAATCACCGGCGTCCATAAACTCCTCCTCCGCACTGCCAGCACCGCCGGTCTCCGACGAAACCGCGCCCAAGCCGGTTGGGCCAACCCGAAGGTGTCCAGGCAACCCCCTAAAGAAAATGGATAACGCTTTGGAATGCAGAGTCCAGTTTGGTAATTCCTCGACAGAATCGGAGTGCAGATTTCCTGTTATCCCCCAATGACTTGAAGCGCCTTGGGGGTGCAGCTCATCATCGTTACCATGTTTTGGTAGGGACGGCGCGCTGCGCCGTCTCCGCCGCCGCTTGTCTCGCCCGCACCGCGATGTCCCTACCTTCCCTTGCTGGTTCGGAACTAGGTTGCAACTTGGGGCAAGTACCGTAAGATAGTGCTGATTAAGCATTTTCGAGCCCCGGTCCCCGCCGAAAGAGCCGATACAGCGAGGGATTATACGAATTGGTTTGGCATGAAAACGGCTGGAACCTTGCTGTTCGCAAGCGTCCTTTGGATGCTGCGTGGCGTGTCAAATGGCAGCATCCACCAATAGATTGGCGGGCATAATGCTCGTCGCTTTGCTTTTGCTTCTGGCACCCGGGTGGAACGCAAAGGCGGCTCCCAGTCGGGTGATTTTGCCTGGCCATGTGCCGGCAGTGGTGACCGGCCTGACGCCAAAAGGCCGTTTGTCGGCGACCACCAATCTTTACCTCGCCATCGGTTTACCATTGCGCAATGAAGCTGCGCTGGATGAGTTAATCAGCCAGCTTTACGATCCCCAAAGCGCCAACTTTCATAAATTTCTCACACCCCAGGAATTCACGGTGCGCTTTGGGCCGACCGAAGAGGATTATCAAGCCGTCATCCAGTTCGCCGAGGCGAATGGCCTGACCGTGGCGGGCAGGCATTCCAATCGTGTGATTCTGGATGTGACGGGCGGCGTGTCAAACGTCGAGCACGCATTCAGCATCAGCTTGCGCAAGTACCAACATCCGACTGAAACGCGCGATTTTTTTGCGCCGGATACGGAGCCTTCTGTGCCGGCGAATGTTCCGGTGGCCGACATGTGGGGCTTGACTGACTATGGATTGCCCAAGCCGCTGGCGCGTCGAGCCAATTCGGTCAAGAGTGCCCCTCTAAACTACAACGGCTCCGGGCCGGGCGGGAATTACCGGGGCATCGACTTCCGCAATGCTTATGTTCCGGGAACGAGTTTGACTGGAGCCGGGCAGGTCGCGGCGGTGGTGGAATTCGACGGCTACTACACGAGCGATATCACCAACTACGAAGCCCAAATCGGCTATACCAATGTGCCCTTGCAGAATGTTCTCGTGGACAGCGTTTCGGGAACTCCCGGCTACAGCGGCCTGTCCGACGCTGTGCTCGAAGTGTCTTTGGACATCGAGTTGCTCATTTCCATGGCGCCCAGCTTGTCCAAGCTGATCGTTTACGAAGGCAGTTCGCCTTACGATGTGTTCAATCGAATTGTCACCGACAATTCGGCAAAGCAAATCAGTTGTTCCTGGTTTTGGACCGCCGGCCCGACCCATAGATGGACCACCCATTCCGGAACCACCCTGGATTCGCAGTTGAAACAGATGGTCGCGCAGGGCCAGTCCTTCTTCGAAGCTTCCGGCGATTCGGATGCTTACACGGGCAGCCAGGCTTTTAATTCCACGAGCGGTCCAATTCCCATGGACAGCATTTATGTGACGAGTGTCGGCGGCACGAGTTTGACCATGAATGGCACCGGAGCATCCTGGAACTCGGAAACAGTTTGGAATTGGGGAAACGACACTGGTTCCGGCGGCGGCATCACCCCGAACTATACCATTCCCTCATGGCAAACGAACGTGAGCATGGCCACCAACGGCGGCTCGACCACCCACCGAAACGTTCCCGACGTGGCCATGACGGCGGACGCGATTTATGTGCTCTGGAATAATGGAACCAGCACCGAGTTTGTTGGCGGCACGAGTTGCGCCGCCCCATTGTGGGCGGGCTTTTGCGCGCTGGTTAACCAGCAGTCGGTTGCCACCAGCGGACCCACAAACTTTGTCGGTTTTTTGAATCCCGCGCTCTACGCGATTGCCGCGAGTTCCAATTACAACTCATGTTTTCACGACATTGCCACGGGCAATAACATCGGAACCAACACGCCGGGATTGTTTAACGCCGTCCCGGGCTACGATCTCGCCACCGGCCTCGGCACACCGAATGGAACGAACCTCATTAACGCCCTCGCTCCGTTGCGGTCGCCATATTTCATTGCTGGTCCCTCCAGCCTGGTTGTTACCAACGGCACGAGCCTCGCGCTCAGCGCCACGGTCGGCGGTCAGTCGCCGCTTGCGTATAAATGGCTTTTGAATGGCGCAGCTCTTTCCGCCGGGGGCAACGTTTCCGGCACGACCAGCAACGTATTGTCGATCACGGCGGCGGCGACCAACAACTCCGGTAATTACAGCCTCGTGGCGACCAACAGCTATGGTTCCGTGACCAGCAGCGTCGCCATTCTGACGGTCGGCTTTTCGCCCGCCTTTTCCGCGCAACCAACCAACTTGACGATTTTATCCGGCAGCAACGCCGTCTTCAGTGCAATCGTGAACGGTTCGGCCCCGTTCGGTTATCAATGGCGTAAAAGCGGAATCAATCTTGCCAACGGCGCGGGTGTCTCCGGTGCGACCACCAGCAGCCTGACGCTTACCGCAGTCACGACCAACAGTGCCGGCAATTACAGCGTTGTCGTAACCAACATTTTTGGATCGGCCACCAGCGCCGCCGCCGCCCTGGCGGTGGTTTTCCCGCCCGCAATAGGCGGTTCCCTCGCGAACCAGACTGTGGAATGCGGCGGCAATGCCAATTTTGCCGTCGCCGCTTCCGGCACGCCTCCGCTGCATTTTCAATGGAGCCTGGACGGCTCGGCAATTGCTGGTGCCACCAACACCAATTTCTCACTGACCAATGTCCATCCGCCGAACCATTCCGTCACCCTCGTCATCACCAACCTTTACGGCAGCCTGAGCAGCAATGTGGTATTGACCGTCCATGATACAACCCCGCCGGTGATTACACTGAATGGCAGCAATCCGCTGACGGTTGAGTTGGGCAGCGCCTTCACCGATCCTGGCGCAACAGCCAGCGATACTTGCGCGGGAGCAGTGGCGGTGGTTGCCAGCGGCCCCGTGAATACCACCACGGTCGGGACCAACACCATTCTTTACACTGCCAGCGATGGCAACGGCAATACCAACACTGTTGTGCGCACGGTCATTGTACGCGATACGACCCCGCCGACCATCCAGTGGGCCTTTACCAATCTGGTGCTCACGATGGACACCAATTGCAGCGCCAGGCTGCCGGACGTGACCGGAACCAATTTCATTCTCGCCGCTGACCTATCCAGCCCGTTGACGATTTCCCAAAACCCAACCAACAGCGCTCTTTTGCAACTGGGGACCAACGTCGTGGTTATCACCGTAAAAGACCCTTCCGGTAACACTGCTTATTCGACGAACACCGTTGTCGTGGAAGATGAAACTCCGCCCATGATTTCGAGCCAGCCACAAAGCCAGACGAACCTCGCAGGCACAACGGCGATGTTCTCCGTCAATGCCACCGCCTGCACACCGCTTGCTTACCAGTGGTTTTTCAATGGCGCTGTGGCTTTGGCTAATCAGACTAACAACATGCTGACGCTTGCCTCCGTCAACGCCACTAATGCGGGAAGTTACTCAGTGGTTGTCAGCGCGTCCGGTGGCTCTTCCACCAGTACGGTCGCCACCTTGATGGTAAATTTGATTTCCGTGAGCTTCGCACTGAATTCGTCCACCAATCCGTCCGGATACCAGGACAGCGTGAATTTCACCGCCAGTGTCACACCGGGCGCCACCGGCACGGTGCAATTCCTGACCAACAGCGCCGTGTTCGACAGTGAGCCACTGGTCTCCGGGCAAGCTGTTAGTTCCAATCTGGTTTCATTGCCGCGCGGCACAAATTTTATCACCGCTATTTATTCCGGTGACGCGAACAATTTGCCTGCCACCAACACCTTCGCGCAGATTGTCACCAATCACCCGCCCGTTGCCGCGGCGGTAACTTACAGCCGCGTGGCTGATTTGTGCCTGGACATTGCAATTTCCGATCTGGCGACCAACTGGACTGACGTCGATGGAGATGTCATTTCAATCGTCGCCGTGAGCGCCAGCACCAACGGCGTAATGCTGGCCAATGACTCGGGCACGCTGACTTATTGCAATTCCAACAACGTCGCCGACCAGTTTGTTTGTACTATCACAGATGGTTGGGGTGGCACTAATTTCCAGACGGTTGCCATTTCTATAGCGCCACCCGTCAATTCCACCCCGAACATCCTCGCCGTGACGGGTAATCCCGATGGCAGCTTCAAATTGAGCCTCGCCGGTGCGCCTGGTGGCACCTACGTTTTGGAATCCACAACCGATTTACCTCCATCCGCCTCCTGGCTGCCAGTCGCCACGAACACCCTTGGCGCCGATGGTATCTGGCAATTCACCGACACGCAGGCCACCAACTTTCCGCAACGATTTTACCGGCTCAAACTCGCGCCGTAATCGGACGGTTCAGGTTAAACCCCACCTTGACCATTCGCCTCCCAGGGGCGAATAACCCTCGTTGTGAAGATTAGCGATCCGGACGGCAAATTCCCATGAGCGATCCATTCGTCAGCATTATTATGCGCTCATTCAACGAAGGGTGGGCGTTGCGTGAAACGTTGCCGGCAT
Source organism: Verrucomicrobiota bacterium (assembly GCA_021325145.1). Lineage (GTDB taxonomy): Bacteria > Verrucomicrobiota > Verrucomicrobiia > Limisphaerales > Pedosphaeraceae > JAJPHR01. The sequence goes on along the minus strand of JAJPHR010000031.1, from coordinate 57,598 downwards.
TGCAGGCGCAGGAATACACGAATTGGGAGCTGATTGTCATCGATTCCGGATCGACCGACGGCTCAGTGGATCTGCTCCTGAGCGCGCGACCCCGGCATTTCGTCCAGTTGCAACCGGAGGAATACAATCCCGCCCGCGTCATGAACCAGGGGATGAACCTGGCCAATTCTGGGTTCGGCATTTTCCTGAACGCAGATGCCACACCGCAAGGAAAAGACTGGCTTCGTCCTTTGGTGGAAGCGTTGCAAGACCCGGGAACGGCGGCGGTGTTTGGCCGGCAAATTCCGCGACCGGATTGCCGCGCGGTCTTCGCGTGCGATTATGAACGCTGCTTCGGGCCAAACCGCGAGTCAGCCAAATGGGACCATTTTTTCAGCATGGTGAGCAGCGGCTTGCGCAAAGACATTTGGGCAAGGCGCGGTTTCCTCGAGAAGATGCAGTATTCCGAAGACGATGAATACACACGCTGGTGCCGCAGCCACGGGTATCGGGTGGTGTATTGCCCCAACTCCGTGGTGATGCACTCGCATAATTACACCCCGCTGCAGATGTATAAGCGAAGCTTCGGCGAAGGAAGAGCCTTGGCCGCCGTCTGGAAAGGGACGCCGGCGCAGTTCAATTGGCCGCGCACCGTCCTGCTCGGTTGGCTGAACGACGTGCGGCGCGATCTTGGCTTCTGTGCCAGTTACCATCGCCTGCGCGAATTCCCGGAGGCGATGCGGATCCGCTGGCGGCAGCGCCGCGCGAAATTGGCGGGCTTCCGCGAAGGTTGGAAGTTTTACCGGAAAGCACAGGCATCGGAGGAGGCGAACTGATGGCTACGCGATTTACCCTGGATGGCAACGACGAACTGGAAAGTCATCTGGCTGCGACCAGCCGGCGCGTTCTGGAGGGTGTCCAATCGGTGGTCCCGCCCTCGGTGCTGCATGCCCTCGTGCTCGGCGGCGGATACGGCCGCGGCGAAGGCGGCGTCTGTCGATCCGGGAACAAGGACCGACCCTATAATGATCTCGAGTTTTATGTCTTTGCGCGAGGCAGTCCCTTGCTGAATGAATATCGTTATGGAGCGCGGCTAAGGGAACTGGGGGGCGGGCTTTCCGCTGACGCAGGCGTCCATGTCGAGTTCAAGGTGCATTCGCGCGACAAGCTGCGACGGAGCCCGGTTTCCATGTTTAGCTACGATCTGGTGACTGGGCACCGGATTATTCTGGGCCGGGAGGATGTATTCGAGGGCTGCGGGCGTCATTTCAGGGCCGATCAAATCCCTTTGCACGAGGCAACGCGGCTTTTGTTCAATCGCTGTTCCGGGCTGCTGCTGGTCAAGGATTTGTTGCGCAAAGAAACGCTCACTCCAGAGGAGTCGGACTTTATTGGCCGCAATTTAGCCAAAGCCCGGCTCGCGTTTGGCGATGCGGTGCTCACCACACTCGGGTTTTACCATTGGAGCTGTCTGGTGCGGAATGTTCGCTTGCGCAAACTGGCTGTACCGGAGGAATTGCCCTGGCTGGCAGCGGTGCAACAGTATCACACAGATGCGGTCGAGTTTAAGCTGCACCCTGGCCGCACTTCGGCTTCGAAAGCAAAACTCCAGGAACAGTTTTTGGAAACAGCGGAGCTTGGGGAACGAATTTGGTTATGGCTCGAAAGCTGGCGATTGAAACAGCCAATGGCCTCAACCAGGGAATATGCACTGGGACACTGGTCCAAATGCCCGGAGACTTCCCCCTGGCGGAACCTCCTGCTGAACTTGCGCACATTCGGGCCGCGAGTGATTGTCGGCGCGCACTTCTTGCGGTATCCTCGCGAACGGCTGCTCAACGCGCTGAGTTTGCTGTTGTGGGACAAGAACGCGTTGATGGAAGATGCGCCCAGAAAATGCCTGAAACGAAATTTACTCGCTCCACACGGCGATTGGCCCGATCTGCTTCGCGCCTATCAACGCATCTGGCCGAGCTACGGTTGACGCCAGATCCGTCATGAGCAGCGAAACAAACATCGGCGTCACGCCGGGTTGGCCTCCTGCGCCGAAAAACTGGCAACTCGCTGAAAACGAAGTCCACGTTTGGGCAGTGAGCCTTGATCAAACGCCGGCGCAAGTTTCGGGCCTGGCTGCGCCGCTTTCCCCGGATGAACAAACGCGCGCCGGTCGGTTTCATTTCGAGCGGGACCGAAACCGGTTTGTCGTCGGACGCGGCACGCTGCGCTTGCTTCTCGGACAATATCTTCACCTGCCGCCCGGCGAGATCAAGTTCGAGTACACTGCCCGCGGCAAGCCGTTGCTCTCCCGGGCAAATGGTTCCGACACACTCCATTTTAACCTGGCGCATTCTGGCGCTTTGGCGCTGCTGGCGGTGACCCGCGTTGCGGAGGTTGGAGTGGACATCGAGCAAATCCGCCCGCTCCGGGATGCTGATGGCATAGCCAAACGTTTCTTTTCCTCCTGGGAAAGTGGCGTGCTCCGCGCTCTTGCGCCGTTGGAAATGCAGAACGCGTTCTACAATCTTTGGACCCGCAAAGAGGCGTGGCTCAAGGCAACCGGCGAAGGCATTGGGGAATCTTTGAATCAGGTGGAAGTGTCGTGCTTGCCACAAGAACCATGCCGCTTCATGCGTTTGTTTGGCGATTCCTTCGCCGCGAGCCAGTGGCGGCTCCTTCACCTCACGCCCGCCGACGGCTACGTCGGCGCGCTCGCAATGCGTGACTCCGATGCCGAGGTGAAGTGTTGGCGCCTGAACTGTTGATCGAGCCGGCTCCGTGCGAGAGACGGCGTCTTCGGGCCGTTTTTCGATCGCAACACGCCAGCCGAGAAATCGAGAATTCCCGGAGGAAAAACACCCCATTTGCCGCAGCCATGCATGAGATATGTTGCTTCGCAGGTGCGCGTTACTGACTTGCAGTGAAAAAAATTATTGTTCATTGGCGGCCAATCCTCGAGTGGCCCAATTAATCGGTTGCATGAATCATCCGACTTCCGATTCCTTAAACTTAAACCCTCCCCGGCCGCCCATCGCCATGTTGGGGGTGCCGTTCGATAACATCACCATTCAGGAGGCCGTTGCGTTGGTTGAAAAAATGGTGGTTTCGGGACGGCCGCACTACTTCGTGACGCCCAACGTGGATTTTCTGGTCCAGGCGCGGAAGGACGTCGAATTGCGGCGCATCCTATTGGATGCGCACCTGGTTTTATGCGATGGCATGCCGCTGGTGTGGGCTTCGCGGATGCTCGGCAACCCATTGCCCGAACGGGTCGCGGGCGCTGATTTGGTGCCGCGATTGGTCAGCCTGGCAGCGGAAAAAAACTACCGCATCTTTCTGCTGGGCGGCACGGTGAATTCCACGGCGAACGCGGTCGCTCGTTTGCAAGCCGAATACCCGGGACTGGCAGTGGCTGGATACTCCCCTCCATTCGACCCACTGCTCGCGATGGATCACGAAGGCATCAAACGCCGGATCCAGGAATTTCAGCCGCATTTTCTGTTCGTTTCGTTTGGTTGTCCCAAACAGGAGAAGTGGCTGGCCATGCACCATCAATCGCTTGGCGTGCCGGTCTGCGCCGGAGTAGGCGGGACGATTGATTTCCTGGCTGGCCAGTTAAAGCGCGCGCCAGCCTGGATGCAGCGGACCGGAACCGAGTGGTTGTTCCGACTGGCCCAAGAACCACGCCGCTTGTTTCGCCGCTATGTCGAGGATTTGACGGTCTTCGGCGGAGCCATCCTCGCGCAATGGTGGCGGCTGCGACCGCGGGGCAGGGGATTGCGCTCCATTGCATTGGCCAAGTTTCATGCGCACACGCCCCAAAGAGAGGAGAAGAGCACAGCATGGCGCCGCAACCAAAGGAGCGTGGCACTCACGCCGCTTCGACGTGCTTACCGGCAAAAGCTGTCCGGATTTCATTCGTGCATCACCGGCTGGCGAACCGTGAAGCGGCATAGATGCCATGCTCCCATGCCTTCCTGGAATTGTTCGCGGACCGCGGGCGTTATCACCAATGGCAGTACCGCGAGCTGCGACCGCCCTCCAGGGGAAATGAAGCCGTGGCGTCAAATAACCTTGGGTGAATGCGTCAACTTAATTGTCGCGCGAGACCCGGAATTGTCACCAGAGCAATTGATCAGCGATGAGCGTCCGTGCCTGCTCCGGTTGGACGCGGTGCGGTCGATCGACAGCGCTGGCATGGCTTGGCTAATGCGATTGAATCGGAGCTTTCGCGCTGCGGGACGGCACTTAGTGTTGCTGGCGCCAAGCCGGGCGGTCACCCGCACGCTCAAGCTGCTGCGCATAGAACAATTTTTTGCAACGGCTCCCGACGCTGCCTCCGCCTGTGAGTTGGTCGAAGCACGAATTCGAGAACAGGCGGCCGTGGTGGGAGCCCATTTCAATGCCTCCGCCCTGCTGCTCTGGCAGGGCGAAATCACCGCCGCCAATGCGGAGCATGTTTGGCGATTGACGGAAGCGCAGATCTCGGGGAGGCCGGCTTCGGGGCAGGTGGTCATTGATCTTTCCCGCGTGCGATTTATTGACAGCAGCGGACTGAGCCTCATGGAACGCGCGCGCAACCTGGCACTAAGCCATGGATTGCGGGTGAATTTCACCGGCGCGCAGCCTGCCGTGAAAAATGTCCTGCAGCTCGCCCGTTTGAACGGTGCGCTGTGGGGAGCGTGCGCGTGAAGATCGGCATTTCCACTTCCGTCATCCAGCGTGGCAGGACGGGAATAGCCCAGTATCTTTTCGCTCTGCTCCGCGCGTTCCTTCCCCATGCCGACGGGCATCAGTTTAAATTGTTTGTGCTGGAGGAGGACCTGCCCTTGTTTGGCTTCGTGACGTCGGGCATGGAGATCGTGCCCGTGCCGGAACGATTTCGGCCGCCCGTAAAGAATATTCTTTGGCATCAGACGGCCTTGCCCCGGCTCGCGCGTGAGCATCAACTCGATGTGCTTCACGTTCCGAGCTATCGGCGTTTGCTCTGGCGGCGTCCATGCCCACTCGTTGCCACGATCCACGACGTGGCTCCGTTCCGCGTGGCTCGCAAGTATGATCAAGCGCGAATGTTCTACGGAAGGGTCGTCGCGCGGAGACTGGCCCGCCGGCAGAATCAAATTATCGCCGTAAGCAGCGCCACCGCGCGGGACATCGCCGCTTGTTTCAACGTGCCGTCCGACCGTGTGACCGTGATTCTCAATGGCCTGGACCACGATCGTTTCCAGCCCGGGCCGCGTGAAGCCGCGCGTGCCGAAGTGGTAGCGCGACATGGTCTGCGGCAGCCGTTCTTCCTCTATCTCGCGCGGCTCGAACATCCGGCTAAAAATCACGTGCGGCTGATCACCGCCTTCAACCAATTCAAACAAAGAACCGGCTCGGCCTGGCAACTGGTTCTTGCCGGCAGCGATTGGCAGGGAGCGGAATTTGTCCATGCGGCGATCCGCTCGTCTCCGTTTGCGGCGGATATTCGCGCGTTGGGATTTGTGGATGACACCCAGTTGCCATCGTTGTATCGCGCAGCGGAAGCATTCGTGTATCCTTCGCTCTACGAAGGCTTCGGGATGCCACCGACGGAAGCCATGGCTTGCGGCTGTCCGGTGATTTGTTCGACCCGTGGCTCGCTGGGCGAGGTGGTGGGCAATGCCGCCGCGACGATCGATCCGGAGAGTCCGGATTCAATTATGCGCCAGATGATTTCCCTCGCCAGCGACGCCGGACTCCGCGCCAGCCTCGTGAAGGCCGGGCTGTCCCACGCAAAACAATTCAATTGGGACCTGACAGCGGCTCAAACACTGAAGACTTACGAACACGTGGCTGGCAGGCGTGCGCAAAGCTCCGCCGGTGCGATTTGTTCGAAGTAACGGAGCTTTCGCTGGCATGGATGTCGCTACGGAGTATGTCCGTGAACGCTTTTCGACACGGCTCGCGGCGCAAGGCCGATGCGACGCTGAAAACAGATTGGTCACCAGACAGGCAGCCTTCGCGAGGAGGGACAGTATTGTCTTATTTTGGGACAGCAATTCGGCGGAATGTTTGCCGCCCGCTGGCTGTGAAGCAATCCATTCTCTTGCTAAGCGTTCTTTTTGCGGGGCTGCGAGTGCTTGGGCAGCAAGTGGAATGGTTCACTGATATTGAAGCGGCGCAAGCCAAGGCGCGCAACGAAAACAAAATTCTCTTGCTGGATTTCACCGGATCGGATTGGTGCCCCTGGTGTCAGAAATTGAAAAAGGAAATTCTCGACCAGCCTGAGTTTGCCGAGTTTGTGAACCCGCGCATCGTGGCGGCGGAGGTGGATTTCCCCCATCACAAACAATTGCCCGAGGCCCAAAGACAGGTGAATGACAAGCTGGCGCAGGTGCTGGAAATCAAAGGTTTTCCCACCGTTGTGCTGGTGGATTCCACGGGCCGGCCAATGGGGCAGACCGGTTACACCGCGGGAGGTCCAAAACCATTTATTGAGTCCCTTCAGAGAATTATTAATGGGAGGCCGGAAGCCGCAGCCGCCGCAGCCGCTGCTGCCGCCGAAGCGCCCGAACCACCCCGCCGCCCGCCGGTATATGTGCCCATCGCTCCCACGACGCCAATCCGGTACGATGAACTGGCCCTTAAAGTCATCTCGGGGCCGAAGAACCGCCGGATGGCCATGATCAATAATGAGAACTTTTTTGTCGGAGACACGGCCAAAGTAAAAGTGCGGGACGAACGCATCGAAGTTTGCTGCAAAGAAATTCGGGAGGACTCCGTGTTAATTACCGCAAACGGCAAAACCATGGAGCTGAAATTGGGAAAACATCAGTAGGAATCTCCCAACCTCCCGTCCGAGGAATTTGAAATGGCACTCATGTTGCCGTGCTTCCTTTACAAGAAGATTGGCAGCACAAGTGCCGTTTTATTCCGTTTACCCTCACTCCGGTTGCGAGCGGCGGCTGCTTCGTCCAATCGGACCAGATCAGGCATGCAGCCTGTTCATCATCTTGCTGCCAATAGCGGTGCCGCTCAGGAGCACGGAAACGCCCAGAAGCAGAAAGCCGGTCAGGCTTAGCACGAGCGAATTCGCGCCCAATACCGCCAGTATGCCCAGCACCAGAGTCGCCAGACCGATCAGCATTCCGCTGGCCGATGCCGCCGACATAGCTTCCCTCAGCATTTGCCAGTTTTTCTCCTCCGAGGCATCGCCGGCAGGACCGTACGCAAACTGTCTCGTCCCGCCGCCCAGCAGGCAGGTGGCTCCAAAAACAATCAATGAAACCGCCACCAGCGTCTGGCTCTCAATGTTAATCAGAGCCAGGATGCCCAGGATAACCCCTGTAATACCACCCAGAAACTCCACCGTCATCGCCCCGGCCAGGTCCGCCGTGTCAACGTTCGCCCCGGCTGCGGTGCGGGGAAATTGCCCGGTACTTGCCGCCACGGAACCGCCCTCAAACAATAAGGATATGCCGATGAGGATCGTTGCCACAGCAGCCATATCCATGGGCAGAACGTGTGCCAAACCGATTATCGCCAACACTATAGTCCCAATTCCAGTAATGGCTTCCGCCAGCGGAGCGCCCGCGGCCACTTTCCGGAGCCGCTCCACCCCGGACTCATGGACTACGGAATGAGTTGCATTTGTGCTCGTTGCATCCATAAAAACTTCCTTTCATTATAACTTGTTAATACCGTTATGATGGTCGGTCGGTCCACAACCCCATTCTCCCCTCTGCGCGGAAAGAAACCGCGTTCTCCATTGGTTTCGACAATAGAAAATTGTCCCGCTCTCAAAGCTGTCCTCCAAAACCCTTCAACTTTCCTCAATCGAATTCCTAACAGAAACATCTAAATAAACATAATGCTGTTTGCCCAGAGGGCAAACCTGGCTTCCCGCATTTTCCCGTGCGCGACAGGCGAAAGCCCGGCTTTACCGGCCCCGAAGGCGCGCCGGTAATTGTTCGGCAGGGTGAAAAATTGTAAAAATATTTGTGCGATTGCCAGGGCATGGATTTTGTTATGGGGTGTACACCCAAGGGCGGGGCGGCCGAAAATTATGGCAACATAACCGCCATGAGTGCGAAAAAGATTTTGGATGCAGCGAAGCGCGAACAGGTCCCGCAACCGCAACCCCGTGCGGCAAGTCGTCCCAAAGTGACGCCTCCCTCAGGCCGGGAACCATACTGGCATCGCTTCGGCGCTGCCGTCCGTCACATCATCAGGCATAATCCTGACTTGCTCGCCAAAGGCGCGGAGTAAACGCGTTCCGCTGGACTCCCGCAAAACACGACGCGATCCGCCATAAAGAGCGGGCCAGCCCTTAATCCCCCCTTGTGGATTAGCCCGGCCCGAAATCGACGAAGGTTTCACATGGGGTCAAAACCCGTACGCGCCGGTCCGCCGGATAGGTCCAAAGAGCGGCATTAGGTTTAAGGGCGATCACGGATAAACCAGGCGGAAGAAAACGCTCCCACCGGCCGGGTCAAACGAAACCAATACTTGATTGGTCGTTGTCGATCCGGGAACGGTCACCCAGTTTGTGTTCAAGCCCCTGCCGGGTGCATTGGTCTGCTCCAGGAGACGCCAGCCAAGGTGGTCCGTCGGCCAGGTGAGAGTGATTCCGTTGCCAAGATTCGAGGAAATCAGTTGCGGCGGCGTTGATGAGAACGGCTTCGCACTGGCTTCGGGTGAATTGCCACTTGCGGCTGCGGTGCCGATGGCGCTGACTACGTAAAAATATGCGATGCCATTCGTCAGGGGAGTGTCGGTGTAATTCGTGCCGGCAAATCCGTAAGCCACAGTTGTAGTCTCATTGCCGCTGCTCTCTCCGCGCTTGATGACGTAACCCGTCGCGCCAATGGAGCCGGACCAGGTTAAAGCCACCTGCGCATTGCCTGCGGTGGCAGTGAGGCTGGCGGGAGCGGCTGGCCGCGTGGTCGTGACCCCATTGCTGGACGTTCCGCCCGAATTAACGGCCAGCACCTTATAGTAGTAAGTGCCGTTTGAGTTCACGCCGAAGTCGGTGTAGGTGGTCTCGGTGATGCTGGCGAGCAGCGCATAGGGTCCGTTGGCAGTCGGACCGCGCTGGATCACATACCCCACGGCTCCGCCCGCCGCCGACCAGTTGAGGACGATATTTGTGAGTAGCTGGGGAGCAGCCGTCAACGAACCGGGAGCAGTTGGAGCAGGCGGCAATGGTTTGGACATCGCTGCTGCCGAATTGCTGCTCGAACCGCCGGCATTTGCGGCGCTTACGAAATAATTGTAAATGCTCCCATTCGACGGAGTCGCGTCTGTGTAAGTTGTGCCCGTGGTGGTGTTATTAAGCGTGATTGTGCCAAGCGTGACATAGCCACCCACACCATTATTGACAATTGTCGATCGCTGGATCGTGTAGTAGTTCGCGCCGGCCGAGGCATTCCAGTTAAGTGTGACGCTTCCGTTGCCCGGAATGGCGGTCAGGCCGGTCGGCACCGAAGGCGCTCCGGCGAGCAGTCCGGCTGAAGGCGTTGTAGCCGAACTCTGCGGGGAATTGCCGCTCGTGCCGACGGTATTGGCGGACTGCACCATGTAATAGTAAGTCGTCCCATTGACTGCGGTGGGGTCCGCATAGGTCGCGTTGGCCGGGCCACTGCCACAGACCGGTCCAGCGACACCGTCCTTGATGGAAACGTATCCGCCGCCAGACGTGGTCGAGCGCAGAATGTTGTAACCAGTCGCCCCGGGCGTTGCTGGCCAACTCAGCAATGTGCAATTGTTCCCAGCGTAAGCCGCAAGGCTGGCGGGCGCGGGAGGCACATAACCACTCAACTCCAACCGCATATAATCGTACATTGCGTGATTGGCGAAGTAACCGCCTTTGCGCATGTTAACCGTGATTGTGTTTTGGCCCTGATGCAGGAGGCTGCCGGCAAAGTTGATCCGGTTATCCGAGAAACACCCGTGAATCCCCTGGCGAATTGTCGTGTCGCTCTCGTTCCCGGAACTGCTGTAAGCCGGAAAATAGCCACTGCTTCCGGCAATGTTGTTGCCGTTGACCTGGATGATCAACGGACCCTGGTAGTCCGAGGATAAGGCGATGTAAAAGGATGCTTGGGAACCGCCGGCAGGCGTGGAGGCAAGATTGAAAGTAATGGTCGAGGTGGAACCGTTGAAATTCCCGGCGCTGTCGGTGACCACTGGCTGGACGTAATTCCAATCCGTGGACCACCGGCTCTGGCCCACCACGTAGTTCGGGCCGTTCGGAAAATCGAAAGGGTACGCGAGATGTTTGGACCAGATAGGACTGGGCGCGGTTGGGTTGGGGCCGATGTCCCCAGTCCAATAATCGTCCCCATGCCGAAACTTCGCTCCGGTTCGGTCTGGATAGCCGATTTCGAAAACGGCCGGTCCGACGCGCGTCGGCGTCCAGGTGATAACACCGAGATTATTAGTCGTGCCACCTGTAACGGTGACACTGAAGGGTGAAGCTGGAATATCCACAGTGTTCGGCGGGCCGCCACCACTCAATGCTTGCGATTGAAAAGTTCCACTCGCGCCAGGACCGAAGGCGTACAATGTATAATTAGCCCCGGCGATGACGGCAGGGATTACGAAATTCCCGTTCGCATCGGTTTTAACCCAGAACTGGTAGGGCTTCATCCATTCCTGGAAGTCATAGATCCCGGCGGTCGTGGAAGGCTGCTGCACAACACCCACCCAGAGGCCGGCCGCCGCGGCGTTGGGGTTGTAACTGTCATTGATCATGAATGTGCCGGTGACAGCGCCACGACTCGAAGCGGGAGCATAATTCGCGTTCGTGAACCAGGTGTAAGGCCAAGCCGTCAATTCGGCAGCGGCCTGAGCGAGGGCATCAGCATAGAGGGCGCCGGAAGCTTGAGTGGGATCGGTGATCGTGTTGGGGACATTGTTGCAATAGATGAAATACGGCCCATACACTTTGGTCCAGACTTCCCCCGCCGTCCATGAGCTGTCAGTCCCCCCGCCGTAGTGGCTGCCTCGATGCATATTAAGGATAGTGGTTCCGATATGGCACATGAGCTCGCGCTTCATGGGGCCGCCATTGTAATACTCGGCGCTCGCGGACACGTTCCAAAGGCCGACGTTCTTCCCGCCGCTGCCGACGCTGCTCCAGCCCCAGGCCCGTTGAACGCCCAGGTCCGCGCTATAGCAGTATTTGTCTTCGTACTGCCCCTGATAAATTCCGTTCGTCCAAAGCGAAACTTCTGCGGGCGCATTCAACACGCCGATGGCTGACCCGCCGGACACCTCCATCAACCGCGTGCGCGCGGCGTCCACGCTCATCCAATTGAAAATGGATCCGGAGTAAATATTATCCCTCGTCTCGCCCATGGTCATGGCGACATCGGTGCCGCGATGGCTCCAAATGGCCGTAACGTAAAAACCCGTCGAGCCCCGGAGCAGGGAGAAATGCACCTCCATGGTCCCGTTGGTGGCCGAGGAACTGAGCAGGGCAATCTCCGCGTAGTTCCCGCCATTGTTCGCGGGGTTCGCCACCAGCGAATAAGTGAAGCTGCCCGTGCCAAAGCCGCCCAGTTCCCAATACAACTGGCCTCCATTGTTGCCTCCGGATAACACCTGGGTCGTCGTCGTTCCGCTCCCATTGTTGTAGGTGTAGTTGATCTGATTGATCGTCGCTCCCGACTTGGTGCAGAGAATTGAAATGATCCCATTGGCAATCGTCACGGTTGAGCCGCTATCAACCAATGTGACGTTCGCTCCGGCGCCGGTGCCTCCGCCGGGGATGTTTCCCCAAGCGGCGCCAGCCAGCCACAGCCAGCCGAGGCAAAGAAGCTTCACCACGAGCCGGTCAAAACGTTTGCAGCAAATAGAAATTTCGTGTGGCATTGGGATCCAGCGAATTGGTGACTGAAACGTTTCCGTTCGGGTCAAACTGGTTGGTCAGCAGTTTCGTCCAGTTGCTCAAAGGCGTGGTGAGGTTGGTTGCGATAGTACATTTGCTTCTGCTTAATCTGGCACATCCAACACCGCGCGGAAATCCCCCAAACGAGTTATTGCAGCACCACCCGCGATTTCTTTAGCTCAGGCATCCAAAGATTCAGCGTGGCAAGTCAGGCGTTAAGCTTCCAACTGCCGTTTGAATCCCGATGATTTTCCGGCTTCGATCCGCCGCGCCAAGAATCACTCAATTGGGGGATGGCTGATCCTTTCCCTTTTGGAGATTCTAATCATGTGACCCATCCTGGTATCGAGTCGAAGCTGCCGCTCGCTCTGCGCCGCAAGCTTGATCGCACGTTCCTCGCGGGCTTTCGACTGCCCGCGGTCCGACAAGCGGGAAGCCATTCCGGCCTCCCCTCCGCATCCCGATGCCAGTCCGGGGCGGCAGGCGCCGCGCCTTGAAGCACCGCCCAAGTCCAGACTACGAACACAAGCCCAACGCCCAACCCAACTCCAGTTATGACAACCTCAACCTGCGTTCATAAAATGTTATCGGCCCTCGCGCGACCCGTCATACGTTCGATCGTCCTCTGGACAATTCTGCTAACCGCCGGATTCGACTGTGTCGATTGTGCTCATGCCGCCCAGCGGATTTGGACCGGCGGCGGCGCCGACGGCAACTGGCAAACAGTATCAAATTGGAGCGGCACCGTGCCCGGGAATGGCGATGATATTGATTTTGCGGGTCTTACACGTCTGCTCAATACCAACAACATTACGGGGCTGAAATTGGACAGCCTTGGCTTCGAGAACAGCGGATTTTCGTTGAGCGGGAATACCATCATTCTTACCAATGGCATCAATGACATTGCCGGCTTTAACACGAACGCCATTGCCATGACCCTGGCCGCCAATCAATCATTCAGCAACAATATCTTTGGGACGACCAATTTAATCAGCGGCAATATCACGAACGGCGGCTTCAATCTCACCATTGCCGGACCGGGCTATGAAGTCATTAGCGGCATCATTATTGGAAACGGCGGTCTCACCATGAACGGTGGGGATACGTTGCGGCTCAACGGCGCCAACCTTTTCTCCAATAACCTGGCGATTGCCTCAGGATTCCTGGTGCTGGGGAACGCGGCCGCCATCCCCAGCGGCAACGGCCGGGGTAATGTTTCGATCGCAGGCGGTGCGACACTCGATTTGAACGGCAACAGCCAGACGATCAATGGCCTGACTGGCACCGGAACTGTCGACAATCGTACCGGAACGGCCATTTACACTCTAACGGTGGGCGCGAGTACAAACTCGGGATCAACGTTTGATGGGACCATCCAAAACAGCTCCGGTACGGTCGCCTTGACCAAGACCGGCACCAACACCTTCACTCTTACCGGCTCCCAGTCCTATAAAGGCAACACCGTAATCAGCCAGGGAACCCTGGCTTTGGGCACCGGCGGCGATATTGGCTCCAGCACGAACGTCACGATCACTTCGGGTGGGGCCTTGGATCTTTCGGCCAGTTCGTTCCAATTTGGCTTGGGCCTTGCCAGTTCCCAAACACTTATTGCCGGGCGCACATCCGGTTTCACGAACGACATCATCGGCACTCTGATCGAAAATAACAGCGTCCTTACGCCCGTGCCAGGGATTGCCGCCACAATGACTGTGAGTGGCGGGCTTACCCTGAACGGCGGCATCTTGAACTACGACTTGGGTGCGGTCACCAACGCTGGTGGCGGCAGCAACGACCTGATTGCGATCAACGGGCCGCTCAATCTTTCCGGCACCATAACCGTCAAGGTCAACCCATTGTCCGGTTCATTTTCCTCCAGCCCTTACACGCTGATCGGTGGCGGGACCTCGCTTGCGTCCGGCAACGCCGCCAATTTCACCATTGCCGCCCCCCGGGGCCTTTCGACAGCCTTCGACACCAGCACCCGTCCTGGCAGCGTGTTCGTAACCTTGACGGGCTTTCCAACTCCCGGTTCGCTCGTCTGGTCTGGAGGCAACGGCGGCACCTGGGATGTGCAGCAGACTCAGAATTGGCTCAACGGCGGCAATCCAGATTACTTCTTTTTCCTTGATAATGTGGTTTTCGATGATACGGCAACTACCGGCAACGTGACCCTTAACGGAGGTGTAACTCCCACTTCGGTGACGTTCAACAATTCAGCTACCAATTACGTGGTTAGCGGGGGTGGGGCGATCACGGGCCCGGAAGGGTTGACGGTAAACGGTCCCGGCTCGGTCACCTTAAGTACCGCCAATTCTTATACGGGCCCGACAACGGTCAAGAATGGCGGAACGCTGATCCTGGGCACTATCACCGGCGGGCCATCACCAAACAATTCAGTCTATAGCGGAGTGACTCCGGGGCAGCTGGTGTTGGGCGGCGGCGGAGTCTTTCAGGCGGATACGGCGAATACGACCTACGCAGCCAGTTTCACCAATCTAGTCCTGAACCCTGGCGCTGCATCGTTCTGCGAACGGGCCCGGCAGTCGAGCAGCACTTACCAGATCCAAATCGGCACGGTCACTCGCAACGTGGGCGGCACTGTCGATTTCAACAATATCCAGCAGAAGGCCAGTAGTCCGCAATGCGGCGTCATGATTACGAACCCGGCGGTCAACGGCATTCTGGGTGGTTATGCCGTTATTTTTGAAACTGATTGGATCACGCCCGGCACCACCGGCATCGGAGCGACCTCTTATGCGGGATATCAAACCACCAACAATCCCGTTGTCTGGGGAGCGGTCAGCAACGTGAGTTTGACCGCCAATCCATCCGCAAACCTCAATAATACGACCATCAATTCACTGAAACTTGCCGGCTCGACAGTTACGATCAACCCAGGATCGACGCTTTCCCTCGCCTCCGGTGGTTTGCTCATGCCAACGGGTGGTGGCGTCAGTGCCATCAACGGCGGGTCTTTGCAGGGCGCGCTTAACGCCGATTTGATTGTTCAAAACTATAGCGCCGCCAACGCGCTTACCATCAGCTCTGTCATCACGGACAATACCAATGGAAGCGCGACTGGGGGGAGCGCACTGACCAAGAGCGGGCAGGGTGCTTTAATCCTGACTGGAAACAACACCTATAGCGGGGTGACTTATGTCAACGGCGGCACCCTGGGGCTGACTGGCAGCAGTGCAGCGACTCCCAATGCCAACTTTCCCGCTGGCACGCTGCAAATCGGCAATGGCGGCACCAGCGGAAGCATAGCCAGTTCTTCAGGTGTGGCCGATAATGGCAATCTGGTTTTCAACCGCAGCGATGTGGTAACTTTTTCTGCGCCGATTTCCGGTTCTGGCACGGTTAAAAACCTCGGCGCGGGCACGACCATCCTGGCGGGCAACAACACTTACTCGGGTGCGACCGTGATTAGCGCGGGAACGCTTCAAGCGGGCAATGGCGGGACAACGGGCGGCCTCGGCAACTCCACAAGCGTGACTGATAATGGCCTGTTGATCTTCAATCGCTCAGACAATATCAGCTATGGCAATGCGATTGGCGGCACTGGAGTCTTGATTAAGCTGGGTGGCGGCCGTTTGACCCTGGGGGGAACAAATTCTTACCTTGGGAATACCGTTGTCAGCAATGGCACGCTCGCGCTCGGCGCATCTGCTTCCATTTCGAACAGCGCTGCGATTATTTTGACCGGCAGCACCGTGCTCGATGTTTCAGCCTCAGGCAATCTGGCTTTGAGCGGCGGTACGATCCAGCAGGTCCTGGCCGGCACCGGCACTGTCAATGGCAGCATTACGACCTCTGCTGGCTCCACTACCGGGACGCGCGTCACTCCGGGGACCAATGGGATTTATGGCACCTTGACAATCAACAACGCTTTCTCTTGGAGCGGTGGGTTGCTCAACTTTGATATTTCCTCCGGCTCCAAGGATTTGCTGGTTGTGGGCGGGAGCCTGGCGCTGAACAGTGGCACGTTGCAGTTGAACGTTAGCGGCACACTCCCGTTGGGCAGATACAAGGTCATCCAGTACGGCGGATCCCTGAGCGGTTCCGTTGGCAACATCGCTCTCAGCGGTTTCAACCAACCCGGCGCGGTGGCTTCGCTCAGCAGTTCCGTCGCCGGCGAAATCGATCTGGTGATAAGTGCTTATGTGCCCGTGAACCTGACCTGGCAAGGTAATGGTGGCAACAATTTCTGGGATGTTCTTACCACCGCGGACTGGACCAACAGCGCTGGAGTCCCAGTCACCTTCCACCAGGGAGACAACGTGACGTTTGACGATACTTCCGCCAACACAGGCGTGAACCTCCAGAGCGCCCTGACCCCGAGTCAGATCACGGTGAACGGGACGGGTAACAGTTATACGTTCCAGAGTAGCGGGACGATAGCGGGTGGCAACTTGATAAACAACAACCCGAACACACTGACCATTTTGACGACCGACAGCGCCAATACCACAATCAACGCCGGCACCGTGCAATTCGGCAATGGTGCGTTGGCGGGTGTTCTTGGTGGCGGCACTATGCTGAATAACAGCGCTCTCGTGTTCAACGAGCCTGATACTGAGATCGCTGGCGCGGCTATCAGCGGCACTGGCAGCTTGACGCTCGCCAGCGCGACAACTCTCGAACTGGCCGCCAACAGCACCTATAGCGGACCAACGACGATCAGCGGAGGTGGGGTTCTCCAAGTGGGCGTGGGTAGCGCTTCCGGCTCTTTGGGTTCTGGCACGGTCAACAATGGCGGAGCGCTCGTCTTTGACAACACGGGCGTGGTGACCAACAGCGGTGGCATCTCAGGCAGCGGCAGTGTTAGCAACATTAGCCCTGGGACCATGGTCCTTGGCGGCATCAACACTTACGCCGGCAATACGGTCATCGCTAATGGCGTTCTGAAACTCGGCGCTTCAGAGGTAATCCCGGACGGACCTGGCTTGGGCAACGTGGTCCTTGACGGTGCGAATTCAGCCGCTGGCATTCTTGATTTGAACGGCTTCAACGAAACGGTCAACGGCCTTTCTGGAGTGACGGGAACGATCCTGGGTCAGGTGGTCAATAATGCGGGCCCGGGGACAAACACCCTAAGTATCGGCAATGGCGATGCGAATAGCACGTTTACGGGCCTGATTGAGGACAACACGGGCGCTGGCGGAAAGGTGGCATTGGTCAAGATTGGCGCGGGCGCATTGACGCTGCAACCGGGAGGTGCTGGAAACACCTACAGTGGCGGTACGACCATCAGCGACGGGACCATCACTGGCGGCAGCAGCACGACTGCCAATGGCGTCATGTGCGGCGTCGGTCCAATAGTCTTTGGCACGAACGGCACGCTTGAGCTGGGCGGATTCACTGGCAGCACTACTCCTGACTACGGAGTGTTGGGCAATGCGGTTGTTGTGCCTGCCAACATGGTTGCCACCGTGCACGGAACCTGCCGCGGCGGAGGCTTCGTGCCTAGTTCGGTGACGGGCCCGACTAACAGCACCATGGTTTTGGTCACCCGTTATGTGCGCGGTAATTTCGGCGGAAGTTGGGTGAATTTCAACGGATTGGTGATCGTGAGCAACATCACAGCGTCCGCCAATACCGACTTCCGCCTCAACACTGCCAGCGGTTTCCCGAATGCCCGCGTAGTGCTGGCAGCGGGCCAGGTGGGCGGCGTATTCATGTATAACCTTGTGACTGGCACGCCGATCATTCCCATTGGGGAGTTGACGGGAGACGCTACCTCAACCATCGCTCTCAACTCGGGTTCGGCTGGAGGACAGGCGGCGATTTGGAGTGTAGGCGGCTTGAACACAAGTGCCGAGTACGACGGCGGTATCACCGATACGCATGGTATCATCAAGGTGGGCACCGGCTCCTGGACTCTGACCAGCGCGAATCTGCCCTACAGCGGCCCAACTACCGTGAGCAATGGTGTTCTGGTTCTGGGCACGTCAGCGTCCCTCCCGAACAGCACGCCGATCAGTCTTAGCGCGCCGGGCAAACTCGATGTTTCCGCGGCTGGCACGCTCAATTTGGGGACGCAGACGCTACAGGGAAATGGCACTGTGAACGGCAGCGTGACTATGAATTCGGGCGGGACTCTGATCGTAGGCTTTACCAACGCAATTGGCCGGCTTACCGTGACGAATTCCATCGACCTCAGCGGCGGACCCAGCGTGCAGATGGAATTGAATCGAACGAACGCCAGCGGGACGAACGATCAACTTGTCGCCGGAACCACCCTGACGTACGGCGGCACCCTCACGGTTACGAACATTGGCCCGGCTTTGCACGTGGGTGACAGCTTTAAACTCTTCAGCGCTCCAACGCTGGCCGGCGCTTTCGTGACGACCAATCTCCCAGCGACGGATGCTAATAACATGCTCTACACCTGGAGCAACAACCTGTCCGGAGCTGGCACCATTACGGTGCTTACTGCTGTTCCTGCCGTCAACACCAGCCCAACCAACATGACCTACACTGTCTCAGCCAGTACGGTCACCTTATCGTGGCCTGCCGATCACATCGGCTGGCGTCTGCTGGCCCAGACGAATGCTCCTGGTGTCGGGTTGACCACCAACTGGTTCAACGTGGCCGGGGCTTCCAGCACGAATGTGGTTGCCTTCCCGATCGCGCCGAACGGCGGCACTGCATTCTTCCGCATGGTTTATCCATGAGGATTGGTTTTAGGCGAGGAACCGGAATGGTTCGCCGGTTCGGTTGGCTGGCGGGAGCGCTTGCAGGGCGCTCCCGCCTTTCAGCAAGAGAAAGCAGCCCGGTTCCGACAGGGATTTGACTATGTGTCCGCGAAAGCATAATCCGGAAAATGGCGCCTTCACCTTGATTGAGTTGCTCGTGGTGATCGCCATCATTGGCATCCTGGCGTCGCTCCTTCTTCCTGCGCTGGTGGCGGCGAAAGAGAAAGCCAAACGCGCAAGCTGCTTAAACAATGTGCGCCAAATTTCCCTCGGCTCGAACATGTATGCGCAGGACAATCGCGATTGGTTCCCGCCAGTCAACCTTCCCGGCCATCAGTTCAACCAATTCTCCGAGGAACATTACGGGCGGTATGTTTGGACCGGCAATCCCAATACCAAGGTAAGCCCCGATCCCAACCAGCCTGCCGGCGCGAGCTTCCAGAACCTCGGCTATTTGTATGCCACCAAATTTGCCGGTAATGCGGAGATCCTTTATTGTCCAAGCTACAACGCCAAGAATTCGCTTCTGGGAGAGGCGTCTTATGTTCCGTTGCTGACGTCCGACGCCGGCGGAGATGTGCGTTCTTCCTATGTCTGGAATCCCTGGGCGCACGACGTGAATGGCACTTCGTTTCGATTGTATCCCAAAGTGACGGATTTTCTCCAGGTGCGGACGCTCTTGATGGAATTTCTCGTCAACGACACCGCTTCCACCTCATCGCTACTCCCGCCTGCCGAGGTGGCGCACGATCGCAGCCGGTCATTAGTCGTGCTTTATTCAGATTTCAGTGTCAAATCCATCAAGATCACCCCTAAACTCTGGGCGGACGCTTTTGTGGGCATGGGCAACAACCTCTATTTTCCTCAATGTACCAATGTGCTCATTGACATTGAAGCGGCGCACTAGGATGTCCAATAAATTTCCAACCTGGGTTCGGCATCGGTGCGCCGGCTATTTCGCATTCTCGGTTCCGTCGTGCGTCGTCTTGCTGGCAGTCTCTGTTTATGCTGAACAACCCAGCCATCTTAAATTCGACTTCAACCCTTTGAAGGCCGTGGCCGGAAATGTCCAGATCCTCTCTTCGACCGCCTATGCCTCGGAACTCGGCTATGGTTTCGATTTGGGTTCAAAAGTCGAAACGGTTGACCGCCCGGGTTGCGGGAGCGATCGCCCATTTTTCTTCTCGGTCAAACTGCCGGAAGGCAATTACAACGTCACGGTCACACTGGGCGATGCCGCCAAGCCGACGGTCACTACCGTCAAGGCCGAATCGCGCCGCTTGATGCTCGAAGGAATCCAGACCATTCCCGGGAGATTTGTCACCCGCACTTTCACTGTCAACCTCCGCACGCCCCGGATCGGCGCTGGTTCGGACGGGGTAAAACTCAAACCGCGCGAACGGGGTCCGCCGCCGACGCTCGATTGGGATGATAAGTTAACCCTCGAATTTGATGGACAGTGTCCCTGCATTCAAAGCCTGGAAATCACCAAATCCGTGGACGCGACCACGGTATACTTGCTGGGCGACTCCACGGTGACGGACCAACCCGCCGAACCGTGGAATAGTTGGGGCCAGATGCTGCCGCGATTCTTCAAAGCGGGCGTTGCGATTGCCAATCATGCCGAATCCGGCGAATCCCTCAAAAGCTCGCTCAATGCGCGGCGGCTCGAAAAAGTCCTCAGCACGCTCAAACCCGGTGATTATGTTTTCATTCAGTTCGGCCACAACGACCAAAAGGAACGTGGCGAAGACGTGGGTGCTTTCACGACGTACAAGGCGAGTCTGAAGCATTACGTGACGGAGGTTCGCCGGCGCGGCGCGACGCCGGTGCTGGTCACGCCCATGAACCGGCGGACTTTCGACGCAACCGGCAGGATCACCAATAGCCTGGGAGATTATCCTCAAGCCGTGCGCCAGACTGCCGAGGAAGAACACCTGGCGCTGATCGACGTGAACGCAATGAGCAAACCCTTTTATGAAGCGCTTGGGCCTGAAGGTTCCAAAAAAGCCTTCGTTGATAATACTCACCACAATAGCTACGGGAGCTATGAACTGGCCAGGTGCGTCGTCGAAGGCATCAAAGCCGCCGGGCTGCCTTTGGCCAAACTGCTGACGGACGATGTCGCCCCTTTCGATCCCGCCCATCCTGACCTCGTCGAAACTTTCAAAGTTCCCGCCAGCCCGCAAAGCACGGTGGCGAAACCCGATGGAAACTAATCACATGGAACATCTTAAAGGAAATTTGCGCGCAAAAAAGCCGGGACGCCTCTCCCGCTGGGCTGGGATGTTCTGCCTTTTCTTTCTCGCTATAGCGCCCGTAAACGAGAACTTCGGAGCCGAAACTTCCGCAACCCCGCTTCCAACTCTGTTTATCATCGGCGATTCCACGGTCAACAATCCCACCAAAGGCTTGCAAGGGTGGGGGACTCCCATTGCGCTTTGGTTTGACCCGGCTCGCATCCAAGTACAAAATCGCGCCCGCGGTGGACGCAGCAGCCGGACCTATTACACCGAAGGACTTTGGGACCAGGTGCTGGCGGCCATGAAGCCCGGGGATTTCGTTCTCATGCAATTCGGCCATAACGACGGCGGTCCACTTACACAAGGACGCGCCCGTGCTTCCCTGAAGGGTTCGGGGGACGAAACACAAGAGGTCACTGAAGAAAAGACCGGCAAAAAAGAAACCGTGCATACCTACGGTTGGTATATGCGCAAATATGTCGCCGATGCGAAAGCGAAGCAGGCCACGCCGATCGTCCTTTCGCTGGTTCCCCGGAACATTTGGAAGGATGATCACACTGTTGTCCGGGCCACGAATGATTACGCGAAGTGGGCTGGCGAAGCCGCGAAAGCCCAGGGTGTTGCATTCATCGACTTGAACGACATCGTTGCCCGGCACTACGAACAGCTTGGGCCTGAGAAGGTCAAGTCGGTTTACTTTGGCGAAGACCATACCCACACCACGCCCGCCGGAGCGCAAGTGAACGCCGCGTCTGTCGTCGAAGGTCTAAGGGCGTTGAAGGATTGTCCCCTGGTTCCTTATCTTTTGGAGAAACCGCGGGAGAACCTTTCCCCAACGGCTACGAATGCCTCACCTGCGCAATGAAAACCCATTGCCAGATTGAACGTGCCGGATTTGAGCCGACAAGTTGCACATGGCGACATTCAGTGCAACTACGCTGCTTCTCCCGTGCCTTTTTCCTCATTACTACACTTTGGTTTCTAGCCGTTTCTCTGCACGCCGCCGGAAATAGTGATCCTTTTGCGTGGCCCGCTCCAACGCGCGAGTGTCATCCCTGGACGCGCTGGTGGTGGCTCGGCAGCGCGGTGGACAAAACCAACTTGACCCGTCTCCTCACTGAATATCACGAAGCTGGACTGGGTGGCGTCGAGATTTGCCCGGTTTATGGGGCCAAGGGATACGAAGACCGGTTCATCGATTT
Source organism: Verrucomicrobiota bacterium (assembly GCA_021325145.1). Taxonomy (GTDB): domain Bacteria; phylum Verrucomicrobiota; class Verrucomicrobiia; order Limisphaerales; family Pedosphaeraceae; genus JAJPHR01. The sequence continues at coordinate 35,622 of JAJPHR010000031.1, read as the reverse complement.
TCTCTCGCCCAAATGGGTGGAAATGCTGGAGCATACCACGCGCGAGGCCGCGCGTTTGGGCATGGGTGTGGACTTGACCACGGGCACGGGCTGGCCCTTCGGCGGACCCCGGGTGCTGGTTGAGGACGCTTCCTCCAAGGTCATTCTGAAGCACTACGATCTCGCCGCTGGCGAAAAGCTGGATGCAACGCTGCCCGCAGGCCATTTGCAATGCCTGATGGCAATGGCCGATAACGGCAATCAATCCAATCTCACGGCCTGTGTCGCTAATGGTCGTCTGGATTGGACCGCTCCAGCAGGCAAATGGCGGCTTTATGCTGTCGTGCAGAATGGCCCTGCCCAAAAGGTTAAGCGCGCTGCCCCAGGCGGCGAGGGAAGTGTATTGGACCCGTTCTCGGTTACGGCGATGGACCACTATCTGGCCGACTTTGATTCGCATCTGGCCGGTTTTCACGGTCCAATGCCGCGGTCCCAGTTTCATGATTCGTTCGAGTACTATGGAGCGCAATGGACGGAGCATTTCTTTGATGAGTTTCAGGCGCGCCGCGGTTACGACCTGCGGACGCGGTTACCCGCTCTCTTCGGGGAAGGGAATGAGGACACGGTAATCCGCGTCAAGTGTGATTACCGCGAAACCATTTCAGACCTTCACCTTGCCTATATCCAGCGGTGGACCGCCTGGGCCCACGGCCACGGGAGTCGGTCGCGCGACCAGGCGCACGGTTCGCCGGCAAACCTGCTTGATGTTTATGCGGCCTCGGATATTCCCGAAACTGAAATTTTCGGTGCGACGGACGAAAAAAACATTCCGCTGAACAAATTCTCCTCCTCTGCCGCCCACTTAAGCGGGCGGACGCTGGCTTCCTCAGAATCTTTCACCTGGCTTACGGAACATTTCCAAGCCTCGCTTTCCGACGTTAAACAGGCGGCTGATTATCTCTTCCTCACGGGCGTGAACCATATTTTCTTTCATGGCATTCCGTATTCGCCGGCGGACGCGCCGTGGCCCGGATGGCAGTTCTATGCCTCTGTGAACTTTGGTCCGCAAGGCGGCCTGTGGCATGATTTGCCGGAGTTTAATGCGTACGTCACCCGCTGCCAGTCCATGCTTCAATCCGGAGCTTCTGACAACGATGTCCTGCTTTATTTCCCCGTGTACGACGCCTGGGAGTCGCCCGGCAATCTGATCATCCCGAATCCATTGCCGCCCGCCTTCACTAGCGCCGCCCTGGCCTTGTGGGACCGCGGCTACGCTTTCGACCATGTTTCAGACCGGTTTCTCGCGCAAGCAAAGTGTAAGGCTGGACGAGTGGTCGTCCCAGGCGGGGCCTATCGCGTGGTGCTCGTGCCGGCGTGTCGCGTGATGCCGGGAGCCACACTGCAAAATTTGGTTCGACTGGCACACGAAGGCGCAACCATTCTTTTTCAGGGCGATCTGCCTGCGGACGTGCCTGGCTTCGGCAGTTTCGATCAGAGGCGAACGGACTTCCGGAGGTTGGTTGAAGGTGTTCGGTTCAGCGGCAAGCATGGGGAGTCAATCCGGCATGCCTCGCTTGGTAAGGGTGCATTCTTTGCTGGAGGGGACCTTGACGCCTTGCTTCAGGCAGCGGCTGTTTCACGAGAGCCTTCCGTGGATCTTGGACTGCGTTTTGTGCGTCGCGCCGATTCCCAGGGGCACATCTATTTTTTGGCCAACCGTGGTCAGAAAGCAGTGGACGGTTTTGTGACGCTTGGCACCCCGGCTAAATCCACAGTTCTTTTGGATCCTCGATTCGAAAAGCGGTCTGGCTTGGCGGCGTTGCGACAGGATTCATCGGGCGCAACTCAGGTGTACCTGCAATTGCAGCCCGGTGAATCGTGCGTGCTGCATACGTCCACAAGAAAATCTGTGCGCGGTCCGGCGTGGTCCTACTTCGAGAGTTCCGGGAAACCCATGGCGCTCACGGGTTTGTGGAAAGTGCAGTTCGTCGAAGGTGGGCCCGAATTGCCCGCGGCATTCGAAACCCAGGAACTGGCTTCATGGACCAAACTTGGCGGTGACGAGGCTGCGCGTTTTGCCGGGACCGCAAGGTACACGCTCGAATTCGAGCGTCCAAACGGTGCTGCTGACGATTGGCTGCTTGACCTTGGCCGCCTTGGCGATAGCGCGCGCGTAAAGATAAATGGCTGCGACCCTGGTCCGGCCTGGTGCGGGCCGTTTCAGGTTCGCATTGGCGAATTTCTGCGGCCCGGCAAAAACATCCTTGAAGTTGAGGTTACCAACCTGGCCGCCAACCGCATTGCCGACCTGGACCGCCGGCACGTGAATTGGAAGTATTTTTACGATGCAAATGTCGCCGCTCACCGTTCACCCGGCCGGGAGTTGAATGCCTCGAATTGGCCCTTGCGCGACTCCGGACTATTGGGCCCCGTCCGCCTGCAGCCACTCGGGAGACTATCCGCGCATGAAATGTAACCAATCAATGTGCCGGCCGTCTGACATGCGTGTGAAGCAGGTGGTTAAACTCAGAGACAATTGGCTCGCTGAACGGCTGCAAAGCTTTCGTTTCATTGCTTTTGCAACGGTGTTGTGCATCAGCTTGTCGGCTGCAACTGTGCCCGCCGCTGAGAACACGCAGAACGTGACGCTTTCCGAAGACGACTCCAGCTTCATCCTGGATAATGGTCTCGTCACAGCTCGAATCATCAAGCGATCAGGAACGGTGTCCTCCCTGAAATACAATGGTCTGGAGTTGCTCGCTGAAGGCCCCGGTGGCGCCAAGGGCGGGTATTGGTCCTTCGTTGGGCGCGCCACTCCCGGGCCGAACCATGCCGCTTCGGTCCGTATCGATCCCGCGGCGAATGGCGGCGAACGCGTTGAGATTTCCTGCCAGGCCACGAACGATCCGCAATCTCCCCGTTCTTCGGTGGACACGGATTTGCGCTACTCGCTCGGGCGCGGTGAACACTGGCTCTACACTTATGCGGTCTGGAACCACAAACCGGGCTATCCACCGATCTCTGTTGGGGAAGCCCGCTATTGCATCAAACTAAACCCGGATGTCTTTGATTACATGACGGTGGATGCGGATCGACGCCGCGTCATGCCCACGCCTTACGATTGGGAGCACGGGGCGCCGCTCAACCTCAAGGAAGCCCGCCGTTTGACCACCGGGATTCATGCGGGCGAAGCGGAGCACAAGTATGATTACTCGGCTGTGCTTTCCGAAACGCGCGCTTATGGCTGGTCGAGCAGCAAGAGCCACGTCGGACTCTGGATCGTCAATCCGAGCATGGAATACATCGGCGGCGGTCCGACGAAGGCCGAACTGACCGGGCATCTGGACGTGAATCCCGGCGCGCTGCCCACGCTCCTGAACATGTGGCTGGGCAGCCATTACGGCGGCACCGCGCTCTTCGTTGGCGAGCAGGAAGCCTGGACGAAAGTCATCGGACCATTTCTCATCTACTGCAATTCCGCACCGAGCCACGAAGAAATGTGGCAGGATGCCCGCGCGCGCGCCTCCGCTGAATCCGCGCTATGGCCCTACGCCTGGGTGGCGGATCCTAATTATCCGCCCGCCTCCCAACGCGGTTCGGTGAGCGGTCAAATCGCTTTTCATGATCCGCTGTCTCCCGGCAGCATAATTTCCAACCTGTGGGTCGGATTGACCGCGCCTGATTATCCCGGGCGTTCCATGTTTCGCGGCGGGTTTCCGCCGTACGTGGACTGGCAGCGGGATTCCAAGTTCTACCAGTTCTGGACGCGTGGCGACTCCCAGGGGCATTTCACCATCCGCAATATCCGGCCGGGGGCTTACACGCTTCATGCGATTGCGGACGGGGCATTAGGCGAATTCGCGCTGACCAACATCGTGATCGCCGCAGCCGACGCAAAACCGTTGGGCGAACTCCAATGGACCCCGATGCGTTTTGGCCGCACCGTATGGGAAATTGGCGTGCCCGACCGCACTGCCCGCGAGTTCCGTCACGGCGACCATTACTGGCAGTGGGGCCTGTACTTCGACTATCCAAAGGAATTTCCCAGGGACGTGAACTACATCATTGGCCAAAGTGACTGGCACCGGGATTGGAACTATGTTCAGCCGCCGCGAATCGAGGATCGCAACGTTCCCGTGGTTGGAGAGGACGACGAGCAAGCCAGACCGCAACCGATCCGTTTCGGTGGCCGGAGCGTTCACAGCACGACCTGGTCGGTTACGTGGACCATGCCCGAAGCGCCGCACGGCAAGGCCACGTTGCGCCTAGCTTTTTGCGGCACTCACAGCGGTTGCAATGTCGAGGCGTTCGTGAACGATAAGTCCATTGGGGAAACCGGCACGCTCCCTTCGACCAGCGCCATGCAGCGCGACGGTATTCGCGCGTACTGGATCGAGAAGGACCTTGGCTTCGATGCCGCCGTCCTGGCGCGTGGGACAAATGTGCTCAAACTTGCCTCTCGCGCCAATTCATGGTCCCAGGGCGTCATGTATGATTACCTTCGGCTCGAACTCGACGAACCCACCGCACCGCCAGCGCATCCGTGAGTCAACGATGAGGCCCAAACCATTCACGATACCATGATAACAAAGCTCGCCCGCCGATTCGCACTTCCGCTGGTCCTTCTTGCGCTCGTTCCGGCCGCCAAGGCGGACGCCGTACCCGGTCGCGAGCGGCTTTTGATGGATTCCGGCTGGCGGTTCCACCTCGGCAATTTGAACGACCCCAAGCTGGACTTTAATTTTGGAACCGGCCAGGCGCTCGCCAAAGCCTCACGCGCCAACGCCACATCAAGCCTTCGGTTCAATGACCGGGATTGGACCCCGGTCGATCTGCCGCATGACTGGGCCGTGGAATTACCTTTCGACCAAACGGCGGACAAAGGCCACGGATTCAAGCCGCTGGGCCGCAACTTTCCCGGGACGAGCGTTGGCTGGTATCGACGCCCGTTCTTCGTTCCCGTGGCGGACAAAGGACGGCGCTTGTCGCTCGAATTCGATGGGGTCTTTCGCGATTGCTGCGTTTGGGTCAACAACAATCTCGTGGGCAGGAACGATAGTGGTTACATCGGCTTTCGTTGTGACATTACCGATTACTTGAACTACGGCGGAACCAACGTTGTTTCCGTGCGCGTGGATGCGTCACAGGAGGAAGGCTGGTTTTACGAAGGCGCAGGCATTTATCGGCATGTCTGGCTGGTCAAAACGAGCCCGCTGCACGTGGCTCATTGGGGCACTTATGTCACTTCTGAAATCAAGGGAAAAAATTCGGTTGTGACCGCCAGAGCGCGCGTGGTGAACGAAGACACGCAGCCGGCTGTGTTCGATTTGATTTCAGTCATCCAGGACATCGATGGCAAGGCGGTCGCTTCGAAGCGCGTCACCAAAATTTCCCTCAAGCCGCTGGAGGAACGCGAAGTCACGATGGAGTTGCCGGTTCGCGACGCCCGATTGTGGTCGCTCGAATCGCCGAACCTTTACCAGCTTGTCACTTCGATCAAGAGCGGCGGCGGTGAGGTGGATCGTTACGAAACTCCGTTCGGCATCCGCGCGGTCAGCTTCGATCCTGACAAGGGCTTTTTCCTGAACGGCCAGCGTGTTGAGATCAAGGGCACCTGCAATCATCAGGACCATGCGGGCATCGGCGCGGCCCTGCCGGATCGCATCCAATACTTCCGCATCGAGAAACTCAAGGAAATGGGCTGCAACGCTTATCGCACCTCCCATAATCCGCCCACGCCGGAGTTGCTCGAAGCCTGTGATCGGCTTGGCATGCTCGTGATGGATGAGACGCGCGCGGTCGGCAGCAGCCCTGAAATCCTCGGCCAATTGGAGCGCCTGCTCCTGCGCGATCGCAATCATCCCGCGATTTTCATTTGGTCGCTGGGCAATGAGGAGAGCATCCAGGGCAGCGAACTAGGCGCGCGGATCATGCGCACGATGAAGGAGGTCGCCAACCGCCTGGATTCGACACGGCTCACCACCGTGGCGATGAACGGGCAATGGGGCAGGGGATTCTCCGGTGTCGTGGACGTGCAAGGCTTTAACTACAAGCACCAGGGCGGCATCGACGATTTTCATAAAAAGTTTCCAAAGCAACCCGCCTTTGGCAGCGAAGAAGCCAGCACGCTGGCCACGCGCGGAATTTACGCGAACGACAAGGAAAAAGGTTACATGAGCGCCTATGACGTGAACGCCCCGCGCTGGGGCGCCACGGCTGAGGATTGGTGGACTTTTTACGCCGCCCGGCCGTTCCTGGCCGGTGCTTTTGTTTGGACCGGATTCGATTACCGCGGCGAGCCGACGCCCTACTCATGGCCCTGTATCAATTCCCATTTTGGTGTCATCGACACGTGCGGTTTTCCCAAAGATGATTTCTTCTACTATCAGGCGTGGTGGACGGACAAACCGGTGCTGCATTTGTTCCCACATTGGAATTGGCCGGGTAAAGAAGGCACTGAAATCGAAGTTTGGTGCCACGGGAATTGCGACGAAGTCGAACTCTCCCTCAATGGACAGGTCCTTGGCCGTCAAAAGATGCCGCGCAATTCCCACTTGGCTTGGAAAGTTAAATATGCTCCGGGCAAGTTGGTGGCGCGCGGCTTCAAAGATGGAAAGGAAACGGCTGTTGCGCAGGTCGAAACCACTGGTTCACCGGCGGCCGTCAAGCTTGCACCGGATCGTTGCGCGATCAACGCCGATGGCGAGGATGTCTCGCTCGTGACCGTCTCCATCGTGGATGCGCAAGGCCGTACCGTTCCTGTCGCCGACAATGAAGTGAGCTTCGAAGTCGGCCCCAACGCAACCATCCTCGGGGTTGGCAATGGTGATCCCAGCAGCCACGAACCTGACAAAGCCGCCAAACGCAAGGCCTTCAACGGCCTGTGCCAGGTCCTCATTCAATCCAAAAAGCAACCCGGCTCGATTCAATTGAAAGCGGTTTCCCGGGATTTGGAGGCGGCCACCACGACCATCGAAGTCAAGCCCTGTGCCGGGCGCCCTTGTGTACCGTGAAGACAGGACAAACCATGCCTCCTCTTAATCTTAATCCTGATCTCCCTTTGAACTGTTGCCCACTTCAAAAACTATGAAGCCCTATCCACGTTCCTTCCTGCTCGCGCCACTTTTGCTCCTCACTCTGGTTGCCATTAGCGTTCCCGCCTCCGCCGCCGAGGATCCACCCACCGATTGGATCGATCCCGCCACGGGTCACCGGATAGTCCGTTTGTCACATGAACCGTGGAGTTTCAGTTTTTACTTCCACCAGAACAGCTACTCATCCGGGGGTGACCGGCTTGTTTTCGCGACGCCTTCGGGACTATCCACAGTTGATCTTAAGACGCACAAAATCGAATCAATCGTCGAAGGCCACGCGGACCAGGTCGTCGTCGGACGCAAAACGCGGCAGGTATTTTACGTCCGGCAGGGGACCGTTTACGCCACGCACCTGGACACGCATGCCACGCGTGAGATCGCGAAGATTCCCCCAGAGTTCCGGCGCGGCTCGGGCTTGGCGGTGAATGCGGACGACACGCTCCTGGCAGGCAGCGTGGTGGAGGGCAGCCAATCCCGGAGCAATGACTGGCCGGCGACGCTTTCAACCAATGCTCTGGCCAGTGCCGATTCTGTCAAGCCCGGCCCTGCCTACGAACGAAAATCAAGCAACCCGGACAGCAGTCTCGAAGCGCGCTGGGCCGCGCGCCTGCCCATGCGCCTTTACACCATCGACATTCAAAGCGGCCAATTTAAAACCTTCCATCCCAGCACGAATTGGCTCAATCACGTCCAATTCTCGCCAACCGACCCAACGCTGCTGATGTTTTGCCACGAAGGCCCCTGGCACAAGGTGGACCGCATCTGGACCATCCGCACCGATGGCACCGGCCTGCGAAAAATTCACACGCGCACGATGGACATGGAAATTGCCGGGCACGAATTCTTCAGCGCCGATGGCAAAACCATCTGGTACGACCTGCAAACACCCAAGGGACGCGAGTTCTGGCTCGCTGGCGTGGATGTGGCCACCGGAGAAAAAACCCGCTACCAAATACCCCGCGACGAGTGGTCTGTGCATTACAATGTCTCCTGCGACGGCAAACTCTTTTCTGGGGATGGCGGCGGCCCGCGCAGCGTGGCCGCTCCGGGCAACGGCCAATGGCTGTATCTCTTCACGCCCGATGGCAATAAACTCAAAGCCGAAAAACTCGTCGACCTTTCGAAGCACGATTACGAACTCGAACCGAACGCAACCTTTACTCCCGACGGGAAGTGGATCGTGTTCCGCTCGAATATGCACGGACCCAGTCACGTCTATGCCGTGGAGGTGGCGAAATCGGAAACGACGGCAGCGGCGTCCGGCAAGGCCGGAGGCCTGTGATCAATTCCAGCCGAGCAACCGGCCGCCCTGGTACGTGATGAAGGCCAGCGTCCAGGCGAGCGCGCCCATGTAGAGCCACTGAAACACCGGCCACTTCCATGAATTCGTTTCGCGCCGGACAATCGCGACCGTGCTGGCGCATTGCAGCGCGAAAACATAGAAGACCATCAATGTCACCGCCGTCAGCGCCGTATAAACCGGCGTGCCGTCCGTGTGCTTTTGTTCCCGGAGCGTTTTGGCGAGGCTGGGCGTGATGGCTTCGGAATCGGCTCCCTGCCCCAGGTTGTAAACGGTGGACATGGTGCTTACAAATACTTCACGGGCCGCGAATGACGAAATGACGCCAATCCCGATCTTCCAATCGAAACCCAGCGGAGCAATCACCGGCTCGATGAATCGGCCCATGCGCCCGGCGAAACTGTAGCGAAGTTTTGCGCCGCTTTCTTCCTTGTCCAGCGCCGCCAATTGCCCGGTCCGGGCGGATTCTTCCGTTACCATCGAAGTTGCGGCCTCGTGATTAACCGGAGCGGAGAGGATCGCCGAGCGCTGCGTTTCGTACTGGCGCGTGATGGCGTTGCTGCGAGGATAGGTGGCCAGCGCCCAAAGGAGAATGTTGATGCCCAGGATCACCGTTCCCGCGCGGCGCAAAAAAATCACCGAACGGTCCCACATGTGGCGCGCCACGACGCGCACGAGGGGCCGTTTGTAAGGCGGGAGTTCCATGATGAGCATCGGGGTTTCACCCTTGAGCAGGGTCTTCTTGAAAAGCCACGCCATGAGCAGCGCCACTACGATGCCGAGCAGATACATCGAGAGCAGCGTCAGGCCGGGCAGGGGAAGAAATCCCAGCACGCGGCGATCCGGTATGCAGGCCGCGATCAACAGAGTATAAACCGGCAACCGCGCGGAACAACTCATCAGCGGCGCGACCAGGATCGTTACCAAACGGTCCTTGGGGCTCTCAATGGTGCGCGTCGCCATGATGCCCGGGATCGCGCACGCGAACGAACTGAGCATGGGAATGAAGCTCTTGCCATGCAGCCCCACTTTGCTCATCAAGCGATCCATCAAGAACGCCGCGCGCGCCATGTAACCAGTGTCTTCGAGCAGGCCAATGAAAAAGAACAGCAGCAGAATTTGCGGCAAAAATACAACCACGGCCCCAACACCCGCGATCGCCCCACCCACCAGCAGGCTGTTCAAATCGCCCGGCGGAATCGAGCGCCCCACCATGCCGCCCGTCCAATCCACAACGGACTGGATCGCGTCCATGGGAATGCGCGCGAAGCTGAAGATGCTCTGGAACATGGCCCCCATGATGGCGATGAAAATGAGCGTGCCCCAAACCTTGTGGGTCAACACGCGATCCAATTTATCACTGAACGTCTCCCCGGAGCGCCGCGTTTCGACCACCACGGACTGGGAAATGGTCATGATGCTGGCGTAACGCGCTTCGATCGGAGTGCTGCGCCAATCCACGCCAGCGGCGTCCAACCGCTGGCGCGCGGCGCTGACGGCTTCCTGAATTAAGACCGGGTAATGTTCCACGCTCGAAGCCAGCGCCTTTTCGTTGCTCAAAATCAAGAGCGCCTCCGCGGCCGCTTGCGCGCGATGCTCCTGGAAAGCTCCAGCCAACAAGCTGGCGATTTCTTTCACGGCATCGCCCAGCGCGCCCGGCAGTTCCACGAAACGACCGGGCGGCCGCCGGTTATTCTCCGCCCGTAATCCCTTGTCCTCTTCCACTCCCGTCCGCAACGACGCCAAAATCTTCTGCCGCAATGCCGGGACGCCTTTGCCCGTGCTGGCCACCACCGGGAGCACCGGCGTTCCCAGCGCCTTCGCGAGTCCCGCCGCGTCAACCGAATGGCCGTTTTCCTCCGCCACATCAACCATGTTCAATGCCACCAGCGTCGGATATCCCAGCTCGATTACCTGCGTCGCGTAATAGAGATTGCGCTGAAGATTCGACGCATCGGCCACTACTACGATCAATGCCGGCGCGGGCAACTCCGGCAAACGATGCAGCAGGACATCGCGCGAGATTTGTTCATCGAGCGACTGCGGGCTGAGGCTGTAGGTGCCGGGCAGGTCGAGCACGCGCAGGGCCGCGTCCGCGGGCGTGTCCAGCAGACGTCCTTCCTTGCGCTCCACCGTGACGCCCGCGTAATTGCCGACCTTGGCGCGCAGACCCGTGAGGGCGTTGAACAAGGTGGTTTTGCCGCAATTCGGATTCCCGGTCAGGACGATGTAAGACGGAGTCATCTTCCGATCTCCGGCTGGGCTGAGAATTCTCCGGTGAAGTTTCGCGCATTGAACCCGTGCCCCAACTCAGATCCGCGATGGAGCCAAAGACATTCTACTCTTTGGAAGTTCATGGTGAGGGCAAACCTTTATCACTCTGGGCCATGGTCTTGTCACTTGGCCTGGACCACATCGGTTCGCACCCAGATTTGTTCCGCTTCATGCTTGCGCAAAGTCAAATTGTAGCCGCGCACCTTGATTTCCACAGGGTCACCCATGGGCGCGAATCGCACGAGCTCGACCTGCGTTCCGACGAGCAAGCCCATCTCCATGAGCCGCGGACGTCTTTCCGGCGGTAATTTAATTTCCGCAACTGTGGCGGTGACGCCGAGAGCGACCGAGGTCAGCGGTTGCGGGTCAGAGGGCATGGCTCACGCCACTTTCAGCCGCTGAGGGACCGGTTCGACGAGAATTCCATCCGCCAGTTCGGCGCTGATACCAAGACGCGCATTGCAAACCTGGCAGATAAGATTTCCCTCGCGGCTCAGCAGCTTGATTTTCTGTTCCTCGCAAAAGCCCATTTCCCGAAGGCGATTACGAAGTTCCAAGGGGGTCGCCAGTTCCTTTATGCATACGACCGTGCCCGCCCGCACCCGGCTTAACGGGCAGACGGCTGGCTGGGCGCATTTGCCCTCGCGAACGATATCCTCATGCACTGGCTTTCGCATTGGGAACCAAACTATGTTAATTGAGACTTAGTTGCAAGAAGGAATTTTACACCTCAGGCATTGTCTCAGCCATCGTGCGGACGCGGGGGTTCTGGTCTGCGCCCTATTAATCGTCCTCGTTCTCGTTCTCGTCGTCGTCCTCGATTCCCAAGCTCCTTGAAAACAGCGAAAACTGCCGTTTCCCGCGTAACCAGCCATGCATCAAGTGCTTAGGCCGGTTTTTAAGCCTGGCCAGGGTTCCTGCGCCAGAAATTGGAGGTTTAATTTACTTTAATTTGGTTTAATTTGCCTTAATTCTCCGCCCCGAAGTTTAATTCCCCCCGCTATGTACGCAGGGCTCCTGGTGTGCCAAAATGTCTCACTTGTGACTTTGGCCCGTCGCTGCGGCTTCTGACATAACGGGATCTTGATTTGCCAGACTTTGGGCTCATTTTTGATTGTCAAAGAACATGCCCCCAGCGGAATGGGGCGAAATCCATCGTGGCCAAGCTCCCCACAGGCCCGTTTTGGCCATGGTCATTTGTCATTGAACATTACGGCGCTCTGCGCCAGTCCCTCCTTCACTGACGCCGTTAATAGAACACGATCTGCCTTCCCATGCAACTGAATTCTGAATATTTCTGTAACACCTCGGCGAACGGCGGAGCGCGGAGCTCCAGCTCTGCTCGGACCTCAAACCCACGCCCGCTGCCAGGTGAACTTCACCGCGGCACGCTGGAAACATTCCGCAACTTTTGCCAATCGACGTTCAGGGGATTGCTTTTGGGCACGGGTAGAAAACTCCAGCTCATCGTCCGCCCGTCCAGCAGCTTGAAGATTTCGGCGTGGCCGTCGGCGAAATTGATGCCATAGCCGTTGGCATGGCGGCGCGAAGGCGCATCCGCCAGGCCGTTGCCAAGCTCCATATCGACCAGGAACATGGCGTCGTTGATGCTTTTTTCATCCTCGTCCAGCAGGTACCAGATGCCCGAGGGATTGCTGAGCTGGCTTTCCTTGCGGAAGAAGGTGTACTTGAGGACGCTGTCCCCGGCGGGCGGGCTGTTATATGTCACACTGCTACCCGGGTCGTTGGGGTCGCCGTAAGTGCGGCCGCCAATCCAGCCGTTCATGGACACGCTGCGCACCACCGGAACCCCGTTGATCTGGCTCTTGTCGGCTGGGCAGCGATAAACGCCGGGCGACTTGACATAGGGCCAGATTTTGCCCTGCATCAGCGCGTATTGATTCGTGGCGGAATAAAGGGGCGCCGGTCCGTAAGTCGGATCGTGCGGCCCGGTGGCGGCATAACCAGGGCACCAACAATAGGGGTTCACCGGTTCCGGATGTCCCGTCAACGCCAGCGGCCAACTCGTGGTCAGTTGCCCATCGCTATCGGTCGGATACATGATGCACCCGTACGCGAGTTGCCGGAGGTTCGAAATGCACGCAATGCGTTGCGCTCGAATCTTGGCCTTGCCCAGCACCGGCAACAGCAAGCTGGCCAGGATGGCTATGATCGCGATCACCACCAGCAATTCAATCAACGTAAATCCACCCGGGAGAAATGACCGCCGAGCGCGAGCTGGCGTCGATTTCCTTATCCGGCTTCCGGTGCTATCGGTTTGCAATCGCATTGGGAACGGTGGTTCACAATTATCGAACCATTCAAACCTGACCATGCCCACGGACGGCAAACAATTACATCTTTATATGGCTCAAGCAGCCTGCATTCCGACATTGCTCTTACTCGGAAACAGGGGCATCGCTACTTTGAGCTTCCCAACCCACACTGACTTCGGGCAGGTTCTTGGCCGGTAAAGGCGCTAAAAGCATGCGCCGCCGAAATTATTCGCCATGTTTCAGAACCAGAAAGTCATCGTGGTCATGCCCGCGTACAATGCCGCGAAAACGCTCCGTAAAACCTATGACGAGGTCATGGAACAAAACCTGGTGGACCTCATTATTTTGGTCGATGACGGCAGCAAGGACGACACCGCAGCCATTGCCCGCACCCTGCCGAATGTCCAGGTGCATGTCCATCCAGTGAACAAGGGTTACGGCGGCAATCAGAAGACCTGTTACCGCCTGGCCTTGGAAGCCGGCGGCGACATCATCATCATGATCCATCCGGACTATCAGTACACGCCCAAACTGATTCCCGCGATGGTCTCCATCATCGGCAACGGCCTGCATCCTTGCGTCCTGGGCAGCCGTATTCTGGGGGGATACGCGCTCAAGGGCGGCATGCCGCTATGGAAATACATTGCCAACCGGTTCCTCACCGCGGCGGAGAATTTCTTTCTCGGCGCGAAGCTGTCCGAGTACCACACCGGCTATCGCGCTTTCTCACGCGAATTGTTGGAGAGAATCTCCCTCGCCGAAAATTCCGACGACTTCGTCTTTGACAACCAGATGCTCGCGCAAATCCTTTGGTACGGCTTCACCATTGGCGAGGTCAGTTGCCCCACCAAATACTTCGCCGAGGCGTCCTCGATCAACCTGCGCCGCAGCATCAAATACGGCTTCGGCTGCCTTTCGACTTCAGCCCGGTTCCGCCTCTCCAAGATGGGATTGATCAAATCAAGGCTCTTTCGGTCTCAGGAAAGTTCCCTCACAACGGAGAAGGCGCTGGCTGGGAAGTAGGGTGTTTAATTCGTCCGTTTGTCCGGCGGCTTGCCCAGGGTCGCGGAGCGACCAAATGATGGTAGCCATGGCTTCAGCCCACGGTTCGCAAACGCTAACACCTATACGTCCTTGCATTACCACGTCGTTTTCAGCACGAAAAGTTGCGAGCCCTGGCTGCGTCCAAACATCGAAGAACGGGTCTGGCCCTATCTGGGCAGTATCGCGCGGGAGAATCAGATGAAGGCGCTCAGTTTTCCTTCCGCCCACCCGTGGGTTAAAAACCCACGGCTACCGTCATTTAGTTGCTCCGCGACCTTGTGCCGCGAAGCGAGGCGGCATAAATGCCGCGCTCCCATGGGGCCTCAAGCCACCTTCAGCGTATTAAGCCGGACGGCGAGTCGCGATTTCTTGCGGCTGGCGCGGGATTTGTGGACGGTGCCGGTCTTGGCGGCTTTATCGAGGGCGGAGCTGACCGCCTGATAGGCTTTGGTCGCGTCCTCTTTTTTCCCCGCGCCAACCAGCTCGAGATATTTCTTTTCGAGCGAATGCAGCCGCGCATTGATGCTGCGGTTTTGAGTTTGCTTGCGGGCGCTGTTGCGCATGCGGCGTTCGGCGGACTTCGTGTTCGGCATAATATTTGTCTATTTCAAATCAATTAGAGCCGGTAACCCTAGCCGAACCACAATTCTTGTCAATCGGCCATTTCTGGCTTCAGACATTGACATTCGAGTGTGGCAACGCGGCTGGAAGCCGCGTTCACTGGCAGCCAGAATGGCTGCCGCCACGTAGCGGCGCGCTTCCAGCGTGCCAGTGATGGCGGCATCCTGCCGCCAGTTCTTCGTGGTATTTCAAGACGCCCCCAGATATTCCCTACGAAGAACCTGTCTCGGTAGGGCGGGCAGTCCTCTGCCCGCCGTCGGCGCGCACGGAGTGACGCGCCCTACCGAGATAGGCAACTCACTCGCTTGCTTTACGCTTTTGCTTGCCGTCCGGCCGCTTATCCCAGTTTTGGTTCTTGATAAGCTGCTCCAGCTTGAGCTTTGGTTCGAAGCTGGCGGAAAGGACTTTGAACCGGGTGAGATAATTGAAAACATCGCGCACATGCCGGGCTTCGTCCTTCTTTGGGCCAAGTTTATCGGCTGGCAATTGATCCAGCGCGTCAACGTATTGGGCGGCCATTTGTTGGACCTTTTGGAGCGTTACCGCATCCTCGGCGTACTGGAGGGATTCCGCCAAACGCAACATTTGGGGCAGGGGATTCGCCGGGTTTTCCAGCTTCTGCGCGTCCTGCCGAATCGCCATCGCAAGTTCCTGCCGCTTCGCAGTGGTGGCCTCGGTCGTCAGCGGCCCGTCCGTTCCGCCTTCAATCGCGCGCGGAGGCAAGGGGCGATACCAGATATTACGGTAACGAACGGGATTGCCATGGTCCTGCAGCTTCAGCGGACCAGCCTCCGGGAACGGCACTGCCTTGGTTCGCCTCATGTGTCCCGTGGGGCCTTCGATCAAACCGTGATCCTGCACCAGAACGCCATTCTCGAAGATGGTGACATAACCGGCGTCAACCAGTTCGCCATTCCGGTAAATCGGCCGCCGGAAAACGATGTCATAGACTTGAAACTCGCCCGGCGGACGCAAGGCGTTGGCCAGCGGCGGATTCTGGCCGTAGATCGCGCCCGCCATGCCGTCGGCATAGGTCGGATTCATGTAATTATCCAGGACTTGAATTTCAACCAGGCCCATGAGAAAGACGCCGCTGTTTCCACGACCCTGGCTGTCTCCCTCGACCCTCGTCGGCGCGGCCCATTCGACGTGCAACTGGAAATCGCCGAATTTATCGCGGGTTCGGATAAAGCCGGAGCCGGGGACGCATTCCATTGCTCCGTTCTTGATGATCCATTTGGTCGGCACCCCTTCGCCGGAATCGGCCTCCCACTTGGAGAGATCCGTCCCGTCGAACAGAATCACTGCGTCGGAAGGAGGTTTGCCCGGCTGTTCCTGCGTGCTGAACGTGCCCGGAACGACAATGGTTGGCTGCGGCCGGTTTCCATCGTGCACCGCCCAGGGATGATGCTCGTCCGGAGCATCCCCGTAAAAGGTCGGTCCGACGAATGGCGCCGCCAGGCTGGTCGCGGCGAAGGAGAGCAGCATTGAGGCAATGGTTGGGAAGGATTGGAGTTTCATAGCATGTTGAAGTGAACACTGGCATCTACTCATAACGCAAGGCCTGGATCGGATCCAATTTAGCCGCTTTGAACGCCGGAAAAAGTCCGGCCATGATACCCACCCCGACACTAAACGCAAACGCAATCATCATCGCGTTGACCGTGATCACGGGCGTATTGTCCGTAGGCGAGAGGAACGCCAGAAAGTTGACCAACCCCATGGAAGTGAGCAAACCCGCCGCGCCGCCGATGACCGCAATCACCACGCTCTCGACCAGGATTTGGATGAACACGTCGGAGAAGGTCGCGCCAATGGCTTTGCGAATGCCGATTTCGCGTATCCGCTCGGTAATACTGGCGAGCATGATGTTCATGATGCCGATGCCGCCCACCAGCAGGCTGATGGCGGCGATAATCCCGCCGCTCATGCGCGCGTTCTTGATTGCCTTGTTGATGTTGTCCGCCCAGTCCTCCTGCGTTTGGAACGCGAAATCTTCCAACCCCTTGTGGGTGTGCATCAGCACGTTGTGCGCCTGCTGGATGGCCTGGTCCATCAGTTCCACGTCCGCCACCTTGACCGACATGTTGGACAATCGCGCATCGGGAATATTGTTCGAGCCGGCGGTGGCGCGAAACTTGATCCACATCGTGTTGAGCGGAATGTAAACGGTGTTGTTCTTCATCGAGAAAACAAAACCGCCGCTGCTGCGCCGTCCGCCCCAGCCACGGCTTTTGGCCGGGCCATTCGTATTGGCGACCAATTGGACAGGTTGCGTTTTGGCGAACTCGCGGGCCTTGCGGTCCTGTTCGCTCTCGTAATGCTCGAACATCCCAATGATGGTGAACGGCTGGTGCTTAACGGTGATTTGTTCGCCCACCGGGTTGTATTCGTACCCCAATTGTTCCGGCGAACCAAACAGCGAATCACGCACCGCCGTGCCGATGACACAGACATTGCGCGCCTGCTCATCATCGATCTCATTGAACATGCGCCCGTATTCCACGACGTGCTGGTTCATTTCAAGCGCGTTCGGCCAGGTGCCGATGAAATTCCACGGCGTGAACGAGCGGTTGCCGTGGGTCATGGTCACGTCGCGGGTGCGCATCTCCGGGGTCACCATTTTTATCAGCGGCGCGCTTTTTTGCAGTGCATAAACATCGTTCATGGTGCAACCCACGGCTTGGTCCGCCATGGTCTGCTGATAGGCGGGCAAATCATTTTCCTCAAGCCGGACCTTCTCCACGCCGCCGATGGCAATGAGCGCTTCCTTCATCCCATTCTCCATCCCCTTTACCAGCGCGGACATGCCTACCAAACTCGATACCCCAAGGATGATCCCCAGCATCGTGAGCACCGAGCGAAACTTGTGCGCCCAAATCTCCTTCAATCCCACCATGATGGCATTGACCAAATTCATGGCAGTCGGCGAAGCGCCTCTTCACTACCGGGGTGGGGATGCCTTCGTCCCCATTGCTTGTTCCAGTTCAGGAAAAATCCAGCCTTCAAGTTCATGCCACCTGATTAGCGTTTTGCTTCTGCACAGCCATGCCCCGATCCAGCCCTGCCAGACGCGGATCCACTTCTTTGGCAATCTTCCCGTCGCGAATTTCAATTCTTCGCGGCGTAACCGCGGCGATTTCCGGATCATGCGTCACCAGCGCGATCGTTCGCCCTTCCTGGCTCAGCTTGCGGAACAACTCCAGGATGGCCTCGCCGGTGTTCGAGTCGAGGTTTCCGGTTGGTTCATCCGCGAACACAATTTTGGGATTGTTCACCAATGCTCGCGCAATGGCGACGCGCTGTTGCTGCCCGCCGGAAATCTGCATCGGACGATGCCTGGCCCGATTCTCCAGACCGACCAACTTCAGCGCGGCCAGCGCGCGCTCGCGCCGTTCGCGGCTCGAAAACCCGCTATAGACCATCGGCAACTCCACATTTTGCAGCACGTTCAGCTTGGGCAGGAGATTGAAGAACTGGAACACGAACCCGATCTTCTGGTTGCGGATGCGCGCCAGTTGATGCGGCGTGGCGTTCTCGATCATCGTATCATCCAGCTTGATGGTGCCGTGCGTCGGGGAATCCAGGCAGCCGAGAATGTGCATCAGCGTTGATTTGCCGCTGCCCGACGGGCCAATGATGGAAATGAACTCGCCGCCATCAATGTCGAGCGAGACGTCGTCCAGCGCGCGTATTTCCTCGCCGCCCAAATGGTAGAGCTTGCTGACGTTGCGAACCTCGATGAGCGCCATACGGGTCAGGGAGAAGCGCTCAGGAAGCGGCCCGCTTCCCTGTCTCCGCCACCCGGTTGGTGCCGGCTGGAGCGCCGCTGGTTTGCGGGGTGTTTGTGCCGCCTTTCTTTTCCTTCGCGCGCTCTTTGACGGATTTGCCGTCCGTTTCATCATCGGTGGGACGCACCAGTGAAACCACCTCACCGGCCGTCAACCCGCTCAAAATTTCCGCGTATTGAAAATCCGCCACTCCCACCTGCACTGGCCGCACTTCAAACCCTTCATCGCCCTTCACATAAACGTAACGATCACCCTGCTCGGTAAACACCGCCGCGAGCGGCACCGCGAGCACATTGTCCGCCGCCATCAACGGGATGTTCAAATTCGCCGTCATCCCGGGGCGCACGCGCGGGTCGATGTCCTTCAGCAGAATCTGACTGTCGAAACCTTTGAGGTTGTTCTTGATGGTGGCCTGGGGCGCGATGCGATACACCGTGCCCGGAAATTTCAGGCCCGGAACAGCTTCCACTTCAATGTCCACGGTTTGGCCGACTTTCATCCGGGTGACGTCCGCCTGGTTGACGTGCGCCGCCACGATCATGTCCCGGAGGTTGGCGATGGTCATGACCTCCGTGCCGCCGTTGTTCCCGCCCGCTCCCGACACCGCCTGGCCGACCGACACCGGCCTCGTCAACACGGTGCAATCGAACGGAGCCATGATCCGCGTCTTCTCGAGTTGCGCTTCCAGCACGCTCAAATCCTTCTGCGCCTTCTCCAGCGTGTTTTGGGCCAATTCAAAATCCGTCTTGGCGTCATCATAAACCTCCTGCGCGATCAGATGATCGGCGAAGAGCCGCTGGCTGCGTTCGTAATTGCGTCTCGTCTTTTCCAGGGCCAGTTTGCTCCCTTCGATTTCCGTCAGTTGCGAGGAGCGCTGGCTCTGCAAATCCCGGTCATCGAGCGCAAAAAGCAGGTCGCCTTTTTTCACCGAATCTCCAATGTCCACGGTCAGGATGGAAACTTTCCCGTTGATCTCGGGGCGCACGGAAACCTGGTCCGCCGGGCCGATGTCTCCCGCCGCTGTCAGGACAAAACGGATATTGCGCGATTCGACCGCCGCCGTTGAAGGCCGCACGGGAGCGTTCACCGGGCGTTTCGCCTTCTGCCCGTTGCCCCAAACATAATACCCGGCAGCGCCTGCCGACACTGCCACCAATACTATGAGCCATTTCTTCATCGGTTGAATTGCCATTAGAATAACTGAATCTGCGGGATTTTCAATCCCTAAACGGAGCAAGAGACGAAAACGACCGGGCTTGTATTCAGAAGGCCGGTTTTACTTCCAGCCTTACACCAGGAACGTACAAATTTTGTCCTCGCCCAAGCAAATTTTGGTTGTCATCCGAGCTAAAGCAAAAGAGAGTTTACGCTCGCGGTAAATTCGTCTTATTTGAACTCGAATGAAAGCGTCTGAAATACGGGCTCGATCCCGATTTTCGCTGGCAGCGGTCAATTTTTTGGCCCTGCTCGGCTGTTGCTTTGCTTTGCGCGTGGTGCTGTTTTGCTTCTTCAAGCCCACGCCGGTGCATTTCGTGGATCTCCTGAAGGCCTTCCTCATCGGGCTTCACCTGGACATATTCGCGGCGCTGGCGCTGACTCTGCCGCTGGTCTTCTGGCTGGCCATCATTCCGGATCGTTTATTTCGTTTCTGGGGGCATCGCTTTTTCTTTAAAGGCGCGTTTTTCCTGTTCTGGTTCATCCAGGTATTCCTTCTATTCGCAGAATTTTATTTCTTCGAGGAATTCAAATCGCGCTTTAACACCGTCGCCGTGGATTACCTGTGGTACCCGCACGAAACATTCGTCAACATTTGGGATACTTACCCGGTCGGCATTATCCTCGCTGTGTGCGGCGTGTTTGCCGCGTGTCTGCTGGTGGCGGTGCACCAGCTCACAAAACCCATTTGGGACATTCCCACCCGCGCGGGAGCAAGAATGCTGCGTTTCGCGGGTGCGCTGGGCTTGTGTGTTGTTTTGTGGTTCACCGTTAGCGGAGGCGAATCGCGATTCAGCAACGAACGCGTCCTCAACGAGGTGGCAAACAACGGCACATTGGCGTTCGTGACCGCCGCCTGGTCACGCAATCTTGATTATTCCGCCTTCTATCGAACCTTGCCGCGCGAGGAAGCATATCAACGCACCCGGCGGCTCTTAACGGAACCGAACGCCACGTTTGTGTCTCCGGCGGCGCCGGCAACGAACGGCCCCGCCACCGCACCCGGGGACACCAACTCGCTCCAACGCAGCATCGCCGGCAGCCTGGACAAGCCGAAATACAACGTGGTCATCATGCTCGAAGAAAGCCTCGGTTCCGAATTCTGGGGCTGCCTCGGCCGGAGCAACACGCTCACGCCGGAATTGGACCGCCTAGCGGCGGAGGAAGGCATGCTGTTCACGAATCTTTACGCCTCCGGCAATCGCACAGTGCGCGGCTTCGAGGGCGTGCTTTCCTCGTTCCCGCCGTTGCCCGGCGACTCCATCGTCAAGCGCGATCGTTCCGACAATGTGGAAACCATCGCGCGCATTCTCAAGCGGGATGGTTACAGCACGATTTTTCTTTACGGGGGCAGGGGACTGTTTGATGGCATGCGTTCATTCGCGGTGAACAACGGTTACGACAAATTCGTCGAGCAAAAGCATTTCGAGAAGCCAACTTTTGCCACCATCTGGGGCGTCTGCAACGAAGATCTCTACGACCGCGCGATCCAGGAATTCCGCACGCTCGAAGCCGCGGGAAAGCCCTTCTTCGCCACCGTGCTCACAGTTTCGAATCACAAGCCGTACACGTACCCCAAGGGCCGGATTCCCGAGGACCCGGACAAACGCACGCGCGAAAATGCCGTCAAATACACCGACTATGCGCTGGGACGCTATTTCAAAATGTTGAAGAATGAATCGTTCTACTCCAAAACCATCTTCGTGGTCGTGGCGGACCACGGCGCGCGCGTCTATGGCAGCCAGGACATCCCGATTTTCTCCTACGAGATTCCATTGCTCATCATTGGCCCCGCCGTGGTCAAGGAGCCGCAGCGCCTGCCGCAACTCGGCTGCTCGCTGGATGTCTCGCCGACCATTCTCGGCCTGCTGGGCCGTCCGTATCAAACGATGTTTTTCGGACGCGACTTGCTGAACAGCCCTCCGGAAGGCGGGCGCGTGCTCATCAATCATAACCGGGACATCGGCATGTTCCGCGATAACCGGATGGTCGTGCTCGGCATCAACAAATTGGTGGAGTTTTATCACGGCAACCCGAAGGTCGAAGAGCTGCGCCGCATCAAAGACCCGGATGCGACCGATCTCGAATTGGAACGCGACGCGACGGCGATGTACCAGGTGGCGGATGAGTTGTACATGCATGAGCGGTATCGGGTGCATTTGGAAGGCACTCAATGAGTAAGCTCCAAACACCAAGCACCAAGCTCCAGAAAAGCTACAAGCTACAAGCTCCAATGGGACTCGCGACTCGTCTTGGGCAGTGGCTCTTTAATGATATTGCATCGCAACAACGCCTTCTCGAAGCGTTGGAGTTTGGATATTGGAGCTTTTCTGGGGCTTGGATATTGCAGCTTGGAGGTTGATCAAATGCGCCCTTCCTACCTCATTCTCCTGATCCTCATGAACTTCCTCTGGGCGGCTTCCTTGTGTATTTACAAGCCCTTGGGAGATTATCTCACGCCCGGAGGCATCGTCACCCTGCGTTTTGGCCTGGCCACGGTTCCGTTGCTGATGCTCTGGCCCTGGCTGCCCGGGAAAGCGCCGCGCGGATGGGATCTGCTAAAGACGCTGTTGATGGGCTGCGTGGTGTTCATGCTGGGGCATCGCGTTCAGGTGTGGGGCAATAAGCTCAGCACGGCGGGCAACACCTCGGTGTTAATGGCGATGGAACCGCTCGTCACGTCGGTTGCCGCCGCCATCTTCCTGCGCGAACATATCGGCCCGCGCCGGTGGGCTGGGTTCGGCTTGGGCATGTTCGGAGTTGCGCTGCTGAACGGGTTGTTCGGCGCTGGGTTTCAGGTGGCCGGATTGACCGCGAGCCTGATTTTCATTTCCAGTTTTCTTTGTGAAGCCGCCTATTCTGTACTGGGCAAGCGTCTGGTTCAGGAAGCTGATCCAATGAAAACGCTCACGCTCGCCCTGGTGAGCGGCACCGCGGCCAACCTGTTGATGGATGGGGTCAAGACCTTCAATGACGCTCGTGTGATGCCATTGCATCTTTGGTGGTTGATCGCCTACTTGTCCGTGTTCTGCACGGCCATTGGCTATTGGTTTTGGTTTGTGGTCCTGCGCGAATCCGATGTAAACATTGCGGCGCTGACGATTTTCGCCCAGCCCGTCGCGGGTGTCGTTCTGGCCGCCGTATGGCTCCGCGAGCCGCTGCATTGGGGACAATTTTGGGGCTGCCTCGCCATCATCGCCGGGCTGGTTTTGGGCCTTTCGCGACAGATCAAGACCAAAGAACCAGTTCCACAGCCGGGCGGAGAGATACTTTCTCCAGGGGCTTAACCTTCCTTCGGCGCGAACTGTTCAAGCGTGCGCTTGCCGATCAACAGCCCCGCTTCCTCCAACTTTTGCCCCGCCACGCGGTCGTTGATGTTCAGCGCGATATCCGCGGGGGCCACGGCTCCGTGATCTCGATAAACCGGGTCGTGCCACCCTTCGAGGTTTAAGTCCGAATCGTAACCCGCCCGCACCAGCGCGTGAATGATCTCCGCCCAACTGGATTGTCCCAAACCTGGCCAGCGATGTTCCGTCACTCCGGGATGACAGATGCCATACACCTCCATTAGATGACGGTTGACGTACGCGTCCTTGGCGTGCACGTGAAAGATGCGTGAGCCGAACTTGTGAATGTTCGTCACCGGATCGATGAACTGGCAAATCAGATGACTCGCGTCCCATTCCAACCCAATGTTCTCGCATTTGGTTTCGTTGAACAGCCGTTCCCACATGGCCGGTTGGGCCAGCATGTTGAATCCCATAATTGGCAAATGATAATGGCCCATGGGACAATGCTCGAAAGCGATGCGCACGCCGCGCTCGGCCGCAAAACGGGCAAGCGGTTCCCAGAACTCAAGCAACCGTGGCATAAACTGCTCGAATGGTTTGTAAACCGGGTTCTCGCCTTTGGAATGCGTATCCAACTCAATGACCGCGCCGGGAAAGCCAGCCACCGTCCGGACCCCGATATGGGCGGCGACTTCGATGGCCCGCCGGAACGTGGCCCGCGCATAATCGCTCTGCTTGGGATCGAGTGGATTTTTATAAAGCGCGCCAATCGCCGAGATGCGAAGGTCGCGCACCCTGGCCTCCGCCGCGACCGTTTCCGCAAACGGACGCCAGTTTGATTCCTTCGGGCCGGAAGGGCTGGTATCAAATCGCATCCACTCGAACGAGCCGAACCCATTTTGCCTGGCCCATTCCAGCCGTTCGACACTTGCCTCAGTCAGAAAACCAATTCTCATAAATTTAATCTCGCAATCCCGTCAGTTCCATCAGCCTGGCGGTTTCACGATACGCCTCTTCAACCCACTCCACAATCTTCGACGGGTCGGGCGCGTACTCAAGTTCAATTGAAACCGCCCCGTCGATGTCGAGTTCCTTGATTGCTTGCAGATACGGCGCAAACTTCACCACGCCGCGACCGGGCGGCAGATCGCCGTGGACCTTGCCATCGCAATCACTCAGGTGGACATGGATCGCCTTGCCCTTCAGCCTCTTCAATTCGGTCGGGCTCGTGTCCGACAGCACGAGATGGCTGATGTCGATATTCGCCCGCACGCGCGGATGATCGCACTCGTCCACAAACCGCGCCATCTCACGGACGTTGTTCAGCAAGCTCAGTCGAAATGGCTCGAGTTCCAGCGCAATGTCGATCTTGCGCTTGTCCGCGTAATCCCCGAGCCGGCGGCAGGTTTCGAGGCCCCATTTCCATTGCTCTTCCGGCGGGATCACCTCCCGCTGCCAGATGTATTCGCCGAGCACCAGCAGGATGTTCTTTGCGCCCCAGATTTTGGCAAGATCGATGAATTTCTGGCAGCGCTCGATATGAAACTCCCGCACTGGCTCGTTGAGATCAATCAACCCAACCGCCACCACCGGCAGTGATACGATGGGTAATTCCAACTTCGCCGTGGTATTGGCCACGAGGCTGACCTCTTTCTTCGAAATTCCCACCGCCTCGGTGAACACATCCACCGCATCAAAGCCAATCCGCGCGATGTGCTTGAGTCCGGTCGCCGTATCCACGCCGGCCTGGTGAAACGCGCTGTTGATGATCCCGAGCTTCATGGCGAACTATTAGCAGCAACTCTCAGCGGACACAAACCGGAATTGGCAGCGGTCTTTTGGCGAGGGCATGAGAGTGTTCTTCGCTTGCTACTAATGACAAAGCCTCGTGCGATTCCGCGCTGAGATACGCCGCTTCAACCAACGCCATCGTCTTCAAATTGTCCCGGCCACTGATCGATGGCGGAATCCCGTGCTCCAGCGCGCAGAGCAGTTCCGCCATCGTTCCGGCAAAGGCATCCGGAAACCAACCCTCCGGCCACACGGGCGCCTCGAAACCATGCTGGCCCTTGGACGCGTACTGAATCGTCGATGGCGTCGTGTAAGGCTCGTGGCACCAGCCAATCGTCCCGATGGCTAATCCATTGAGCCCCTCGATGCGCCATTTGATTCCAAGGTCAGCCGGACAACCTTCCCGCGCCGGTCCTGTCCAGGTGTCGTCGATGGCAATGCACCGCAATCCATTCGCGTACTCTAAAATGTAAGTGCAGATGCCGTCGGTGTGGGGAAACGTTGTGCGCGGATCAGGCCGCGTGCTGCAATAAATCCGTTCCGGTTCGCCAAACCAATACCGGAACGTATCGAGATGGTGAATCGACATGATGCGCAGCGTGGCCCAGCCGAGTTCCTTCTGCCAGGGTTGCCAGTGCGGAATGGCGCGCATGTCGATGGTCGCGATCACCGGCTCGCCGATGGTTCCATTCTGCAGCAAGGTCTTCGCCGCCCGCACCGAATGGTCGTAGCGCATGTTTTGGTTGACGGCCAGAGTGATGCCCGCATCTTCGCAGGCGCGGACAGCTTCGACCGCTTCGGCGTAATTCACGCCGAGCGGCTTTTGGGCAAGGATGCCCTTGACCGTGCGGCGTCCACAGGCCTGCTTGATCAACCCGAGCAAGGCGTTCGGCGGCACCGCGATATCCAAGACCTCGACGGTGGAATCATCAAGAAGCGCCTCGTAGCTATCGTGCACGCGCGGAATGCCGTGGCGCGAGGCTGCCTTGGCGGCATGCTCGCGGTCCCGTGAAGCGATGGCAACCGGGTTGAAACCAGCCTTGCGATACGCCACCAGATGGCACTCGTTGACGATGAACCCGCTGCCAAGGACCCCGATTCGAAAGTCCTTTTTGTTCGGCAGCGTTGGATAAAGATTCAAGTCCACTTACATCGATCCTGGCAGTCGCTCGTAGTTTTGGCTGAGGCGGTAATGGCCGCTGTCATTCTGCTCGACGAACTTTTGGGCCACGAGGGAACTGAGCGGGGCGGCCGCCCAGTGCGGGTCTTCTTCATATTCGCTGCGCCGGCGAGCCTTGCGGCTGATCTCTTTGCGGTTGAAAAATGTCTCGGGGTTTAGCTTCAGGAACTGGATGATCTCCCTCTCTGGCTCGGTCATAAATGTCTGATGTTGTTACCACCGGAAGAATGCCGACTGACACGAATATTACAACCAGAGACTTCCTTTCGAATTGAATGCCCACGTCCGGGGGGAGTATGCTCGCCCGCATGAAGATCTTCCGCGTGTGTTTCCTCGTTCTTTGCTCGGCTGGATTTGCCTTTGGCGCCGATGCGCCGGTGGGGAACCGCGCCAGTCCCCGCATGCCGCCCGTCGGGATTGATGTCCCACCGGAGATCAAAGCCGATTTGGAGAAGGGAGTCTCGGACCTGGCCTGGCAAATCCAGGAATTGAAGAATGCGCTCAAGTCAAAGCCGGAGTTGCAGCAATTCTTGCCGGACGTTCAGATCTATTATAACGCTGTCCGCTACGCGCTGGAGGACAACATTTTTTACAGGACAAACGATTTCACCGAGGCGGGCAAGTTGCTCAAGGAAGGCGCTGAACGCGCTCGCTCGCTCGCCGAGGGAAAAGCTCCCTGGAACACCGCGACGGGTTTGGTCGTGCACGGCTACATCTCACGGCTGGACGGGTCCGTTCAGCCTTACGGCCTTGTCGTTCCCGCATCGTATGGGGCGGGCGCGGAACATAAGCATCGCCTGGATCTTTGGTTCCACGGTCGCAACAATAACGGCAGCGAACTCAGCTTTCTTGCCGACCGCGAAAGGAACCGGGGGGAGTTCACGCCGGAAGACACGATCGTGCTGCATCCATACGGCCGTTATTGCAACGCCTTCAAGTTTGCCGGCGAAGTGGATGTTTTCGAAGCGTTGGACGATGTGCGCAAGCATTATCCGATCGACGAGAACCGCATCTCGGTGCGCGGCTTTTCCATGGGCGGCGCGGCGACGTGGCATCTGGCCGGGCATTATGCCGGTTTGTGGGCGGCGGCATCGCCCGGAGCGGGGTTCGTCGATACGGCGATTTTTCAGAAGCTGATCCGGCAGACGAATGCGCCGCCTTGGTACGAGGAACGGCTCTGGCATCTTTACGACATCACCGATTGCGCGGGGAATCTATTCAATTGCCCGGTCGTCGCCTACAGCGGCGAAATTGATCCGCAACGACAAGCGGCCGAACTCATGAGCCGCGCCATGGCAGCGGAGGGGCTTGAACTGGTTCACATTATCGGACCCAGGACCGCCCACAAATTTGAGCCCGTTGCGAAAGTGGAGGTTGCGCGGCGCGTGGATGCTTTAATGGCGCAAGGACGCAACCCGCTGCCAAAGGAAGTGCGGTTCACCACGTGGTCGTTGCGTTACAATCAAATGGGTTGGGTGACCGTGGACGGCTTGGAGCATCATTGGAATTGCGCGCGGGTGAATGCGCAAATCTCCGGCGCGGATTCAGTCAGTGTGACTACGACCAATGTCTCGGCGCTGACGTTATCCATGCCCGCAGGTTTGTGCCCGCTGGAAACTGTTCATCGCCCGCGCGTGATGATCGACGGCCGCGCGGTGGAAGGCGCACCGGTCGCTCCCGACCGCTCATGGACCGCTCATTTCCAGAAGACATCTTCGGGCTGGCAAGCGATCCCATCCACGGACAACGGGCCGTTGCGCAAGCAGCACGGATTGCAAGGTCCCATCGACGACGCATTTATGGATTCATTCATCATGGTGCGCCCCACCGGCAGCCCCATCAACACACGGGTCGGCCAATGGACAACCAACGCCCTGGCCAACGCCGCCCAGGAATGGCGCCTGCAATTCCGCGGCGAACCTCGCGTCAAGAACGACACCGACGTCACCGACGCCGACATCGCCGCGAACAACCTGGTCCTTTGGGGCGATCCGCACAGCAACCGGCTGCTTGGCCGCATCGCCCGCGACCTCCCCATCCACTGGAACCGCACCAGCGTGGATTATTCCGGCAGGCGCTTTTCCAATCAGGACCACATCCCGGTGCTCATCTATCCGAACCCGCTGAACCCAAAACGTTACGTCGTCATCAACTCCGGCTTCACATTCGCCGAAGCCGCGCCCACCAGCAACGCCCTCCAGGTCCCGAAACTGCCGGATTATGCCATGGTCAACATAGTCCAGAATAGCATTGCGGACGCCGGCTTCTTCGACGAGGCCTGGCGGTTGCCTATTATTCAGTAAAAATAAGTATATAACAGTCTAGTTTTGAGTCGTTTTTGCCCCGGCAAGTCGTGCCTGTCCAAACGCGCCCGGTTTTTGTAATGTGCGAGCCCTGCTTGTCGTGGTAAACAAAACCCATGCCTTTCACCATCTTGGTCGTAATCGCATCCGCAATCTGGCTTATCAGCTTGGCCGTGGCTCTGCTGGCCCTGCGCTGGAGTCTTGTGCCTGGAGCGCGACGGTTCCGGGCCGCGCTCATTTCGTCGTGCGTGACGCTCGCAATTGGCTGGCTGGGTCTAACGAGAATCCATCTTACCGCCTCCAAGACCGTCAATGACCAGGTGGTGTGGAGCCTCAACTCCAAATGGTTTTTCATCGTATCCTTGCTCTTGGGCGCCGTGTCGCTGGCCGTGACATTCTGGAACCGGAGAAAAGCGAGTCTCAATTTGGAAACCAGAGCGCCACAATAGCGGAGCGGGTGCTGCGAGGCTCCAGCTCCTTCTTCACGGCGAAGCCGTGACAGACATTAGCCGGGCGTCGAGCGCCAGCGACACGCCCGGGCGCAGGAAGAAATTCAAGATCACCCTGAAAGGGCGCAAGAAATGATCACTTCCAGCAACCAGGCGCGGCCTGGCAATCCTTCGGGCTGCATCCCGCCGTAGCCCTTCGCAAAGGGATGGTGAATCACTGAAAACAGTTGATTATGAACGCACTTCAAACGTTGCAACACCTCGAGTTTGCGGTTCAATATACAAATCAGATCTCGCGTGCTCATGGTCGCGCATGGGAGCATGGCATTTGTAAACTCTATGAAGCTGAAACTTGCGGCGGTTCTATTTGCACTCATGTGTGCAATGGCCGCCCGCAGTCAATCGCCAGCCTGGCAGGACTTCGAGAGCCTGTTGGGCAAACCTATCATGTCACCGGAGGTGCAACTGTTCATCAAAACCAACCACCTTAACCAGTCCGAGACGGCAACCAACGGCACTGGGATTTGTGAAAGTGAAAGTCTGACGAATGTCCCATTCACTTTGTTTTATCAATCAAACAAAGTCCAACGCGTCGATGTGGCCATTGGGATCGGGGGTTTTGCGAAATACACCGGAAAACTGGGGCATGATCTCAGGCCAACCGACACTCCGGAGACGATAATCCAGCGCTTCGGGAAGCCCAGCCGTCAGAAGGTTCAACCTTCTTTCGTCTGGCTGCGTTACGACAAACTGCGGCTTGATCTGGATTTCGACCTGAAGTCGCGACGCTTGGAAACCGTAGGTTTGCTATCCAAATGACCAAAAGTCCATTCCGAAACAGCCAGTAAATTTATATGAAAACTTTCAAATTTATTTTCCCCTTCTCGCATGCCATCGCAGCACTGGCTTGCGCCGCAGCCTTGACAACTTGCGCTGGCGCCAACGCCGCCGACGCACCGCCAAAACTGGTCACCACTGTCGAAGGCATCAGCGAATACCAACTCGATAATGGCCTCCGCATCCTGCTCTTTCCTGACAACTCGCAATCCAAGGTCACGGTAAATCTTACCGTGCTGGTCGGTTCGCGGCAGGAAGGTTACGGCGAAACCGGCATGGCGCATCTGCTCGAGCACATGGTCTTCAAGGGCACGCCGCGCCACCCGAAAGTCCCCAAGGAATTGCAGGACCACGGCGCCCAATTTAATGGCAGCACGTCGAGCGATCGCGTCAACTATTTCGAGACGCTTGCCGCCAGTGACGCAAACCTTGAGTTCGCCATCGATCTGGAAGCCGACCGCCTCGTCAATAGCTATATCAAAGGCGAAGACCTCGCGTCGGAAATGACCGTCGTGCGCAACGAATTCGAGCGCGGCGAGAACTCGCCCGCCGGCGTGCTCTACAAACGCATCGCCGCCGCCGCTTACAACTGGCACAACTATGGCAAGCCCACCATCGGCAATCGCAGCGACATCGAACGCGTGCCAGTCGATAATCTGCGCGCGTTCTACAAGAAATATTATCAGCCGGACAATGTCATCCTGATCGTTGCCGGCAAGTTTGAAGTGGCCCATGCCCTGGATCTCGTCCAAAAATATTTCGGCCCCATCCCGCGCCCGGAACGCAAGCTTCCCACCACTTACACCGAGGAACCGCCGCAGGACGGCGAGCGCACGGTCGTGCTCCGGCGCGTCGGCGATGTCGGCGTGGTGAGCGCGGCCTATCACGTTCCCGCCGGGCCGCATGAAGATTCGGCCGCGTTGCAGGTGCTGGCGAACATCCTGACGACGCAACCTTCAGGCCGTCTCTACAAGGCGCTCGTCGAAACCAAAAAGGCGTCCAGCGCGGGCGCTTTCGCCGGCGCGGAGCACGATCCCGGGCTGTTTGAAGTGGAAGCCGAAGTGCCCAAAGAGAATTCGTTGGAGGAAGTCGAGACCATCATTCTCACCACCACTGAAACCCTCGCCGACAAGGGCGTCACGTCCGAGGAGGTCAACCGCGCCAAAAAGCAAATCCTCAAAGCGCGTGAAATGGCCGCCGCCAACACCAGCCAGATCGCCATCTCGCTCAGTGAATGGGCCGCGCAGGGAGATTGGCGGCTTTATTTTCTGCACCGCGACCGCATCGAGCAAGTCACGCCCGAAGCAGTGCAGGCGGTCGCGGCCAAATATCTTCAGCGGAATAACCGCACCGTCGGCCTGTTCATTCCCAGCGACAAATCGGAGAAAGTCGCGGTGCCTGCCGCGCCGGACCTGGCCAGCCTCGTTGCCAATTACAAGGGGCGCGCCGCCATTGCCGAAGGCGAGGCTTTTGAAGCCACGCCCGCGAACGTCGAATCCCGCGCCCATCGGCAGGAATTGCCCGAGGGAATAAAAGTCACCCTGTTGCAAAAGAAATCGCGCGGCCAGGAAGCGCACCTCGTGCTCACACTCCATTATGGCAACGAGGAAAACTTGAAAGGCTTCGAATCTGCGGCGGGCTTCCTGCCGGAACTGATGATGCGCGGCACCCAAAAGCTCACCTACCAGCAACTCCGTGATGAACTGGACCGCCTGGAGGCCACCCTTGGAACTGGCGGTGGAGGCGGCGGTCGCCGGGGGCGTGGGGGCGCGGGCGGCGGCAGTTCCGTGGGTTCGATCACTTTTTCGATCCAGGCCAAACACGATACGCTGCCGGCGGTGCTCGACCTGTTGCGCCAGGTCTTGCGTGAGCCGCTCCTGCCCGCCGATCAGTTCGAGTTGCTGAAACGGGAACGCATCGCCGGGCTGGAACAAATGAAGACGGAGCCGGCCATGCTCGCGCAACGCGCGTTGCAACGCCAGTTAAGCCCCTACACTCCGGACGACATTCGTTATGTGCCGACCATTGACGAATCCCTGGAACGTTTGCGCCGCGTCACCTATGAGCAGGTCGCGCAGCTTTACCACGATTACCTCGGTTCACAGGACGGTGAATTGACGATCGTGGGCGATTTTGATCCCGAGCCGTGCCTGGCCAGCCTCAAAGGGACGCTGGCGGGCTGGAAGGCGTCGAAACCTTATGCGCGCATCGCCATGCCGATTGTGAGCGGCCAATCGGGCGTGCGCCAAAGCATCGAGACACCGGACAAGGCCAATGCGACCTACATGGCCGGTCTCATGTTCCCGCTGCGCGATGATGACGCCGATTACCCGGCGCTGATCATGGGCAATTACATCCTTGGCAGTGGAACGCTTTCCTCGCGGCTCGGTGACCGCATCCGCCAGAAGGATGGCTTGACCTATGGCGTCAGTTCGAGCCTGTCAGCTTCCGCATGGGACAAACGCGCCACGCTGATGATCACCGCCATCTGCAATCCCACGAACATGGTGCGGCTTGAAAAGGACGCCCAGGAGGAACTGGACCGCCTGCTCCGCGATGGCGTAACAAAAGAGGAATTGGAACAAGCCAAACAAGGTTACCTGCAAGCCCGTGAAGTCGGCCGCACCAGCGACCCCGCCCTCGCCGGAATTCTGTCCGGCCTCCGGGAACTCGACCGGACGATGCTCTACGACGCCGACATGGACAAAAAGATCGCAGCCCTGACGCCGGAAGCCGTGAACGCCGCCTTGCGCGCCCACATCGACCAAAAGAAACTGGACGTCGTGGTCGCCGGTGATTTCGGCGAAAAAAAGACGGTGGTGCCTTGATTAACGAAACAGCTATTGAAACGCAGGGTTTGGAGGGATTGAAGCCTGTGACACACACAGGAATGCTCCTTGTCACCGGTGTGCAATTCTTCCCGAAAGTGTTGAATTACCAGGAAATTTGGCCAGTCCAAGCCGCCAGGTTTGCACCGCATAGTCGGGTTGGCCTGTCTTTTGATATTGATCACCCAACAACACGTAGGTTTGAGCGAATTGCGGCTGCGACGGCATCGCATCCTGTTGATCAATCAGATTCGATAATTGTTGGATTACTTCCGGACCTTTGTTCATTTCCGGCGGCCAACGGGACAAAGAAGCTGCCTTGAAAAATTGCGCTTCCCAATTCGCAGGGTCGAGGCCCAACGCCGTGTTGAAACTTTGATCGGCCTGCAACGCCAGAATGGCAACCTCATTAAAATCCCGGACGGTCTGCAATTTGTAAACATAGGCCTCGCCGAGGGCGGTTGAATATTCCACCGAAGACGGATTGTTGGAGGCGCCCTGCTTCAGGGTCGCGAGGGCCTGGTCCAATTCTCCGGAATCCCGCAGTTGTTTCCACGCGGCCTGCCGTTGCTGGAAGCTGGTTTGCGGAGACACCAAAATATCGATAGCTTGGCGGAATGGGCTGGAGTTGGTGGCGTTGTCGGGCTTGGCCTGGCTCAAAACTGGCGGTGCGAGCGGCGCTTGGGTCGAATCGGCTGCGGTTGCTGAAGGTGGCGGTTGCGTTGGTTGCATGGCAACGGCCTTCACGGACTGCGTGTCTTCCGGCACCCGAGGCGGAGCCGCTTTGGCCGTCGGTTCTGCTGGAGAAAACGGCGCTGTCTTTTGCCGATTCAGATACAGCGTCACTCCGACAATCACTCCGATGCAAACTACCGCCAATATCAATCGTTTCATAGTTACCTTTTTGATTTTGAGCCGCCGCTTCGCAGCGGTCTCTGGTTAGCCCTTTGTATCGTGAAGCAGATGGAAAACATCCGTGCGGATCTTTGACGGATTGGTGTTCCAACTCTCCTCCCAATGGCCGTAGATCTCCCAGGAAACGCCCGCACACCGGTGCCCATGTCTGGCGCACCACTCATGAATGGCTGCGTGCGCGTCCGAAAGATGCCCGTAGGGGCCAAAGTGGACGGTGGTGGCCACGCGGCCTGCGGGTAATTGTGAGCAATGAACCCGCTCGTTGCCAGCGAACGGTTCCGATACTTCGGCCCCGACTTCGACTGATCCCTGCGCATCCAGATACAGTGTCAAATGGCGTCCTGGCCGCGGGAGGCTGGCAGTTCGAATGAACGACCATACCTCGCCGCACGCGGCGGGAACAAATTTCGCCAGCTCTTTTGCGGGCACCCGGCTTCGAATCACAGCCGTGGGAACCGGTTTCGAATGCGTCAGTTCGATCTGATAGCTCATACTTTTGTTTTGGTTAACGTCCCCAGGTCCCGCCGGCGGCGGCTCCGGGCCACGACCCGCCACCGGGCAAGCATCGGAATGACCCAAAGCAGATTCAGCCAGGCCAGATGGCGCAAGGGGAGGCGATCATGCTGGAAAAACAGGTTCGGCTGCAGATAAGCTCGTGCCGCTTCGTTGTTAGCCTGCAACGCACGCGCAATGCTGCCGACGGCAAAATCATGCGCGATGGCTATGCCGCCACTCGCGGCATTCCACGCGACGGCGCAGGCGCCAAACACCTGCCAGCCAAACGCCAATGCGCCAAAGGACCAGATTCCCAAACTGAACCCGCCCAGCGAAAGCAACCCGGCCGCACAGCCGCCGAAGGACAATAATCCAATCG
Source organism: Verrucomicrobiota bacterium (assembly GCA_021325145.1). Taxonomy (GTDB): domain Bacteria; phylum Verrucomicrobiota; class Verrucomicrobiia; order Limisphaerales; family Pedosphaeraceae; genus JAJPHR01. Next base: position 1,561 of record JAJPHR010000031.1, on the reverse strand, counting down.
CTAACGCGCCAACGCTCACGGGCGCAATGGCGAGGTTGCCGGAAGCGAACAACAAGCCCACGGCATAGTTACCGGATGCGATCCAGGCTTTTACCGGGACTACCGGCACGGTGAGGCCGCCGCTCACGCGAATGTGGATGAAGGGCAGTCCCAACAAAATGAATTTACTGCGATATTCCCACGCCGGAGCTGCCGAATGCACGGTCACGCCCTTCGCCCTGAGTTCAGCCAGGAATTTGCGCGGGCCCCGCAGCCAAAAGATCCCGCTCGCAAAAATCACGAAGGTAAATGGAAGCACCAAACCCATAATCAAACTGCTGTAAACCAGATGACGATCCTTGATGAATTCTTTTGCCCAGATCATCAGCAGGCCGTACGTGGCGTAAAATCCGAGCAGGCACGCGAGTAGTTTTCGGTAAAAACTCCGGATGTACTCACGCTCGTGATCGGATTGCGCGCCCTCCATGCCGATACGATAGCCGATATAATTCCCGAAAAAGCCCAGCGCCGGGGCCGCAATCGCGCTGAACAATCCGGTTGCGGCAGCCGCTTTGGCGGCGGTGCCGCCTCTGGCCGCTCCCACTCCCAGCGCGGCGGCTTTGGCTGAAATAGTGAATGCGGGCAAGGCCGCGAGCACGCCAATCGTGAATGCTTTGCCCGGGCTCGTCCGCTCCAGCGCCCCTTCCACAAAGGCCAAAACCTGTTCGTGAAGCAACTTTCGGCCGCGAGATAACCGCTGTTTCACAGCGTCTTCGCTCAGTTCCAGAGCGGCCGCCACGCTTTCGACGGATTGATGTTCGCGATAATACAGAACGAGTGTCTGGCGGTAACTTTCCGGTATGCGCTCGATCGAACGCCAGAGAATGGCCTCCTCCTCCCGGCCGACCGTGTAATCCGAGGGCAGCGGTTCCGGTGCGGGTGATTCCTGAATCTGTTCCAGCGACTCGGCTTTATGAATGGGTTCCCGCCCTTGCCTGTGCAGCGCATCGTAGGTGAGATTGCGTAAAATCCGACAAAGCCACGAACGCAGTTTTTGCGGCTCGCGCAGATCGGCGAGTTGCTTCCAGGCGGTGACAAAGGTTTCCTGCGCCAGGTCCTCGCTCTGGCTGAGGCTGCCAGTGGCGCTGTAAGCGAGGGCACAAAGCAATGATTGATAGCGGGTTACAATCCAGCCGAACGCATCGCGGTTACCCGCCAGACTCTGCGTCACCAGCTCGGAATCGCTGAAATCCGTCGTTCTCATTGCTGGTATCGTCATGTCAATAAATCAGTCTGGAAACAAGCCAAAGAGGTGACAAAGAAAAGAAACCACCCGAGGATTAATATTTCAATCCGTTTGCCAGCCGTTGCATGATAATGGCTGTGAGCAGAGCACTTCACATGAGCACATCCAATCAATCACCAAAGCGCGACAACCGACCAGGTTTTCGAGTGCGCCTGGTCCTTATGTCGGCCGTACTGCTCGGCGGGGCAATAGGCTTTTATGCAGGTGGCACTGTCTGCTCGGCCATTCTGGGTTTCGAGGGCAAAGGGAATTCCCACGCTGACGCGATTCCAGCGG
>JAJPHR010000094.1 GCA_021325145.1 Verrucomicrobiota bacterium | reverse complement strand
TTGGTCCATTATATTGTCCTTTCAAACGGGTCCTGGGCTCCACAAGAGAGCCCGCTGAACGGTTGGCTATTGTACATGCGGGGGACTTGTTAGCTCAAAGCGGGCCAAAAAGCAACTTTTGGTTGGAGATTTGTGGCCGACATTCAAAGCATTTGTGGCCTGCCCGTTTGCCCTCACAACCTGTTGTGGTCGGGAACGACGGCTGCAAAATGCCATCCTTGACCGCACCGGCAAACATGAGCCCCAACCCTTATTCGCCGATGATCTTGACCAGGGCTCGCTTGCGCCGACGGCCGTCGAACTCGCCGTAGAAGATTTGCTCCCAGGGCCCGAAATCGAGCTTCCCTTTGGTAATGGCCACGACCACCTCGCGGCCCATGACCTGGCGCTTCAAGTGGGCGTCCGCGTTGTCCTCGCCAGTACGGTTGTGTTGGTATTGCGAAGTTGGGGCGTGCGGCGCCAGTTTCTCCAGCCAAACCTCGTAATCGTGCAGGAGCCCGCTTTCGTTGTCGTTTATGAAAACCGAAGCGGTGATGTGCATGGCATTGACGAGGCAAAGGCCTTCCTGAACGCCGCTTTTCCGAACCAACTCCTCGACTGTATTCGTAATGTTTACAAAGCCGCGGCGATCAGCGATTTCAAACCACAAATGCTCCGTTAGCGATTTCATGGATGTTATGCGATGGAATCAGTCAGTCACCTTTGGAAAGCCATCTGGCCGGCTGTTGGAAATTGATCGCACTTTGCCCGTTCCCCTTTTCGCCGCACCCGGTCAATACGTGTGCGCTTTGTTCTTTTGAAGTTCCGCGATGATGGCCTTGAGGTCGGCCACGACAGCCGTGACTTCAGCTTCACCCACGCCACCGGCCTGGAGGATCTTCTGGGTGGCGGTAACAAAGCTTTGGGCCTGCGCGGGGGTGACGTTGCCATTGTTCATCACTACATTCATGGCTTTGGCCAGTTGAGCCGGATCTTTCACGGTGACATTCTTGCCGGAGAGCGCGGCGGCGAGATCACCTGTCAGTTTGCTCACGGATTCCTTGGAAGGTTTCGTCGTCCCTTTGGCCAGTGTGAGGAGATCGGTTTCCAGGTTTTGTTTTTGATCGGCCGACGCAACGGCATCAGACTTGATGGCGAACAGGTCGGACTGCACTTTATCCACAAGCTGCTGCTGCGCGGGATCCATGGTGCGCGGACCGGCTGGAACCGGTTGGGCCGCCGGGGGCATGCCCGGCGCGGGAGGCGGAGGCGCTGTGGGTACACCCTGGCTGGTGTTGTTCGCATCGCGCACGCGCTTGGCGCGTTCCTTAACCATCTGCGCTTGACCGCCACCTCCGCCGACATCGACCTGGGCGAACAGGTTGCCAGTCACGCCGGCGAGCACGATGAAGACGGCAAGGGAGGGGGCGATGCGTTTCATAATGGCAAACTTTAAGGGTTTGACGTCAGTGCGGGTTCTTTGGGCAGCAGGGAAATGTAGTCGGTCAGAATGCGCTCGGCTTCGAGCAGATCCACATCCACGGCGGGAGCTTTTTCGGCATCGGGGTCCTGGTCTGCATCAGACAGCTTGGCCTCCCCGAGAGCGACCGAGGCGCTGTTGGTCGCGCTTCCGCCAGTGGCGCCGTCCAGGTTCTTGTTTTTGGCAAGCGAGGTGGTGTTGGTGGCAGGCTCGGTCGTGACGACCGGGATCCCGTCTTTGAGTGTTATGGAAATGGTGGCTTCCGCGGGCATCTTACGGGTCTTGAGTTCCGCTTCGCGCGCTTTTTGACGCGCGTCCGCTTCTTCCTTTTCCTTCAAGCGCTGGGCTTCGTTCAACGAGATGGTTTTATCAGCGAGAGCTTTCTCGACCTGCTGGATGTCGTCGCGCACGTAGTCAAAGTCCTTTTCCGTGGTAACGCGCCGGTTCGAGCGCTTCTCCAATTCGGCAAGATACGGCTGGACCCGGTTCAATTTCTCGAATTGCGCGCTCGGAATAGTGTCCCATTCCAGCGGATTATCCAGTTTATCTTCGCCGATATAGTCGAGGTGATCATTGACCGATGGCAGAACAATGTCCGGCACCACACCCTTTAACTGGGTGGATGAGCCGCTCGCGCGATAAAACTTGCGAGTGGTCAACTTGAGCGCTCCAAAAGTTTCCGGGGGCAGGTTGGTATCGACGTTTCCGAAGGCCCGCAGAATATGCGGGGCCAACTGATTCAGGCTTTGCACGCTTCCCTTGCCGTGGGTCCGGGCGTCGCCGATCAGCAATGCCCGTCCGTAATCCTGCAACGCTCCCGCGAGAATTTCCGAAGCCGAGGCGCTGAAGCGGCTGGTCAGCACGACCAGCGGGCCGTCATATTGGACGCTCGGGTCGGGGTCCTTGTCCACCTGGACCTCGTTATTCGAATCCTTGATCTGGACCACCGGGCCTTCCTTGATGAACAAGCCGGTAAGGTTGATGGCCTCCTCGAGCGACCCGCCGCCGTTGCGGCGCAAATCCAGGATCACGCCGCGTACTTTTTCCGCCTTGAGCTTTTCCAGCAATCTCGCCACGTCCACGGTCGTGCTCTTGATCTCACCCTTGTCTTTGGCGCCCATGAGCGGGAAACTGGCGTAAAATGAAGGTAAATCGATCACGCCCACCCGCTGGGTCTGGCCTTTTTCATCCGGCAGATCGATGATTTTGGCTTTGGCCTGCTGGTCCTCGAGTTTGATTTGGTCCCGGACCAGGCTCACGGTGGCGCGTGTTGAAGGATCTACCGCCGTGGCCGGAATGATCGTGAGGCGCACCTCGGTCCCCTTGGGGCCCCGGATCATCTCCACCACCTTGTTGAGCGGCATATCCACGACGTCCACGGGTTCATTGGTGCCTTGTGCGACCGCCACGATGCGGTCATTGGCCTTGACCTTCTTGCTCTTGGCCGCCGGACCGGAGGGATTCAATTCCTGAATCTTGCAGTAACCATCTTCGGAGGTCAGCACCGCCCCGATGCCGAACAACGACAAGCTCATCGAAATCGAGAAGTTCTCCAGGTCCGACCGGTCGAAGAAATCCGAATGCGGATCATAAACGTGGGCCAGCGAAGTCAGATAGGCTTCGAGCACCTTGTCACTGTCCCATTCCCGGAAGTTGCGCAGAATGCGGCTGTAACGGCGGCCGATGATGTTGACGATGTCGTTATGGTAATCGCGCCAGGAACGGGCCAGTTCGACGGCGTTGTGCCGGCTCAGCAGCAGCTTCGCCATTTCCTCGGGGCTTTCCTTGTTGAGCCGCTCCTGCAAATACTCGTAGCGGGCGCGGTCACGCCAAAACTGGCGGGCTTCCGCCATGTCCTTGGGGAAAGGCTTGTCTTTCCGGCTCAGGTCCAACCGGTCGTCCTGGGTAAAGTCAGGCGGTCCCGCCGTGAGCAATTGTTCGGCTTCGCTCGCCCGCTGTTCGAGGCGCTCCATGAAACGGTTGAAGATCACGTAGGCGGGTGTAGTGTCGAACTTTTGCTTGGTCAAAGCGCCCAGTTTATCGCGATAGATTTCGAAGTCAGCGATATCGGATTGCAGGAAATGAATGTGCTGGGGATCGAGGGTGTCGATGTAACGGTCCAGAAAACGGCTGGAGAGCTTGGGATCCAGGCGGTAATGGAGATAGTGCGCGTTTTCGAGCATCCAGGCGGTGACGTAGGCGATGCGGCCATCGTTCGTGCCCGGCATGAGCGGGGTGGGGTGGGCGGACTTGTCAATCTCAATGGCCAGCGCGGATCTTCCGTCCAGGTTCGGATTAAATGCGCTTTCAGCGGCTTGGAGCGGCAAAATCAGGCCCAGACAGAGCGAAATGAATAGGGTTCTCACAGTTTAATAAATCCCAATCGTATGCTTAAAGTTTGCAATTTAGACGGAATATAGCCCGGCGTGTTCACATTCCAAACAACTATTTTGGCTAAATAAAGGGTTGAAATGGGCGGAGGTTTCAGAGAAGTATTCCTGCATTCTATGATTAAACGCTTACTCGCGATTTTGGGATTGGGGCTGGTGGTTGTTGCCGCACGCGCGGAGGACAAGAAGGCCGAGGACAAGAATCCGTTCAAGGACGAACGAGAAAAGGTCAGCTATGCCGCCGGCCTGATGAACGCCATGAACATGAAACGAGGCGGACTCGATCTCGATATCGACGCCTTTGCCAAAGGCGTCAAGGACGGCACCGGGTCCGGTCCGGCGCTGATGACCGACCAGGAAGTGCGCGAGACTTTGATGAAATGGCAGCAGGAAATGCGGGCCAAACAGCAGGAAAAACAGAAAGTTTTGGGCGATAAGAACAAGCAGGAAGGCGAGGCTTTCCTGGCCAAGAACAAAACCGAACCTGGCGTCATCACTCTGCCGAGCGGCCTGCAATATAAAGTCCTCAAGGAGGGCAGCGGCGACAGTCCCAAGGCGGAGGACACCGTGACGGTGAACTACAAGGGCACGTTGATCGACGGGACGGAATTTGATAGTTCGGAAAAGAGCGGTCATCCCGCCACCTTCGGTGTTCGGGGAGTCATTCCAGGCTGGACTGAGGCCTTGCAACTGATGAAGCCGGGCGCCAAGTGGAAGCTTTTTGTCCCCTCCAGCCTGGCCTACAAGGATCGTGGCGCTCCTCCCAACATCGGACCGGAAGCCACCCTCATCTTCGACGTGGAACTGATTTCCGCGAGCCATCCCGCTCCGACTCCGCCACCCCAGCCTCTTACCAGCGACATCATCAAGGTGCCCTCAGCCGAGGAACTCAAGAAAGGCGCCAAGATCGAAACGATCAAGCCCGAGGACATCGAAAAGGAAAAGGCAAAGGAGCAGAAAAAGAATTGAGAAATCTGGCCGCCAAAACGCGGGAATAAAGTTTCTTTGTGCCTGCACCGGTTTCCGCGCCGGTCCCCGGCGCATGACGTGGTCGATGGCACCCGGATACTCGCCTCGCCATTGGCGCAGCATGGGAGGACGGTGGAGGTTTGGCCAGGGATTCCAAGCGAAAACGAGCCAAACTATGGGTTGACCCCTTTTCCGGATGAAAGGCGGGATAGCCAAATCATTTGGGGTTACGCCGGCTTGTCAAAACGACCCGAAAGCGCTTCCGAGTGCCACCACCGCCGCAAGGGCGATCGCGGGGCCTACGATCGCAACCGCGCGATGTGCCAGTAGCTCTCACGATGCGTAGCACCGCAGACGACGAGCAGGACCACAATGGCGCCGTTGTGCGGCAGGCTGTCGAGCGTTCCTAAACGCCAGAATCATTCTTTCGACAGGATTTACAGGATTAACAGGATCTGAGGGGAACTTTTTCCTGAACTGCCGATGAAGCCTATTCTGCCTCGACACGCTCCATTTCATGTCGCCGTTTGAAGGCGCTGAGCATCGTGCAGGATTGCTTGGCGAAAATACTACAATGGTAAATTACTACGTTAGGTACGCTGGACAGAAAAGGGTCATGAATGGCTGGCAGCCTTCGAGATTTCCCAGCGGAGCCGCTCCACGCGGATGCCAAGGTTTTCCAATGCCCGCGCCGCCACGCCGCTGCCTTCCAACAGCAAGCCCAAAACAATGTGTTCAACGTCAATCAACGGCTGCCGGCGGGTCCTGGCTTCCCGGCGGGCGATGCGGAGGGCTTTTCGCGCGCGCGGAGTGAGCGGAAGCGCGGCGGCGGTTGCTTGCGCGGGTTGGGCGACAACCAATCGCTCGATTTCCCGCTTGACCGCTTCCTGGTCCACGTTGCTGTTTTGCAGAATGGTTGCCGCGGTGCCCGTGGCGAGCTTGAGGGCGCCCAGCAGCACATGCTCGGTGCCGATGAAATCGTGCCCCAGCCGTGAAGCTTCCTCGCGGGCAACGGCCAGGGATTGCCGTGCGCCGGCGGCAAATTCGTCCGGAGGTGGAACTGCCTTGCCAAAATCAAGGTCCGGCGGGCACGGTCGCACGGGAGGAATGGACTGCGGCTCCCACCCAAAAGGCGGTACTGGGCCGCCCGAACCTTCGTCCCGTCCGAGGTCACTCCCCAGGCAACAGGCAAACGAAGTGACGGAGACGGCGGTGAACGCCAGCCACATTAAGAAATTCGGCATAAACCCAAGTTCAAAGTGGATGACGTTGCAGGCGCACAACAGGGCATAGATTACGAACAATGGAGCGAACAGGCTGGCGACTACGGCGCCTTTCATAAACCGCGCATACGCGGCCCGCGAAAGCCATTGGCTGAGGAAAGGCAGGCTGGCCAGATATGCCGTGACCAGGACCACGATGCACAGTCCGGCCAGACGTTCGAAAACGCCGAGGTCGTATTCGAGAAGCGTCCAGGTCTCAACCAAAAAAACGAATACGGCGGTGGCGAAACATGCGCGCCGCACGAACCTTCGCCCCGGCTTTGCACTCCGCCCGGCCAGCCGGCCGAACTCGTCCTGGAGCGCCTTGGCCTGTCCGATGCGCAGTACGGCGGAGTCGAAGGCTTTCTGCGGGTCCGTGCCGGAGCGCGTCTGCTGCTCGATGTCATCGCGCAGATGACCTTCCAGTTCATCGAGCACATTGGCCGATTTGATTCCGGCGTCGGCCAGTTGTCGCCGCCAGTCTGCGATTGCCTGTTCGAGATTAAACATATTCTTCCCTCCACAATTGCTTCAATACTCCGGTCACGGTGGTCCACTGCTCGCGCTGTTCCTTCAGGGCTTTTTTGCCGTCCTTTTTGAGGGCATAGTATTTGCGCTTCCGTCCGTTTTCCGCCTGCCCCCAGCGCGACTCAATCCAGCCCTCGCGTTCCATCCGATGCAACACCGGATACAGCATCCCATCGGTCCATTCGATTTTGTCCCCCGAGAGTTGTTTGACTTCCTGAATGAGCGCATAGCCGTAGCTCTCGCCCCGGGACAGGAGCGAGAGAATCATCGGCTCCGTCGAGGCCGCCACCAGTTCTTTCGCAAGCATGGCAGCACTATACATTGTAAAGCTATGTATGTCAACTTTTAATTATTCAATCCCACCGTAAGACGAGGGCAACCAGGCTGTTTCGTAAACGTCCGGTAGGACAGACAGGAAAAGGAGTCAACCCATAGTTTGGCTCGTTTGGTCGTCCTTGTATTCGGCTAGAGACGGGTGGGGCGGTCCACAGCGGCTCGCCATTGGCGCGGTGTGGGAGGAAGGTGGAGGTTTCGCCAGGGATTCTCAAACGAAAAACGAACCAAACTATGGGTTGACCCATTTCAAATCTAAGGATCAACTTTTCTCTCCGCCCCCTCGGGACCGTGCAGAGACGCGAACCGATTTTGATATACTCTACAATAGCTGTGACCAACACCTTTCGACACCTTTTAGGCGGACAGCACAAGCGCTATTGTATTCCCAAGATGCGTTTCCGCTCCTCCAAGGAAAGTTCAGGCTCGTCCGACGGGCCAAGCTGGAGCTTGCCGGCCTTGGAAAGTTCGAGCGCGTTTGGCGCAACATAATTGCCACCGGCATCCCTCTCGTAGTGCCTGCGAACCCATTTGAGCAGCGAGTTCGCCCACTTAATGAAAGCATCCGACTTTCTGCCGTCCATGGTTTGCTCGGTAAACCACAGCCGGCCAGCGCTCAGCCAGATCCGAGACGGTTTATACTGCCCCTTGGCCAGTTTACACCGAAGGAACTCCACGACTTCAGATTCAGCCGGGTCAACGAACCGGTACGAGTGCTGTGGGTAGGAGTTGACCTTGGGCACAGTCCCAAGCGTTGTGTTAACCAAGCAAAGATCCGCGCCATCTTCGTGACCGCCGACGGGCGCAAAAGGTCCCAGTTCCATAGCCGACGGATGTACGAACGACTTGTAAACCAGCCGCACGGGGGCGAGATCGCTGATTGAGGCGAGGAAGTTCTTCTCGTCCTCGTGGGTCATGTAAAATTGAACTTGCTTGCCCATAGGCTTAAGTAGAAAAAGGAATCCCTGGGTCAGTCGGCGGTGAAGACTGGGCCCGATCAGCGCGTTTGCTTGGGATGCGAACAGCCCAGCGCGCTGCGCAGGTCGTCCATGGGGTTCGTACGATAAGCATTGGACCAATTAGTCGTCGATGCCCAAACCCTCGAATAACGGATCTGCTTGCCGCGCGAAATGGGCCGCAAGTTTCACCATCGCTCTGGCCATCGGAGCGCTGTCAGCATCTGAAGGCACATAAATCGACGTATTCATAATGCCATAGAATAGGATAATATTTCTACGAAAGCCGCAAGTTCTATTCCGAGGCATTGGGACTGCCGTTCGATGAAGAAGCCAGTGGCTATCTGCACACCGGCGGGCTGGATGGCGTGAAGCATTTTGCCTTGTGGCCGTTGGCGCAGGCGGCTGAGTCCTGCTTTGGCACGAATCAATGGCCTGACAATCTTCCTGTGCCACAAGCGTGGATCGAATTTGACGTGGAGAATATCGAAAAAGCCACGGCGGAGCTGAAGTTGCAGGGCTACAAGCTGCTGGTCGCGACGCAAAAGGAACCCTGGGGCCAGGTCGTCACGCGGCTGCTGGGACCGGAAGGTCTGCTGGTGGGCATAACCCATACGCCGTCGATGCGGAAGTGAACTCTTGCCCCTCTATCGTAGGGGGAAGGTTGAGACGTGGCGCGCGTACGAAGGTCATCAAATGCGCACCAGCTTCCCATCCCGCAGCAGCCGATATCGCTGCCCGCGCCACTCAATATGGTTGCCGCAGAAGGCGAGCAGCCAGAGCGCGAATTGCATCAGGTCCTTCACCGGCGCCAGCCAGCAATAGGCCCATGATCCGTTTCCGGGCGCGAGCCGGTTTTGCAAGGTCGCAGCCATCACGATTCGCGCCAGCACGCATCCTCCGACCGCCAGGGCCACGTTCGCCGTCGGCATGCCGAACAGCCAAAGCAATGGCCAGAACGTGGCGTTGCTCAGGATGCTGAATGCATAGGGCAGCGGCTTGCAAACGCGGATCGTTCTCGACCAGCGCAATTGATGGTCCCACACCGCCCGCCAGCCCATGGGGGTCGAAAGGCAATCCACCACGACGGGGCAAATGGCAATGCTCTTCCCGGTGCGGACGATGCGGTTGCCCAACTGAAAATCGTCCGCCAGGTAATCGGCGAGCGCTGCGAAGCCGCCGATGGCGGCCAATTGTTCCCGCCGCGTGACCATCACCGCGCCCAGGGCGAAGTCGAGCGGTTGCAACGTCTGCCCTTGCAGCACCTGGCTCCAGAAATCGGCGTTGATGGCGATGGCTTCGCATTGCATCGCGAGCGTCGAGGGTTGAGCGAGCCGATAGAAGGAATTGACGAGGCCGACCTTGGGCTTGCGCAGTGGAGCGACGGCGTTGCAAAGGTAATCCGGAGGCGCGAGAACGTCCGCGTCGCTCACCGCAATGATTTCGTGATCGGCCAGGCGCGCGAGTTGGATGAGGGTCGAAACCTTGGCATTGGCGCCCAAGGCGTTCGGGCAAACGACCAATTGGGCGTTCCAGGTGGGATTTTCCTTCAACAACCGGCGGATCGGCTCGGCGGCGGGGTCATCGGCGGAGGCGATTCCCAGAAGTACTTGAACCGCAGCAGGATACTGCTGATTTAGCCAGCTTCGCAGGCAGTCGGCGCTCTGGTCGTCCCACCCTTTCAAGGGCTTGAGCAGGGTGACGGCGGGGGTGAAGGCAGGCTCCGGTGCGCGTGAGTGCAGGGGGAATCGCCATGCTGCAACCCATTGCCACACAGCAAGTAACAAACTTAGAGCGGACAAAAGCGCCAGAGCGGAAAGCACGGCACGTTTCCTAGACGTTGTGGGGGCATTGGGCAAGCGCCAATTCTGCACATTTCCTCAGAAATGGCCAAATCCCCATTGACCAGCCGCTTGAAATCTGATTAAAACCCTTAAGAGCCTGCGTCTAACCGAAATGAGAGTAGAACAATAATTGTTATGCCCGAGAGATTACGATGTGCGGTTATCGGGGCGGGCGGTATAGGACTGGAACATCTCAACAGCCTTTCGCAATGTCCACGCGGGACGGCTGTGGCCATTTGCGAGAACCATGCGGGGCGGGCCAAGGAAGCCTGTGATCGGTTCAAGATTCCCCGCAGCTACACGGATTACCGTGAGTTGCTGGAGCAGGCCGATATCGATGCGGTGACCATTGCCCTGCCCAATTATCTGCATGCGCCCGTCGCCATCGAAGCCCTGCGCGCTCGCAAACACGTCTTGCTGGAAAAACCGATGGCGCTGAACGCCAAGGAAGCTTCGAAGATCATCGATACCGCCGCCAAGATGCGGCGCACGATCATGGTCGGCCAGAATTTCCGATTCAACCGCCAGACCCAGATGGCCAAAATGTTCATCCAACGCGGCGACGTGGGAGAACTCTACCATGCCCGCTGCTTCTGGTGGCGGCGCAACGGCATTCCTCGCATTGGTTCCTGGTTCACCCAAAGGAAATTCGCCGGCGGCGGTGCCACGGTGGACATTGGCTCGCACATGATCGATCTCGCCCTGCATTTATTCGGCGATTTCGAAGTCGTAAGTGTTTCGGGCCATACCCACTCGCGTTTCGGCCAGCGCGGTGTGGGAGAATTCAATTGGGGCCGGAGCGAAATCGATCCGGCCAAACCTTTCGACGTGGATGATTACGGCGTCGCGCTCCTCAAGCTCAAGAGCGGACGCAGCCTGAGTTTCGAAGTAAGTTGGGCCGCCTGCCAGCCTCCCGATGCCCGCGAGTATGGCGTCGATTTGATGGGCACGTTGGGCGGCATTTCCCTTTTCCCGGCGCGATTGTTTCGCAACGGCCCGAACGGTTACGAAACCACGCAATTGTCCGCCGTGAAAGTCCCCCATCCCGAGGATCGCGTGCATCACTTCGTCAACTGCGTCCTCGATGGCAAGAAACCCATGGTGCCCATCGAAGAGTCCTTGCGCGTCCAGCAAGTCCTCGACGCCATCTACACCTCCGCCAGCACGGGCAAGGAAGTCCGGCTTAACTCAGCTTAGAGCCTGTCTCGGTAGGGCGCGTCACTCCGTGCGCGCCGACGGCGGGCAGGTTCTTCGGCAACCCTGTTCGGGAATCACGGCTTTCGCAGCATCACATCCCGCCGCGCCTTGAATTCCGAACCTGATTTCCATTCGGGCCACTCTTTGCCATCGGCAATCACGCGGCCAGTTTCAAGTAACAATTGCAGATCTTCAACGCCTCCGGACAAATCCCAACCCGGTTTGATCTCGTCGCTCGGTTTGTGATAATCGTTCGCGATGTATTCCTCCCGCTTCTTCATCCCGTAGCCGGCGGGTTGGCCGATGTAGTCAATTCCCGAATGCAAGTAGAGCGCCGGCACGCCTTGCCGGGCGAACTCAAAATGGTCCGAACGAAAATAAAATCCTTTCTCCGGCTCCGCCTCCGGGACCAACACGCGCCCCTGCCCATCGGCGAAAATCTTTAACGTGTCTTCGAGCGTGGATTGACCGACGCCGATCACTTCCACATCCCGTGTGCGGCCCCAGACGTTGATGCCGTCGATGTTGAAATTCGCCAGCGTTTTCTCCAGCGGATAAAGCGGGTGCGTTGCGTAATATTTCGAACCGAGCAAACCTTTTTCCTCCGCGGTGACGGAAAGAAAGAGCACGGAGCGCTTGGGTTTGGGTTCGCCAAGTGTGAATGCCTTCGCCAATTCCAGCAGTCCCGCGCTGCCCGAGGCGTTGTCCACCGCCCCGTTGTAAATTTGATCGCCAGGCAATTTCGCATTGCGTCCCAAATGGTCCCAATGGGCCGTGTAAACGAGGTATTCGTTTTTTAATTTCGGGTCCGAGCCCTCCAGTTTGGCGATGACATTGTGCGACTGGATTTCGCGCAGCGCGTTGGTCACTGTCAGGCTGGCTTTGCACGCCAGCGGGATGGGCCGGAAATCCCGGCGCAACGCCGCTTGTTTCAAGTCTTCGAATTTCTGGCCGCCCGCGGTACACAGTTTCTGCGCGCTTCCGAGGGTCATCCAGCCTTCGATCCCGACCCGCTTCATGTTTTTGTCAGGCGTTTGAAGATCGAAATTCTCGCGGCTGTTGCTTCCCAAAACGACCAGCCAGGGATAACCCGCCGGACCAGTTTCATGAACGATGATGGCCGCCGCCGCGCCCTTCTCGGTGGCGATCTCATATTTGTACGTCCAACGGCCGTAATACGTCATCGCCTTGCCTTTGAACATTTTGTCGTCGAGTTTGGCGGGATCATTTGGATCGGGAACGGGTGGATCGTTGATGAGCATGAGAAGCGTTTTGCCGCGCACGTCCACGCCCTTGTAATCATCCCAACCGTATTCGGGCGCGACGATGCCGTAGCCGACAAACACAACCTCCGAATTTCCCACCGTCACCGGCGACACATAACGCCGCGACCAAATCACGCACTCCCCCGGAAACGCAAAATCCAGGGTCTGCGCACCTGCGGTGAAGGAAACGGTGGCTTGCGCCGTGAAGCCGACCAGCGGCACGTCCTGTAGCCAGGCGCCGTTCGGGTTGCCCGGCTTGAGTCCGAGATTCTTAAACTGGGTTTGAATGTAGTCCACCGTGAGCGTTTCCCCGGGAGTGCCCGGCGCGCGCCCTTCAAACTTGTCCGAAGCCAGCACGCGGATGTGATCGAGCAATCCGTTCGTCGTGATCATTGATACTCCGGAAGCTGCGGCAACCTGCCGCGCGCCCGCGAAAAAAACCGCCATCGTGACGAGCGATAAAATCGTTCCGGGGCGAAGGAATGTTTGTAACGCCCGGGCAATTCGAGCGAGTTGCAATCTCATGCGCCCAAACTAGCGAAAAATTGAGGCCCAATGAAGCTAATTTTGCCTGCTGGAACCACCCCGCCGTCCACAAGCGGCAAATATATATTAGGCTAGACTAACTTTTTTTATTGCAACGAATATTGCTTGTGCTATCGTATGTTTCAATGGGTTGCTCGCAACTCAATACCGCCAATGCATCGCGCTCGCAAAACGAACCGGATCGGCCTGCCATGAAGACCGACCCTTCCGCATCCTCCGGCGCGGATGACGGCTGGCGGCTGCCCAACCAGACGCCCAGCCTGCACGAAGTCCACCGCACGGTGCCTGTCCCGCGGCATTTCAGCTTTTGGCGCAAGATGCTCGCGTTCTCCGGCCCGGGCTACCTCGTCGCGGTTGGCTATATGGACCCGGGCAACTGGGCCACCGACCTGGCGGGCGGCTCCCAATTCGGCTACACGCTTCTGAGTGTGGTTTTTCTTTCCAATCTGATGGCCATTATTCTGCAGGCGTTGTCCGTCCGGTTGGGCATCGCCACCGGACGCGACCTGGCGCAGGCCTGCCGCGATCACTACTCCAAACCTGTTGCCATCAGCCTGTGGGTGTTGTGCGAGATCGCCATCTGCGCCTGCGACCTCGCCGAGGTCATCGGTTCGGCCATCGCGTTGAACCTCCTGTTCAAGCTGCCGCTGGTCTGGGGCGTTTCGCTCACCGCCTTGGACGTGCTGGCGGTGATGTATCTTCAAAACCGGGGTTTTCGTTACATCGAGGCGCTGGTCGCCGTTTTGATTCTTACCATTGGCGTCTGTTTCCTTGCGGAAATCATTTTCTCGCGACCGGATGTTGCGGCCGTGCTGGGCGGTTTCGTGCCCAGGTTCGAGATCGTGCGAAATCGCGAGATGCTTTACCTCGCCATCGGCATTCTTGGCGCAACGGTGATGCCGCACAATCTGTACCTGCATTCTTCGATCGTCCAAACGCGCAAGTACGAACAAAGCGCCGAAGGCAAGTCCGAAGCCATCAAATTCGCCGTGCTCGATTCCTCGGCCGCCCTGATGTTCGCGCTCTTCATCAATGCGGCCATCCTCATCGTCGCCGCCGCCGCTTTCCATGCCAACGGCAATCATGACGTGAGGGAAATTCAGGACGCTTACAAACTGCTGAGTCCCACCCTGGGCGTCACCCTCGCGAGCATCATTTTCGCCGTCGCCCTGTTGGCGTCCGGGCAGAACTCCACGCTCACCGGCACACTGGCCGGCCAGATCGTCATGGAAGGTTTCCTTAATCTGCGCTTGCGACCCTGGGTGCGGCGTCTCATCACGCGCGCTGTGGCAATTGTTCCCGCCGTGATTTGCGCCGCCATTTATGGCGAAAGCGGCACGGCCAAACTCCTCATCTTCAGCCAGGTGGTCCTCAGCCTGCAGCTTTCGTTTGCGGTGATTCCGCTGGTGTTGTTTACCAGTGATCGCCGGAAGATGGGCGAATTCGTCAGTCCGCTCTGGTTAAAAGCGCTGGCCTGGATAACCACCCTCATCATCGTCGTGTTGAACGCCAAATACCTCCTGGATTGGAGTGGCCTTACCGGCTGGTTTGCGCGATTCTTTCACTAAGAAAGGCCGTGCATGTATAAAAAGATCCTGGTGGCCTTGGAAAACAGCCGGGCCGATGCGAGCCTCCTGCCGCATGTCACGGAGTTGGCGCGGCAGTTCCATTCCCATTTGCTGCTCGTTCACGTCGCGGACGGCTGGGTGGCCCGCAATTTCAATCGGCTCAAGCTCGCGGAATCCGAGGAGATGAAAGCCGACCGCGCCTACCTCGAAGCCGCCGCCGAACAACTGCGGGCCAAGGGCCTGAAAGTGACCGCGCACTTGGAATTGGGTGATCCCCCCACCGAGATCCTGAAAACCGCCGAGCGCGAACACTGTGACCTCATCGCCATGACCGCGCACGGACATCGATTGCTCGGCGACCTCTTTTTTGGCAGCACCATCCATGAAGTGCGCCATCGCAGTTTCGTACCCATCCTTCTTGTGCGCGCTGGCACCAAAGGGCCGTAGCTCGCGCCTTCCCGGCGCGGAGCCATAACTAAAGGAGCGCGCATTTACGCCGCATCAAGGTCCGTCCCAGGGGCATGAATGCCACACTCTGGGCGGCTCTTACTGGGTGGTCCTTGTATCCTTGAGGTACTCCGCGTGACCATCGAGAAACATTCGGTTGCGTCCGCCCGGATGAATTGTGCGGTTCTTCAATAGCGGGTCAACCGTCGGAGTCGTCCTCGGGAAATAAGCGTCCACCGCCAGTTCGACGTCGCTGGGCCCGTTAATCGGACCCAGCAGCGGATCGTTGGTCGATTGCAGGTCCGCAATTGCCTGGGCTTCTGATTTAGCCCAGAAATCTTCGATTCCGACCGGATCATCGGGGCGGTCGAAACGCCACAACCAATACCGCGTCACCGGCGCATTGGAATCGGTCGAAGTGGCCTGAACCACCTGGACCACATTCCCAACCATCGAATTTTCCGCCGCCGGACAGCCCCAAATGGAATCGGGCGCGCCGCTGTCCTTGAGCACGATGTCCGCCCAGCCGCCGCGCGGGTCGGACGGCGGCCAGGTGGTCCAGGGATGATACCCGCCGGGCAAACTTGATTTGAGGTCGCGCCGGTCCGCGAACTTGTTTTCGTGGTCATCAAGATAGATTCGGAAGGCGAGGGCAATCTGCTTAAGATTGGAAACGCAGGCCGCGCGCTGCCCGCGCTGCTTGGCGCGGCTGAGGGCCGGGAGCAGCAATCCTGCGAGAATTGCGATAATGGCGATGACCACCAACAACTCGATCAAAGTGAAGGCGCGCCGCGCCGGAGAGGGGAATCGCATGGCCATCAAATCTGTGGGAAACCGCCGGGCCGATGCGAGCAGCGAGAACACTCCCCGGCCACGTGGGCCGGAACAACATCATCCAGAAGACAACTGGCAAGACCGGGCATTATTTCAAAGTCTAGACTGTTTTCCGCAACTCGCAAGTATTAGGGCAGCCATCAACCTGCCGTTTCTACCGCACCACGACCTGGCTTGCAAGGCCGTGCTTTGGGTTTTTGTTTCGGTTCAGGCGCGTCACTCCATGCGTGCCGGCGGCGAGGACTGCCCGAGCCGGATGGCCCTGACCCGAATGCTTCATAAGGGAACTGGGTAGGGCGCGCAGAGGATTGCACGTCCTGCCTCCCTGTGTGGCCGGCTTGAAGCGGCCAAGTCATGAGCGGCGGTGTTATTGCGCGCATTTTTTTGAACCAATTCAGACCGGGCAACGTTTAACCATTGTAATGCACAGAAGTGGCTCGCGGAATATGGCAGCATGCGGCAACCATGTGGATCGCTGATGGCAGGATCATTTTTTAAATCATGGCCGTCCGTGTTCTCGGCGACGGATGAGCAGGCAATGTGGCGGGTCAAAATGCAGGACGATCCGCAGGCCTTTGCCCAGCTCGTCCAGCGTTGGGAAGGTCCCATCCAGGCGCTTTGCACGCGGATGACGGGCGACGGGCATCGCGGCGAAGACTTGGCGCAGGAAACCTTCGCGCGCGTGTTCGCGCGGCGGAAGGATTATCAATCGGCGGCGCGCTTTTCGACGTTCCTTTGGCGGGTGGCATTGAACATTTGTTATGACGAACTGCGAAAGATCAAACGGCGGCGGGAATCGTTTTTGGAAGACGAATCGGGCGCCACAACTGAAGCTGCACCGGAGTCCGAAACACCTGGACCCGACCTGCATCTGGTCCAACGGGAGCGGGCCGAGGCCGTTCAACAGGCTCTGCTCCAGTTGGCCGAGCCATACCGGGCCGTCGTCGTTCTGAAGCATTATGAAGGGCTCAAATTCCGCGAAATCGGCGACGTGTTGGAGATTCCGGAAGGCACGGCCAAATCCCGCATGGCGGAGGCGCTGAACCAGTTAAACCAAATTTTAAGCCACACCTTGATTGAAGAAGGAAAAGTAAAATGCAAACCAGAGAACAAACCAATTCGGGAAGTCCCGGTGATCTGAACCATCCGCCGCGCGAGGAGTGGATGGCCCATCTGTATAACGAACTTTCGCGCCCGGACCACGAGCGGCTGTCCGCGCACCTCAAGCGGTGTCCGGAATGCCGGGTGCGCGTGGGCGAGTGGCGCGCGACCATGACCTCGCTGGACAAATGGAAGCTTCCGGCTGTCCGCCCGGCGCGCGCGGCGCAACCGCTCCTGAAATGGGCCGTCGCCGCGGCGCTCGTCTTTGGCTTGGGCCTTGGCCTGGGCTCTGGATATTTGCTGTCCGCAAACGCGCGCAACCTCGCGGCCACACGCCGGGAGATGCAGACCCAGTTCCAGGTCCAGCTTGACCAGCAACGCAAGCAACTGATTGCTGAAATGACCCGCGTGGTGGACGAGCGCAGCTTCAAGGACAGCCGCGTCACGCTCGCCGCCTTGCGGGAAATGAACGCGGCCCACCGGGCCGATTACGATGCCCTGCACAAGGAACTTGAAACCATGGCGGTGCTGACGGAAAGCGGCTTGCGGGAAACGCACCAGCAAATCGTGAGTCTCGCCAGCACCGAAACTCAGGCGACGCCAATTCACTAATCACCAAACCAAATTCGACTGCCAAAGGAACTTATGAAAATGATCGTTTTGCTTGCTCTCTCCCTGGTCACCGCTCCGGCGATGAAGGCGCTCCTGGAAACGCCCGAACTGTTGCCTACCGAAGTGTGGAAGCAACTTCCACTCCCGGATTCGGAAATGAGCACGGAAGAAATCACCGAATTGAATCGGAACTACGGCGGGCTCACAACCCACGAACCGAAGTTCGTGCGTGCGCATCACACGGTGTTCTCGCAGGCTCCGGTTCTCAACGTCGAAGCCGGTGCGGGTACGCTGGTTCGGCCCACCCTGCTGGAAAAACCCGTGCTGCTGGCGCAGACTGCCCCTGCTCCCGCGCCTGCTGCGCCTGAGCCCGCAGAGCCGGACGTCCCCTCGCCTCGCGCACTCCCCAACCGGGCCTCGCAACAAACCCTGCAGGACATCCAGCACGAAGCGGGGCTCAACCAAGCGCAAGCGGAGCAGCAGGAGGCGGAGGCAAAGAGCGCCTATGATCGTGCCCTTGCCGGGATAGACTACCAGCCCGGGCAATCGCTTTACGTAAAGACGTTTACCACGGGTTCGACCGGCCGCAATTTGATTATCCGTTCAAGCGAAACCGATCCGAAAAGCCTGGCCGCAACGGAGGAAGACCTGAGCGTCATGGGACGGATCCTGGCCAAAGCGGCGGCAAAAACCGGGGGAGACGAGGAAAACAAGGCGATGGGAATTCGCATCACCACGCTTGGCGGCGGCGGCGTGAAGAACCTGCAAATCGAGGGCTATGGCGTAATCTTCCTGCTCAAGGCCAACTTCCCGCTCGCGGGTCCGCCGGCGAAGGTCGCGGAAGAAAAGCCGAAGGAACCGGGCAACTCGACCTGGGAAGAAGCCAAGGAGGAATTGTATGGTTCGCCCGAGACGACGGAACCGAGGCAGCGGCGGCTCCGCCCGGGGGGACCGGCTGTTGAGTACGATCCCAAACGTGTCGAACAATTAGAAAACTCATTGCTTGAGGCCATGAAGAACGCCAGCAACATCCGCGCCCTGAAGGATGGTGAATCCGTCACCGTGACCGTGACCAGCGGAGAGAACGGGTCAATTGCCTGGGAGGACGCGGGCATAGGCAATTACCCGTTCGCTCCTGGGGCAGCACCAAACGCCATTGGCAATGGCGGTTATGGTTGGAGTTCTGCGACCCCTGGCGACGTCCCAGGGGGCGGCGGTGGCCGGGGCGGCGGAGGGCCGGGCCACAAGTCGGGTCACGCCGGCACGACGCTTACCATTCGCGCGAAAAAATCCGACGTTGACGCATTCTTCCGGGGCAAGCTGAACCTCGAGGACTTTCGCAGGAAAGCGACCATAGCACTGTATTAAGCCACGCTGGGTTGATACCTGCACATAGGCTCCGGCAGCCCCCAAGGAGCTGCCGGTTCTTTTTTAGAACCTGTCTCGGTAGGGCGGGCGCGTTTGTTCAATCGTTCCGCCCGCTGGAACGCGGGCGGGAACATCGCAGCGCGATGTTCCTTTCCATGAACTGTTTTGTAGCTCATTGAACATCTACCATACCTATTCGGAACGCCCTGAATCGTTTCGGGGGACGGCGTGCAGAGGACTGCCCGCCCTACCACCGTGTGCCGGTAGGGCGCGCACTCCTGTGCGCGCCGCCGCGGGCCCCAGGCGCATTCATTAATGACGCATGTATAATAGAGCCGTTCATGGTCCGTGAGTAGGTCCAACGGAACAGGGAACTACCCACGAGATCAACTGCGTCGAATTCGCGCCTTCCATTGTTGCGCCTTTTTCTTATACTGTCGGCATGAACAAAGTGCGCCTGGGAATCATTGGCTTGGGAAACATCGGCCGGCACCATGCGGGTTATTTGTTGGCGGGGAAGATCAATCGTTGCGAGTTGACGGCGGTTTGCAGCGTCGTGCCGCAGGAGTTGCAGCCCTACAAGCAACTCAAGACGTTTGACGACGGGGAGAAATTGCTCCGGTCGGGCGAAATCGATGCGGTGGTCATTGCCACACCGCATTATCAGCACACCACGCTGGGCATTGCGGCGCTGGAACAAGGGTTGCATGCGATGGTGGAAAAGCCGATCTCCGCGCACAAAGCGGATGCGGAACGACTGATCGCGGCGCATCAGGCACGGAAGAAACTGGTGTTCGCCGGCATGTTCCAGTTGCGCGCGGAACCACGCTATTTGAAACTCCGGAAGCTGATTCAATCGGGCGAGTTGGGTGAAATCGTGCGGACGAATTGGATCATGACGGATTGGTATCGCACGGAGGCCTATTATGCCAGCGGCGGGTGGCGCGCGACATGGAAAGGGGAGGGCGGCGGCGTGCTGCTCAACCAGTGCCTGCACAATCTCGACGTGTTGCAGTGGCTCTGCGGCATGCCGGCCCGGGTGCGCGGGTTTTGCCAATTGGGCCGTTATCACAACATCGAAGTGGAGGATGACGTGACCTGTTACTTCGATTATCCCAACGGCGGCACTGGCGTGCTGATCTCGTCCACCGGGGAGGCGCCGGGGACGAACCGCTTCGAGATCGCCGGCACGCGCGGGCGCATCGTGTTGGAAAAAGAAAAGATGCATTTCACGCGGAACGAGGCTTCGATGACCGAGTTCAGCAAGACGGCCAGGGTCGGCTTTCAGAAGCCCGACGTGTGGCAGGTGGAGATACCGTTCGACAACGCCCCCGCCCCGCATGCCGCGCTCATGCAGAATTTCGTCGATGCGATTTTGGACGGTTCGCCGTTGATTGCGCCGGGAGAGGACGGCATTCATTCGGTCGAACTGGCCAATGTCATGCTATATTCATCGTTGCTGGGCCAGACGGTCGAGCTGCCGATGGACAGCGCGGCTTACGAAAAGAAACTCAACCAGTTGATTGCGAACTCGAAGCACGAAAAGAAAGTCGTGAAGATCTCCAACGAAGACGTGACCGCGTCTTTCAACCGATAGGCAACATGTACCTGGCAGGAATTGGCGATGAAGCGGGAGCGAGCCTGGACTCGCAAATCAAGGCGACGAAGGAATTGGGCTGGCGGCAGATCGAATTGCGCGCGGTGGCGGTGCCCGGCTATCCCAAGGCGAACGCGCACGACATCCCGGACGCGGCGTTCGACCTGCTGGTGGACCGAGTCACGAAGGCGGGGCTCGGTGTTTGCGCTTTCGGTTCGGCGATCATGAATTGGGCCAAGAAAATGGAGGACCCGTTCGATCTTACGTTGGCCGAAGTGCGGCGCGCCATCCCGCGCATGCAGAAGCTCAACACAAAACTTGTCCGCATAATGAGCTTCAAACCCGGTGATGACGAGGACCGCACGCCCGCGATTATTTTCGAGCGGGTGCGCGAGGTCACGAAAATGTTTCTCGATGCCGGCATCCAGCCGGTGCACGAGAATTGCATGAATTACGGCGGCATGAGCTGGCGGCACGCGCTCGAATTGCTAGACAAGTGTCCGGGGCTCAAATGGGTGTTCGACACGGCCAACCCCATCTTCAATCCCGATCGCCGCGGTCCAAAACCGTGGCCGCGGCAGGATGCGTGGGAATTCTGGACCCATGTGCGCGATTATACCGCGCATATTCACGTGAAGGACGCGACCTGGAATCCGGCCAAAAACGATGCCGATTACGATTGGCCCGGCGAAGGTTCAGGCCGGGTGCGGGACATTTTGAAGGACGCATTGGCGCGCGGCTACGACGCGGGCATTTCCATCGAACCGCACATGGTGGTCGTGTTCCACGACGCACAAACCAAAGTCGCGTCCGAGGACGTGACGCGGGAGAACTTTGTGGAGTATGGCCGGCGGTTGGAGAAAATGATCGGGGAGATTCGGGCGGAGCTGGCCGGGCGAAAAAGCTGAGTGTCCGTTTACTGGACAGCCTGCCTTTCTGCGTGATGCAGAGGTTTGAATATGAGCTGCGCCAAAAACATTCCCGGCTTTCTTCGTCCGGCTTACATTACATCGATCCAGCCCGCCTGAGTGTGGTGAGACCGATTTCAGGATCGGTGCCTTGTCAGACATTCTCTTACAAGTTCTGCCGCAAGCATTTGGCACATGGAGTGCTGACTCTTTTCTGAGACTATACTGTTTTTGTGTTGTATGACCTTAAGCGCGGATGAGCTGGGAATATTGGAGTATTTGAAAAGCTGGAACGGAAAGTTCGTTCCAATGATGGAGATTTGCCGCCGGGCGGGCGGGCGGCGCAGGTACGAGGAGTCCCAACACTGGGCCAGGGCATTGATGTCGCGTTTGGTGGATCTAAAGCTGGTCCAGGTGAACGAGCGCGGTCACTATCGCGTGCCGGTGGCGGAAAAACCAAAACCAGCAGCCCACCAGCCCACGCCCCCGCCCAAGGTTCCTTTGGTCGTGGCTGAGGATTACTTTCCGCCGGCTCCAGCCGCCACAGAGGAAGAGCAGCCGAAGCTGCTGGTGGACGAAAATTACTTTCCTCCTGCCGAGCAATCGACCGAACAGTCGGAGCAATGGATTTCCCCGCAAATCGCCGAGATCCTGAAAAAATCCGGCAAAAAGCTGGGTTCCAAGCATTCGGCCAAATAATTCAGCGACCTTCCGACAAAGCCGGGTTGGCGCAGGGGCGACGGGCATTGGCTTGGGAGCTTCTGCCGTCGCCAAAGCTCCCTTGGCGGTGAGGCCACGTCGGGACGAGCCGCCCAGCAGGCGTGCCTATCTTCAAATCGAGGGCGAGGACGAGGGCAAGCACGATTTGGAGGACAATGCTTGTCACGGGTCGGGGAACAAGTGTCACGGGTTGTCACGGGTCGTGTCACGGGTGGCACTTCAGAAATGGCCCTTCTTTATTGAGTTGTCACGGTGTCACGGGTCTGGCCCCCCGGAGGGCGAAATGCTGAGGGTTAAATGCTAAAGGCGGGATGTGGCTTCCTGAACGGTACGCACGGAGTGGCGCGCTCTACCTTCCAGCATGGGAGCGTTTGAGCGTCTGGGAGCGTGGGACGACGGCTAACCGGCACAGATCAGCCCTACTTTCGGATCGACGACGAGGACGATTTGAGGGCAAGAGTGGCGCATCCTTTCCATGAACTGTTTTGTAGCTCATGGAACATCAACCATACCTATTCGGAACGCCCTAAATCGTTTTCGGGGGGCGGCGTGCAGAGGACTGCCCGCCCTGCTATGGGTATTGTCAAGGGAGCTGCTGGGTTATTTCTTTTCTTTCCTTAAAGACGGTTTTTGTTTTTGTGTTTTCCGGCGGCGTTTCCCCTTCTTAATGA
>JAJPHR010000052.1 GCA_021325145.1 Verrucomicrobiota bacterium | reverse complement strand
CGTCATAAACCCACATCGGCAGCGGATTGGCCTGAAACAGGATCTGATATTGCTCCTCGGGTCCATCCATACAACACCTCGACATCACACTGGCAAGACAAACTTTGGTCTGCTGGTAAATATACATCCCCTCGTGCAACTAGCCAGTGGAAAGGCGGTGGCGGTTTGGGGATTGGGAACCGATTGAGTACCAGGAAGCAAGGGTATTTCGCAAACGCCAATGGCAAGATCCACTATTCAGATTCCTTTCGCACGCCGATGTGCGCCACCACCAAACGGGGTAAAGATTAAGGGAGGAATGGGGTAAACGGGGCTTGTCAGTCGCTTCTCAAGCACGTAACGTCCCTGGCTTAATCTAAACTCGAAATTTGCATGAGCGTTCTGATTGTTGGTTCGACTGCATTGGATTCCATCAAGACCCCCAAGGCCGAAAATCCCCGGCTCCTGGGTGGGTCGGCCAGCCATGCGGCGGTGGCGGCCAGCTTTTTCGCGCCGGTCAAGCTGGTGGGCGTCGTGGGGGAGGATTTCCCCCAACGCTACGTGCAGCTCTACAAACGCCACAAGGTGGACCTCGAAGGGCTCCAAGTCGCCGCCGGCAAGACGTTCCATTGGTCCGGTGAATACGAAGTGAACATGAACAGTCGCCGGACACTGGCGACGGAGTTGGGCGTTTTCGAAACCTTTACTCCCAAGCTGCCTGTTTCCTACCAAGCCTCGCCGTTCGTGCTGCTGGCCAACATCGCCCCTTCGCTCCAGAGCCATGTCTTAAAGCAAATGCGCCGGCCGGAATTTGTCGTCGCGGACACCATGGACCTGTGGCTGAACATCGCGCTGCCCGACTTGTTGCAACTGCTCAAGAGTGTCGATGGTTTCGTGCTCAACGACAGCGAAGCCCGCCAACTCACGAAGGAAGACAACCTCATCAGCGCACTCAAAAAAATCCACAAGCTGGGCCCGAAATACGTGATCATCAAGAAGGGCGAACACGGGGCCATCCTCTCCAGCCGGGATACGGGCCTGTTCATCTCGCCCGCCTATCCTTTGGCCCGGGTCGTGGATCCGACCGGGGCGGGCGATTCCTTCGTGGGCGGCATGATGGGTTACCTCTCCACCGCAAAGGGGCCGATTGAAACCAACCTGCGCCGCGCGATGATCTATGGCAGCGTGGTGGCGTCGTTCTGCTGCGAAGGTTTTGGGCTTACCTTCACCACGCGCATCACGCGCCGGGCCATCGACGCCCGATTCAAGGAACTGGCCAGGCTGACGCGCTTTTGAGTCCCAAGGCGCCGCACTCAGAGGCAGGGAGTCCCGGTTTTAGCCAGTGGGGCTGCCGCACGATCGAGCCAGGATTCGAGAGCGGAAAGATCTCTTACGCCCGTGCCGTTTTGCTCACCACGCCAGCAAAGTCATCAATCTCCTCGGGTTTCTCGAACCCGACGTTCAACACATCCACGCAGCCGAGGCCAAGCACGAAACGAATCGATTCAGCGTGCTTCTCCGGGTCGTTGCGCCATTTGCCGGCGCCGACGAGTTTCATGCCGGTAACGGCTTTGCCGGCCGCATGCAGCCGTTTGAGGATCGGCACTACTTTGTCTGCCGGACCGTCCATCTGAACGCCATCGGGATTGATCCGCGTGTGCACGCATTGCACCCACGGTTCGCTTACCGCCGCGTCCAGCGCGTCCAGTGAATGACACGATACACCCAGCGCACGGATGATGCCCTTCCCCTTGTAGCCGGAGAGAATGTCCATTTGCTTGCGCAACTCCTCCGGCCACTTCGCCGACGTGACGCAATGCAGCAACAGGACATCGATGTAATCCGTCCGCAACTCCTTCAGGAAACGGGCAACGACGATGTCCGCATCGGGACGTTCTTTTTCCGGCAGGCTGCCGGGACGCCACCAGAGCTTGGAAACGATCTTGTAATTGTCACGGGGAATGTCCTTGAGCGTCGGGATCAGGTAGGGATGGGTGCCGTAAAGATCGGCCATGTCGAACAGACGAATGCCGCGATCATACGCGCCATGGATCAAGTCCTCGAATTTTTCCTTGCCCAGCCGGGTTTGATTGGATTGCCGCTGGCCGCCGTTCATGCCGGTGCCGAGGCACAGGCGGGTGACGTCCAGTTTGGTCCTGCCGAAAGGGATGGTTTCGTAGGGATCGAAGTTTCGAGGTTTGGTTTCCGCGGAGGCGAGCCTCGCTCCGCAGAGAATTCCACCCACACCCAGGGCTGACTGCTGAATGAAACGGCGGCGTTTGATTTTCATAGGTTGGAGACGGTTGAATTAAAATTGGCACAGCGGATGGTTTGTGCAAGCGCAATTATGGGAGCAATGTAACCGGGTGTGTTGCTGTTCTTACCGGAGGCAGGGACATCGCGCCACAAGGTTCGTTCCCATCGCCTGACGCCACGCCGGCGACGCTGGCAGCGCAGCGCGACCTCCCTACAGCCTGACTATAATTGACTCATTGCTCTTGCGGTTGGCCCGGGCTTAAGTACCCTTGGTGGATGACCGCGAGCGCGATTCGTTCCTTGGTTTCCGCAGGCCTCCGTCCGATTCCACGCAGCAGCCTCGGCCTGCTTTCCTTCTTCATGGCCGCCCGATTGCTGGGAGCCGACTACCCTGCGCCCGAGACGGGTGATTACATCATCAAGGATTTCCATTTTCAAAGCGGGGAGTCGCTGCCCGAGTTGCGCATTCATTACCGCACGATTGGCACGCCGCGACGCGACGCCCAGGGTGTCGTCCGCAATGCGATCCTGATACTCCACGGCACCACCGGCAACGGCAGCAATTTCATCCGGCCGGAGTTTGCGGGCGAATTGTTCGGCAAGGGGCAGCTTCTGGATGCGACGCGTTACTACATCATTTTGCCCGACGGCATCGGCCACGGACAATCGAGCAAGCCGAGCGATGGTTTGCACGCGCACTTTCCCCATTACGGCTATCGCGACATGATCGAGGCGCAATACCGGTTGGTGGCCGATGGCCTCAAAGTGAATCATCTTCGGCTCGTCATGGGCACTTCGATGGGCGGCATGCACACGTGGTTGTGGGGTGAAACGCATCCCGATTTCATGGACGCCTTGATGCCGCTGGCGAGCCTGCCGACGCAGATTTCAGGGCGGAACCGCGTCTGGCGGCGCACGATCATCGATGCCATCCGCAACGATCCGGACTGGCAGAATGGCGATTACCAGGTGCAGCCGCACGGGCTGGCGGTGGCCGAGGAAGTTCTTTGGTTCATGGGCAGCAATCCGATTCAACGGCAGAAGGAAGCGCCCACGCTCGCACAGGCGGACAAGGCCCTCGACACAAGCATCTCCAACGCGGTAAAGCGCGCCGACGCGAACGATGTCATGTACGCGCTCCAAGCCTCCCAGGATTACGATCCCGGACCCGGGCTCGAAAAAATCCAGGTCCGCCTGCTCGCCATCAATTCCGCCGATGATTTGATCAACCCGCCGGAGTTAAAAATCCTGGAGCGCGAAATCAAGCGCGTGAAAAAGGGCAAAGCTATCGTGATACCTTTGAGTGACCAAACGCGCGGGCATGGCACGCATACGCTCGCGGCAGTGTGGAAGCAGCACCTGGCATGGCTGTTGAGGAAGACGGAGAAGAGTTGAGAAAGAAGGTTGAATGTTGAGAGCAGACGGCCATGGGCGAACTATCTAAACTCCGCTTTGATGCCAGCGGTGAACTGGAGCCGGGAATTTACCTTCTTACCGCCAACGAAGTTCTCGCACAGTTCGGGCGAGCGACTGCCAGGCGCGAACAACTCGGCCGGATTTTCACCGAGATCGTGACACGATTGCGGACCGCGGGTGTCGTGCGTCGCTGCTGGGTGGGCGGCAGCTTCGCGAGCCTAAAGCCGGTTCCAGGCGATATAGACCTCTGGCTTCTCGTATCCGACAACTCGGAGATTGTGACTATGTCGTGGCAGTTTGCCGATATTTTCGAGCACGAACGGGCAAAAGTAGTTTACGGGGCGGATATATTTTGGATGACAGAATCGGGAGCGACGGCGATGTTGGATAAAGTTCTGGACTGCTTGCAGACCACCCGAGACGGCAGAACTCGGGGCATCTTGGAAATCGAGTTATGATTACGAACGATCAACAGTTGGAAAAGGCAGAGCAGGCTGTCGCGACTATCAAAACGTTGCTGCGGCAATCTCGCCGGACAATGCCTCCAGAGGCTTACGGAAAAATGGCACGAGCTTGGCTGCTAGACCTGCAGGAACGTGAACGAGAGATTCTTCTGTATCTTTCCGGCTTGGAAATGCCCGAGCCGGTCACCCAAGGAAGCGCAGGGACAGGATAGGATGCACCCAGAACACCGCTTGACGTCGGCAGGGATAATTACATGCCTCGAACGATCAAAGCCCAATACTTCTTTTGGCAAGGTCAAGCGCTTTCTTATAAACGGTGGCAGAGTGAAGAAGCGCTGCCACGCCTCTGATATGAAGACAATATTCAAACTCGCGTTTGGCCTGACGCTTCTTGGTTGTTGGGTCGTGAATTCAACGGCGCAATCCTCTTCTCCGCCGTCCGTGCCTCAATCTGCCCAGGAGAATTTCCTCGCGTCGAACATGGATCTCTCGGTGGATCCCGCGAAAGATTTCTTTGATTACGCCAATGGCGGCTGGCTGGCGCGCAACCCGATACCAGCCTCCGAAGCCGGTTGGGGCATTGGCAATCTTGTGAAGGAGGAATTGTATGCCAAGCTCCGCAAGATAAACGAGGAGGCAGCGAAGTCCCATGCCTCGGCGGGAAGCGATCAGCAAAAGATCGGCGATTTTTGGCTCGCAGCCATGGATGAAGCCAGGGCGGATGCGCTCGGACTGGCTCCGTTGCAAAAGGAACTCGCGTTGATCGACTCAATCAAGACGGTGGACAATGTCATTGATGTTTCGTTTGCGTTGCGGCCCATCGGCGTGGACGCGTTTTGCGGTGTCGGGGTTAGCCAGGATGAAAAGCAGAGCGATGTGATGTCGGTTCACATCGAGCAGGGAGGCTTGGGATTGCCCGAACGCGACTTCTATTTCAACCCGGAGAAAGGAACGGCGGAAATCCGCAAGGAGTACGTGAAACACGTCGGTCGGATGCTAAAGCTGCTGGGTCGCTCGGACGAGGATGCCGGCAAGGCGGCGGAGAACATCATGAAGTTTGAGACGTCCCTGGCGAAGGCGTCCCGCAAGCTCGAAGACC
Source organism: Verrucomicrobiota bacterium (assembly GCA_021325145.1). Classification (GTDB taxonomy): domain Bacteria; phylum Verrucomicrobiota; class Verrucomicrobiia; order Limisphaerales; family Pedosphaeraceae; genus JAJPHR01. Next base: position 22,941 of record JAJPHR010000052.1, on the reverse strand, counting down.
TGCGCGACCCGGTGAAAAATTACAACAAAATGCCGCCGGCAAACCTCACCAGCAAACATACGCCCTTGATCGCATGGGGCCATCGCCTCGCCGCGATGTCGTTGCGGCCCGATTTTGTCATCGTCGGCCAGCCAGAGTTTTTCACGGCGCTGAACCGGCTCCTCAAGAAAACGCCGATTCCGGTGCTGCAGGATTACCTGCGCATCCAACTGATTTCGGAATATGCGAGCTTCCTGGGCAAGACCTGGGACGACGAGGAGTTCTCCTTTTCCGGCAAGGTGCTTTCCGGCCAGAAGGAGCAGCGGCCCCGCTGGAAGCGGGTCCTGGATTCACAAGACGGAGCGATGGGCATGGTCCTGGGCAAGATTTTCGTGCAGGAATATTTTCCGGAGAAGACGAAGAAGCGTTACGCAGACCTGGTCGAGGCCATTCGGAGCGCCTACCGCGAACGCATCAACCGCCTCGACTGGATGAGCGAGGCCACCAAGGCCAAGGCCCAGGCGAAGCTGGCGAAAATAACCTCGAAGGTCGGCTACCCGGACAAATGGAAAGATTATTCCGCCCTGGTCATCAGCACGAATTCCTACTGCGAAAACATGCTGAACGCGGCCCGCTGGCGGTTCAACGACATGATTTCCAAGTTTGGCAAGCCGGTGGACCGCACGGAGTGGGACATGACGCCCCAGACCTACAACGCGTATTACCAGCCCGAGAACAACGAGATTGTGCTGCCGGCGGCCATCTTCACCGTGCCGGGAATGCGGGACGAGCAATTGGATGACGCAATTGTCTATGGCTATTCGGGCGCCTCAACCATCGGCCACGAGATCACCCACGGATTCGATGACGAGGGCCGCCAGTTCGATTCGGCGGGCAACCTGACGAATTGGTGGACGGCGGAGGACGCGGCTCGTTTCCAGAAACGTGCCGACGTCATGGTCGCGCAATTCAACGCCTACGAACCGCTGCCGGGATTGCATATCAACGGCCGCGCCAGCCTGGGGGAAAATTTGGCGGATTACGGCGGGTTGCTGCTCGGGCTCGACGCCTTCAAGAAGACCGAGCAATACCGGCAGGGGGTGAAAATTGGCGGGCTCACGCCGACCCAGCGCTATTTCCTCGGCTATTCTCTAGGCTGGATGCATCACGAGCGAGAGGAAAATCTCCGCAAGCATCTCCTGAGTGACGTCCACGCGCCTCCCAAATGGCGCGTAATCGGGCCCCTCTCGAACATCTCCGAGTTTCACGAAGCGTTCGGCGTTAAACCAGGCCAACCGATGTGGCGTCCGCCCGAGGCGCACGTGAAGGTGTGGTGATCAAATCCTGATTCGCCGCGGCCACTGCTGATTGGCTTCGTAGTAGGTTTTCTTCAGCTTGATGGATGGATCGTCCGCGGCGGGTTGGATGATCCCGTTGGAATCTATGGCGCGGGACACAATGGTGTGCTCGCCCGGTTCCGGGTTGCTCCAGGAGTAATCCCAAAATGTCCAGGCGTACTCGGCGTGCAGCTGGCGGTAAAGTTGCGTGGACAGCCACGGGCCGTCATCGATCTTCAACTCGACGCGTTTCAACGGCGTGCCATCCGTCCAGGCTGCGCCGGTGATGCGCAACGTTCCATCCGGACGCCGGAGGACACGGGCGACGGCGGATTTGACGTTCAGGCGGGTGACGCTGCTTTCGCGCCACACAATTCCATCCGGTCGTTCCTCGCCGCGGATGGTAACGTAATCGCGGGCCATGAAACGCCCCATGAACCGGCGGTCGCGGACTTCGATGCGCTTGAGCCATTTGACCCAGGCAATGCCATACCAACCGGGGACGATCAGCCGCAGCGGGTATCCATGGCCGGGTTCGAGCGGCTGGCCGTTCATTTCGTACGCCAGCAGAATCCGATCCTGCATCGCATCCTGGATGGTCAGGCTGCGCGCGAAGTTTTGGAGATAGTCGTTCTCCTTGATCTTCTCGGTTTTTTCGTCCGCTCCGAAAAAAACGATTTCAATGCCTTGCCGGTCGAGGCCGCACTCGCGCAAGAGCGGGGCCAGTGGTGTGCCAAGCCAGCGGGTGTTGCCGACCGCGCCCATGAAGGTCGGCGAGGAGCCGTTCCCCGAGCATTCCAGCGTGGCGACAATTTCCTTGCGGCGGCGGGCTTTGATCTCGTCCAGCGAAAAGGTTCTGGGTTTGCGCACCAATCCGGTGACCTCCAATTTCCATTGCGCGGCGTCGACTTTGGCCATCCCGTAATGATTGACGGCGAAGAAATCCTCAGCGGGAGTCATCCACTCGGTTAATTGGTCCCAGCGGACCATGGGCCGGTTCGTGGTGGGCAGGCGGTCGAGGAAGGGCACGGGTATCTCGGCTACTGGCGTCACTGGAGTCGAAGTTTCAGGGCCGCCGAAAGCCGCCAGCGGAAAGCGCGAGAAAGCCAGGGCGGCGGAAGCCACGCTGCCTTTGATCATCTCACGGCGAGTCAGGAACCGAGGCATGTCGGCGAGAATGACAGGAAAGGGGCTGCGACACAAATCAAAAGACAGTTGGCAAGTTGGCGCTGACGGCGAATGGCGGCAAAAGTTTTGTTGCCCGGGCCTTCGCGCTTCCGCCCGGGCTATCACATGGCGGGCCTTCAGCCCTGGATGGTCCACCGCTTCCAAGACAGCCTGCAACCCAGGCGCAATTGGATGGAAATAGTGCCATGCCAGGGACTCCTTTAAGAGAGCGTGATGGAGAGCGAGGCCACAGAAGCGCGCGAGGAATGCCGACTTGTCAATGCCAGGAGCCGACCCCGTGGACAGTGACGACCACTATTGTCCAAAACAGAACCTGCATCGCATCCGCAAAAGAGCTCCGCCCCCGCAGCAGCACGTTTTTCGCCTTGGGCGCCATCCACGCCTCAGATGACCAACTTGTTTTCACGAGGTCACAAACACCATCCAGAACCCCAATGAAAGCGAATAACTACACATGACGAAGGCTGTTTTGGACAGCAATGACCTCTTTAGAACCGACCCCCGTTCGATTCTGTCATAGGCAAGGCACCCCATACCTCCAACCCCACCTGGCTGGCATCCTCGGGCGGGTCATATTGTGGACAAGCCGGAGCATTTGGAGATCACCGAGGATTACGCCCGGATTCAACTGGAGAGCGAACCCTCGCTAGAGGAACGCACGGCGGTCGTGGCACAGGCCATTGCGTTTTGCCGGGAACAGAAAATCCGGCGATTGCTGGTGAATGGGCTCCAAACCGCTGGGATCGATATTCCCAGCGTGGTTGATCGTTATTGGGCGATGCAGGAGTGGGGCGAGCTATCCGAATGGGTGGTCAGCGTGGCCGTGGTGATGCCGCAAGAATACATTGATCCGGAGAAAGTCGGTGTCCTGTTTGCCGAGAATGCGAGATGTAAAACCAATGCGTTCACGTCAGAGCCGGAAGCGCTGGAGTGGCTGCTGGCCCAAAACTGAACCCCTCTGGACCGGCAGTGCTTCAAGGGTTGATGAGGCCACCGACGTTCCCAGTCCATTCAATAAGATTGGTTTTTTGTCAGCGTGACGCAAGCCGGCATTCCGTCCGGACGAAGGGGGCACGGAAACTTGAATGACTTCGGATGCGCTTCATTTTGATTGATCGGTTTGATCTGGTTATAGTTCGCGAGGTTTGCCGCCTGGCGTGCCGGTGGGTTGCAATGGTGGATTGGGCAGGGCTTCAAAATCCCCCGGCTTCCAACTGCCGTCGAAGGCGGATCGTTCCGGGCCGTAGATTCGGAAGTAAGTGAACCAGCCTTTGCCGGGAACGGTCTTGATCCAGCGGCTTTCCTTGCCTTGGGGCGCGGTGGGCCCAAAATAAAGATCAAGTGGTCCCGTGCCGGACGCATCCTTCAATTCGAACATCGAACGAAGCGCGGCTTTGTCCTGATCCGTCTGGACCTGGGAACGCGTCTGGGCGTCATAAACCGTCACTGACCAGAAGAGTTTGCCGGGCACCGGTTGTGGAACAGTGAGTTTATAACTCTTGTCGCCATCGAGATAAGCGCCGCTTGTATCGCGCAAACCCAGCCAGTAGAGCGAACCGGCTCCTTCGCTGCGGAGAAACATGGCGGGCGAGGTGGCAATCGCCTGCACGAACCAGCGATCGCGGGCTTCGAGGTCCATGCCGGCCGGCGTCTCAAATTGAGCGCTGCCGGGAACGAGTCCCGCCCATTCCCACGCACGATCAGGCCAGGCGATGCGATCCGCGCGGGCGCTGGCAAAAGCCGAGACGAGCATTTGATCGCGCCCGGCCCGGGCCGCCCGTTCGAGAATGCCTTTCATCCGCGCGTCTGGCGCAAAAGGTTTGCCCTTCTCGATGCCGACTGCGGAAAGCAGTCCGTACATCGGCAGGAATTTTTGGGAGATCGGTTCTGCCTCAATCACCTGATGCAGCACCTCCCAAAACTTGAGGTTGTCCTCCCATTTGAGACAGGTGCTGTCCATGAATTTTTCTGTGGTGTCAATGACAGCGAGAGGATGCGGATTGGTGGCGTCCGCCAGCGGATAAACCTTGACGCCGCGCAGTGCGTTCATCGCACCTTGCAAGTCGCCCTTATTCGGCACGGCGCGGACGGCGAATATGTTTTTGTAGGTTGCGGAATGTGCGGCGTAGTAGCCATCCGGTGTCTGGCCCTGGTAGCCGGGTGGCAGCACAAGATGTTTGCCGCCTTTTCCCGCGTCCGGTCCCGGCAAGCCCATGTCGAGCACCCAGCCTTGATGATGGTCATTCACGACGCCGATGTAAGGACCGGGTGGCAACTCGATCACCATCGGCCCATTTTTCACATCGATCACGCCGGAGCCGTACGGCGTATCGGAGTTCAGGGTGAATCCGACCTGATGCGGGCCTGTGGCAGCGATGTTGAACGATTGATTATCGCCAACGCCGACGGAGCGGTTGCCGTTGAAGATGCCCTCCGCCGACACGGTCGGGTACCAGAAGCGATAAGCCATTACGGCGCGCTGGTAATCGGCATCCTCCCGGGCCGCCTGCGCCGCCTCGCGCGTTGGATAACCGTCTTTGAACAGATATTGGTCCGCAGCCTGGACGGCCTCGCACAGCCACGCGCCAAACAGAATTGGAAGCAGGCATCCGAGATATCTCGTTTTCATCCTTTATCCTTTCAGTTGTTTGTTTTTGGGCCAGGCCGGCCTGCGGGAGTGCCTGTGGGCTGAAGAGATTCGATTTGAGTCGGCTGGATGTCCGGCAGCCTCCATGTCTTGTCAAACAAAGGCTTTTCGGGACCGTAGAACCGGAAGAGGACTTCGAATTTTCCGTCGGCACTCGTGGGGATCCAGTTCGATTCCTTGCCCGCTGGAGATTTGGGTCCGAAGTAGAGGTCGACCGAACCGTCCCCTTGCTTCCTGAGGTCTGGAGTCTGAGAGGAGCGGCTGGACCACGGCATGCCGCGGATGAGCGTGTGAGTGGTGCGGTCGTAAGCCGTCGCGGACCAGTATTGGTTGACGGGCGCATCCGGCGGGACGTTGAGGCGATAGGTCGCGCGACCGTCGAGGAATCGGCCGTCCTTGTCGGCGATAGTCATTAGGTAGGACGAACCAGTGCCCAGATGCTTGGGGGTGAAAAAGGCAAAAGAGAACGTGACGCCGCGGGTGTCAACGGGATAGCTATCGGGCTTGGCGAAAAACGTGGCCTGTCCTTCGAGCAGTTCGCGAGATGTCGGTAGCGCCCAGTGGCTGCCTTCATAGTAGGGCGATGAATAAAACGCCTCATATCGGGCGTTCATCCAGGCGTGGGCTTCCCTGGCGGCTTCCCGGAGTGTTTCCTGGGTTGTCGTGCCGGGGCTGAAGGTCTGGCCCTTTTCGATGCCAATCGACTTGAGCTGATCAATCATTGCCTTGTCGCGGGTGAGCCAGGGTTCGTTCTGCACCATACGGTCAAGGGATTGGAAAAAGCGCAGGTCATAGGGAATTGTGGCGTCGAACACGACGTCTAGCGCATCGACAAATTTCGTCTCCGATGGATTGGCCGCCTGCGAGAGGGGGTAGAGCTTGACCCGCCTGCCGTAGGCGACGGCTTTGGCGACGTCGGCTTCGCTGCCGGTCTTGAGAATGGAGCGCAGCAGTGCGTAGCCCTGATAGGTGTCCGATGGCAGGGAGATGTAACCCTTCGGCACCGCGTTTGTGTAGTTGGGAGGCAGGATGAGATACCTGCCGCCCCTGCCCTTGTCCACGCCGGCCGGACCGACGTCTTCCAAAGGCGCCTGCCAGCAATCCATCACGGTGCCAACGATCATGCCCTCGTCGGCCGGTGGAACCTCGAGCACCATCGGCCCAACGTCCCTGGTGTTAATGAACGGCATCAGGTAGATCGAATCCGGGTTTGGGGTCAGGGTCTGGTTTTTCCAGTCTGGAAGGCGCGACCAATAGACGATCTGGTTGAAGGCGCCTTTGGTGCGCACCATGGCCTGAAACATGAGATCGTAGTTGACCGCCGGCATGCCCCAGATCACGGCCTCGACGCCGCGCCGCTCGATGGTGCGGCGGACAGGGTCTTGGGCGGTAAAATCCTGCGCGAACGCGGAACACGAAACGTCCAACAACAGGCCGAGCGCGAGAGTGAGGAATTTGGTTTTCATCGGTGTTTCCTTTCTTCGCGTTTCGGCACTTCACCTTCAGCGAAGCCATGGGCTGCCGAGAGACTCAATCAGGTTAATGATTTGGCTTGAATATTTGATATGGGGTGAATCCCGGCATGGCTCACCTCAAGGCGGATGAAGGCTCGCTGGAATTGGGCAACTACCTGGAAGCCAGCGAGGAACTGGACCCCTTTAAGGGAGTGTGATGGAGGGCGAGGCAACCGAAGGGCACGAGGAATGCCGGCTGTCCGATAAAATAAAATATTGACAAGCGCCGCCATGTAGTGCATATACACACTATGACGAAAGAACGGGATATGTCGGCGGCGGAAAACTGCGTGTGCTTCAACTTGCGCCGGGTGGCGCGGGTGGTGACGCAGTTTTATGACTCGGAGATGCGGCGGCATGAAATCCGTCCGACGCAGGGAACGATTCTGGCGTCGTTGAATGCCAAGGAGAGTTGGAACATGGCCGAGTTGAGTGACTGGCTGGGGGTGGAGCGCACAACGTTGGTGCGGAATCTCCGGCCATTGCAGCGAGATGGTTTGGTGCAGGCTAGCGGCGGCGGGCGTGGCCATCGTGTGGAACTGGCAATCACCGCCAAAGGCCGAAAACAGGTTGAAAAACTTGCACCGGCCTGGAGGTCCGCCCAAACCGCCGTGGTCAAAACTCTCGGGGAAAAGCGTTGGTCAGCAATTCTCTCCGATCTCGAATCGGCGGCGCTGGCTTTGAACAAATAACCAGAAAACCAAATGTCTTCAAAGGGGATAAATTAAAACGAAATAGTGTATATGCACACCACATTAAAAAACAAAACGGCATTAATCACCGGCGTTTCCTCCGGCATCGGCCGGGAAATCGCGCAGTTGCTCGCGGAGCGGGGCGCCCGCGTTTTCGGCACGGTGCGCAATCCGAAGTCAGCCAGCGCGATTCACGGCGTTGAGTTGGTGAGCATGGACGTTACGGAGGACGCCAGTGTGAACGCCGCAGTTCAGAGCGTCGAGCAGCAGGCCGGACCGATTCAGCTTCTGATCAACAACGCGGGTTACTCCTTCATGGGTGCGCTGGAAGAAACGAGCGTAGAGGAGGCCCGGCAGCAGTTTGAAACCAATCTCTTCGGCGTGCTACGGGTGACGAACGCCATTCTGCCGGGGATGCGGCAACAGGGCTACGGGCGAATCGTCAACATCAGTTCGGTTCTGGGCTTTCTCCCCGCGCCGTATTTGGGAATTTACGCCGCCAGCAAACACGCGGTGGAAGGATACACCGAAACGTTGGATCATGAAGTCAGGAGGTTCGGGGTGCGCGCGGTACTGGTCGAACCGGCCTATACGCGGACGAAACTCAACGGGAACACGAAAATCGCAAAAGTGGCGATTGAGGCTTACGCGGCTGAGCGAAAGCGTTCGACCGAGACGACGTTGCAAAACATCGAACGCGGAGACGATCCCCGCATGGTGGCGGAGGCGGTTTGGAGCGCCTTGACCGCGAAGTCGCCGCGGCTGCGTTATCCCGTCGGCAAAGGCATCGCCTTGAGCCGCCTGCGCCGCTTCGTTCCCGCCGGCATGTTCGACCGGAGTTTCCGCAAACAATTTCAACTGGACTGATTCATGAACACGCCATTCAAGGAGCATCCCACGGTCAAAGCGCATCTGCGCAGGCCGGCGCAGGAACAAACTTCCGCGCCGCTGGATGCAGCGTGGTTGCGGCAATTGTGTCTCGACGCCGGCGCGGAGGACGTTGGCTTTTTGGAACTTGACCGTCCGGCGTTGGCGGGGGAACGACCGCACATTGAGCGCGCTTTTCCGCCCACCCGCAGCCTCATCAGTTTTGTGCTGCGGATGAACCGGGACAATGTGCGCAGTCCGGCGCGGTCGGTGGCGAACTCGGAATTTCATCACACGGGCGACGAGGTGAACGAGGTGGCGCGACGGATCACGGGGACGCTGGAGCGCGCGGGGATTCGCGCGTTGAATCCGCCGATGGGGTTTCCGATGGAAGCGGACCGCTGGGGCTTCGAGCGAATGTGGGTGGTGGCGCACAAACCGATCGCGGTCGCGGCGGGGTTGGGCCGCATGGGCATTCATCGCAACGTGATCCATCCGCGCTTCGGCAATTTCATTTTGCTCGGCACAATTCTCGTCGGCGCGGAGATCAGCGCGTATTCGCAGGAGCTCGATTATAACCCGTGCCTGGAATGCAAACTGTGCGTGGCCGCGTGTCCGGTCGGCGCCATTGGCGCGGACGGGGGATTCAATTTCTCGGCTTGCTACACGCATAACTACCGGGAGTTCATGGGCGGATTTGGAGATTGGGTTGAAGCCATTGCCGACAGCCGCAATGCGAAGGATTATCGGCGGCGCGTGAAGGATTCGGAAACGGTTTCGACGTGGCAGAGCCTGGGCTTCGGGCCGAATTACAAGGCGGCGTATTGCATGGCGGTTTGTCCGGCGGGGGAAGACGTGATCGGGCCTTATCTGGCCTCCAGGAAAGATTTTGCCGATGAGGTGCTGCGGCCGTTGCAGGCGAAGCGCGAGCCGATCTATGTTGTGCGCGGTTCGGACGCCGAGACGCACGTGCAAAAGCGGTTTCCACACAAGACGGTGCGACATGTGCGCGGTTCGTTGCGGCCGCGGAGCATTGCGAATTTGTTGCTTGGAATGGGGGTTTCGTTTCAGCGCCACGCCGCGGGCAAACTGGACGTCACGTATCATTTCGTTTTCACTGGCAAGGAGACCGCCGAGGCAACGGTGAGGATCCGTGAAGGAACATTGGCGGTCGAAAACGGCCTGGTCGGGGAGTCGAACCTTAAGGTGGTGGCTGATTCGGAAACGTGGCTGGGCTTTCTGGCAGGCGAACGGAATCTTTTGTGGGCGCTGCTGACGCGTCGCGTCCGGCTGCAAGGAAATCCGAAGTGGCTGTTGGCATTGAAACGTTGTTTTCCGTCGTGATTCGCTATTTCGCGGCTTGGATTGAGGGATTGCGGTTCTTTGAGCCGGCGATGACGGATTAGGCGCTGCGACAGGTCCGACAAAGGTCCAGGGGTGGTGGAGTTGGTAGCAATTAATGTTAAAGGAGGCGTTGGGACGGGTATTTTCGAATGCGGCTGGTGTCGTTTCCTGTTGGGATACAGCAGCTTGCATGATGCTGAAGGCGTTCAGCAGCCGCTTGGAACGGATCCAGGGGAGTATATGATAAAAGCGCCAAGCGCCAAACACCAGAGAAGCACCAAATCCCAAGACTCAAAACTTAACGCGCCTTGGAGAGCTGGAAGACGCAGTTTTTTGGGGAACCAAACACTTGCTGAGGCCGGCTGTCGGAAGCATTTTGCCAAAGGGACTTGCCAACTCGGGAAAGCTGAGGCTTACTTTGCGCGTTTCGCTCGATGCCGAAGACATGAACAAAGACCTGCTCGCCAAAGCCAAATCGCTCGGGTTCTCCGACCGCCAGATTGCCCACCTTACGGGGCGCACGGAGGATGACATCCGCGCGGAACGCAAGAAGCTTGGGCTGGTGCCGAGCTATCGGCTCGTGGACACGTGCGCGGCGGAGTTCGAAGCTTACACGCCCTACTATTATTCCACGTATGACCGGGGCGACGACGAGATCCGTCCTTCGGGCAAGCGCAAGGTGATGATCCTGGGCGGCGGACCGAATCGCATCGGCCAGGGGATCGAGTTTGATTATTGCTGCGTCCACGCCGCATTCGCGCTCAAGGAGGATGGCTTTGAGACACTGATGGTCAATTCCAATCCTGAGACGGTCTCCACGGACTACGACACGAGCGACAAGCTGTTTTTCGAGCCGTTGACGCTGGAGGACGTGCTGCATATTTACGAGCGCGAGCAATGTTGGGGAGCCATTGCGCAATTCGGCGGCCAGACGCCGTTGAACCTGGCGCTGGGGTTGCAGAAGAACGGGGTCAATATCATCGGCACCTCGCCGCAGAGCATCGAGATCGCCGAGGACCGCAAACTGTTCGCGGCGATGTTGCGCAAGTTGAACATTCCGCAGCCGCCCAATGGCCTGGCGACGAACGAAGCGGAGGCGCTCGAAGCCGCGCACAAGCTGGGTTACCCGGTGCTGGTGCGGCCTTCCTTTGTGCTCGGTGGACGGGCGATGCAGATCGTCTATTCGGATGCGGAACTGACCCATTACATGCGCTTCGCGGTGGAGGCTTCGCCGGAACGCCCGGTATTGGTGGACAAGTTTCTTGAAGACGCCACGGAAGTGGACGTGGATTGCATTGCGGACGTGGGCCAGTTTTCCAAGCCGGGGCAGGGGACGATCGTGATGGGCGGTGTGCTCGAACATATCGAGTACGCGGGCGTGCATTCGGGTGATGCGGCGATGGTGCTGCCACCGCACACTCTCTCGCCGAAGGTCATTGGAACCATCCGTGAATACACGCACGCCATGGCGCAGGAATTGAAGGTGATCGGCCTGATGAACGTGCAATACGCCGTGAAGGGCGAGACGGTTTATGTGCTGGAGGTCAATCCGCGGGCTTCGCGCACGGTTCCGTTCGTCAGCAAGGCGATCGGTGTGCCGCTCGCAAAGCTGGCCGCCAAGGTAATGGCGGGAAAAACCCTGGCGGAGTTGGGGTTCACCGAGGAAATCTGGACCAAGTATTGGGCCGTCAAGGAATCCGTGTTTCCGTTCAATCGTTTTCACGGGCAGGACATTTTGCTGTCGCCGGAGATGCGTTCCACTGGCGAGGTGATGGGTTTGGACGCGGACCTCGGCATCGCCTACGCCAAGTCTCAAATGGCCGCGAATGCCCCGCTGCCGCTCGGAGGGCGCGTGTTTATCAGCGTGAGCGACGCGCACAAGCATGAAGTGGCCGAGGTGGCCCGGCAGTTCGCCGAGTTGGGGTTCGAGTTGATTTCGACGAGCGGCACCGCCACCGTTCTCGAGAAAGCCGGGCTCAAAGTTCAACGGTTATTCAAGTTGACCGAGGGCCGTCCCAACGCGCTCGATTTACTGAAGAATCGCGAGATTCAGCTCGTGATCAATACGCCCGCCGGCCAGACACCGCGCGCTGATGAGATCCGCATTCGTACCACCGCCATCTACACAGGCACGCCAATCATGACCACGCTCAGCGGCGCACGTGCCGCCGCGCTCGGCATCGCCGCGTTAAAGAAAAGCGGTTACGAAGTGAAGCCGGTTCAGGCGTATCATTAGACTGTTGGCGGTGAATCCGCGTGTGTGAGCACCAAGCTTCAAGTTTATTGCAGGGGATTGCTTCTCGTTGTCTTCCTTGGCTGTGGCTTCTTGTCTGTTTGCCAAGCCGGAGCCGGTTCGGCGGACGGTGCCGTTTTGCCGCCCGCCCCCTACGGCCCGGTGCCAAGCGAGCGGCAATTGCGCTGGCACGCGATGGAATTCTACGGGTTCCTCCATTTCACGGTGAACACCTTTACGGACAAGGAATGGGGCTACGGCGACGAGGACGAAAAGGTCTTCAATCCCACCGCCTTCGATGCCGGCCAGATCGTATCGGTCGCCAAAGCCGCGGGGATGAAAGGACTGATCCTGACGGCGAAACACCACGACGGCTTCTGCCTCTGGCCGAGCCAATACACTGAACATTCAGTCAAGAACAGCGGTTGGAAAGATGGTCATGGTGATGTGGTGAAGGAAATCTCCCTGGCCTGCCGTAAGCAGGGGCTGAAGTTTGGCGTCTACCTTTCGCCTTGGGACCGCAACCGGAAAGACTACGGTCAGCCCGGGTATATTACGTATTATCGGAGCGAATTGCGCGAGTTGCTCACGAACTACGGAGAAATCTGTACGGTATGGTTCGACGGCGCCAACGGCGGCGATGGATTTTATGGTGGAGCGAAGGAGACGCGGCGGATTGATGCGCGGACGTTTTACGACTGGCCCAACACGTGGCAACAAGTGCGCGAGTTGATGCCCAATGCGGTTATGTTCAGCGATGTCGGCCCCGATGTCCGCTGGGTGGGGAATGAGCACGGTTTCGCGGGCGACCCCTGTTGGGCGACGCTGAGTCCGGATGGAGGTTTTCCGGGTGGGGAAGTCAAGGGTCTGAACTCCGGCCAGCGCCCGGGCACAAGCTGGATTCCCGCAGAATGCGATGTCTCGATCCGGCCCGGCTGGTTTTATCACGCCAGCGAGGATCAAAAGGTAAAGACTCCCGCGAAGTTGCTCGAAATCTATTACAAGTCCGTCGGGCACGGCGCATGCCTGAACCTGAACCTTCCGCCCGATCGACGCGGACAGATCAACGAGAACGACATGCGCTCTCTGCGCGAGTTTCGCCGCATTTTGGATGAAACCTTCGCGACCGACCTGGCCATCCAGGCAAAACTCACCGCCAGCAACACGCGCGGCGGGGCGAAGGCATTCGCGCCGACAAACCTGACCGACAGCAGCCGCGACACCTATTGGGCCACTGACGACGCGGTGCGGACCCCTGAAGTGACCTTCGAGTGGAGCCAGCCGGTGCGTTTTAATGTGGTCAACTTGCGCGAGTATCTGCCGCTCGGGCAACGCGTCGAGGCCTTCGCGCTGGACCAATGGAAGGATGGGCAATGGGTGGAATTCGCCCGGGGAACCAGCATTGGCAATCGCCGTTTGATTCGCGGGGATTACATCACCACGGACCGGGTCCGGCTGCGAATTACGCAAGCGCCCGTTTGCCCGGCGCTGTCCGAAGCCGGCTTCTACGCTGAGCCATTACAAAAATAATTTAAGATTTTTGAAAGATCGGACCTTCTGGCTACGTATTAACTGGTGAATGCCGGAAAAAGAGAAGAGCGGTTCTCCGATTGACATCAGCACCCTTGCGCTCCTGGCGGTTGCGATTGGTGGCGCTGTTCTGGGTCATACGGCCTTGGAAAGCTCACGCCCCAGTGAGAGGGAAGCCCTTCAGCAAAAAGCACTTGGAGATCAAATTGTTCCGGCAAGACTTTGGCAGGATCCTTTCGAAGTGGCATTAGCCTACCACGGTCGAATTCACGGCACGACCAACATCCACTTTAACCAACCGGAACAATCCAATGCTCCCATTCACAGGGTTCCCGAACTGGCCGAGCAGATTCGGAGGCATTCCGGAACCGGCGGTCACACGAACCAGGTGACCGTTTTGGAAGTCATGGTCTCAGGCGGATCTTACGCCGAGGATGCCGAACTGCGACATCGGGCGCGCTATGCGACACTTTCCGCCCTGGAGGTTTCCGGTTACGCCCCATTGGATGCCGAGCACATCGGTTACGTGGAGAAGTGGTGGCCGCGAGGAAAGTCATTGGAAGAAGCTGCGGACTTGATTCCGATGCTGGAATCAAACAAGCCCGAAGGCGAGACGGGCACGCTGGTCGTGCCGTTCGAGTGGTTCATGCCCAATCAACTCCAGGTTCCCACCCGAGGAGGTGATGTGCTGGTGTTGTGGCTCAGCACGGATGATTTTGACGATCACCTCGCAACGCGACTGGCGCAATTCAATCATTACCTCCGCAGCCTGATTTACCATGACTCAGTCTCCCGTTCGGACCAACCGCCCAGTGGCTGGCCGTCCTGGCTGCATTTCAAGCTCATCAACCCGGAACTGAGGTCTCCGGTGGATGAGTTGAGGCAATGGTCCAATATCGCAACGGATTCTGGCGAACCAGGGCCGTCGTCGGGTTATGTTCCAATGACCAACGCCCTGGCCGGACTGGAGATTTATTCCAGTTGGTCAACCACCGCCGACGCCGTGCTGGCTCCTGGCACAAACGAAGCCCGTCGCGCCTCGGTTTCAAATCTGTTCGCCAGGGCGGGTGTGACTTTCTGCAATGCCACTTGCACCGATGATGAATTGGTCGAGACGCTAATCGATGAATTTGCGTTGCGGGGAACCGATTTGACCGACACCAACCAGTGCATCGCGCTGGTTTCGGAATGGGACACGGAATACGACCGCGCACTGCCTTTGACCTTCGCGGCGATGGTCAAATACCGGCAGAATGACTACTTCACCGCGAAGACCTTTGTTGACAGCGGTTTTGATGATCTCTGCGACAAGTTGGGCCGGAATGCGGTTGATATTTATGGTTATCTTCGTCTCCGGTTGTCGCTCCAATCCTGGCTGCTGCTGGATAATCGGCGTCGCGGGGGCGACAACAGCGCACTCCGAGCGTGCCTGGCGCGGGATTTCAATCGGATAATGAAGAATCAGCGATTGTTCGATTACGGTTTCACGATCACTCCCCCAGACTTTAAGACCCTGCATCCGCAAGCCGGTTCCAGTTCGCTGCCAACAGGCAGGCAGGTCAGGCTCAATCGCCTGTTGTTGGAAAGTGCCTTTCCGCGCGGTATCGTCAAAAACGTCTGGTGTGACACGGTAGTCCAATTGGAAAGAGAACCCCAGTCGTGGCCTGCGAACGTTTGGCGGTTCAACTATCTTCGCGGCGTCGATGGCAAGGCATCCGGGGAAACTGAAACCCATGAGCCGGCTGGCAAATCGGAGGACCAGAAGGCGGCCAAGGGTTATGACACGGCGCGTGCCGAGGGCCATAGCCAGCTTGATTACATGCCACGGCTCGCGGCTGAGATCGAAGAAAAGGAAGAAAGCTGGGAGGGCGACCATCACGCATTGAAAGCGGTTGGTATTTTGGGGAGCGACGTCTATGACAAGCTGCTCGTTCTGCAATCCTTGCGGCCCAACTTCAACGACGAGCTATTTTGCACCACCGACCTGGATGCGCGCCTCCTGCACCCCAGCCAGTTGAAGTGGACGCGAAACGTGATTGTGGCTTCAAGCTTTGGGCTGGCGCTGAACGAGCGCTTGCAAAGAGAAATTCCTCCCTTCCGGGACACCTACCAGACCGGCGAATATCTGGCGTGCCTGGCGGCCTTGGGCTGCCCGGACACAACCAACCTGGATTCGCTCACACCCCGGCTTTTTGAGATTGCGAGGGACGGCGCCTTTGATCTCAGCAACGATCCGGAGGCAACCACAGCCGTCAACATACATCCTCCCAACCCGCCCATAACTCTCGGAGGGGTGGTCGGTAAATGGGACAAAGTCCATTTGCCCCTATTGTGTATCATGACCCTGGCCATGGTGGGCGTCTTCAGTCCTCGAACGCGCGGCGTATTCTCCGCCGCCGCCCAGGCGTTCGCTCCAGAGACGGTGAAGCTTCCCGGACCGCTGCGAGCAGTTCCGCCCTGGGTTTTCCGGACCGTGAGCCTCGGCCTCCTGGTCCTGTTGGCTGGTTACACCTGTTTTGCGCTCGCCAATATCTTCAGCTCGGTTGGAAAACCATTCACCCTTTTGCGAGGGGTCAGTCTTTGGCCGACAGAGATAATCCGTATTTTTTCCGGCTGTCTGGCCCTCATCTTCCTGTTCAAAGCCCGGCGGGATCTGCTGGCCAACAAAACCAGCCTAAATCGGGATTACAATCTCCGGGGGCCGCTGGCGAAGCCTTATATTCGCTTTTTGTGGGAACGTGAGCGTGGCCAGCCGATGACCCGGGGCCTGGAAAGAGTCCGCGAATGGTTTCAATGGACCGCACCGATACGCGAACGGCTGGAAAGCTCTCCCGAAAAAAGCGATCTCAAGCATGCCTATGATATGCTGACACTAAAGTACCAGTGGTGGATCAGCATCGCACGCTGGGATCACGACGTCGAGGATGCGCAACAGAACCCGCTCCCGGGCAAAGCCCTTGGCCGGCGCTATAACTTGTTGGATTACTGGCCGCATCGGATGTTGCGCGCGCTTTTGCCGACAATATTTTACATGCTTCTGGCCGGCTCCATTTTTAACCTTTTCCCACGACCCTTCGTTCCCTACCGCGGCCCTTTGGGCCGGGAACTGGATCACGCGGCCCTGATCTTTAGCACCGCATTGCAAACTTTCCTCATCTTCTTTGTCGTGGACGCTTCGTGCCTGTGCCGGAGATTGATCGATTATCTCGCAAAGTATCCGGTAAAGGCATACTCGCCGTCCACCAAACGAGCCGCGAAGAATGTCAATTCGGCTTCTCATGCCGACTGCCTGGCGGAATGCAAAACCATTCAACTGATTGGCAACCGCAGCGAAGCCGTTGGAAAGCTGGTGTTCTACCCATTCGTCATCCTTTTTCTGACGATCCTTTCGCGCAGTTCCTGGTTCGACCGATGGGATTGGCCGCGCTCAATCCTGGCGATTACAGCGATAAACTCCTGCTTCGCCATCTGGGCGGTCTGGCAGCTTCGCGGCGCGGCGGAACGGGCGCGTAAAGCCGTGCTCGACCGGCTGAACGAAAGGCTGCTCGAAGCGCTGGCTTCACCAAATCCGAACCCCTCGCCTGAGTACATCCGCGGCCTGATTGAACAGGTCGAATCCTGCCAGGAAGGCGCCTTCGCACCTATCAGCCAACATCCCGCCATCAAGGCCGTGCTGCTGGCGGCCAGCGGGATCGGCCTGCAACCGGTGCTCGAATACCTGGCGCCGCAGCTCTGATGTTGAACCTGCAACACAGATCCAAAGAGCCAGGGGATCCGCAGTTTGGAGTTCCAGTTCACGCGGTTCAACGGGGGTGCCACAAGATTACTTGAACGCGAAACTTGAAACGTTGCCTACTTGTCTTGCCCTATTTCATAGATTTGGCTTTTTCCGAATTTCCAGCTACCGTTTAGGTTGCGGATTCAGCCAGCGGACCGGCGCGATGGTCACTGGAATTCTCGCGGGGCTCCGGCTCCTTTCCGGCACCCCAAAGATAGCCTGAGTAATTGCATGCATACGAACAAAGCAGTTGATATCCTGTTGGTGGAAGACAACGAAGCGGACGCGGAACTCGCCGTCGCGGCGCTGCAGGCCAGAAACTTCGGCGACCGTCTCGTCCGTTTTGTCGATGGTGATGGCGTGCTCGATTTTATCTGCGCCAACTCGTGGTCGGTGGACTGGAAGATCGAGAGCGCGCCGCGTTTGATTCTGCTCGACTTGAACCTGAGCCGCATGGGCGGCCTGGAAGTCCTCCAGCAACTTAAAGTCCGCGAGCGCACCCGTCCCATTCCTGTGGTCGTCTTTACCGGCTCGCACGACGAGAAGCAAATGCTCGCCAGTTACCGGCTTGGCGCCAACAGCTACGTGGTCAAACCCACCGACGCCAAACGCTTCGGCCAGTTGGTCGGCGACATTGCCTATTACTGGCTCACCGTCAACCGCCCGTTTCATTGATCTTTGCCGAATAATCGCTTACCTGATGCCACAGGCTGCGACGACACGTCACGCATCGCAAGACAAAGGAAAAACCTGAAGGATAAATCTGATCCTGAAGCCGTGGTGCAAAGGCAGCTTGAAGCCTACAACGCGCGCGACCTCGACGCGCTCATGGCAACCTACGCGGACGATGCGCAACAATTCGAGTATCCGGCGAAACTTCTGGCCAGTGGCGCTGCGCAACTGCGCGAACGATTCCTGGCTCGATTCAAGGAACCCAATTTGCACGCGGCGCTCCTTAAGCGCACCGTGGTGGGTAATGTGGTCATCGATCATGAGCGGGTGACCCGCACCTTTCCTGAGGGCACCGGCGCCATCGAGCTGGCAGCCATCTACGAAGTGCGCCAGGGCAGGATTGCAAGGGCCTCGTTTATCTTCGGGCCCAAGACACTCGACGCGGAGTCCTGACCTGCGCGTCCGCCTCAATTATCGGCTCTCGCCCAAAACGAAAGCACGGTGTTTGATGAAAACTTCGCGCAGACTTTCGGACATCTCATCCTGGAGTTCCTGCAAGTCGCGGTAGAACGCGACGTTCCTTTTGTCCGGTTGCGCGGTTTCGTCGGCGTTGAGTTCGATGAAACAGTCGGTGATGTCCTGGATCGAAACTTTTTCGCCCTGCTCGCGCCGCCAGCACCAAAGCGCCTGCAAGGCCGCGCCGTAAGCCGCGCCTTCCACCACCTTCAACGTCACGACTTCGGCGTTGAAAACGTCGGCCATGATCTGCCGCCAGGCCTTCGACTTGGCTCCGCCGCCGGTCGCGCGAATCTGCGCGGGCTTCACGCCCAGTTCAGCGAGCCGGCGCAAGCCGTAATTCATGCCGAGCGTCACGCCTTCCATTGAGGCGCGCGCCAGGTTGTCCGCCGAATAACTTTTCGGATTCACGCCCAGCCAGACGCCGGTCCCGGCCGGCACATTCGGCGTGCGCTCGCCTTCCAGGTACGGCAGCAGCATCAACCCGCCCGCGCCGAGGGGAACTCGCGCAACAGCCGCCGAAAACTTCTCGTGCGTCCAGCCGAGGCTGTTGCGCACCATCTCGGTCGCCGTCGTGACGTTCATCGTGCACAGCAGCGGGAGCCACCGGTTCGTGGAGTCGCAGAACGCCGCGATTTCGCCCTTGGGATCGACGATCGGTTTTTCCGAACAGGCGTAAATCGTTCCGCTCGTGCCGAAGCTGGCGGTAATCACGCCGGCGGTGACGTTGCCGGTGCCGATGGCGCCCATCATATTGTCGCCGCCACCCGCGCTTACGAGTACGTCCGTGTTCAAATCCAACAGCCGCGCAGCTGACGATTGCAATCTCCCGGCGGGCTTGTCGCTCGCGATGATCAGCGGCAGCTTCCCCGCGAGATCCGGATCGATGGCATCGAGCACCGCCTGCGACCACCGCCGTTTGCGCACGTCCAGCAACGCGGTTCCGCTGGCGTCGCCATATTCCATGATCTTCTCTCCCGTGAGCCAGAAATTCAGGTAATCGTGCGGCAGCAGGACCGTCGCCAGTTGCTGATAGTTCTTCGGCTCATGCTTCTTCAACCAAAGGATTTTCGGCGCGGTGAACCCGGGCAGCATCGCATTGCCCAGTGCGCGAATCGTCGCCTTGGCTCCGCCCAACTTGTCCGTAAGTTCTTCGCACTCAGCCACGGTCGAGGTGTCGCACCAAAGCTTCGCGGGACGAATGACCTGGCCTTGGTTGTCCAGCGGCACGAACCCATGCTGCTGGCCGCTGACGCCAATGGCTTTGACCTCCGCGGCAACGGCCCGGGCCTGGCGCAACGCCTGCCGGATCGCGCTGGCCGTCGCGTCCCGCCAGGTATGCGGATGCTGCTCCTTTGCCCCCGGTGGCAGGTTGGGCAGCAATTCGTAACCTTGCGCCGCGGACGCCAGCACCTTGCCGGTGTTCGCGTCCACTGCCAGCACCTTGGTCGATTGCGTGCCGCTATCGATGCCGAGAATCAACGTTCTCATAAAGTTTCGATTAGACAATCAGAGCCGTCCGCGAGTGAAAAGCACATTATCCGCAGGTATGGAGGACTGCGCATGGGATTCCCCTCTTCATTCGTGCTCGTGCTCGTCGTCGTCCTCGTCCTCGATCCCAGCCCGCTGATTGGGATCGAGGACGAGGACGACGACGAGCACGAGGAGCAAATAACCAACCCCGCTGCCCACCTTATTTCCACCCCTTGCCTTCCGCCCTCCGCTGCGGAATACTGGCCCTGTGCAAGTCACCGTCACACAACTGACCGACCAGTTGGTCGCCTCGTACGCGAAACACGGGGGCATCAATCATCTCGACGGCAAAAACCTTCCTTCCAAGCGCACCATTTGCGCCATCACCACCGACTTGCTCCGCCTGTTGTTCCCGGGTTTCTTCGATGAGAAGCTGGTCCACTCGTCCGAGATCAAGGTCGAAACCGCGACGCTCATGGATTCCGTGCTCGAACACCTCGAGGACGAAATCTATAAGAGCCTCGAATACCACCCGCCCGAAAAACTGACCAAAAAGGACCTGCGCACCACCGCTCACTCCGCAACGCTCGATTTCCTTGGCAAGCTTCCCCACATCCGCGAGCTGTTGCAAACGGACATCGAAGCCGCCTACAAGGGCGACCCCGCCGCCTTGAGCCGCGAGGAAGTGATCGTCGCCTATCCTTTCGTCGAGACCATCGCCGTGCAACGGTTGGCGCATGAACTTTACCACAAGAACATCGCCTTGATCCCGCGCGTCATGACCGAATGGGCGCATAGCCGCACGGGGATCGACCTGCATCCGGGCGCGCGCATCGGCTCGCATTTCTTCATCGATCACGGTACCGGCACGGTCATCGGCGAAACTTCCGAGATCGGCAACCACGTGAAACTGTATCAAGGCGTGGGCCTCGTCGCCCGCTCGCTCTCCGGCGGACAGCAATTGCACGGCCAGAAACGCCATCCCACCATCGAAGACCACGTGACCATCTACGCCAACGCCACCATCGTCGGCGGCGAAACCGTCATCGGCGCCGGCAGCACCATCGGCGCGAACGTCTTCCTGATGCAAAGCGTCCCGCCCAATTCCCTCGTTCTCCAGGAAGAAGTCAACGTCAAGGTCATCAACAAATCCGGCCGGGCAAGCACGGGTCTGGATTTCCAGATTTAAAATCCCTGGACTGGGTATCGGTCATTATTCCTCCTCCAATTCCGTACTCCCCACTCCCTAATCCGCGCTGGGATACCCTTCCAGGGGTCCGGACCCGTGACACCGTGACAACTCAATAGACACGGGCCTTTTCTGAGGTGTCACCCGTGACACGACCCGTGACAACCCGTGACAAACATGGCCCCACATCGTGCTCGTCCTCGTCCTCGGTTCCCAAACGCCCCCCGCCCGTCCAATCCTGACCATCTCATATCACATCCAATACGAGGCTAGAACCTATCCCGGCAGGGCGGGCAGTCCTCTGCCCGCCGTCGGCGCGCACGGAATGACGCGCCCTACCGAGATAGGTTCTTAATTCCCTTGCTTTTGAGGCAGGCGGGGTCTAAACCTCAGCGACGATCAAACGCCATCTCTCGAAGGCCAAATTGACCCCGAATATTATTGTGAAAACCAAGCTCTACTGCTTGCTGCTCGTGTCGGCGCTCCTTGCCGGTCTTCATCTCGCTTCCGCGCAAACGACTAATTTGGGCATTGCGCCGGCGGGCAACCAAACCATTCTCTTTTGGCAATCGTCCGCTCCCAATTTCTTTCTGCAAAGCACCACCAACCTGGCCTCGACTAATTGGGTAAACGCCACTGATGCCGTGCCGGTGACCGCTTTCACGGTTTCCAACACCGCGCCGGGCAGGTACTTCCGTTTGGGTGTGAATGCCACCCTCGGCATGGCGCTCATTCCTGCCAGTGCGTTCATTTTGGGGGACCAGGCCGACACCAACCATAACGGCGACGCCGCCCCCACGGCCGTGCTCGTATCGGCATTTTACATGGATACGAACCCGGTGAGCTACTTTCAATGGCAGGGGGTTTATAACTGGGCCACGAGCCACGGATATGGCTTTGACAACCCCGGCGCGGGCAAGGCGGCCAATCATCCGGTGCAAACGGTGGATTGGTATGACACGGTCAAGTGGAGCAATGCGCGTTCGCAGCAACTGGGTTTGAGGCCGGTGTATTACACGGATGCGGGTTTGACTCAGGTCTATACCAATGGGGATGTGACACCTTATCCGGATTGGACGGCCAGCGGCTACCGGCTGCCGACGGAAGCGGAATGGGAGAAGGCGGCGCGGGGCGGATTGAACGGACTACGGTTTCCCTGGGGCAGCACGATTTCTGAAACCCAGGCCAACTACTTCGGAGCGACCGCCAGCCATAGCTACGATTTGGGACCGAACGGCTACAACGCCACGGGCAGTTTCGGCGGAACCTCGCCAGCCACGAGTCCCGTGGGCTCTTTTGCGGCCAACGCCTATGGACTGTGCGACATGGCCGGTAATGTGGACGCTTGGTGTTGGGATTGGTACGGGACGCCGTATGCCGGGGGCGCCGATCCACGGGGGCCGGCATCCGGCACCAACCGTGTAATGCGCGGAGGCGATTGGCAGAGCGGCGCGGACGTCGCGCGTTGCGCCAATCGCAGCAACGCCCTCCCGACCACCGCCACCAACCGCACCGGGTTTCGTTGTGTGAAAACACCTTAATCTTGGTGGTAGCGCGCCACTCCGTGCGCGCCGACGGCGGCCAGAGGACTGCCTGCTGCGAGATGGGCTTTAATCCGTAACCATGCAGTTGGATTGGGAGCGCACGCGCCCCGCGTGTAGTGGCTGCGTGAAGACGGCGCTTCTCCTGGGCGACGTTTTGAAATAGCGGCTGGGCGTTCTTCACCATTTTGGCGCGTGGCAGGGTCTAAAAAGTACGATGCGCATTAGAGCCGCTTCCTTAAAAGCGTAGCCGCCCGGGAACTTGAATAGACGCGCGAAATACTCGTTGTTCGAACACCCTGGCCCCCTCCAGGGTGTCCCGGAGGGACATTATGAGAATAGCCCGGCGTTTCAACGCCGGGTAAGTTACCGGTAGGTAAGTCCCGAAGGGACGGCTGAGATTCAATCCCACAAATAACGTTCGTCGTATTGAAGGCGATG
>JAJPHR010000078.1 GCA_021325145.1 Verrucomicrobiota bacterium | reverse complement strand
CTTCGCAGCTTGCAACCTGCACGACGGCACCGTGACCGTGAGGTTGGTCGAAAGCGGCGCAGAGGAGAATTTGCAACGCCGAGCGAGGTCGTTCGCCTTCACTTCTTTCTCATCATTCCGGAGTCAACTGGACCGCATTGAGATTGATGGCCTTCCAGCTCGCGGGATCTTTCGCGCGCACTTTCACCACCAGATCGCCAGGCTTGTTGATCTGGATTCGACCAAGGTCAACGGCCTGAAACTTCTCCCAGCTACCCGTCACCGGAGCCTGGGCGCTGATGCTTTCGCCGCCGACTTCGATCACAAAACCGGCATCAGCATTGACGGTTGCCACGGTGGCGCTGAGCTTGAAGGCGCCGGCCCTGGAAACTTGTGCCGTCCATGAAACCGACTCGTCGCCTTTGTCCCAGAACCCGATGTCCGGCAGGCCGCCTTTCTCTTCCAACTGGAGCTGGCTGCCGTGCAATTCGGCGTCCTTGGCCGACAGGACCAGGTTGCCCTTCGCGTCCGGACGAATCAGCGAAACGGTCGAAGGCGGCGTCACCGGCGTGAAATTGCCGCCGGCTATTTTCAACGAGCAGGTGAGGTCGCTCCGTTTTTCAGCGGGCAATTCCACCGTCAGTGCTTCGGCAGTCTGGTTGAATTTCAACTCGCCACGATAGCCGAGCAGTTCGACACGCTTGATTTGGTTCGCACCAGCATCGCCGGTTTTGGCCAGCGAACGAATCACGAATTTATTTTCCGACGGCCAGCCGAGCGCGATGGCGTAGAGGTTTTTCCCTTTAGTCGTGAAGCGAATGTCCTTGCTCGAGTAAGCATAATTCTCCTTAAACGCGCCGCCCTTCACCTGCGTGGGGCCCTCGCCGTAAACCAGCCATGGCCGCGTGCCGTAAATGGCCTCACCGTTCACGGCTGTCCAGTCAGCCAACTGGTGCAGCATCGTTTCGACTTCCGGATCGAGTGATCCGTCTGGCCGCAGCACGACGTTGAGCAGGAGGTTGCCGTTCTTGCTGGTGATGTCCACCAGCATGTGGACGGTCCAGCTCAGCGGCTGGTATTTCCAGTGGCGATTGTAAAACCAGTCGCCGATGGAGGTATCGGTCTGCCAGGGAGAAGGGTTGATGCCGCCGTTGACGCCGCGTTCGTAGTCCTGCACCCAGCGGCCCTCGGAAGGCTGTTTGCAATTATAAACGGCGGTCAACCTGCCGCGATTGTGCCGGAGGTTGTCGTTGTAAAAGTTAGCGATCTGGCTCAAGCCCACTTCGTTCCCGAACGCCACGCCGCCGTCGCTGTAAAGCAGGTCGGGATGATAATTGTCCACGAGTTCCTTGATTTCATTGAACCATTGCTGCTGCCAGCGAGGATCCTTGCTGTACCATTGATTGTCGCCTGGTTCGGCGGGGAAATGGTAGAGGTCCCAATAGTTGGAATTGGCCCCGTCATACGGCACACCGGCGAATGGTCCGGTCCGGTCGGCTTTGTGCGCGTCCTGAAACCAGGTGAAGCTGGCGCCAAGATGTTCGGAAACACCGAAATGCAGGGAATTCTTTTTGGCGGCCTTTTGCCATTCGGCGACCACGTCACGATGCGGGCCGTAATTTGCGGCATTCCATTTGTGCAACTGCGAATTCCAGAGGAAGAAATTGTCGTGATGCGTGCCCATGCTGACGAAGTATCTCGCGCCCGCTTTTTTATAAAGCGCCATCAGCTTTTCGGGATCCCATTTCTCGGCTTTCCACAGCGGGATGATGTCCTTCCAGCCGTTGGTTGAAGGATGACCGTAGCGCGCAAGATGATCTTTATAGTCCGGCGAACCTTCCTGATACATTTTACGAGCGTACCAGTCCCCTTCCATCGGCACGGCCTGCGGCCCCCAATGCGCCCAGATGCCGAACTTCGCGTCGCGAAACCACTCGGGGCAGCTGTAATTCGTGAGCGAATCCATGGTACCGGAGAATTTTCCGGGAACAATGCCCAGTTCGACCGCTGGAGATTGAAGTTGAGACAGGGCCAGCGAAGCCATCAGGCAAGCACACCGGACCGACTGGTTGGCTGATTTTTTATTCATAAGGGATTGAGCCCGCAGAAACGCATATCGCCGTTTTCATCCAGCATTTCGTCGCGGGTTTACTACGGAACGTGTTCGGTCCATGTTTAGCCGTTTCACGACTCAATTCAAGGTGATTGTCCTGGCGGAACCTGGCGGAGGTCTCAGGCCCGCGGCAGGCCGGAATGCTGCTTGCCCGCGGCACGCTTTCCCGATAAGGACTGCGCATGCTGAAAACGTATATCAGCCACGTCATGGATTGGTACCAGCACGCGCTGGATTCCTGGGGCTATCCGTTGGTGGCGCTGATGATGGCGGCGGAAAGCACGATCTTCCCGTTGCCGAGCGAGTTGATTATTCCACCCGCGGCCCACTTGGCCCAAAAGAGCGGGAACCTTAGCGTGATCGGCATCATCATTGCCGGCACGATTGGTTCGTGGGTTGGCGCGACAATCATGTATTGGGTGGCGCGGGTCGGAGGCCGGCCGCTGTTGTTGCGTTATGGCAGCTACGCGCTGATTTCACCGGCCAAGATCGAGGGTGCGGAACGCTGGGCTTCCAAGTTCGGCGCCATGGGGATTTTCATTTCGCGACTGTTGCCGGTGGTGCGGCATTTAATCGGCATCCCGGCGGGGATTGTGCGCATGGATTACCGGTTGTATTCACTCTTTACGATCCTGGGTTCGGCCATTTGGTGTTCGGTGCTTTGCTGGTTGGGCATCAAAATGGGCCAGGACCAACAATTGATGCAGGGGGAAGCGCATCGCGTGGCGCTTTGGCTGGGCGGCGCCATGTTGGGATTGGGCGCGATTTATTATTTCTTCGTGCATCGGCACATGAAGGCGGAGCGTATTCGCTGAGGACAAACATCAAACATCAAGATCCAAACACCAGAAAAGCTCCAAGCACCAAACATCAGTCGGATTCTGCCATTGGTTTTTGGAGCTTGGTGTTTTCCTTCTCACTTCCGGCTTTCCTTCGAACCGCGTTCGATCAGGCGCTTGGTTAGGAGAACCAGGCCGAGCATTTGCACCCACTCGGAAACGATGTTCCCGACCACCTGGCCCCATTTGGCGGTGGGATCCATGCGCCAGTAGAGCAGGAACCAGCCACAACCGGTCAGCACCAGAAAAATGGTGAGTCCATGTGAGCGAAGGAAATTGCGCCACGGATCCTTCAGCCGGCCCAGCAACGGGCGGCTTTCCTCCGAGCCTTTTTCGAAAAGATACTTGGTGGCGATGATGATCACCACCGATCCGCACCAATCGGCGATGGCGTTGCCAAAGAACGCGCCCGCATGGCTGTTCGGGTTTGCGCGCGCATAAAGCAGGATCCAACCGGCCAGGATGCAGATGGTGACCAGCGAGAGCGAATGAAAACGAATCAAGCTGACTCGTCGGCCAGACCTTTCTTTGATGGTAAGCATGAGGGAATGTAGCTGGTTCTTCCAGCGGGCCCAAATGCCATTCTCTTGCGACCAACCGTTTAATAAAACGGGAGCGCCGCGTTCAAAGCTGAAATGTTCCGAGTTGAGATGCCGGCCCTCAGTACCTCGGAACCGAGTGGTCGATCTCGTCGGACCAGGCGTCGATGCCGCCTTTGACGTTCTTGAGATATTTGAAACCCTGCTCGCGCAGGAATTTCAGGGCCTTCATCGAGCGGATGCCGCTCTTGCAGTGAATGTAATATTGCTGGTTCGGATCAAGCTCGGTGAACCGTTGCGGCAATTCGCCCAAAGGAATGAGCGGGACGCCCTTGACGTGGGCAATGTCGTATTCGTCCGGATCGCGCACGTCGAGCACTTTGATGCCGAGCTTGGGATTGTCCAGCGCGAGTTTCATTTCCTGCACGGTGACTTCGTCGGGGTTCGCCGCAGGCACGGCGGGTGCGTCCGGGATGCCGCAGAACTGATCGTAATCAATCAACGCTTTGATGGTCGGGTGATCGCCGCAAATGGGACATTGCGGGTCGCGGCGCAACTTGAGTTCGTGGAACTTCATGGCGAGCGCGTCGAAGGTCATCAAACGCCCGACCAGCGGGGTGCCTTTGCCGATGGCCAGTTTGAGAATTTCCGTGGCCTGAATGCAGCCAACGATTCCCGGCAGCACTCCGAGAACGCCCCCCTCGGCGCAACTGGGCACCATCCCCGGCGGGGGCGGCTCGGGATAAAGGCAACGATAACAGGGGCCGCCCAGGTGCGGCGCAAAAACGCTGGCCTGCCCGTCGAAGCGAAAAATCGAACCATAGACATTCGGCTTCTTGAGCAGCACGCAAGCGTCGTTGGTCAAATAGCGCGTGGGGAAATTATCCGTCCCGTCCACCACGATGTCGTACCCGGCGATGATTTCGAGCGCGTTCTCGCTGCTCAAACGCGTGTTGTGGATGACCACGTCACAAGTGGGATTGATGCCCTGGATGGTTTCCTTGGCTGATTGAGCCTTGGGCCGGCCTACGTCACTGGTGCCGTGGATGATCTGGCGCTGGAGGTTCGAGAAATCGACCGTGTCGAAATCGACAATGCCGATGCGTCCAATGCCCGCGGCGGCCAGATACATGGCGATGGGCGAGCCGAGGCCGCCGGCGCCAATGCACAACACGCTGGTCGAACAAATTTTCTTTTGGCCCGCCAGCCCGACTTCAGGCAGAATCAAATGGCGCGAGTAGCGCCGGATCTGGTCATTGTCCAATTCCATAACACATTCCGAGTGGGACGAGCGTAAAGCAGAATCAGAATAAATCAAGTCAGCGAGAATGAAATCAAACCTGAACCCAACCCTGGCCGCCCGCCAGGTGGCCAAGCTGTCGAAACTCCGACCCGTGCTCGGCATCGTTTTGGGCAGCGGCTTTCAGGAAGCGATCGCCCGGATGGAGGTGGACACGGAGATTGGCTACCAAAAGCTGGCGGGTTTTCCGCCGGTGGGAGTGACCGGTCACGCCGGGAAACTCGTCCTGGGGCATCTGGGAAACACGCCGGCGCTGATTCTGAGCGGGCGCGCGCACTATTATGAAGGCCATTCCATGGAGCAGGTGACCTTCGCAACCCGCGTCCTGGCGGAATTCGGGATCCAGGACTTGCTGCTGACGAACGCCGCCGGCGGGCTCAACCGGAGCTTTCGCCCCGGGGATTTTATGGTGCTCACCGACCACATCAACTTCATGGGCGCCAATCCTCTGCGCGGTCCGGCATCACCGAGATATCCGCGCTTCGTGGATATGACGCGCACTTATGACCCCGGCCTGGGAAATTTGCTGCGGCGGGCCGCACGCAGCTCCGGATTGCGGGTCAAATCCGGCGTTTACCTTGCCGTTTCCGGGCCGAGCTACGAAACGCCGGCCGAAATTCGTGCCTTCGCCCGATTGGGTGCGGACGCGGTAGGCATGAGCACGGTGCCCGAAGCCATTGTCGCCCGGCAATGCGGCCTGAAAGTTGCGGCCATGTCCTGCATTACCAATCTGGCGGCCGGCCGCGGCGGCGCGGCGCTTTCCCATGCGGAGGTCCTTGAAACTGCGGAGAAAGTGAAGAACTTGGCAGCGCAACTGCTCTACAATTTTGCGAAAGTTTATGGCGAACGCGCTGAATAAATCAGCCTTGATCAAGGAGGCCCTGAAGGCGCGCGAGCGGGCGGTTGCTCCTTATTCGAAATTCAAGGTTGGCGCGGCCCTGTTGACGCGTGAAGGCGTGGTCATCACGGGCGCTAATGTGGAAAGCGCAAGTTACGGGCTGACGTGTTGCGCGGAGCGCGTGGCGCTTTTCAAAGCCCTGACCGAAGGACACGAACGGTTTGCCGCCATTGCCGTCGTCGCGCGCGCGCCGGGTGCGCCAATGCCTTGCGGCGCTTGCCGCCAATTGCTGGCCGAATATGCCCCCCAAGCCCGTGTTTGGGTGGCAGACAGCCGCAAGCCTCGTCAAATCAAGGAGTTCTCCGTCCGGGAATTGCTGCCGCATGCCTTTCTTGATGTTCCGTAGGGAAAATTGCATTTGAGAAACCACCTCAAGCAGTTAAGGTAAGCGCTCACGGATAGCATGTTGTTCCATGAAGTCTGATGTTGCTTTCGGCTTGGACGGAGCAGCCTGGCCTGCGCTGGTGGTGGATGGGGCAGGTGTTATTCGCCAGGCTAATCCGGCGGCAAGCCAGGCTCTGGGTGGCCATTTGGCATCGGGCTCCGCAGCCCTGGCCAGCCTCTGGTTGGCCGAGAACGATGTCACGCCGGCGCAATTTCTGAGCCAGTCTGAACACGTTCCCAACCCAAAAGCCGCTCTGAAATTGATGGGCGATGGCGGTGTGAGTTTGTCATTTCAAGCGTCGGTTTGCCCCGTTTTCAATGCGGGAGAGAAACTCTTTCTACTCCAACTTTTCCCGCCCACGCCGGCCGGAGGGGCACAGAGCCCGGCCTTGGAGGCTGGTCTCGCGCATAAGCAAAAATTGGATTGCGCCCTGCAACTCGCGCGCACTGTCGCCCTGGACTTTAACAACGCACTCACCAGCATTCTCGGCCACACTTCCCTGATCCTCAGCAAACTCGAACCAAACAATCCCTGGCGCGCCTCGCTGATGGAAGTGGAGAAATCCGCCTCCAAAGCCGCGGAAACCGCCAATGACCTCGCCAATTTCAGCCGCCAGGAAAAGGAAACCAAGGTGCAGCAGTCCGGCAATGCGAACGTGCTCTTGCAGCGCAATGTGGACACGTTCAAGGCCACGCCGCCCTCCCAATTGGGCAAGGAAATCGAGTGGTCGCTTCAACTGGAACGCCGTCTTTATACCGTCAAATTCGAGGAGGCGAAGATGCAGCAGGCTTTTTTAAGAATCCTCGAAAATGCGGTCGAAGCGCTCGGTCCCCATGGCCGGATCATCATCCAATCCAAAAACATCGACTTGACGCAGCCGACCCAGGACCGCAACGCGCAGTTGGCCGCCGGCACTTACGTTTGCATCGAGATCACCGACAACGGCTCGGGCATTGAAGCGGAAGTGCTGCCCCGGGTTTTCGAGCCGTTTTTTACTACCAAACGGGGCGGCAAACATCGCGGCCTCGGCCTGGCCTGGGTTTACGGCATCGTCACCAACCATGGCGGCGCGGTTGCCGTCTCCAGCCAGCCCGGCATCGGCACTTCGGTTCGCATCTATCTTCCGGCGGAAAAAAAATTCGTGAAGGACGAAGGCATCAACCCCGGCGACCTCAGCGGCACGCAGACGATTTTGATGGTGGACGACGAGGACCTGTTGTTGACCATGGGGCAGACCATTCTTACAGCTTATGGTTACCGGGTATTGGTCGCGAACAGCGGCCAAAAGGCGCTGGATCTCCTGGCCCACCCCGATACTCATGTGGACCTGGTCGTGACCGACCTCGTGATGCCGGGGATGAGCGGGCGTGAATTGGTGGAGCACGTGCATCGGCTGGTCCCGGGCACGCGCGTCCTTTGCTCCAGCGGCTACGTGCGTCCCACGAGCCAGGAACGGGAGGGAACCGGCTATCTGCAAAAACCGTTTACCAGCCAGGAATTGCTCCTCAAAGTCAAACAAGCCCTCGCCCCCGGCGAAGCCATGCCTGTTGACTGACGGGTCAATTTGGGGTTCAATAACCTTAGCTTATGCAAATCGAAAGCCTCAAGGTCTTCTGCGACCTGGCCGAAACCGAGAGTTTCACCAAGGCCGCGCAGATCAACAACGTTACTCAATCGGCCGTCAGCCAGCAGATCAGTTCGCTGGAACGGCAGTTCAAATCGCTGTTGATCGAACGCAGCAAAAAGAAGTTCCGCCTGACGCGTGAAGGCCAGGTCCTTTATGAATTCAGCAAGCAGATCATCCAAAATTATGACTCCCTGCACAGCAAGCTTCAGGAAATCAAGGACATCATTTCCGGCACCATCCGGGTCGCGACCATCTACAGCATCGGCCTGCACGACCTGCCGCCCTACATCAAAAAGTTTCTAAAGAGCTACCCCACGGTGAATGTTCATGTGGAATACCGCCGCGCCAACCAGGTCTATGACGACGTGTTGAGCAATGTGGTGGATTTGGGGCTCGTCGCCTATCCGACCCGCGAAAGCAAGCTCGAAACCGTCCCCCTGCGCCGGGATCCTTTGGTGCTCATCTGCCACCCCCAGCATCCGTTCGCCAAGTCCAAGAGCGTGAAACTCAAATCCCTTTCGGGCCAGAAATTCATCGGGTTCGAGCCGGACATCCCCACCCGCAAGGCCCTCGACAAAATTCTCAAGGAGAGCGGCGTGGAAGTTCATCACGTCATGGAATTCGACAACATCGAGACCGTGAAGCGCGCCGTGGAAATCGACGCGGGCATCTCGGTCGTGCCCCAGGGCACCGTCCTGCAGGAAGTGGCCAAACAAACCCTCGCCCAGGTGCAACTGGAAGATGGCGAATACTACCGTCCGCTCGCCGCCATTTATAAGAAAAACAAGGTGCTCAGCCCGGCGGTGAAGCAGTTCGTTTCCATTCTGAAGGAAAACTAATGGCTTAAGCGGGCCAACGGCCTCAACCGATTCGGGCGTTACTGGAGGCGAGCCCAAATTTGTTCCAGTCCAACGCGCCTGCCAATTTGCATTCGCAGATGAGCGCACTTCTCCAGGCAGTCCGCTCACCGCTTTCGAATTACCCACACGCCCCGGTTTCAACGGCAGGTTAAGCTTCCGAACCCTCGACCTTCAAAGGCAATAAGTCACGGTTGCGTCAGGCGGTAGAAAGCGCCCGCGGCATTCTGCCTTACCGTCACGCTGACCAGGCCGGAGGCCAGTCCATTGGTGGCGACCTGGCTGCCGGCGACGTTGGTCCAGGAGGAAGCGGATGAAAGATTGGTCGTGCATTGAAGCAAAAAGCCATTGGCGCTGGGCGGCCAGAGAAGATTCAGCAACCCATTGGCCGCCGGCGCGGCGCTCAACTTCGGCGGCATCATGCCATAAAGTGTCACCACTCCAAATCCCGGGACGCTGACGTTGGCCGTGCCATTCGTGATCAGGTTGGTCGAAGACTGCCAATAGCTCCCACTGCTCGAAGTGAAAGTCTGCCACGACCCAATCCCCGCCGGCGTTGCGGGCGAGTTGATCACTGCCTGCACCGCGGCGTTCGAGGAGTTGATGATCACCACCGTCATCGTACCATTGGTTGGGTGTAAAAAGGCGCTGGCGCTGAGGGCCGTCGAACCGCTGATGGTTGCATTGACGCAAATCGAGTTGGGCAGGATGTAGCGGAAGAAATGTTTCGCCGCAACGTACTTGGCCGAGTTCTGCGCGGTGGCCTGGTCCGTTAGCGTCTGGGCGCCAACCGGATTTCCATCGGTCAATTGCCAGTAAGCCCACGCGCTTTGCTGGCCAGCTCCGAGCGCCTGTTGAATCCGCAAAGCTATGCTCCACGCGCCGCTTCCCGGAAATCCGTTGGTGGGGTTCAGCCAGGCAGGATTCTCCCCCGAGGTTTCGGTCATCCATGATTTTTTTCCAAAATGTGTGAACCCTTGAACATTGCCCGGGATGCCCGCGGCGGGACTGGATCCCCAACCGTTGGCCCACCAATTCCATACCGTCGGCGTCGCGCCGGCGGCTTGAACGCCATCGCTCGCGTAGCCATGAATGCAGAAAAACGCCTCCGCTGCGGCGGCGACTGGATCGGCGCCCACGGCTTGCAGGAATTGCAGATTCTTGGCCGTGGCCGTGCTGCCGCTGCCGTACTGCCACATGCCGTAAGGATCGCCTCCCAGCACATCCTCCGGCCCCATGATTTTGATCCCCGCCAGGTCAGGGTATTTGTCCAATTCCGTCCGCACCGCCTTGACTGCGGCAAGGTAGCCGGGCGTCAGCGGATAAAGGCAACTGTTGTAAAACTCTTCGAAGTCCAATTCATTTTGAATGCTGATTGCATAATAGGAAACCCCGTACGCCTTCTGGAAACCGCGCAGATAGGCGGCCGTGCACCGGGCAAACTGCGTCAGCGCGCTGGTCGGCCCGGTCCCGCCGAGCGCGGAGTCATCGAACTCCGGTCGCACAACCCCCGAAGTATCCAGAACGCCGCCGGAAAAATTCCCCAGCCAGATGAACGGAAATGGAGTGTTATTGGCCGGCAGGCCGGTGCCTCCCGCCGTGTACTTGTTCCCGGAAACCAGTTTCAACCAGGGCGCGGGCGACCAGTGCGAGCCAAACAGTTTGAAGTCACCCAGACTGCTGATGAGCGCCTTGCCCGCCTGGGCGGTCAACCCCGCCACCTGCGGGCCGCCGGCGCCGAAATTGAAGTAGGCGATGTTGGAATCAATGTTCGGCCCCATGACCGCAATTTGCGCCTGAAGTCCGGAGAAGATGTTCGTGTACGTCGTCGCGTTCGTGTACGTGCGAACGTAATTGCCGTTCGGACCAGGAACGCCGTAATTGGGCGAGTTGTAACTGTTATTCGAGTACGGCGCATTGAACGCCGGCGTGAGGTCCATGCGCAGCATCGACGCCTGCAAGTCGCCAAAGTACAAATTCTTCCACCACGTCTGCAGCGCCTCGTTTCCCGACAGGCAGGTGCCAAACCCGTCGATCGTTTGGCGCTGGCCTGCGGGCGAAGTGTCAATCGTGATCGTTTGTCCTTGCGACCACCAGGCAACCTGAAACACGGCCAGCACCCAGCCGAAGCACCTGCCGGCACGAATGGGAGCGCCCAAGGCGCGTACCGAATTTCGCATATCGTAGTCTTGAAGCGCGTTTTACTCGCGCTTTCAACCCCGCCATTTTAGCACGGTAACAAACGATCTGCGCTAACAATTCCGCATCGGCAGGCGCCGTTTGCGATGGTCCGGTTCAGGCGGCTTGCCCCAATTCCTGGCTGGCCTTTCTTTCCAGGTCGAGCAAATGTCGTTTCCATTCCAAGCCCCCGGCAAAGCCGGTAAT
Source organism: Verrucomicrobiota bacterium (assembly GCA_021325145.1). Taxonomy (GTDB): domain Bacteria; phylum Verrucomicrobiota; class Verrucomicrobiia; order Limisphaerales; family Pedosphaeraceae; genus JAJPHR01. The sequence goes on along the minus strand of JAJPHR010000078.1, from coordinate 39,072 downwards.
GCTCCCGTCCTTTCCCACCACCCGGTGGCAGGGAATGACGATTGAAAGAGGATTTCGGCCGGTGTTCGCTCCCGCCGACCGGATCGCCTGCGGTTTGCCTGCTCTTCGCGCCAGTTCGCTATAGCTTATGGTTTTCCCATAGGGAATGCGCGCAATTTCCCGCCAAACCCGCTCTTGAAAATCCGTTCCGGCAAAGCGAAGCGGAAGCGAGAATTTCGTTCGCTTCCCCTCAAAAAATTCGCGGAGCTGTTTCCCGGCCTGCCGAAGAATCGGATGCTGCGGATTGAGAGTCCAGGTGCTCCGCGCAGCGGGAACATGGTCACAGCCATCAAAATAGAGGCCGATCAGTTCCGATTCGTTGGCGACCGCCAAAAGGTCGCCCATGGGTGTTTTGATAATGGAATAGGATGTGGATGTCATAATTTTTTCTCCAAGGTGGACCAAAGATGGAGGGCGGCATAAGCCCTCCAGGGACGCCATTTTTCGGTTAGCTCGAGGATTTTCCCCGGGTTGTTTTCTCCGAGCGCCTTGCGAAGCCCCAAGTCCGTGTGCGGAAAGGCGTCGGGCCAGGCAAGGGCGCGCATCGCGATGTATTGAACAGTCCATTCACCGACCCCGGGAATTTTGCGGAGCTGCCCCAGTGTTTCCTCCACCCGGCCGCCCGGCTCCAGCCGCAAATCCCCGCTGACAACGGCTTGCGCCAAAGCAATCAGGGTCCGGGCGCGCTGGCCAGTGATTCCCAGCCGGCCAATCTCCTGAACAGTCGCCCGAGCGATGCGGTCGGGCTTGGGAAAGAGACAGCTCAATGAGGGGACCGGCACGTTGATGCGAGCGCCAAAACGAACCGCCAGCCTGCCGGCCATGGTTCGCGCGGCGGCCACCGAGACTTGCTGCCCCAGAATGGCCCGAACTGACATCTCGAATCCATCGAAGCTTCCCGGAACGCGCAGGCCCGGACGCTCGGTGGCCAGCGGGCCCAGCACCGCCCCGATGGCGGCCGGATCTCCCTCCAGATCGAACAGCCGCCTGGTCCGCTCCAGCACCATCGGGCAGACCGGCACGAGTGTGTCGGAAAGACGCACGGAGATCATTCGTTTCTCCGGCTCATGCCTTACCTCCAGAAAGCCGGCATACTCGTTGTTCTGACGGCTCAATCGAACGGTCCGAAAATAAGCTCCGTCCTGCACAATCTCGACTTGCGGTATCGCCCGGCGCGAGAGAAAGCCCAGCAGTTGTTCCCAATCGAATGGCTGGCGATAGCCAAGCCGAAATGAGAATTCGGAAGAGTTTTTGGCGGCTTGCGTTTTCTGCTGCTTGCGGAGTTCGGTCGGGGGCATCCGGTAACGCTCCTTGAGCGCGACGTTAAATCGCCGAAGGCTCTGGAATCCGCTGGCCAGGGCGACCGAAGTGACAGACAGGCGCGAATCCGTCAGAAGCTGCTTGGCCAGCAGCAGCCGCTGCGTTTGCCAATAATCGATGGGCGAGACGCCGAATTCATCCTGAAACACCCGGCGCATCTGCCGGTCCGTAACCCCCAATTTGCCGGCCAACTCCTCCAGCGAATGCTCGGCCAGGAAATCCTGGTGGATATACGAAGCCGCCGCGCGGGCCAGTTGGCTGCTGATTTCCATTGTGCTGTTGCCCGGCGCAAGCTCCGGCCGGCAGAGCTTGCACGGACGATACCCGGCCACCTCCGCCTCCGCCGCATACGGAAAGAAAGTGCAATTCTTGCGCAACGGCGTCTTCACCCGGCAGATCGGCCGGCAGTAAATACGAGTGGTCCTGACGGCGACGAAAAAGCGCCCATCGAAACGGGGATCCCGCGTGAGCACCGCCTGATAACATTGGTCCGCATTCAAATTCACACCGTCAATCTATAACGAACCAGCAATTCATGCTCGCCGTTTTCGGACATGGAATTTTGGCCTGGATGATACATCCCACAGAATCGTTCCGTGGTCACGCTGCCGTTTTGGAATTTAACATTGTCGTCAGGGCAAAAATATAGTAGGAACATATTTAGTTGGCCGAAGCTTTGCGGGGAGATATCGCCATGGAAGTCAAAAGGATAGCAAGAGACCGGAAAGGGAGGAGCATCACCAATCTATCCAATCTGCCGGCCGCCAGCTTCAAGGTTGAGCGATGACCATAACTACAAATAGTGCTGCAACGGGCAACCGGCCCATTTCCAATCATGAAATCGTCAACTGATGCCTGGAAGCGATGGGGCTCGGCTTTGACTTTCGGCATTGTGCTTGAGTTCCTATTGATCGCGGCGAGCGTGGGAGAACCCGAGGGTGGCTGGCTGCTAATCGAACTCCACAACGTCGGAATGGCAACCCATTTCCCATTTTTCTGGTTCATGGCCACTGCCGAAGTGGAGTCCGGATTTTTGAGCGTGGCTTTTTTTGTGCTCTATGAAGCGCTGCTGGTGTTGGTGTGGGCCTTTGTTTACCATTGGATCCGGAACCGCCTGCGAATCCAGCTCGCACGGCATAGCGTATCCAAGGGGCAGAAAGTGGTTGTGGTCACAACACTGTTTGCACTCGCGTTGGGCGGGGTGGCTTGGGAAATCAGTGATTCCTATTTCGACCAAAAGATTCCTTTTGCGCCTTCTGCGAATTTGAAAGTGCTTGCCGCTGACAACAACGCCTTCGCGCTGTCCCTGTATCAACAACTGAAGGAGCAGCCCGCCAATTTATTTTTCTCCCCCTGCAGCATTTCGACGGGCCTGGGCATGGTCTATGCCGGAGCGCGCGGATCCACGGAACGCGAAGCCGCCGGGGTGCTTCAATTCCACTTGCCGCAGACCGACCTCCCTCCGGCCTTCGGCGAACTGGCTGCCCGTTTGAACAGCCTACAACATTGGAACCACCTCTCCCTGCTCCCAGCCAATTCCTTGTGGTATCAAGAGAAGTATGCGGTCACGCCGGCTTTCATTAGTTTAATCCACGCGAACTTTCGAGCCGACGTGCGGCCAGTGGATTTCGAACATTCGGCGCCGGCCGCCTGCCGGGAGCTGGCCGGTTGGATTGAAAACAAATCCCGTGGCAGGCTAAAAGGTGCTGTCAATCCAAGCCTGATCGGCCAGGACACGCGTCTGGCTCTTTGCAACACGATTTATTTCAAGGGCGAATGGGCCAGCCGGTTTAAGCGCCGCAATACCCAGCCCAGGCCGTTTTCAATCGCCACCAATCAAACGGTAACCGTGCCGATGATGTGGCAGAAGGCCACGCTCAAGATGTCATACGTTTCGTGCACCAATGATCTATCCTTGCAACTGTTGGAGTTGCCTTACTACGGCCGCGACGTGTCAATGGTCATCTTGCTGCCACGCGGGGTGGATGCGCTGCCTGAATTGGAACGGCAGCTAACCAGCGAGAATCTGCGAGACTGGCTGACAACTTTGGATGAAACTTCCGCCGGCGAAACGGTTGTCTGGTTGCCTCATTTTACGTTTACCCGGACCGTTGATCTGAAGAAAGAATTGAAAGGCTTGGGCCTCACGAAGCTCTTTTCATCCGATGCAGACTTGTCCGGAATGGAAAGCAGCACGAACCTGTGCCTCTCCGATGTGCTTCATCAAGCGTTCGTTGAAGTAAACGAGCAAGGCACTGAAGCCACGGCCATGACTTTGGCCATAGCCAAGAGCAAGGGTATGGCCAACCGATTTCTCGCGGACCATCCTTTTCTTTTCTTGATTCGAGAGAATGCCACCGGCTGTATTCTATTCCTTGGCCGACTGATTGATCCAACCAAGTCATGATATCCAGGCTGGCTCAGAACCGGTAACCCACGCCAATTGTGAACAAGAGCGAACTGCCGAAATCAAGCTGCGCTGCACTGGCGCTGCTGAGAGGAATGGTCTAGCTTCCTGCTTGTTCGAGCATTCTCAGAAGCGCACTTTATGAACAAGTTTTCGACCGCCAAAAAATTTCTCCTCCTGCTTTTTATGATTTCATTGAGTGGTTTGGGTCACACGCAGGAACATTCGGGGCCGCGTTTCAAAGCCATTGCGTTCGATTATTTTGTCATTTTCGATCCCAATTCAGTGACGCCCGAAGTCGAGAAAGCCTTTCCCGGCAAAGGCGCTGAGTTCACCCGGATGTGGCGCGGAAAACAATTCGAATATGGCTTTCTGCGCGCCATCACCGACCGCCACGCCGATTTCTTCAAAGTGACCGAAGACGCCCTGGTTTACACCGCCGAAGCCATGAAACTGGATCTGCCTCCTGAAACGCGACAACGGCTCTTGAACGCCTATCTCACCTTGAAACCATGGCCTGATGCCGTGGCTGCGCTGCGCCAGCTGAAAGCCTCTGGCGTGCGCATCATCACCATTGCGAATTTTAGTCCGAAAATGCTGCGTGACAACGCCGAAGGCGCAGGCATCACCGACCTCTTCGACGAACTGCTGAGCACCGAAGCCAATCACACCTACAAACCAGACCCTCGCGCCTACGAATTGGGAATGAAACGGCTGAATTTGAAAAAGGAAGAGATTGTGTTCGCGGCCTTTGGCGGATGGGACGCGTACGGCGCAAAGAGTTTTGGTTACACGACCTATTGGGTGAACCGATTTAATCTGCCGGTCGAGGAACTGGGCATTAAGCCCGACAAAACTTCAAACAACATGGACGGGCTCCTGGATTTTGTATTGGGTCATCCTTAACCATTCCGGAGGTGCCTTTTTGATGAGTCCAGCGCAGCCGCCAAGTCGAAAAGTTGCTCCGAGCCGGACTGTTCCACTGTTGCCCGCTCAGAACCGGTAACCCACGCCAATCGTGAAAAAGAGCGAATTGCTGAAATCAAGCTGCGCCTGTTTGCCGTTTTCCACGTGGGAATAAGTGCCCACGTTCACATACTGAGCGCCGGCTGAAATGTCCATGCTGGGAGTGATGAGGTAGCTGAGACTTCCCGAAACATAACCGCCGGGCAGAACGTCGCTATGCGAACCACTGCCGGTGTAGAGCAGTTGCCCCGGAATCCCCGGAGCAGCCGACTCCTGGAACTTGAAATCACTGTTCACGTAAACCAGCGCGAGGCCCCCGCTCAATGAAAAGGCCAGCCGTTTCGCCAGCGGCAATTCCAAATACGGGCCAAGCCGCAGGCTGCAGACATTCGCTTCAAAATCGCGAAAGCCCGTCGCAATCACCTGGCTCACGGCGCGTGTGGGAGCATCCCCGATCACCGGCGCGCCGGGCGAAGGGTTGGCCGGGCCGTTGTAGGGCGGCGGCGTGGGCGGCGTGATTCCGTGCAGCGCATAAGTGTCGCTCGTGCGCGTGAACGCGCCGGGCAGGTTTTGGTTGTCGCGAATCGTCAAATCCGTAAACCCAAACGCGCCTTCCAATCCCCAATTCCAATGTTCGTGATGGCCGAATTCGCGATTGTAAGCCAGTTCGAAGCCGTGCTGCGGATCGCCATTCACATTCGGAGACGCGGCTCCCACCGTCGGCGCCGTGCTGTTCATGATGATCGTATCATTGCCCGGCACCTGGCTGGCAAACTTATAACCCCAATAGGAAGTAAACCCGCCCGCGTTTCCGCCCGTGCTGTTGTCCACCCGGTTGTAACCGTCGTCGTAGTTGTGATTGGCATGGCTCGTGGCCGGGCCGGGATCATTGAACCCCATCGCGCCGCCCACGTTCTGAAACCTGGCGCTGATGTTGAACCCGGGTCGATAGCTCAAGCCGATGCGATTGTGCGGCCAGTCCGCTTCCGGGGTGTTTTGTAGAAACAGGGAACCGGAATCGGCGGCGCGGGCGGAGACGGCAAGCAACGCCGTCAGGATGGCGGCATGAGTAGTTAGGTTATGTTTCATATATCACGGCAACAGGATGACTCGGTAGTAACGACGGACCTGCGTGGCAGGCGCCGATTCGGTTTTAGGCTGCCCGTTGTCGATCCAATCAAGGATTCCTCCGATGCCGGTAATCGCGGGCACGGACGTCTTCCAGTCCTTCATGTCGGCGCTGTATTGCACGTAATAGACCCGATTCGTAATCGAGTTGAACTCGACGAGCATGGCCTGGCTGGGCAGGGGAAGGACACGATTGATCGGTTGGCTCGGGCCGAGGGCGTTGCTGGCGTTCATGGGCGCGACAAGTTGCACGCTGTAGGCTGGTTGGGGCGCGACCCGGTTCGGAACAAAAAATTCCACGACAAAATCCACGCTGCCGCCCGGCGCGATGGACGTGAGGGATTGTACGAAGGGAATGCCGTTCGTGGCCCCCGAGGCGTTATAAACCTGAACTCCCGCCGGCAAATTGCTGATCAACAAGCGCGCCGAAGCGTACATGTAGTAAGTGGGGTTAATCACGCGAACGGGCTGTTCGAACATATCCGTCTGCGGATTGAACTTCGGCGATCCGGTGACTATCACGGGTGCTTGATCCACCACCGTGATGTTCACAGGCGCCGAGGTGCCGGTCGCCCCAAGATTGTCCGTGGCAATCGCCGTCAGCGTGTAGGCGCCGGGCGGCACGTTCGTGAAGAGCGTGAAATAAGGCGGCGAGGACGCGGTGGTTTCGCCAATTTTGTTGGTGCCGCCCTGGAAAAATTCCACCTTGCTGATGGTTCCATCGACGTCCTGCGCGTTCGCCAGGATGGTCAAATTCGCGAGCGCGATGAAAGTCGCGCCGTTGGTTGGGCTGATAATGCTGACCGTCGGCGGTTGGTTCAACGTGAGCGTGGCCTGGTTGGTGACGGTATTGCACGCGCCGCTCACCTCAACACTGTACGAGCCCGCGTTGCCCGCGTTCACTGGAGAAATTGTCAATGAGTTGGTGATCTGTCCGGCAATGAGCGCGCCATCCTTGCGCCAGACGTAGTAGAAAGGCCCGGTGCCCGCCGCAGTCGTCTGGAATGCGGCGCTGGCGCCCGCGTTTTTGATGACACTCGTCAGCGGCGCGGCCGTAGTGGGGCTGTTAACCGTCAGCGTCGCCGAATTCGTCACGGTCGTGCAAGCTCCCGTGACTTCAACTGTGTAGGTTCCCATATTAGTCGCAGTCACGGAGGGAATGGTCAGGCTGTTGGTCGTTTGACCAGCGAGGAGCACACCATCCTTGAGCCACACGTAAGTGAAAGGGCCGGTTCCAGAGGCGATTGTCGTGAACGTAGCGCTGTCGCCCTGGCAGCGCACCAGCCCGGCCATGGGTGTGGCGGACACGGGCGTATTCACCGTGAGCGTGGCCGAATTGGTGACCGAGTTGACCATTCCGCTGACCACGACCGCATAGACCCCCGCATTGGTCGCGTTCACCGGCGCAATTGTGAAACTGCTGTTGGTCTGGCCGGACAGCAGCGTGCCGTCCTTAAACCAAGTGTAAGTGAATGGTCCGGTACCGGATGCCAAAAGGTTGAAGCTGGCATTTCCGCCGACGCACTGGATCACATCGCTCAAAGGCGTTGCCCTGGTTGCAACGTTCACAGTGAGTGTCGCGCTGTTTGTGACCGAACCGCACGCGCCGATCACTACAACCGAGTAGGTGCCCGCATTGGTCGTGGCCACATTGGTGATGGTGAGGCAGTTGGTCGTTTGCCCGGTGATCAGCGCGCCATCCTTGAACCAGAGATAATTGAACGGTCCCGTCCCGGAAGCCACTGTGGAGAACGCCGCAGCATCACCTACAACATTCGTGAGATTCGCGAGCGGAGTGGCGGACACGGGTGTATTGACTGTCAGGTGAGCCGAGTTGGTCATTGAATTAGCCGCCCCGGTAACAACGACTGTATACAGTCCGGCGTTGGTGGCGGTTACGGGAACAATGGTCAGGCTATTGGTGGTTTGACCGGACAAAACCGTCCCATCCTTAAACCAAGCGTAAGTAAATGGCCCGGTGCCGGAAACCGTAATGCTGAACGTGGCGTTGTCGCCAACGCACCGGGTGATGTCGCTTAAAGCTGATGAAACCGTTGGAAGATTCACTATAAGCCGTGCGCTGTTGGTTACCGAAAGACAAGCGCCGCTCACGACGACCGAATACAAACCGGCGTTAGTTGGAGCCACGGATTGGATGGTGAGGCTGTTGGTCGTTTGCCCCGCGATAAGGATGCCATCCTTGAACCAGGTATAGCTGAATGGACCGGTGCCTGAGGCCACGGTCGAAAATGTGGCACTGCTTCCGGCAACATTCGTGAGATTCATTAGCGGCGTGGCCGAGACCGGCGTGTTCACCACCAGATGGGCCGAGTTGGTTACCGAATTTGCCGCCCCCGTGACTGCCACTGCATAGACCCCCGCGTTGGTCGCGTTTACCGGGGCAATCGTGAGCGAGTTGGTAGTCTGCCCGGACAATAACGCCCCATCTTTGAACCACGCGTAAGTGAATGGTCCAGTGCCGGACGCCAGGACACTGAAGGTAGCACTCCCGCCAATACACTGGGTCACATCACTCAAAGCGGATGCGCTGGTTGGGGTATTAACCGTCAATGTTGCACTGTTGGTGACGGAGTGGCAGGCGCCATTGACTACGACCCAATAAGTTCCGGCGTTGGTGGGCACTGCCGATGCAATCGTCAAAGCGTTCGTTGTTTGGCCGGCAATGAGCAAACCATCCTTGAACCAGACATAGCTAAATGGCCCGGTGCCGGACGCAATTGTGGAAAACGTGGCGCTGCTCCCGGCCACTTTCGTCAGGCTCGTAAGCGGTGTGGCCGAGACATTTGTATTGACCGTCAGGGTCGCGGAATTAGTGACGCTGTTCAGAAATCCTTTTACGACCACGCTGTAAACACCCGCATTGGTCGAAGCGACCGGAGCAATCACGAGACTATTGGTCGTTTTTCCAGCCAACAGGACGCCATCCTTGCGCCAGAGATAGGTGAACGGGCCGGTGCCTGAGACGGTAGTGGAGAAAGTTGCGCTATCCCCCACGCACCGGGCCAGCGACGTCAAAGCAGTCGCGGTGGTATTGGTGGCGCGCAGAATCCCCGCGTTGTTCAGGGTCGAGTTGGTTTGCTGATTGAAAATGAAGCATGGCGCATAACCGGTCGCCGGATCAACCGTGCTAACCACCGAACCATTGGTGGGTGGCGGATAAAGTTGGCGCGTGAACACATACCCGGCGGGCAGATTGGTGAAAGCAACGTGATAATCCCCCGACAACGGCACGACCGTATCGGTAAAGCTGAAGGAGCCGTCACTGGCGGTCGTCGTCGAAGCCACGAGCGTGTTGTTGGTGCAGTTCCGCACCTGCACTGTTACCCCGGATACACCCGTCTCTCCCGTTTGGCGGATGCTGTCCTGATTATTGTCGTACCAGACTACGCCGCTGAAATGCCACGCCCGGGCGCTCTGCGCCAGCAACAAGCCGGTCGCCAGCAACAGGTAATGAACGTGAGCGCGGTTCCTGCGGTGCGCGGAAGCAGGAATCCGCTGAGGTTGAAGCTCGCCCGCGCGGCGATTTCCCATTGCCCGCAAGCAAATGGAAAACAGAAGCCAGTTCCAGCTTTCCTGCCATCTCCTCAGTTCCCTCTTGATCTGCTCGATTGTTCTCATGTTTCGGATTGCTCCGAAAGAATTCTTATTCTTGCCAACGTTGTAATCGTACGCTCACGGACAAACCGTCACCATCGGGGCGGGTCACGTTTCTTTGACCGGGGAATCGGCGGAACTTCGGCCCGGGGATTCCCCGGGTTTTTTTGGTGTTTGGAGCTTTTCCCGACTTTTGTTAGCGTCCCGACATGACCGCGAACGACCATGCCGTGGCGCTGGTGACCGGCGCGAGCCGGGGCCTCGGGCGCGGTATTGCCCAAAGCTGCGCCCGGGCCGGGTGCAGTGTGGCAATTCACTATCAGGGAAACGAAACGGCTGCCCTCGAGACAAAAAAACTTTGTGAATCGCTGGCGCTGGGCACGCGGCAAAAATTCACATTAGTGCGAGGCAACCTCGCGGTGAGCGCGGACCGGTTGCGGTTGTTCGAAGAAACGCTTTCCAGTTTGGGACGGCTGGATGCGCTGATCAACAACGCAGGCATGGCGCCGCGAGTGCGGGCGGACATTACCGAAACGCCTGAAGAAAGCTACGACGAGGTGATGGCCGTGAATTTGAAGGGGCCGTATTTCCTTTCGCAATTGGCGGCGCGGCATTGGTTGAAACATCCGAACGGCGCCCGTTTGCCCGGCGGATACAAGCTGGTCTTCGTGACTTCGATTTCGGCGGACACGGCCTCGATCAATCGCGGGGAGTATTGCCTCTCCAAGGCGGGGCTGGCGATGGCGTGCCAATTATGGGCGACGCGCCTCGCCAACGAGGGCGCGCAGGTGTTCGAGATTCGGCCCGGCATCATGGAAACGGACATGACGGCGGGAGTGAAGGAAAAATATGACCGGCTGATCGCCGAGGGTTTGGTGCCGCAAAAGCGTTGGGGCCATCCCGAGGACGTGGGGCGGGCGGTCGAGGCCATTCTGAAAGGGTATTTTCCATTTTCCACCGGGGAGGTAATTACCGTCGATGGCGGATTTCACTTGCGGCGATTGTAAAACACGATGTTCAAAATCGATTCAACTCTAACGGCGAAAAAATTGGTCCCGGCGGTGGAGAATTTGTTTGCGCTGTCGGCGAAAAAAATTGACCGGCTGGAGCGGCGCTGGCGTTCAGGGTCGGGAGCGCCGGTGTTCACCGTGAGGGGCAAATACACCGCGCGCGGCTGGACGGAATGGACGCAGGGATTTCAGTTCGGTTCGGCAATCCTGCAGTTCGACGCGACCGATGACCGGGATTTCCTGGATTTGGGATGCCGCGCAACGGTCGAGCGGATGGCGTCGCACGTCAGTCACATCGGCGTTCACGACCACGGGTTCAATAATGTCAGCACCTATGGAAATCTGTTGCGGCTCTGGCACGAAGGCCGAACCTCTCCCAGTTCGTGGGAGCGGAACTTTTACGAGCTGGCGTTGAAACTTTCCGGCGCGGTGCAGGCGGCGCGCTGGACGCAACTGCCGGAGGAATCGGGCTACATCTACTCGTTCAACGGGCCGCATTCGCTGTTCTGCGACACCATCCGCTCGCTGCGGGCGCTGGCGTTAAGTCATCAACTCGGCCACTGCCTGATGGGAGAGCGCGACCGGCGGATTTCGCTGCTCACGCGATTGTTGCAACACGCGGAAACCACGAGCCGCTGCAACATTTATTTCGGCGCGGGGCGGGATGGTTACGACATTCGCGGCCGGGTGGCGCATGAATCCATTTTCAACCTTAACGACGGCAGCTATCGTTGCCCCAGCACGCAGCAAGGCTACTCGCCGTTCTCGACCTGGACGCGCGGGCAGGCGTGGATTTTGTGCGGCTACGCGGAACAATTGGAATTCCTCGACACGCTGCCGGCGAAGGAACTGGTTCCGGCGGGCGGAAAAGCGAAAGTGCTGGCACGCTTCGAAGAAACCGCCCGGGCCGTGGCCGATTTTTGGATCGAGCACACGCCCACGGATGGAATTCCATACTGGGACACCGGCGCTCCGGGGCTAAGCAGGCTGAAGAATTATCTGGACCGCCCCGCCGACCCGTTCAACGCGCACGAGCCGGTGGACAGTTCGGCCGCGGTGATCGCGGCGCAAGGGTTTCTGCGGCTCGGAAACTTTCTGCGGGCAAAGGAACAGACCAAAGCCGGACAGCGCTATCGCCAAGCCGGGTTAACGCTCGCGAAGCATCTGTTTGCCGATTCTTACTTGTCCCGCGATGAGCGGCATGAAGGTTTGATTCTTCACTCCGTTTATCATCGTCCAAACGGTTGGGACCATGTGCCGGATGGCCGCCGGATTCCCTGCGGAGAGTCCTCGATGTGGGGCGATTACCATGCGAGGGAATTGGCGCTAATGATCTTGCGCGAGGCAACGCAGCAACCGTATTACAAGTTTTACCTATGACGCCGCCACAAATCGTTCGCATTCCGTCGCTGAAGACGGTCGAAACTTTCCGTGAGCGGGTGCGGGAATTGGGGCTTGATTTGCAACTCGAGGCGGCAGTTTCCACGGGCGCGGCTTCGGCCCTGGCGCAACCGCTGAAATTCAAGGACCGGGTGATCGGCAACCGATGGGCGGTGCATCCGATGGAAGGGTGGGACGGCACGACCAGCGGCGGTGTGACCGAACCCATGCTCCGACGCTGGCGGCGGTTTGGCGAGAGCGGGGCAAAATTGATTTGGGGCGGCGAGGCGATGGCCGTGCGTCCGGATGGTCGCGCGAATCCGAATCAACTTATCCTGAGCGAAGCCAACCAGGCCGGCATCGCGCAGCTTCGGGAAACGCTGCTTCAGGCGCATCGTGCCCAATACGGCAATACCGACGATTTGCTCATCGGGTTTCAACTCACTCACTCAGGCCGGTTCTGCAAGCCGACGGACAAGAAACGGATGGAGCCGCGCGTGGCCTTTCGCCATCCGTTGCTGGACCCGAAGTTCGGGGTTGCGAGCGACGCGCAAGTGTTCACTGACGAGGAGCTGAAGCGGTTGATCGATGATTACGTCCGGGCTGGGAAAATCGCGGCCGCCATTGGCGCGGACTTCGTCGATATCAAGCATTGCCACGGTTACTTGCTGCATGAATTCCTCGGGGCGCACACCCGGCCCGGCCCGTTCGGCGGGTCGCTGGAGAACCGGACGCGTTTGCTGCGCGAGATTGCGGCGGGCCTGCGCGCGGAAGCGCCGGGTTTGGAGATGGGCGTGCGGCTCAGCGTTTTCGATTTCGTGCCGTTCAAGCCCAATCCGGAACTGGCGGAACCGGGCAAGCTCGGCCCGGGAATGCCGGAGGATTTTTCGAAATGCCTGCCTTACCGTTACGGCTTTGGGGTGAACCAAAACCACCCGGTGGAATACGACCTCGCTGAACCGGTGGAATTGCTCAAGCTGTTTGAGGGGTGGGGGATTCAGTTGGTGAATCTTTCGGCGGGAAGCCCGTATTACAATCCGCACATTCAGCGGCCGGCTATTTATCCGCCGTCGGACGGTTATCAACCGCCCGAAGATCCGCTCGTGGGCGTGGCGCGACAGATCAATGTGGTCAAAGAATTGAAAGCGCGCTTTCCAAAACTGATCCTGGTGGGCACCGGCTATTCGTATTTGCAGGAATATCTGCCGCAAGTCGCGGAGCATTATGTGCGCAACGGGCACGTAGATGTCGTGGGACTTGGCCGCGCGGTGTTGTCGTATCCGGGGATGCTCGCGGACGCCACCACAAAAGGCAAATTGGAGACGAAGTTTGTCTGCCGCACCTTCAGCGATTGCACGACCGCGCCGCGCAACGGCCTGCGCTCGGGCTGTTATCCGCTGGATGATTTTTACAAGGTATTCGAGGACGCGCCCAAATTGAAGGACGCGAAAAAGGGGATCGGGACGCCGAACAAGTAGAAGCGCCGTGCGTTGCTCAGACGGTGCTGCCGCGCGAAGGGAATCTAATTCAGCGCCGCCCCCTGGACCGCCGCGAGCAAATCGTGCATGCCGCCTTTGCGCAGGTATTGATGCGCGCCCCGCTTGAGCATGCCTTCGATCGCAGCTTCATCGTGTTCCATGCCCGTGTAGAGCAGCACCGGCACACCAGGATGATTGCGTTTCAGAAACTCCATGAAAACGACTCCGTTCTCACCCGCCAGATTGATGTCCAAAACAATTACGTTCAGCCGGACCCCGTTTGACACCAGGAGCGCTTCGGTCCCGTTCCGGGCGGTGATGACCTTGAATCCGGATTCTTCCAAATAGGTGGACGCCATGAACCGCCAGTCATTCTCATCATCCACAAACAGGACAGTTTTGGTCATCGGTATGGCTGCTTTTGCGCTTTGGCTCATAATCGGAGATAGCATTTTATTGTCTGGCTGCGCCTTTTGCGCGGCCCCCTTAGGCGTTGCAAATGTCGTGCCAAGTTTAATCATGCCCGGAGACTTGGAGGCATCCCCGTCGGGTGCGTTAGTGGGCCACCGTCACACGATCTGTCTGGTTCTTAGACACCGGCTCGCCTTGCTTTGGGACATTTCCGACTTTTCGGCTCTGATTTTGTCTCGTTCCGAGGCAGAGCGAATGACGAAATTGAGACGTCCAACGTGTCTGCCCTCCTCAAGAAAACGATGGGCCCACTTGGGGGGGTGTCCCCTCTGTCCGTAATTTTCTCGACGGTAGTTCCGTATTCATTTCTTCCACAAAATCGCCAATTGGGACTGCGAGTTGCTTTGTTTTGAGGAGCATGAACGTGAGAATTCAGAGAGCCGTGATGATCGCCCTGGTTCGGGCACCGGAGGCTCCTGCTCTGCACCCCGTTATCAGGCACATAGAAATGCACTTGTGAAAACCAGACTGCAGCACAATCAGCCGCGGCCGAGAGTCCGGGCGTTCACGCTCGTCGAGGTGGTTTTGGCGCTGGCCCTCGCGGTCCTTTTAATCGCCGGCATCAGCATGGGATTCATCCAGTCCGCCCGGCAGGCGGAGTGGTCGGCCTACAACTTCGCGGCCCAAAGCCTCGCCCTCCAGGGAATCGAGCAAGCACGGGCGGCAAACTGGGACCCCCAGGCGGCCACGCCGATCGATAACTGCACATCCAACAATTTTCCCGTCGTCACCACCAACAAATTGGACGTTCCCACGTCCGGGACCAACGGAGTCACCTACGCAACCAACACCTGGACAATCACCATGGTCGCTACCAACCCCTATCCCCTGAAAATGATCCAGGTAGACACGACCTGGCGATTCCGTACCGGCAGGGGAACCAGCCGGGTCTACACCAACACTGTCGCGACTTTGCGCGCTCCGAACCAATGAGAACCCGCTCCGCTCCCATGCCAATCGCCGTCGCCAGCCGGCGGCAGGCGCAGGCGTTCACGCTGGCCGAGATGATGATCACTGCCACATTGTTCATGATCCTGGTCGCCGGCATCATTTACGCCCACCTGTTCGGGCTGCACATGTACCAACTCACCAGTATCAAACTGGCGGCCAGCGATGATGCCCGCAAAGGATTTATCAAGCTCACTGACGAAATCCGCTCAGCTTGGAAAGTGCAGGTTGGCAGCGGGAATCTGAACACGTTTACTGAAGTGGCGGCCAACGCCTATCAGCAAGGCAACGCTTTGCAGATTTACATGGATGCGTCCAACACGAACAACTGGGTTCGGTATTGGTACCAGACCAACTCGGCAGCCACCGACTATACCAAGTTACTGCGAACCGTGAATGGCGCGAGTTACAGCCTCGTGATCGCCCACTCGATTACAAACCTCGTGCCTCTGTTCACCGCCGAAGATTCCAACGGCAACGTCATCAACAGCAACGTCAACAATCGCGTCATCGGAATGACAATGCAGTTCTACCAGCTCGAATATCCCGTCGTTAACATTGGCACCGGCAATTATTACGATTTCTACCAGTTGCACACCCGGATTACGCGCAGAACCCTGTACTGAGCATGCAAATCAAAACTTCTCAACCTTTGGCGCAGCGAGCCTACGTCCTGATCCTGACCCTGATCTTCATTGGCTTCGGCGTGTTAATGCTGGCTGGCGCGCTGAGTTGGTGCTCGCAGAATACACGCAACACGGACCGTGGCAACGAATATTACGCGAGCGCCGCGGCCGCCGAAGCCGCCACGGAGAAAGTCCTGGTCCGCGTCTCCCGCGACTATATTCAGAATAGCGAGTCCGGCGTCCTCAACAACCTTGCAAGTTATCGCGGCACCATTCCCACAAATACCGACAACCCGTATTGGGGCAATTACACCTTCACCGCTCCGCCCAACGGGTCTGCCGGACTGGCGGTAAGCCGGGTGATGACGTCCCAATACGTGGTGCTGAGCGGACAGTACACGGGCCTGTTCGGTTATCGCGCCATTTACCGCATCGCTTCGAATGCCCAGTTGAACGGTAGCCGCTATGGCCTTAAGTCCAGCGTCTGGCAGGACATAGGCGTCGAGTCCATCCCGCTGTTTCAGTTCGCCATTTTCTACACCATGGACTTGGAGATGGAGCCCGGCGCGAATATGCTCGTGACGGGCCGGGTTCACTCCAACAGCAATCTCTGGGTGATGCCCGGCTCCGGCAACTCGCTCACGTTTTCCAATGACGTTACTGTCGCCGGCCTCATTTACCCAAACAACATGCCGGGCGATCCGGATCACGTCGTTAGCGTTGCGAACCCCAGCATCACTTATGACGGAGCGCATGATGGAGGTACGAGCACCTTGAACCTGCCCATTGGGACGAATAATACACCCGGTAATATCTACGAGGTTCTACAAATCCCCCCCGGCACCGAGTCCAGCACTTCGCCCATGGGAACGAACCGCTATTATAACAAGGCTGACCTGATCATATTGGTCTCCAACACCAGCGTTACTGTTACCAGCGGTGTGGGAGTAGACAATCGCGCGACCATCATAAAGAGCGTCGGCACGAACGCGTGGACGAACTTCCTCAGCACCAACGTGGTTTTCTACAATGCGCGGGAGCAGAAAAACGTCCTGGCCACGCAATTTGATGTAGGCAAATTCGCGACTTGGGCTCAGTCCAGTAGCAACGCGCTCAAGGGAAAGATGATGGGCAAGACCACCGCGAACATTGTCTACATTGCGGACATGCGTACGCCTGGGACCAATGAACCGGGAGTGCGGTTGGTCAATGGCTCTGAGTTGCCGAACAACGGCCTCACGGTCGCTTCGCCGGATCCGGTTTACATTCAGGGAGATTACAATACCACCACCAATGGCGTCAATTACTCAAGAAATGCCAATTCTACCACTTACACCTATCCGGCTTCGGTGCTCGGCGATGCGATCACCATTCTTTCCAAAAACTGGAGCGACAGCAACTCAATCAACTCCCAGGCAGCGGATACAACGGTCAATGCAGCGCTCCTCGGTGGCATAGTTCCCACTAGTTCCCTGAGCTACAGCGGCGGAGTCGAGAACTTTCCCCGCTTTCTGGAGAATTGGAGTGGCAATTCCTTTTGGTACAACGGCTCCATGGTGGTGATGTTCAACAGCCAGATCGCCACCGCGCCTTGGAATACCGATGGTTATTACTCTCCCCCGTCTCGCCAATGGGCATTTGATACCAATTTCAATACGGAGTCAAAACTGCCGCCGGGCACGCCGCAAATCCTGTTCATGGAACGTCTGCACTGGGCGATGATGCCACCCACTGCCGACCCGGCGGATACCTCCAGCTACAATCCCACGAATTATTCTGCCTGGCCGGTTCTCTAGCTACCAGTGAGATCCTTGCAACTCAACCCCCCTGGCCAGGCGGAATACGCCCCGATTCTCCGGGCTGTAACGGTCTTGTGCCTGCTGTTCGCCGTCATGATTTTGAGCGGCTCCCTCTGTGCCGCTGAAGAAGGCATTAAGGTCTTGCGCGGCATGCGGGATTTGCCCGAGAGGGGCGCGTTCCCGGAATTTGTCGTCGTCAACCCAGCCAGCCGCGTTAGCGTTCTGCCACCCCGGAATTCGGAAACCGAGATAGATTCGCCGGCGCGGAGGCTCAAGTTCCAATTGCCCGACTACGCTGGCATGATTGTTCTGCAGTTCCCTACCAACCGTTTCGGTCTCATGACGGCCGAAAACCAGGACGAATTTCTTCAACTTGTCCGGAATCGTTTCCCGGGCGCCACCGTTCGTGCGGCCGGGGTGGCTCATTTTGGCAGCGGCTTGGGGTTGGCGTTTGACGTCGAACGCATTACTCAGTATAAAACCAGGCTGACTACCCGGCTGGCCTTCGTGTCATCCCCCGACGGAGTGTTGGAAGCGTCGATGACGGCGTCCAGCGACAATTTCCCCTCTTTGCAGAGGACGTTTACCACGTTTTTAGGTTGCCTCCTGATCCGTCCACCCAAAGGAGCTGGCGATGATGACGGTAAGACCAGCCTCGACGCCATCCAGTACCTCGCCGCCGAGAAGGAGGCCAGACAACGGAGGTTACAGGCGGAGCAGCAGGCGGCGCAGCAAGCCGCGACGACCTTCGCCAAGGTCCCTGAATTTAACCCTGCAATTGTCGGACCGATGCGGGAGATGGCACAGACGCCTGTGACGCCGCTTCCCGAGCCGATCCAGACCACTCAGAACCTGCTGTCGCCAGGCTTCCTGATTAGAGGGTTCCTATGGGTGTTGGTGGCCTCTGTACTGGTATTATATTTCAATCGGAAATTCGGCCTTTGGGTTCCAACTTCGCGCCCTGCGGAAGTTGCCTCGACTCATTCCCTGCTCGATGAGCAGGCGCTCAGCGAGTTTTTTCGTGCGCTGCAAACCGGTTCGACTGGCTCATTGGCGGGCACCAGAGCGGGCGCGGCTGGATCGGCCACCCACTCCCGGGCGCTAACAAACGGAGAGGGGTTTGGCGTCGCCACCGAACCGGTGCGGGATTTTTACAACCTGGCCACCGGGCGGCTTGCCTGCCTCCGCTCACTATTTTCCGAAGTCAATTGTGCGGTGGATAAGATCGCGCAGCAGAAAAAACTCCAGGAGCTTTTCGAACAGGCCAGCGCTTTGCGACAGCAAGCCGAGCTGCCCGAGTTGCTTGTCTTCTGGCAGGTGACGTTTGCATTCGAGGGCTTGCTAAAGCGGCTTTCGATGAAGGCCGCCGAGGTCACCCCTTCCGCGTTGCGGACGGCTGCCGGCGGCCTGGACTTGCTGGTGGACTTGTGTAGCCACCGCCCAAAACCAAATCTCGTTAATGAGCCACCTCTCCGGCTCCTGGTCGTGGATGACGACCCCATCAGCCGCCGTGCCATGTCCCTCGCGCTCGCAAAACTGTTTGAAGAGCCTGATCTTGCCCAGGACGGCCCGGCGGCGCTTGCCCTCGCCGGGCGCCAAACCTACGATGCCATCTTCCTGGACGTGGAAATGCCCGGCATGGATGGTTTTGAGCTTTGCACCAAGATTCACGAGACGGCTCTTAATCGAAACACGCCCGTGGTGTTCGTGACGCGCCACGGCGACTTTGATTCCCGTGCCAAGTCCAGCCTCAGCGGCGGGTACAGTCTCATGGCGAAACCATTCCTCGTCTTCGAAGTGGTCCTCAAGGCGATCACGCTCGTCTTGCGCGGCCGGCTCCATCAACCTGGGGCGGAGGGTTCCCCGGAGGCTGCGGCTGAGAAAGGTCCCCAGGTGACATTACAAGTTGAACGGTCTGTTTCATCCAGCGGTCCCGCTGCCGTGGCTCCTTCGGCTCCGGCAGTTTCTCCCGCGCCAAGTTCCGCCCAGGAACTCCCGCGCAACGGTAAGGACGTGGAGCAGGCGCCGGATTCATCCTCAAACACTAGTTGCGAGCGGGGCCTGGCGGACTTTTCCAAGGTCTTTTTTGCTCGAATGCCGGCGCGCATGCAGCAACTGCGAAAACAGTTGGAGTTGCTGGCCGGCGGCACGGATGCCAAAACGCGTTTGGAAACCCTTGGTGAAATTTACCTGGGAATTCACACCCTCGTGATCGAGGCCGATCGCGCGGAACTGCGTTGGGGCTCGCGTTTAGGATCTGCGCTCCGCAGCCTGCTCCAGAAGCTGCTGAAGAACCCCGAGCGGGCCGTTCCTTCCGCCCTAAATGCCGCGGGCGCAGCTCTGGATGCGATCGAGCGGCTCTGCCACACCGGAGCTGAGCCGGAATTGATCAACCCGCCCATCCGCATCCTGGTGGTGGACGATGACCCGCTGGCCCGTCGCACCATTTCAGCGGCGGTACAATTGGCTTTTGCCAAACCGGACAACGCTGAGAGCGGGGAGATGGCCCTGGCCCTGGCCGCCGAGAAGCCCTTCGACGTGATCTTCATGGACGTGCTGATGCCCGGCATGGATGGTTTTAGCGCCTGCGCCAAGATTCACGAAACCAAGCTCAACCACCACACACCCATAATATTTGTAAGCAGCAATGCCGACGCAAAAGCGGGCAATCAGGCCGCGGATTCCGGTGGAAGCGGCTTGATCTCAAAGGCCGCGTTACCCATCGAAATCACCCTGGCAGCTCTCACCTTCACTCTGCGCGGCCGCCTTGAGGTACTCAAGGTTGTCCAGGATGCCGGTGGGGTGTCCGAGACACTAGTTTGCGCTTAAGAGCAACTGCTCACTGTCACCGTGAGGAGCCCGCCAGGCGGGCGAGCGTCAGCGCAAGGACGGCAACCCCGTTCTTGATTTGCTCGGGCGACGAATACTCATCCGGGCGGTGACTCACCCCGCCACGGCAGGGAATGAAGATCATGGTCGCCGGACAGACTTGCGCCATGAAGAGCGAATCGTGGTAGGCCCGGCTGATCATTCTTTTCACTGGCAGGCCCAATTGGCCGCACGCAGCGACGACGGTTTCGATGAGAGCAGAGTCGCAAGTCGCCGGCGCATCCACATTCAGGCGTTCCAACTCGAAATTGACGCCGCGACGTTTGCAGATCTGCGCTACCGAATCTTCAATGCGCCTCAACGCGGCGTCGCGTGTGGAAAGTTGC
The DNA here is from genome assembly GCA_021325145.1 of Verrucomicrobiota bacterium. GTDB lineage: Bacteria > Verrucomicrobiota > Verrucomicrobiia > Limisphaerales > Pedosphaeraceae > JAJPHR01. Next base: position 18,670 of record JAJPHR010000078.1, on the reverse strand, counting down.
GTGTCGCGGAAATCAATTTCCAGCCAGGCGCGGCAAGGGACACTGTTGACCGCGCCGGGTTCGATGCGAAAGACACCGGTGGTGCCGACTGTGTCGGGGCTGCCGCTCGTCAACGCCGCTTGCTCGACTGTCAGCGCGATTTCCGCCCCGGCCAGCAAAGCATCGTGGCGTTCGGGCATCAGCATCGCGCCCGCGTGGCCGCCCACACCGGTCAACCGCACCCGCAACGTGCTGGGCGCGGCGATCTTTTCCACGACGCCAACGGGCACGTTCTCTTGTTCCAGCAGCGGTCCTTGTTCGATGTGAAGCTCGACGAACGCGGCGTAACTATTCGCCGCCAATCGGACCGTTTGCAGAGCTTGCGCGCCGAAGCCGGCCTCGCGCCGGAGTTCTTCGAGCGATCGCCCGTCCCCATCCTTGAATGAGGCTGCTTTCTCCGGCGACAGCGCGCCCGCCAGCAACCGGCTGCCCAGGCAACCGATGCCAAAGCGAGTCGGTTCCTCAGCCGTGAAAACGATCAGCTCAATCGGACGCGCCGGTTCGAAGCCGCTCTCACGCAATGCGCGCATGGCCTCGATGGCGCCCAAAACCCCGACCACGCCGTCATAACGGCCCGCATTTGGAATCGCGTCGATGTGGGAACCGGTGCTCACCGCCGGCCTTTGCGGGTTCCGGCCCGGCCACCGCGCGAACGTATTTCCCACCGCATCCTCGCGGACTACGAGGCCCGCTTCGAGGCAAAGCTGTTTGACATACTGGCGCGCGCGCAGGTCGGCTTCCGAAAAGAGGATGCGCGTGACCACGGGCGCGGGAGCGGACGAAATGGAAGCGAGATCGGCGAATTGATGTTGCAACCGCCCGCTGTCGATGGCGAGAGACTTCATGCTGCCAATGCCCGAACTTTCATTATCCTGCTGCAGAACCAGGCCAGTCTGTCGGGAGTTTGGGCCCGCATGAGGAGCGCCGCCGCAATTATTTTCCAGACCGCTTGGGGCGGACGGCTTTTTTCGCGGCCGGACGTTTGTTGTGCCCGGCCAACTGACGCCGGACGCGGATCAGTTCAGTGCGGAATTCGTTCATCGCGCGGCTCATCTTGGCGTGCTCCTCCTTGGCCCGGGTCAGTTCGTGAGACCGATGGCGCAGTTCCAATTGGGTCATCACCACGCGGCTCAGGATGCGCAACGCCCGCTTTTGATCTTCGCGCAACGTGTGGGGCACTTTGTCAAGAACGCACAAGGTGCCCAGCGGATACCCGTCCGGCGTAATGAGAGGTGAACCGGCGTAGAAACGGATGTGCGGCTCTGAAGTCACCAGCGGATTCCCGGCGAAACGCTCGTCCTTGGAAGCATCCGGAATGATGAACAATCCTTCCTGCAGGATGGCGTGCGCGCAGAACGAGACGTCACGGGAGGTTTCCGTGGCGCTGATCCCAATTTTGGACTTGAACCACTGGCGGTTCTCATCCACCAGGCTGATCAGGGCCACCGGCGCTTCGCAAATGCTGGCGGCCAGCTCGGTCAAATCGTCAAAAACCTCTTCCGGCACGGAATCCAGCACCTCGTAATGCCAAAGCACTTCGAGGCGTTTCTTTTCATTTTTTGGCAGGGGGGCAATCATGGGTTGGCGGTTGGTTTGGTTTGCCTGACTGGCTCAGGTTCGCTCATCGCGGCTCATCGACCGGAAGCATAGCGGCTGGCACTGTGAGCGCAACCACTTTTGCGGCCACAATCATTTCATTCAGTTGCACGACGGGTTTTGACTCCATAAGGGAATCACGCCGCCCTGACGGGGGATCCAGGCATCGCCGAAACAACCGTTGAACGTCCAATTGGGTTGGTATAATTTAATTGCCCGCGGAATTGAACGACGCGACGAAAGCAACTAACAACGACTTAACTATGGCACTGCGATTAGGCGACGAAGCACCAAATTTCAAGGCGGAGACGACGGAAGGCACGATTGATTTCCATCAGTGGCTCGGCGGCGGTTGGGGCATTCTCTTTTCCCATCCGCGTGATTACACACCGGTCTGCACGACGGAACTGGGCGCGGTGGCGAAGATCAAGCCCGAGTTCGACAAACGCGGCGTGAAGGTCGTGGCCATCAGTGTTGATCCGCTCGACTCGCACAAGGGGTGGATTGCGGATATCAACGAAACGCAAAAGACCACGATGAATTTCCCCATCATTGCCGATCCGGGCCGAAAGGTCGCCGTGCTGTACGACATGATTCATCCAAACGCGGATGATACGTTCACGGTCCGTTCCGTCTTCATCATCGGGCCGGATAAAAAGGTCAAGCTGACGCTTACCTATCCCGCCTCGACGGGCCGCAACTTTCTGGAACTGTTGCGGGTGATCGATTCGTTGCAATTGACCGCGAAGCACAAAGTAGCCACCCCCGCGAACTGGGTGGACGGGGAGGATTGCATCATCTCGCCGGCGGTCAAGGATGAGGACATCCCGGCGAATTTTCCCAAAGGGCATCGCAGGGTGAAGCCGTATTTGCGATACACGCCGCAACCGAACCGATAGGCGGGAAAACACCCAGCCTCAAGCTTTAATGCCGCGTTGCCGCTCTGGTTGTTTGGGTATTGGTGTTTGGATTTTGGAATTTGGTGTTTACTGCCGCGTGTTTTTGCCAACGCTTTCATGAAGGTCAGCCTTGCCTACGGCCAGGGCCATTTGTCCGTCGAACTGCCTGACTCGCGGGCCACGGTCATCGAGCCCGCCCATACGCCGGGCTTGGGAGATGAGCGCGCCGCGGTCATGGCTGCGCTGGAAAGTCCCATCGGCTGCGCGCCGTTGCGCGATTGGATCAAGCCCGGCGATCGTGTCTGCATTGGGTTCACGGACATCACGCGGGCGACTCCGAATGAGAGGTTGATTCCGTGGTTGTTGGAGCATCTCGCGCATGTGCCGCGGGAAAACATCACCTTGCTCAATTCGCTCGGAACGCATCGGCCCAATACCCGGGCTGAATTGGAGCGGTTGCTCACGCCTGCGGTGGTGCGCGATTATCGGGTGCTGAACCACGAACCGGAGAACGCCAATGAACTCCGGGTGTTTGGAACGACCCGCGATGGGACGCCGGCACTCATCAATCGCCGGCTCGCCGAGGCGGATGTGCGGATCATCACGGGGTTCATTGAACCGCATTTCTTCGCCGGGTTCAGCGGTGGGCCCAAGGGGATCATGCCCGGCCTGGCGGGACTCGAAACGGTGATGAGCAATCACGGCGCCAAGAACATCGGCCATCCGGGCTCAACGTTCGGTGTGACGCAGGGCAATCCGATTTGGGAGGAGATGCGCGACATTGCCTTGCGAGCCGGCCCGAGCTTTTTGTTGAACGTGGCGTTGAACGAACAGCACCAGATCACCGGCGTGTTTGCCGGCGATTTGCTGGCCGCGCACAAGGCTGGGTGCGAGTTTGTCCGGCGCGCGGCGATGCAGCGGGTGAAGTCGCCGTTCGAAATCGTGGTCACGACGAACAGCGGTTATCCGCTCGACCAAAATTTGTACCAGGGAGTCAAAGGCATGAGCGCGGGCGCGCGCATCATCCAGGAGGGCGGCACGTTGATCCTGGCCTGTGAATGCCGCGAAGGCGTGCCGGACGGCAGCCCGATGGACAAGTTGCTTCGCTCCGCCGCCGGACCGGAAGAAATCCTCGCGCTGCTGGCGACCCCGGGCTTCCAACGCCCCGAACAGTGGCAGGCGCAACTCCAGGCGCTCATTCAGCGGAAAGCAAACGTGCTGCTTTACAGTTCATTGCCGGACGAAGTGGTTCGCCGCGCCTTTCTTTCGCCCTGTCACGACATTGGCGCGGCAGTGAATGAACGGTTGCGCGAATTTGGCCCGGATGCCCGGGTGGCGGTATTGCCGCAGGGGCCGCTGACGATTCCGTATTTGGCTTAAAACCTGTCGCGGTAGGGCAATCAGGTGGGTGTGTACATGTAACGCGCACTACCGAGGCAGGCTGTTAGCCGAGTGCAACTCAGTTTTAGCCTGTAACCGAGACGGCAGTCGGACGGGCACTCTTTTGTCTTGGCGGTCCCTACCAACACCGGGAATCCGCGTTCGTGTTCTGGGATTCGCCTTTTGGCACGTTGAGTGCTTCGCTATTCATTGGCCGTTCGCAGGAGTCAAGTGAACTACACGGGTAGCGCTGCAAGAGTTCTGAGTGTCTTTTCAGCGTTGCCCGTGTCCTGTTTATGGCTGACTCGAAGGTAATCCGAGCGAATTTCCCCTAAAGAGCACCAGCAGCCCAGCGCGGGAGATTGGACGTGGGTGGATGGCGTGCCCGTCCTTACTGGGAATGGAGGTTCACCACCTTTCTCAGCCCAAAGTTGGCCCGATTTCTTCTTTGTTTTAGAGTGCGGCCAAACGTGCCAGCGTCCAAAAACTGGACACGGCCCGTTCCTGGGAACGGTCCGTTTTCCCGGCTGCTTCCGAGTTGTTAAATTAAAAATTATTGGCGTTCGTCATTGCGCAACATGAGCCGCTTTTCGAGTCTGCGGGTCCGTTTGGTCGGAATCGTCTTCCTGGCCGTGGCGGTAGCTTTGGCGCTGCTGTATGTCCTGGGTTATTGGGGCTCGAGCTGGGTCGGATTCGTGGCCGGGTTGGTGGCGCTGGCGGCGGCGTGGCTGGGCGGGGAGTTGTTCATTCTGCGCCAGGTCAAGGCGCTGCTGAAAGCAATCCAGAGCTTTGCGGGCGGGGATTATAGCAGCCGGGCCGGATTGAGCAAGGAGCGGGGCGAGATGGGTGAACTGGCCCGCTCGTTCGATTCCATGGCGGAAGCGCTCGAGAAACAAATCGAACAGCGTGAGCGTTCGCAACAGGCCTTGCGCCGCGAAGTTTGGGAACGCGAACGCAGTGAAAAGGCCCTCCTCAACCGCGCGCATCAGCAAACCGTCGTGGCCGCGCTGGGGCAGTTCGCACTGGTCACTTCGGACATGTCCAGCCTCCTCAATCACGCCGTGTCCCTGATCGCCCAGACGCTGGAGGTTGAATACTGCAAGGTGCTCGAACTTCAACCCGATGGCGCGTACTTTCTGCTGCGCGCAGGCGTGGGCTGGATGGAGGGTTATGTCGGCCGAACCCTCGTCGACGCCGGGAAGAACTCTCAAGCGGGCTTTACCCTCACCTCCGGCGAACCAGTGGTCGTGTCGGACCTTCGCAATGAAACCAGGTTCCAGGCTCCCGAACTGCTTCAGGAACACGGCGTTGTCAGCAGCGTGACCGTGACCATCCAGGGCCATAACCGGCCTTTCGGGGTGCTCGGCATCGATACCACGCGCCCGCGCACCTTTTCAGAAGAGGAAATGCATTTTCTCATTGCCGTGTCCAGCGTCCTTGCGATGGCGGTGGATCGCCAACGGACGGAGCCTGAAATTCAGAAACTCGCCGCGTTCGCGAAGTTCAATCCGAACCCGGTGCTCGAATTTGCGAACGATGGCCGGCTCACCTTCTTCAACGATGCCGCGGAGAAAATGGCCAGCCAGTTGGGTGAAACGCACTCCGAGGGAGTCCTGCCGCCGGACACGGACCGGATCGTGCAAACCTGCCTGGCGACCGGCCAGGCCCGGTTGCGCCTGGAGACGCGGCCCGGCAAGCGGATTCTTTCCTGGTCCTTTTATCCCATCATGGCCAGCGGGGTGGTGCATTGCTATGTGGAGGACATTACCGACCGCACCAGCCTGGAAGACCAATTGCGGCAGGCGCAGAAGATGGAATCCGTGGGCCAATTGGCCGCGGGTGTTGCGCACGATTTCAACAACATTCTCACGATCATTCAGGGCCACTCGGGTTTGCTGATGTCGCGGCCGAACCTCTCGCCGGCGATGACCACTTCCATTCAAGCGGTTTCCTTCGCCGCTGAACGCGCGGCGAGCCTCACCCGGCAACTGCTCATGTTCAGCCGCAAACAGGTGATCCAGCCGCGCATATTGGACTTGAAGGAAGTGGTCAGCAACATGAGCAAGATGCTCCAGCGGTTGCTCGGGGAAACCATCACGCTGACGTGCAAATCCGCCCCCCATCTTCCGTCCATGCACGGCGACGCCGGGATGATGGAACAAATCCTGATGAACCTGGCGGTCAACGCCCGGGATGCCATGACTCGCGGCGGCGAACTGGTCATTCGCACGGATGCGGTGCAGATCGACGAAGCGTACGCCAAATATAAATCCGAAGCCCGTCCGGGACTGTTCGTTTGTCTGCAAGTCACCGATACGGGCGACGGCATGGATGCCGCCACCATGAAGCGCATTTTCGAGCCGTTCTTCACCACCAAGGAAGCCGGCAAAGGGACGGGCCTGGGGCTGGCCACTGTTTATGGCATTGTCAAACAGCATTCGGGATGGATCGATGTCGCCAGCGAAGTTGGAAAAGGCACGACCTTCCGCATCTTCTTTCCGGCCACCAGCAAAGCCGCTCCCGACTCGACCGAGGACACCACGGTCACCGTCAAACCCGTCCGTGGCGGACATGAAACGATCCTGGTCGTGGAAGACGAACCGGTTCTGCGTGACCTGGCGCAGCTGATTCTCCAGGATTGCGGCTACCGGGTGCTGGACGCTTCTTCCGGCGTGGAGGCGCTCACCGTGTGGCAGCGCCAACAGGGCGCCATCGACCTGCTGCTCACGGACATGATCATGCCCGATGGTTTGTCCGGCAAGGATCTCGCCGATTCCCTCCTGGCGGTAAAGCCCAGGCTCAAAATCATCTTTACCAGCGGCTACAACGTCGAGGAAATCCGCGCCGACCGGGCGAACAACGGCAGTTGCCGCTTCTTGCAGAAGCCGTACAGCCGCTCCACCCTGGCCCTGGCTGTCCGCGAGTGCCTGGATTCCAATCCGCAAGGTTGAGTGCCGTCGAAGCGGCTTTGATTACCCCATTCCTGCCCGTCTGTCCGCCTTTCGCCCCTGATGACGCAGGCGTTATCGGATGTGCAAAAATGAACTTGCATGTTGAAGGCTGAAGTGCTCTATTCGTGGGCAACGGTCCAGGTGGGAGGGAATCCTGAAGCAGGTGGGTGGTTTGCCGCGCGCGTTTGCGCGTGGGCGGATGAATTTTGCCCGGCTCCATTGAGAGGCGGGACGGTTCTTTGACAATCGAAAGAAATCCGAAATTCCGAAGCCAGAAATCCGAGGACGGAACTGAAGCTGGTTCGAAGGCGTCGATTCGAAGGGTCCGGCGAATTTTGCCGGGTTCGGACGGGAGATCGAAGGCGGTCAGAGTTCGCCGGGAGAATTTGGGTAAATTAAGCCAAATTAAAGTAAATTAAGCTAAATTAAACCTGCTTTTTTTGGTGGAGCGGCCGAAAGTTTGAATCCGCGCGTGAAATTCACGCATTGAGGCTTTAACAACGGGGTGAATCAAGCCGAATTAAGCTAAATTAAACCAAATTAAACCTGTTTCTTGGGCGAGTGCCTGCGGGCTGCGGATTGCCGGCCACTGAAGGCACGCTCAATCTGGATCATTCGTTCCGTCGCCTGACGCTACGCTCGGCGAGGGTGCGCAGCGCGCCATCCCTGCCAAAGACAGGGTCACAATGTTGAGATGCAACCCGCGTTGCCGGATGCAACAAAAATTCATTTGCTTTAATCGAACCGGTGCGCTAATCTCCGAGCATCGCACTTAGGGCAAAGCAGAAGTAGAACGGAATGTTCAGGTAGTGCGTGGTCGGGTTTTTGCCGGGTCAAACTGGCGAATTGCAGGATAGTGTAAACGCCGAATGAGTGAGTTCTTCGGCCCGACAGAAAGCCGATTATGAGAAGTATCCGCGTTGCGCGTGCTTTGCTGTTACTGGCAAGCATTTCAGCCCTAACCCACAACCCTCTCTCTGCCCAATCGCCGCCCGTTCTGGCCCCCGTCAGCACCAATCGGGGGCAGGTGAATTTGAGTTTCCCGCCCTATCCGTCCGCCGCTTATACTATTCTCTCGGGGACGAATCTTAATGCCCCGCTGACGCCCAACACAAATTTCTTTCCCGCGCCATACAACCTGGCGACGAACATCCAGGTGTTCGGCACCAACAGCGTCACCAACATCACGGCCAATTATGCCTGGCGTTTGACGAATCCGCCGCCCGCCGGGTTTTACAAGCTGATGGTGACGCCGATGGACACGAATGCGCTGCTCACCGCCATCGTGTTGAACCGCCTGGCGTACGGCCCGACACCCGATGAACTGGAACGCGTGACGGCCATGGGCCCGCAGGCTTATATCAACGAGCAGCTTGCGCCCTGGAACATCACGGAAACGGCGGACAGCATTCCCGCCATCAGCAACATCGCCCTGAAATTTCCCGAAGCCATCACGCCCATCCTGACGAATAATCCGGGCACCAATGCCAGCATTGCCGATCTGCGCGCCTGGCACGTATTGCGCGCCGTGAATGCGAAACGTCAACTGCTGGAAATCCTCCTCCAATTCCTCGAAAATCATTTTGTCACCCAATACAGCAAGTCGCAGATGTACTTCGATAATGTCGGTCTGGACAGCACCACCGAGACGCGGGTGGCCGCCCAATTCGAATATTTGGAAAATGAAAAGTGGCGCAATGCCCTGCTCAATCCGGCCTGCACATTTTACGATTTGCTCAAGATCAGCGCCGAAAGTCCGGCGATGATCATCTATCTCGATACGATTCTCAGCAAAGGCAACGGGAGCAATGTGGCCAACGAGAATTATGCGCGCGAGTTGATGGAGTTGTTTACGATGGGTGTGAACAACGGCTACGACCAGACCGATATTACAACCATGTCCCGTTGCTGGGCTGGCTGGTCCGTGCAGGCCATGGCGGTTTCAAACGCGTTTAATCCGCTGGCCACGCCGCTGTCCGGTTCGCCCAACACCAACGGCGGCGTCTGGGCATTCAACTTCCGCACCGCCAACCAGAATCTTACCATCAAGACGAACTTCCCAAATAAGACGGTCCCCCCCCGCTTTGGCGCTCCCTGGGCGGGCAGGAATTATCAGTACATCGTCCAAAAACCAGCCTCGCAAACTGACACCAACGGCATCCAGCAGGGCTACCAGGTCATCACCAACCTGGCCAACCTTCCGTTCACCGAAGAGTTCATCAGCGTGAAGCTCTGCCGGCTGTTTGTGCATGATAATTTCGCCATCGGGTACGATTTTACGGCCACCAACCAGACGCCCGAGTCGCAGCTGGTCCTGTCGTGCATGCAGACCTGGGAGAACAGCAACCCCAAAGGGCAGATCTGGCTGGTCCTGAGCAACATTTTCAACTCCGACTTGTTCCGCGGCAATGCCGCCGCCATGCAGAAGGTGAAGACACCGCTCGAATTCACCGTCAGCGCGATCCGCGCCCTGCGGACCAGCACCAATGGCACCGGCAATCCCGGCACGTTCAGCGCCGACACCGACGGTTATTCCATCAGCGGCACGATGAGCGGGACCAGTCAGCGAACCAGCACTCCCCTCAACCGCATGGGAGGCTTGCTGCTTTTTGATCGACAGTCTCCCGACGGCTATCCCGAAGACGCGCCCGGCTGGATCAGCGGCGGAACGCTCACCGAGCGCGTCCGCTGGGTTCAAACCCTGTGCATGACCAACAATGACACCAGCAAGCCAGACGGCATCAACGACACCAGTTCGGTGGGCAGCAACAAGAGTGTGTCCGATCCGGTTTCGCTGCTGAAATACAAACTTCCCTTGCAGAACCCTCCGGGCAGCGTCACGAACGAAGCCAATGTGGCAGATTACCTGCTGAGTATTCTCTTTCCGGCGGAAGGCTCGGGCAACCTGGCGCTGTACCGGACGGCAACCATCAACTATCTCCACACCGCCGACGACGGCGTGACCGTGTCACCGCTCAGCGGTTTGAGTTCGAGCGCCCTCGATCTGCGTATTCGCGGGGCCACGGCCATGCTGCTCGGCTTCCAACGCTTTAACGAACAATAAGAACTCAAGAGTATGCAGCACTTTCATATACTCACCCGGCGCGGTTTTCTTGACCGCTCTTTCAAAATCGGCATGGGCGTGGCCTTGGCAACCCTGGCCGACATTCCACTGGTCGTAAAGCGGGCGCTGGCGGAGGGCAACATCGGGCTGAACGGCAAGAAGCTCCTCTTCATCTTTTTGCGAGGCGCCAACGACGGCCTCAATTCGGTCATTCCCATCCAGGACAGCGGTTACGCCATCAACCGGCCCACGATTGGGATTCCGGCGGACTCGATCGATTACACCCAGCCCGGCCCCTGCGATTTCGTCACCACCGGGAGCAACCCGACTTTTCCCACGACAGACAAGGCCATCCGGCTGGGCAATGGCTTTGCGGCATTGCATCCTTCGCTGCGTTTTCTCGCTCCCGTTTACAATGCGGGTGATCTCGCCCTGATGCATCGCGTGGCCTATCCCAACCAAAACCGTTCGCATTTTGATTCGCAGAATTATTGGGAAAGCGGCGCTCCCAACAACGACCTGGTCAAGGACGGCATTTTTTATCGCGCCATGGTGCAATCGGGTCTGGCGAACACCAACGCATTGACGGGGGTTTCCATCCAGTCCGCCCTTCCGTACTCGCTCCGGGGCAGCGCGGCGGCGATGACGAATCTGACGGACCCGACCCGGTACAACCTTTTGGGCGTTCCCAATTCCGTCCAGGGAAACTTCAAGGCCGATAATGCGATCCGCAGCTCCGACCAGTTTCCGTTCCCGGACAAGCTCGACCGGAACCTGTTGAATTTGCAGTATAAAAACCTGACCGACACCCTGGCCATTTTTGCGGGAATTGATTTTTCGGAGACGGGCAACACTTTCGTGGATAATGCGGTGACGGATGGCGACGCTCCTTATTACCTTTTTCCCACACAGAACCAAAAAAACGGCGGCGCTTACATGAATGGGCGGACCAACGACAGCACCAAATATGTGGTCGATACGGGTGCTTATTCGCTCTTTCTCAATTTAAAAGCCGCCGCGCTCATCCTCAACAAGACCGACGCCATCGTGGCCGGGACGGAATTCAGCGGTTTCGACACACACCAGACGCAGATTACCAGCAGTTCCAACCGGGTATCCGGCACTCACGCCAACCTGCTGCGCCGCATTGGCTGGGCGATGTATGCGTTGCGCCAATATTTCACTCTTTACGGGCGTGGCAGCAATGCCCCGTCAAGTGCCGCCAAAGTGAATTGGAACGATGTGGTGGTGGTGACCCTCTCCGAGTTCGGCCGCACTTCGGTTGAGAATGGTTCGATCGGCACCGACCACGCCGAAGCGGGCGTGATGTTCATCGGCGGCGGGGGTGTGAAAGGCTACAACAAAGGCGGTCCGCAATCCGGAGTTTTTGGCTGCAGCACCGGAGATTCGTATAACGGCTGGTCGCTTCCGTGGGTGACAGGCACGGCCACCAGCGGCCCCTCGACCGCCTCCATGTTCGGCGCGAGCGGACGTTATCTCAAGCGCGCATTCGACTATCGTTCGGTGCTGGGCAAGTTGATTCGCGATCACCTGGGCGCGACCCAAAATCAGTTGAACCAAATCATCGCAGGCTATGCCTCGGAAAGCACCGAGCACCTCCTCAACGGTGGGACCTCGGGAGTCGATGGGGTGCCGATTTTCGGCGAACCTCCAATTGTTTGATCAGGCGAGAGTTTTGGGCTAGCGTGCCATTATTGAATTCTGGTCCACTCATTCGCCAGGTGATGCCGGTTAAGATTTTTTCCATTCCCAAGCGTTTGGGTGGCAGCGATATTTTCATCGGCGGATCGTCCAAGTCTTTCATTCGGCCGTTCATTCCGGGAGCATCTCAACGTTGTCCATGCCGGGAAGGCAGGGACAACGCGCTACGCTTCCGCCTGGCGCTCACCATCTTTGTCGTGCTGGTCCTCGGCGCGCACTCCCTTTTCGCGGACACGGTCAGCCTGACCCCGGTCGCGGACACTTCGATCGCGGAGGTCGCGCCATCCAACAATGCAGGAGCCCGGTCCTGGCTCGATATCGGCGACAACATGCACCTCCAACGCAATCGAGCCCTGATCAAGTTCGACATTGCGGGGAACATTCCCGCTCATGCGCGGATCAGTTCCGCCACGCTCTGGCTCACCGTGACCGGCATTCCGGCGGATGGGTACGCGGTTGGTTCCTTCGATTTGCACCGACTGCTCCGGACTTGGGGGGAAGGAACCAACAACCCGATCAGTTCGCCCGGCCAGGGGACTCCGGCCACGGTCGGCGAGGCTGACTGGCTCAGCCCGCTCGAGCTCACCACCAACGTCTGGACGGCCCCGGGAGGCGCGCCCGTTTACGATTACGCGGCGGCGGTTACCGGCTCACAGATCGTCTATGACACCTCCGCCGCGTACAATCCCTACGCTTTTCCCGATCCCGCATCCGACCAGTCGCTCATGCTGGCTGATGTCCAACTCTGGCTTGATCAGCCGGCGGCCAACTTCGGCTGGATCCTGATCTGCGAGGATGAAACTGTGGCTTCGACGGCGCGGCGTCTGGGCTCGCGTGAGGATCCGACGGATGCGCCTCTCCTGGACATCAGTTATACTCCGCCGATCACCAGCGCAACACGCGCGGGCAATTTGTTCCAGCTCGGCTTCCCGGCGCAGGCCGGCCAGGGTTACGCGATCGAATTTGCCAACACACTTTCCGGCGCCAACGCGTGGCAAACCCTGACGAACATCCCGCCTCAATTGGTTGACACTAATCTGGTCATCACCGATACCATTACGGGCTTTGCGCGGTTCTATCGATTGAGAACGGAGTAATATCCTTTGTGATTCGTCACGTTGCCGCGCCGAGGGGACGGGCGCATTCCGAAGTAGCGTCGGCCGGAAGTAATGTTACTTCTTTAACCGGTAATAGAGGTTGCCCGACCCGCTGGTGGTGTTCGTCACGAAATTCAAAGCTCCAATCGGTGTGGGCACATTGGTGACCGTCGTCCAGCCGTTCGAGGTTGTGACATCGACGCCACTTTGCAAGACGAAGCCGAATTGGTTCGTAGGCCACGAAAAGATGAGTTGCAATCCGCTGGGCGTGAAATTCAGCGTGGGTGGATCGCCGTTGACCTGGCTGACGAAAACATCGTTCACACCGTTCGTGTTAGTCAGCAGCGCGGCGTTGAAGAAGGCGTTGCTGGAGGTGTAGTAGCCGGTCAAATAACTGTTGCCGACCACATCCACGCCGAGGCCGTAGGCGGATTCGGAGTTTGTCCCGCCGGCTTGTTTGGCCCACAGCACGTTGCCGGCGGTGTCATACTTGGCCAGGAAGATGTCGTGGCTGTTCGTGCCCGCCAGATTGGTCAGGGTGATGCCGCCGAAGGCGGCATTGGTGCTGTAATAATTGCCCGCCACATAGACGTTGGCGGCCGCGTCCACGGCTATTGCGTAGGCGTAATCATCCGACGTTCCGCCCGCCTTTTGGGCCCAGAGCGGTGTCCCCGTTGGACCATATTTGGCGATGAAAATGTCGTTGTTGTGGCTGGTGTTCGTGACCACGATGGCCGGGGCGAACGTGAGATTGGTGCTAATAAAATAGCCCGCCACATAAGTGTTGCTCGAGGCGTCCACCGCGATTCCATAGGGGAAATCGTCCGACAATCCCTTGACCGATTTGGCCCAGACGGGATTGCCGGAGGTGTCGTACTTGGCGACAAATATGTCGTTTTCGCCGCTATTCGTCAGGGTGATTCCGCCGAACGCCGCCGTTTGACTAAAAAAGTTTCCGGCGACGTAGCTGCCGCCCGACGCATCGACCGCAATCGCGAGTCCCGAATCGAAGGAAAGCCCGCCAGCTTGCGTGGCCCAAAGCACGTTGCCCGCAGAATCGAGCTTCGCAACAAAGATGCCGCTCTGTCCGGCGTTGGTAATGGTGACGCCGCCGAAAGTGGCGTTCGTGCTGTAAAAGAATCCGGTCACATAAGAGTTGCCCGCCGGGTCCACGGCGATGCCGGTGGCGGCATCGTAGGCTGCGCCGCCGAGAGCTTTGGCCCAGACGAGGGTTCCCGCGGGATTGTACTTGGCCGCGAATGCATCGGCGCTGCCGTTGTTGGTGAGGATCGTGCCGCTGAAATTGGCGGTGCCGCTCAAAAAGTATCCCGCCAGATAGGTGTTGCCCGCCGCGTCAGCGGCCAGAGCGGTGCCGAAGTCATTGGTGCTGCCGCCCGCCTTTCGTGCCCAAACCACGTTGCCGCTGAAATCGTATTTCACGAGGAACACGTCCGCGCCGCCGGTGTTGGTCAGGATTGTTGCGCCGAAGGTCGCAGTGGCGCTCTTGAAATATCCGGCGGCGTAACTGTTGCCGTTGCCATCGACCGCCACCGCGTTGCCGGTGTCGTCCGCAGGGCCGCCCGCTTTTTTCGCCCAGCGGAAGGCGGGCGTCTGCGCCGGCGCCGTCAAGTGCTGAAGCAAAAGGCAAACGACCAAACCCGGCAGCGCAACACGGCGCAATGCCCGTGAGATAGGATGGTTCAAACTGGTGATGCTCTTTTGGGCCACGGCAACAAAAGCACGGGGAAGAACGAAGCGGGGCTGCATGTTGTTGAACTAACATAACGCGGCCAAAAATCCAAGGCTAATCTCACGCATTCGCCGCTCGTAACCGCGTGAATTCTATATCCGCAATCTGCAGCAGCCGACGCGAGGAGGTTCCCATAACAGCCCTCAGTCCTAATAATGTGGGGATGGGCTGTCCCTGTGAATTAAAACGCCCTCAAGGTCTCCAGGACCGCCCGGATGCGCGGGACTTCATGGGTGCGAAAGAGATCGGTTTTCCCCAACGCGGCCAGGACGGCGAAGAATGGTTCCGCGCAACGAACTTCCTCGCCGAAATATTCGAAGGCGTGGGGCAGCGCATGGCACAATGGGAAGCCCAGTTCACGAAGCCGGAAGGTGTTCAAAAAAGTCGTCATCTGATGACGCACGCGGACCGCGCTGTCCTGCAGGTTGCGATAGTAAAATCCGAGGCCGGGATCGAGGATGATTTTTTCCACGCCGTTGCGCTTTGCAATTTCGATTTGCCGGGCGAAGTAGTCGCGCATTTGGGCGGTGGGATCGGCGGAGAAATTGAAATCGCCGACTTCGCGGACAGTTTTGCCCTGGACATAACAAATGATGACCGCCGCATCGTGCGCGGCCACCAAGCGGAACAGTTCATCGCTGCGGTCGGCGCCGGTGAGATTCAACACGTTCGCGCCGGCTTCCAGGCAGGCGCGGGTGACTTGCGGTTGATACGTTTCAACCGAGACGAGGACATTGGCGGCGCGCAAGCCGCGAATGACGGGGAGCAGCTTGCTATTCTGGCCCGCCTCATCCGCGCGCGCGGCATGCGCGAGCGTGGATTCCGCGCCCACGTCGATGATATCCGCGCCTTGTGCGCTCAGGACTTTGCCGCGTTGGATGGCTTGCCCGGCATTGAGACAAACGCTCTCGCGGTACCAGGAATCGGGGGACAGATTGATGACGCCCATGACCGCGGGGCGGGAATTGAAGGCGAACGCGTGTCCGCCGATGGCGAATTCCTGGACACGTGCCTGGGCAGCCGAACGGTGTTGGTTGAGGAGTTCGGCGAGATGTTCGAGGGTCAGCATGGTTGCGAGGCGGCGTGCCTGAAGGCGGGATGATTCATTAGGGCTGAACAATTGTCAACGAGTCTCCCACCGCCGCCGCGATTAAGAACCCATCCCGGCAAGGCGGGCAGTCCTCTGCCCGCCGTCGGCGCGCCTTACCGAGATGGGCTCCAAGTCTGCGCCCTTCTCCGTCACCGCGGATGCAAACTCGCTACGCCATTACGGGTGTCCACCCCATTGTGCGAAGGCGAGAGTTCTCCGAAGCTTCGTTTTTCGATAAACATGAATCACCGTTTGCAACCGCGCTTGTGGCTCGGCGTGCTGAGCGGGCTGCTTTTGACAGCCCCAATGGTTGCGATCTTCTACGCTGGCTGGCGGCTCGCAGCCCTGACCTTTGCTCCTTTTAGCGTGTTCGATTGGATGACCCGCGCACTGCCGGGCGGGGTGGTCACGTTTGGCATTGATACGATGGTTCGTGTCATCAGGTCGCTGCACGTAGCCGGAACTGCCACGGCGGCGAAAACGGCGGAGCAGGCCATGGCCGTCCTTGGTTTTCTGATTGCGGGAATGCTCGCGGGTCTCGTTTTGTTTGCCATCTTGCGGTTCGCGGGAAGAAAATCGGCTCTGGCCATCGGACTCATCATGGGCGGACTCATTGGCATCGCAGTCCTGATGACGAGTAAAGGCGCCGATCAAGCAACCGGTGGTAATCCAGTTCCAAGCGGCTTTTGGATCATGGCGTTATTTCTCGCCTGGGGCGGCGCTTTGGGTTGGGTTTATCGACGGTTCAGTCCGGATCGCAGGCCGGGTGATGTGACTCCCAGCGGAGAACAGTTAACGGTGGAATCCATGGATCGCCGGCGATTTGTTATCCGATTGGGCGGGTCAGCGGCCGTTATCACCGTGCTCGGGGCGGTCGTTGGTCAACTGTCCGGCAACCGGGGGAAGCGCGAAATGTCCCAGGTCGAGGAGGAACTTTGGTCGTCGCATCATGCGTTGCCGAATGCAGACGCGCCCGTGAAGCCAGCATCCGGCACCCGCCCTGAATTGACGCCGGTGGCTCAACACTATCGGATCGACATCAACACGGCTCCGCCGGTGGTGCAGGCGGAATCCTGGCGATTGAAAATTGGCGGGTTGGTCGAGCGGCCCCTGGCACTGACGCTCGACGATTTGCGCCGTTACGAGCCGTTACATCAATTCATCACCTTGTCCTGCATTTCGAATCCGGTCGCAGGCGATTTGATCGGCACGACGCGCTGGACCGGCGCGAGCCTTAAGCAGTTGCTGCCCGACCTCAAATTGCGGCCGAATGCAACCCACTTGAAAATCCACGCCGCCGACAGCTTTTACGAAATCGTGGCGCTCGACACGATCAAGGGCGATGAGCGCGTCATGCTGGCCTATGACTGGGACGGCGTTCCGCTGGCCGCGGAACATGGATTTCCGTTGCGGATTTACATCCCGGATGTTTATGGCATGAAACAACCCAAATGGATCGAGTCCATCGAAGCAACTGATCATTGGGAACCAGGCTATTGGGTGGTCCGCGGCTGGGACCGGGAGGCGCGCATGAAAGCAACTTCGGTCATCGACACCATCGCGGTGAACATGATGATTGGGCAGGCCAGCGAGAATACGCGTGTGCCGGTTGGCGGCATTGCTCATGCCGGGGCGCGCGGCATTTCAAAAGTGGAGGTGCGGGTGGATAACGGCCCGTGGGAGTTGGCGCAGTTGCGTTCACCGCTGTCCGGCCAGACCTGGGTGCTCTGGCGTTACGATTGGCCATTTCAGAAGGGCAAGCACACGTTCACGGTAAGGTGTTTCGACGGGCAGGGAGCGGCGCAAATTACCGACGAGGCGCCGCCGCATCCAAGCGGCGCGAGTGGACTCCACACAAGGTCGGTGATGCTTTGAACGGGGCGTCGCCCTCCACCGCTTGATCCCAGCTTTACCGATTGACGTATCTCACCACCATCAGCTTGGGATCAGACAGTTCCTCGACGGCGCATTCCAGCCGGGTGGCTTTTTCCAAAATCGGCACGGCCACGTCATCCACCCGAGCGGCATGCAGGCACAATTGCTCGCCGTTGCCTCCGGGGCGGCAGTTGCAGCCGTCAACTGGAGGTTCGCGCAAGTCCTCCAAAAGTGTGTCCGCCAGGCCGTGCCCGACGTTGATCAGCCAGCCCAGGACTTCCTGCCGGGGGCAGCGGAAAATGTCCTGAAATAAAAACAGCAACTCGCGCGGCAGGACCTCGAGCACGAACGTTTCCGCCGCGTCCCAATCCTTGCGAATGGTTTGATAGTCCTTCACCGAGATGAGCTTGCGGATTTCCCCGGTCAGGCAAGGTTGCAGCGAGCGCAGGAACTTCAACTCGACGAAATCGATCCTCCCTTCCCGGTTGAACCGGTGGGAGATTTTTACCCGGCCGCGCTTTTGGTTGAATTCGCCCTCGTGGCAGGTGGAAAGAATCACATGGTCGTAAGCGGATTGC
Organism: Verrucomicrobiota bacterium; assembly: GCA_021325145.1. Lineage (GTDB taxonomy): Bacteria > Verrucomicrobiota > Verrucomicrobiia > Limisphaerales > Pedosphaeraceae > JAJPHR01. The sequence continues at coordinate 629 of JAJPHR010000078.1, read as the reverse complement.
AACTGCATCCAATTGCCGCCCGCTTCACCCCCGTAATTACGCTTCCCGGGCGGCCGGGACGGCTCTTTTACGCGGGTAGCCAAACGATCCTTGATGCGCACCAGCCGGTCATAGTAATCGCTGGCGGGAGAGAAATCGTTTTGGCGGAGAAACTCCTGCGCCGAGAGAATCTCGGCATCGCCCACCGGCGGTCCGGCATGAACACGCGTTTCCAAGCCTTCGATCAGGCCCCTCGCGTATCGCTTGTGCTCTTTCGTGGCCACGCTTGGAGGTAATTTAGCGTGGGAGTTGATTCTGAGAAGTGTGCGTTTGGATGCACACCCGTTTTGTAAACACCAAACCCCAGGCTTCAAGCGCCAGAAAAGCTTCAAACTTCAAGCATCAAGGCCGCGTGATGGGCGCTTGGTGCTTAAAACTTTTCTGATGTTTGGAGCCTGGTGTTTGGTGTTTGATTGAGGCTGGAGTAAGTGTGATTCTCGAATGCGTGCCTTCCTTCCATGAGCTGTTTTGTAGCTCATTGAAGATCAACCATACCTATTCGGAACGCCCTAAATCGTTTCGGGGGACGGCGCGCAGAGGACTGCCCGCCCTGCCACCGTGTGCCGGTAGGGCGCGCACTCCTGTGCGCG
>JAJPHR010000092.1 GCA_021325145.1 Verrucomicrobiota bacterium | reverse complement strand
GATTCTTTGGGTTTACGTTTCATCGGTCTGAGGAACCATTACTTCTCTCATCCTACCCACACAGATCAATATCGCCAGCTTTTAAGAACAGTGCGTGGATGCGCCCGTTCCGATTTGAGAGCTCGCATAACCCGTGGCAGCCGACGTGAGGAGGCTCCAACCTTTTTGGAGCGGGATCAGAGCCTCCTCACGCCGGATGCTGCGATTTCTTGAATCCACCGTGTCCGGTCGCGATTAGAATCTGCTTTGTCTCCTCGAATGACAATGGTTGAATGGCTCGGTGAACCGCGCCGATGACATTCTGGACTCGCATTCGCCAGGGATTTATGACGTCAAAACCCGCGCCCCCGGTCCGACCGGCAGCCTGCCGCTCACCGAAGACCTGTTGCTCAATCATCCGAGCGGAGACGTTTTCGGCCTGACGCAAAACGTAGGCATGGGCTGGAACCCGGCGGAAGCGGGCCGAAAGCAATTCCTCATTCTCAGCACTCAGGGCGGTTTGCGCGCGCCCGATGGCAAACCGATCGCGCTGGGCTATCACACCGGCCATTGGGAGATTGGCCTGCTCGTCGAAGCGGCGGCGGCGGAATTCCGCCGGTTGGGCGTAATTCCCTTTGCTGGCTTTTGCTCCGACCCTTGCGATGGCCGCACGCAGGGGACGACCGGCATGTTCGACAGCCTGCCGTATCGGAACGACGCGGCAATCATTTTTCGGCGTCTGGCGCGCTCGCTTCCATTGCGTGCCGGCGTTCTGGGTGTGGCCACCTGTGACAAGGGCCTGCCGGCGATGCTCATGGCCGTGGCGGGTTTGCGCGATCTTCCTTGTGTGATCGTCCCCGGCGGAGTCACCTTGCCCACTGCCAATGGCGAGGACGCCGGTGCGGTCCAAACGCTTGGCATTCGCTTTTCACATGGGCTGGTCTCGCTTTCCGAAGCCGCTGATTTAGGTTGCCGCGCCTGTGCTTCGCCGGGTGGGGGCTGCCAATTCCTCGGCACCGCCGCCACCTCGCAGGTGATTAGTGAAGCGCTCGGACTTTCCTTGCCGCACAGCGCGCTCGCGCCTTCGGGACAACCCGTCTGGCTGGACATGGCGGCGCGTTCCGCCCGCGCGCTCCATGCTTTGGAAGCGCGCAAATTGACGATGAAGGATATCCTGACTCCCGCCAGCATCCAGAATGCGATGGTGCTCCACGCTGCGTTTGGCGGTTCGACCAATCTGCTCTTGCACGTGCCCGCGATCGCTCATGCCGCCGGGCTGAAACCTCCGACCGTGGAGGATTGGATCTCAATCAACCGCCGGGTGCCGCGATTGGTCAGCGTGCTGCCGAACGGTCCGGTTCATCACCCCACCGTGCGCGTGTTTCTCGCGGGCGGAGTGCCGGAAGTCATGTTGCATTTGCGGCGATTGGGCTTGTTGCAGCTCGACGCGCCTACTGTGGCCGGTGAGAATTTGGGCGCCATTTTGGATTGGTGGGAAACTTCCGAACGGCGCGTTCGTTTTCAGGAAGCGCTTGCGAAACAAGACGGCGTTCACGCCGAGGACGTGATTCTCCCGCCGGCAAAGGCCCGGGACAAAGGCTTGACCAGCACCTTGATTTTCCCGCGCGGCAATCTCGCGCCCGAAGGAGCAGTAGTAAAAGCCACCGCCATCGACCCATCCGTGATTGGCGCGGACGGAGTCTATCGCAAGGAAGGTCCAGCCCGCGTCTTTACCAGTGAATCAGTCGCCATGGCAGCTCTGAAAGCCGGTCGAATTCATGCTGGTGACATTATTGTTTTAGCCGGCATCGGCCCGCTGGGCACGGGCATGGAAGAAACGTACCAGGTCACCGGCGCCTTGAAACATCTGCCCTTCGGCAAGGAAGTAGCATTGCTCACTGATGGACGTTTCTCGGGCGTTTCTACGGGCGCATGTATCGGCCACATCGGGCCCGAAGCGCTGACAGGCGGACCAATTGGAAAAGTCCTGGACGGCGACATTATTCGCATCGTCATCAACCTCCAGCGCAACGAAGGCACCATCGACTTCGTGGGCGACGGCCAAAGCCAATTTTCCCCGGAGGAGGGGAGCTTCGTGCTGGCTCGGCGCGAATTGAGGAAAGACCTCGCGCCGCATGCCGCCCTTCCAGACGACACGCGACTGTGGGCCGCCTTGCAATCTGCCAGCGGCGGAACCTGGGCTGGCTGTGTTTATGATGCGGAACGCATCCAGAGTGCGCTCCGAGCCGGCCACAAAGCATCTGCTTAAGCTCAGCAGTAGATTCAAGAAATCGTAACAGCCGGCGTGAGGAGGCTCTAATCTTTTTTCGAAGGAATCAAAACTTCTCCACTTCAGCCGCTACGTTTCCATTTCGGCGCTTGCTTTCCTCGCGCCTTGATCGAGAATTCCCGCGACATAAACATGAATCAGGCAGTTTTTCTCGATCGCGACGGAACCATAAACGAAGAGAGGGAATATCTCTATCAGCCCGAGAAGCTCGTGATTTTCCCGGGCGCTGGCGCCGCATTGCGACAATTGCAAACAGCCGGCTTCGATCTGTTCATCGTGACAAACCAGTCCGGCATCGGACGCGGATACTACACGCAAGCGGACATGGAGGCGGTGCATCGGCGCTTGGTTCAGGAACTGGGTTGCGAAGGCGTGAGCTTCCAAAAAATCTACTTCTCGCCGGAAGCCCCGGACCAACCGAGCCGGAGCAGAAAGCCGTCGCCGCAACTGCTATTCGACGCGCGGGATGAGTTCGGCCTCGATCTCAGCCGCTGTTACATGGTCGGGGACAAACTCATTGATCTGAAATGCGGCTGGAACGCCGGCGTCAAAAAAAGTTTGCTCGTGCGCACCGGCTATGGCGCGGAAGTCGAGCGGCGATCCCCGGACAAACTTGGTGAAGCCGTGGTGGTGGATGATTTGGCGGGCGCGGCAAAGTGGATACTTAACGCCTGAAGGCGGAAGCTCCAAATTCCAAGCACCAACCATCAAAAAATCAGGCGCCAATCCCCATTGGAATTTGTGATTTGGAGCTTTTCTGGTGTTTGGACTTTGGAGCTTGGAGTTTCCCTTAAGGCTTCGTCACAAATCCCATCTGCGTCACAATCTGCTGCCCCTGCGCTGACTGGACGAACTGAAGGAAATCGCGCGCACCGGAGGATTCCTGCGCCTTATTCGTGTAAAAGCGCAGCACCCGCGCGTACGGATATTGTCCGGCGTTAACGGTCTGCGCCGTGGGAGCCACGCCGCCAATCGACACCGGCTTCACATCCGCAATCTTGGCGGCTTCAAAGCTCGAATACCCGACGGCGCTCGGGTCCTGGGCGACAGCCTGCGCAATATCACCGTAGCTGGTGAACATTTTCGGTCCCGAGGCGTAAGCTTTGTTCTCCATCGCCAATTCCTTAAAGCCCAAATAAGTTCCCGAGATGGGATCGCGAATGACGAGATGGATGGGAGCATCCGGTCCGCCGAGGTCCTTCCAGTTCTGGGTCGCGCCCGTGAAAATATCACGCACTTGTTCCCGCGTCAGATTTGCCACGGGGCTGGCGGAGTTGACGATCACTGCGACGCTGTACGCGCCGATGACATTGTCTTTCAATTCAATGTTGCGGCTCTTGGCTTCATCCAGTTCCTCTTTGATCGCAGCGCGGGAGGCTCCCGCAAGATCACACTGACCCGCCATCAAGCTGGCCAGCCCATACCCGGTGAGCTTTGGTTGCAGGTCGAACTCCGCCGCCGGATGCAATTTTTTGTATTCGGCGATGAGCCGCGGCGCCAATTCCTCCCCGATCGTGTTCGAGCCCTTAATGACGATTTTCCCGCCGGCTCCGGTGGCTTCCGGCGCGTGGGTCGGGCCCGGACAACCCGTCAGCACCGCACCAAACAGGAGCAAGGCAGCTCCCCGCAGCAACTTCATTCCATTCAAGCCCGTGATTTTATCAAGAAGAACTGGTTTCATTGGCATTTCGTTGCAGTAAGGCGCGTGATGTTACGCTTGATTGTCGCGCGCCCGTGTCCTCGTAGCAAGCCAAAAGGAAGGGTGGCTCAAGAGGAGACTGCCCAAACACCGCCGCGCCCATGTTACCTCGTCCGCCTGGTGGCCGTCTTCCAAATGGGCGCTTGAATTTGTGCCACAAGCACCTATTATAAACAGCGGGTTCGGATCGCCGAACAGAATTAATAAAATCAAAGACTAAACCGATGGCCACCAACCAGGCAACCTGGCATTCGTTCGAAGACTTGCGCGCCGCCGCTGAGGGAGGCGATGCTGCTTCACAGTGTTATTTGGGTATCTGCTATCAAACGGGGCAGGGGGTGACCCAGGATTATGCGGAGGCCGTCAAGTGGCTTCGCCGCGCGGCGGAGCAAAATGACGCCTCAGCCCAGTGTTATCTGGGCGTCTGTTACCAGGCTGGACTCGGCGTCCCGCAGGAACTGGGCGAGGCGGCCAAGTGGTTTCGCGAAGCCGCCGAGCAAGGCGACCCGGCTGCCCAATTCAATTTGGGCGTCTGTTACGAAACCGGCCAGGGCGTGACGCTGAATTACGCCGAAGCCGTCAAGTGGTATCACGCCGCCGCCGAACAAGGTGAACCGCAAGCCCAGTTCAACCTCGGTGTCTTTTACGAAACCGGCCAGGTGGTTCCGCAAGACTACGCCGAAGCCGTCAAGTGGTATCTCGCGGCCGCCGACCAGGAAGTTGCCCCCGCCCAATGCAACCTGGGTCTCTGCTACCAAACCGGCCGGGGCGTGCCCAAGAGCGACGTCGAAGCCGTCAAATGGTTTTGCCGCGCCGCCAAGCAGGGCGACAAGACCGCCCAGCACAACCTGGGGCTTTACTACGCCCACCAGGAATCTGCCCGCGCCGCGCTTGCCGCCGCCGCAGCCTCCGAAGAAGAAGCCGCCTCAGGGCCGGCGTAATTTCGCTCGTTTCAGCACTTCCAGCCGCGCTCGCACGCGCCGGCGCAATTGGACCTTCAGCCTGGCCAGCCTGCTTTCCGCCAATTCCCGTTTCAGCAGATACGTCGTATGCGGAATTTTCGTCCGCGCAATGTCTTCCGGCGTGGTATTCTTGCCATGCACCCCGGGCGCGAGATCGAGCCCGATTTTCCGGTAAACCTGCTGCACGAACGCCGAACAATACATCGACTTCTCGCGCGCCAGCAAATTGTCCCGCCCGCGCAACTTCGGATCGTGCAGTGCAATCAGCGTCCCCAATAATTCGCGCACCGAATACCGCTCACGATTCGCCACCAGCTCCAGGCCCGCGCACAACAGCGCCGTCACCTGCTCCGCGGACAACCCGAAATCCAGCACCGCCAAGGTCGTGTAGAAATCCTCGTCGTAATATTTCGAAACCCGGTTCTCCTGCGTTCCCAACTGGATGTGTTTGCGATGAACCTGCAAGTCCGATTCCATCACCCAATGATGGCCATCGTGACGGTGGCCCTGGAAGATGAACGAATGCGACCATGAACCCCACAGCCCGTGCTCATCCAGGTGCCGTTGCGCCCGCGCGATGGCCTTGTCGATCAGCGTGATGCCGCCCGACAATCCGACCCGCCCGGGAGCCGCGTAGCGTCGCAGAAATTCCTCATTGGACATTTCCGTCACCACCACGACCTGGTTCTCCAGGCTCGGGTCCGAGGCTGGCATCGCACCGGTGATTAAGTTAAGGCTCGTATTTTCCATCGGGAACTTGTTCCGAAAATAGTCCCCTAAACGGCGGACGCAAGCCTTTACTGGTGATGCAGGCGCATTCCAAGGGAAGGGCATCACCGTGCCGGGTAGGGAAGGCGCGCTGCGCCGTCCTCGTCGCCGAGCGCAGCGTCAGGCGACGGAACGAATTGCCCGCCGCGCGCATCTTTGTGACCGTTTAATCCAATTGTCAAAGAACCAACCCCACCCTCAATGGAGCCAGGCCAAAATCCACCAACGCCAAGCTCTCCAATGCCCGTCTGAGCCCTGGCCATTTGTCATTGGACATTCCGGCGCTTCCGCGCCGACCCCTCCCATCTTGACCGACGCTGCTCAATAGGGCGTTTTACATACCACAAGTCTAATGAATATTTCTAACTATTGGGAACCGCCTGTCCCGGCGACTTGGTGGCGAGCCTACATTGAGTCTGTTCAATCCCCCGCAATCTCATCCGGCAACTCGTTCTGGTCCCCCGGGTGGCGCGGAAAATGCCGGGCCAGCAGCGCCCCTGCCTTTTGAATCCCGTGCAGCAGGCCGCGCGTGAACTCCGCCCGCTGGAAATGGCTGCTCATCTCCGCAGCCGTTTCCCGCCAAAATTCATCGCCACACCGCTCGTGAACCGCTACATCGCCGATCACCGCAAATCGCCGCGCGCGCGGAGCCACAAAAATCAACACGCCGTTTCGGTGGGCCGTCCTGTCCATCGCGAGCAGTCTGAACTGCTTCTGCGCCGCGTCGATCGGGTCCGCTGGTTCCTGTCGCGTGATAAAAATGCGGATCTCGCCCGAAGTCTTGTGCTCCGCCTTGCGGATGGCGCTGACAATCTCGTCACGCTCAAGCTGATTCAAAAACTCTTTTGCTTTCATACCTCACCAACTCCCGCTGGCGCCTCCTCCTCCGGTGCGTCCACCACCGCCAGAGAATCCGCCCCCATCCCCTCCACCACCGCCCGACCACCCGCCACCCGACCAACCTCCAAAACCCCCGCTGCCGGCGGTCCAACCGCCCCACGCGCCGGAGCGTCGCCGCCGAAATACACTCGCCAAAAGGATCAGCATAATGACCACGAAGACGATCGCATTCCCGATGTGGGACGACTCTCCGCCTCTTCGCGTTTGGGCCACGGTTCGTCCCGTTCCCCGATATTCCCCCTTCACCGCGGCCATCATCGCTGCCACGCCTGCGCTGAGTGCGCCGTCAAAATCCCCTTGCCTCAATCGCGGCGTGATCTCCCCGTCGATGATTCGTTTGCAAACAACGTCCGGCAGCGCCCCTTCCAATCCATAACCCGTCGCGATGCGGACTTTCCGGTCCTGCACGAACACGAACAAAATCGCCCCGTTGTCCTTGTGCTTCAGCCCCGGCTTCCACGCATCGAAAATCCGCACCGTGTAATCGTCAACCGAAGAGTCCGACTGCATCTTGGGAAAGATGGCCACGACGATTTGGCTGGAAGTTTGCTTCTCAAAATCCTCCAGTTCCCGGTTCAGTTGCTGCGCGGTCGCGGGCGAAATGACCTGAGCGTAATCGTTGAAGTAATCGCGTGGCGGCGGTGGAATAACCTCGGCCGCCGCCGCCCAAAAGCCCCACAGCAATCCCACGATCGCGCAGAAACGCATCAAGCCTCGCGCGATTCGGTTACTCGCGAGCCGTTTGCTTTCGACTTCGTGCACAACAACGATCAATGCGGCGTCGGCCCGGGAGCTGGCGCGGGCGCGGAAGTTCCAAAGTTAAATTGGACCTGCGGCGGCGTCTCGGCGCCCTGAGTGGCGGTGAAGTAAGGCTTCTCCTTGAATCCGACCAGGCCCGAATACAGTGTCGTGGGAAACGACTTGATCGCGGTGTTGTACGCCTGCACCGCCTCGTTGAATCTTCCACGTTCGACGCTAATGCGATTTTCCGTTCCTTCCAATTGCGCCTGCAGGTCCCGGAAATTTGCGTTTGCCTTGAGTTCCGGATAACGCTCCGCCACCACCAGCAAACGCGACAAAGCCGAGCTGAGTTGCCCCTGCGCTGCCTGATACTCGGCGAGCTTGGCCGGGTCCGTGGGCGCGCTGTTCGGATTCACCTGCACCTTCCCCACCGACGCCCGCGCCTGCGTCACCTCCACGAGGGTGGATTTTTCGAAGTTCGCCGCTCCCGCCACCGTATTGACCAGGTTGGGGATCAGGTCCGCGCGCCTCTGGTAGACATTCTGCACCTGCGCCCATTGGCTATCCACTCCCTGCGAGAGCCGCACCAGCCGATTGTAACTACCGCCCGCAATCACAATGAGAACCAGCGCGATAATCGCCAGCACCCCTAAAACCGCGCACCCGATGCCAAGTTTTTTCATATCCTGCCAGTCATAAGCTACTACGCCAACCCAACCCGTCGAATGGGGCGCTTCCCCCTAAAGGCAGGATCGTCTCCAGCCCCAAAAACCGTCCTCGCCGTCGCCCTCATTCTTGCTCCTACGATTTGCAACCCGCCCAAATCGTCTTATCTTTAGGAAGAACGACGAAAGGAACTTGCCATGAAAAAAGCCACGAAAAAACCAGGCCACCCGCGCCGCCGGAACCCAGCCAGCAAGCCGATTGAGCAACCCAAGCCCTTCACCACCGGCATCACCCGGGCCATGGTCCGGCAGCACGCCTTCGAACTGTATCGCGACAAACTGCCCGACTCCCCCTTGACCTTGGAAGACTGGGTCCTCGCCGAAAAGGACCTTGTCCAATCCATGGAAACCGACGGCTTGCTCAAAGGCTAGTCGCTGGCCCAGAGGTTCGATGGCATGTCGAACCTCCACCCTTGCCCGCCATAGCTTCCCAGCGACGGCGGGAGGTTTTGGAGTGCGGCGCGCAGCGCTGCTTTCAAGCGCACTCGCACTCCACACTCCACACTCATCCCGCAGCTCGTGCTCGCCGGCACTGCCTCGTTAAACTTTAAACTTGGCGAATTGCTCGGGGGTTTTTGCGGGATGAATTGCGCACCATGCACAGGCCTCAAAAGTGTAACCGTCGTAGCGCCGGAGTTAAGGGCGCTGCCTAATGCATGGGCGACGTGGCCCCGCGACAGTACATCACATTTTTTCTTGATAATTCCCGGCTTCTATACACACTCTTAAGACCCAACGGACGTACCGCAAAAAGCTCTATGAAAGCGAAAACATTTCAGCATTTCACACAGAGAAAGAGGATGCTCTTAATTTTCCTGTGGGCTGTTTCTCTTGGCGCGCAAGCGGCCGACTCGAATCTCGAAATATTGGTCCCGTTTACCAGGCAAACGGATTTCTCCATGGCTGTCTGGACGGCAATCACCAACAGTTCAGCGGCAAAATCTACGTTGCTCACCAATTGCGAACGATTTGAATACGATTCAAAGAGAGATAAGAATTTGATTAAAAAGACGCAGGAAAAGATCAACAACCTTAGCAGTAATTCATATCTACTCGTACTCGGCCCTTCGTCAACGAAGGAGGCCGATGAGTTGGAGGCTTCCATCACAAATTCCAATCCGCGAGTTTTATTTCTCTCACCCTCAATTACGGCCAAAGTGCAAGGCACCAATATTCCCATACTGGGCGCATGTCTCCCTGATACGAAGCGTATCGCTTCGATGGGCGATTCCGCGCCAAAATGTTGGAAGAAAATGACCGCGGTCTTTGTTGGTGAATGTGGCTCTTGGGGCGAGCAAATTTATACAAATCTATGCGCACAGACAAATTCCTTTGCGATCTCGGGGCCGCCGATCCTTGTAGATACGAAATATCAGGACAGCACGAACCGGTATCAACAGGCCGCAGCGCATTGTGTACACGACAATGTGCAGTTAATCTTTCTTGCACTGGGCGAACCATCCAATGTTAAACGATTTCTAAGGGCCATCAAGGAAACCGACAAAGGCGGGCCATTCCATGCATACAGGCCGTGCGTTTGCCTGCTCGGTGACTACCGATTTGCCCCCGGTGATATGAACGGGGCTAATAGCGACCCTCTCATTATAACGGAGGATTTTGCATCGGTGGCTTCAATCGCAATGGCTTCCGAGGCTGAGATGGGACATGAAGGCACCAATCTTTTTGTGGATTTGGATCGCGACTTAATCTCCCTTCTTGCTGGCCTGTACGCCAAATCCGGGGGGCACGACCCGGAGAGTTTCTTTTGTGAAATCACAAATGCTTTTGGCGCTGCAACGGTTATAGAGAGTCCATCTCAGCAAGATGTAATTTCATCGCGCTACTTACGTTATCGTCTTGAACAGGACCAAACGCTCAGCCCGGTTATTCTAAAATGGCTTCAATCTCCACTTGCGGGAGGTAAGCCGTCGTGGCAGCGCCTGACGCCAGATCTCCACAGCTACTACCTTGATGCAGCTCGAGCCAAGGTTCCCTGGCTAATTGACTGGCGGCTTACAGGGCTGGTTGTTGTTACTATTTGTGTCGGCTGGTTCATGGAGTGTAGAAAGCGGTTCATCTTCCTCCAAAAAAGGTTTGCCTCACACTTCCTCAAATCCATTGCGTGGTGTCTCATTATTCTTGTAACATTGCTGGTGATATTCGGCTTGGGCTGGACTGGCTCGATCAACTCTGCAAGTTTCGGCTGGGTCCTGGCCGTGTGCGTTTCTCCGATGGCTCTATTACCCATGCTACAGCATCTTGCTTTTACAAAGGTGCCATCGCTTGACAAAGTACTTGAACTCCCGTCCAGCTGGCTTGAGAAGGGGCTTGACAGGTGCATCAACTCACGGGCGGTTCAGCTTTGTGCAATCGAGCTCGAGACTATCGAAAGGGAGCTAAAAGCAGCGGACCCTAACGCTGAGAACAGGGAAGGCGCTCTGCTAAGTTGGTGGTTAGGCGACTTGCAAAAAATCGGCAATCAGGACAAGGCCAGGAGGGTGATGATGCGGTTCCTTCCAAATCTTAAATTATGGGAGGCGCTTCCGACCGAGGTCCGCGTGAAGCATCTTAGGGAGGCGCTGGCATACACCCGGGTCATATTGAATTCAGAAGCCAAGTAACACAGCTCTGAATTCAACGAACCTCAGTATGACCGAACTGGGCCGCTAATGCACTCACGGGCGCTTGGCGCAAGAAACTCCGGCTGCCACCTTACACCGTCTCCTTATGCCCCGTCGCGCCCTTCAACAGCGCCTTCCCATATTCCCGATTCAATCGCGCGATGAAATCCAAACTGATCTCCTTCGGACAAACCGCTTCGCACGAACCGGTCACGGTGCAATTCCCGAATCCCTCCGCATCCATCTGCTGGACCATGTTCAGCACGCGCTGGTTCCGTTCCACCTTCCCTTGCGGCAGCAACGCCAAATGCGAAACCTTCGCCGAAACAAACAGCATCGCCGACGCGTTCTTGCACGCCGCCACGCACGCGCCGCAACCGATGCACGCCGCCGCATCCATGGCACGGTCCGAATCGACCTTCGCGACGGGCAGCGCATTGGCATCCGGCGTGCCCCCCGTGTTCACCGAAACAAACCCGCCTGCCTGGATAATCCGATCAAATGCGCCGCGGTCCGTCACCAGGTCCTTAAGCACCGGGAAGGACTTCGCCCGCCAGGGCTCGATGGTGATGGTCTGGCCATCCTGAAAATGCCGCATGTGCAACTGGCAGGCCGTCGTCCCGCGCTGGCCGCCGTGCGCAATCCCATTGATCACCAGCGAGCACGTCCCGCAAATTCCTTCCCGGCAATCCGAGTCGAACGCAATCGGTTCCTCGCCCCTGGCAATCAACCCCTCGTTCACCACGTCGAGCATTTCCAGGAACGACATGTCCGGGATGATGTTCGCGGCCTGATACTCCACCATTCGCCCCGGGGATTTCGCGTCCTTTTGCCGCCAAACTTTGAGGGTGAGATTCATTTATAACTCCGCGTGCTCATGTGGACTTCCTCATACGTGAGCGGTTCCTTGTTCAACACGGGCGGCTTGCCCGGACCCTGGTATTCCCACGCGCTCACGAACGCGAAATGTTCGTCATCCCGCTTCGCCTCGCCGTCCGGATACTGGTGTTCCACACGGAAATGCCCGCCGCAGGATTCCTCGCGCGTCAACGCATCAAGGCAAAGCAATTCGGCAAATTCCAAAAAGTCCGCCACGCGCCCGGCCGCTTCCAGATCCTGGTTCAAGCTCCCCGTTTCGCCGGTGACCTTCACGTTCTTCCAGAACTCCGACCGCAGTTCCGGAATCCGTGCCAGCGCCTCCTTCAGGCTTTCGGTGCTCCGCGCCATCCCGCATTTCTCCCACATCAATTTCCCCAATTCACGGTGGAACGACGTCACACTGCGCTTGCCGTTGATCGACAGCAACCGCTTCGTCAACGCCCCCGCGTCCTCCAACGCCTTCTTGAATTCCGGATGGCTCACGTTCGCCTTGGCGGGTTTCTGCGACGCAAAATAATTTCCAATCGTGTACGGCAGAATGAAATATCCGTCCGCCAGCCCCTGCATCAGCGCGCTCGCGCCCAGCCGGTTTGCGCCGTGATCCGAAAAATTCGCCTCGCCGATCACGAACAATCCCGGCAACGAACTCATCAGATTGTAATCCACCCACGTCCCGCCCATCGTGTAATGCACTGCGGGATAAATGCGCATCGGGGTCTGGTAGGCATCCTCGCCGGTGATCTTCTCGTACATCTCAAAAAGATTGCCGTAGCGTTCCTTCACCGTTTCCAGGCTCAACCGTTTGATCGCATCCGCAAAATCCAGATACACACCCAGCCCGCCCGGCCCAACGCCGCGGCCCTCATCGCACACTTCCTTCGCCGCGCGCGAGGAAATATCGCGGGGCGCAAGGTTCCCGAAGCTCGGATACTTCCGTTCCAGCAAGTAATCGCGCTCGTCCTCGGGAATCTGGTTCGCCGGGCGCGTGTCGCCTTTCTTCTTCGGCGCCCACACCCGGCCATCGTTGCGCAACGATTCGGACATCAATGTCAATTTCGACTGATGATCGCCGCTCACGGGAATGCACGTCGGATGAATCTGCGTATAACACGGATTGGCGAACGCCGCGCCCTTCTTATACGCGCGCCAGGTGGCCGTCACATTGCAGCCCTTCGCGTTTGTGGAAAGATAAAACACATTGCCGTAGCCGCCCGTTGCCAGCACCACCGCATCCCCGGCATGCGCCGAAATCTCGCCCGTGACCAAATCCCGCGCGATGATTCCCTTGGCCTGGCCGTCGACGACCACCAACTCGAGCATCTCCGTCCGCGGATACATCTTGACGTTCCCATGGCCAATCTGCCGGCACAACGCCTGGTAAGCCCCGAGCAACAATTGCTGCCCCGTCTGGCCGCGCGCGTAAAATGTGCGCGAAACCTGTGCGCCGCCGAACGAACGATTCGTCAGCAACCCGCCGTACTCCCGCGCGAACGGCACGCCCTGCGCCACGCACTGGTCGATGATGTTCACGCTTACCTGAGCGAGTCGATAAACGTTCGCTTCGCGCGATCGAAAATCGCCGCCCTTGATCGTGTCGTAAAAGAGCCGGTAAATGCTGTCGCCGTCGTTGGCGTAATTTTTCGCGGCATTGATGCCGCCTTGCGCGGCGATGCTGTGAGCGCGCCGCGGGCTGTCCTGGAAACAAAAGCATTTCACCCGGTAACCCAGTTCGGCCATCGTCGCCGCCGCCGAAGCCCCCGCCAATCCACTGCCCACCACGATGACATCAAACTTTCGCTTGTTCGCCGGGTTCACCAGCTTCATCTCGAACTTGTGCTTGTCCCACTTTTGCGCGAGCGGGCCGGATGGGATGTTGGAGTCGAGCTTCATTTCGTCAGCCCTTCGTAACTGCTCCCGTAGCCAAGCAGGATGGCAATGGGAATCGAGATGTAACCGAGAAAGATGAACCACGAAATAATCTCCGCAAACCTTGCAATCAGCGGCCCATGCGCGGGATTCTTCCAACCCAGCGATTGAAACATCGCCCCGACACCGTGGCTCAAATGCAGGAACAGCAAAAACATCGCCACCACATAAGCCCCCACCACCACAGGTTGTTTGAATCCCGTCACCATCATCGCAAACACGTCGTGCTGCTGCTTCGCGTCCATCAGTTTCGTAAAATCCTTGCCGGTGAGGTTGACCGCCGTCACCTGCACCGTGAAGTGAAGCAGGTGATAAACGATGAACGCGGCGATGATCAGCCCGCTCATCAACATCGTGCGCGAAGCATAACTGGCCGCCGCCAGCTCTTGCTGCGCGTAGGGCTGGGGACGCGCGGCCTTGTTCTCCGCCGAAAGCTTGATGGCCGACCAAATATGCAGGCCAACCAGGATCAGCAACACGATGCGCGCCGGCCAGAGCAATTCGACATTCCCCTGCAAGAAAGCTCCGTAACGGTTCAGCACCTCCGGGCCGAGAAACACCTGCAGATTTCCCAGCAGATGCAGCACCACGAACAGGAAGAGCGCCATGCCGGTGAGGGCCATGATGTACTTCTTCCCGATTGAAGATGTGAATACGTTTGTGATGCTCATGCTTCTGACTCAATGGCGGCTAATGCATCCCCGCCGCGCATTGCAATGTGAGACAATCTAATGAAAGCCCCCTTGCACCGTCAACCAGTCTAACAAGTTATAAGCCCTACTTCGTTTGTTGTTAATCGACCTTATTCAACCGCTCTTCTTCTAATCGTGCTCGTCCTCGTCCTCGATTCCCCCGGGCGGGGACCGAGAACGAGGACGAGGACGAGCACGACGACAAGCACGAAGCGGGAAAACGAAACACGTCCGGCTAAAACATCCCCTCCAACTCCACCAACGAGCCGATCCTCCCCGCCCCATCGCCCTCCTGTCCGCGTTCGATCAGCACCGCTGCGCACCCTGCCGATTGCGCGCCCGCGACATCGGTTTCGAGGCTGTCTCCAACGTGAAGAATCAGTTCCGGCGGCACACCCAGCTTTTTTGAGGTGTGCTCGAAAATGACCGGCGACGGCTTGGGAAAACCCACGTCGCAGGAAATGACGATCGCCTCGAAAAACTTGCTCAATCCCAACTGATCCAGCAGCGGACCCAGCCGGTCGTCCCAATTCGAAATTATCCCCAACCGCAAGTCGAGCGCCGCCAGCGCGTTCAACGCCGGCAACACGTCCTCGAACACATGCCACGCCTTCGGCTCGCGAAAACGGTCGTACAACTCTGGAAAGAAAGTCTGGCTCGGCGGTTTCTCGACGAACCCGGCGAAGGTCTGGTCCACCAACGCCGCCCATTCCTCCCGGCCGTGGTTGAAGTTCCTAAGCCGCCGCCACGCCGCCGCGAACTGCCGATCCAACGCCTCCGGTTGCAATCGCTTGACACCGTGCCGTGCCGCCACCTCCGCGTACACATGCCCCACCGACGGCCACGGCTTGATCAGCGTCCCGCCGACATCGAACGTCACCGCCTGAATGTGCGACAGGCGGTTCATGCGCTTCGCGGAAGCTCCAAGCTCCAAATCGGCTCACCACCCTCGCACGCCCCATTAGGATTTGGCGCTTGATGTTTCTCTGGCGCTTGGTGCTTGGCGCTTGGTGTTTTCAATCAATCCATCTTCACACGCGTCATGTGCAGTTCCTGCACTAAAAACGCCCACTTATCCGCCGCTTCCTCGATGATCTTGGTGGTGGGCTTGCCCGCGCCATGTCCCGCTCGTGTTTCGATGCGGATTAATACCGGCTTGGGAGCCGCCTGCGCGGCTTGCAATGTCGCCGCGAACTTGAAGCTGTGGGCCGGCACCACGCGGTCATCGTGATCGCCGTCGTGATCAACGTGGCGGGATATTTCGTTCCCGGCTTGATATTGTGCAACGGCGAGTAGGCATACAACGCCTTGAACTCGGTCGGATCATCCGACGAGCCGTAATCCGAAGCCCAGGCCCAGCCAATGGTGAACTTGTGGAATCGCAGCATGTCCATCACCCCTACCGACGGCAGTGCGGCCCCGAATAAATCCGGCCGCTGAGTCAGGCACGCGCCCACCAGCAAGCCGCCGTTGCTGCCGCCGCCGATGGACAGCTTCTCCGGCCGCGTGTAATGATTCGCCACGAGCCATTCCCCGGCCGCGATAAAATCATCGAACACGTTTTGCTTCTTCAATTTCATTCCGCCATGGTGCCAATCCTCGCCATACTCACCGCCGCCCCGCAAATTGGCGACCGCATACACTCCGCCCATCTCCAACCAAACCGCGTTTGCCGGGCTGAATGCCGGAGTGATGCTGATGTCGAACCCGCCGTACCCATATAGATACGTTGGATTATTGCCATCCAGCTTAAGCCCCTTCTTGTGCGTGATGAACATCGGCACCTTCGTCCCGTCCTTGCTTTGATAAAAGACCTGTTTCGTTTCGTAGTCGGCCTCGTTGAAACGCACCTTCGGCTTGCGGAAAACCGTGCTTGTGCCCGTCCGCAAATCGTAACGATAAATCGTCGCCGGCGTTGTGAAACTCGTGAACGAATAAAAAGTCTCTGTGTCCTCGCGCTGGCCGCCGAAGCCGCTGGCGCTGCCCAGGTCCGGCAATTCCACCTGGCGCGCGAATTTTCCGTCCCGCCCAAAAATCTTCACTTCGGAATGCGCATCCTTCAAATAATCCGCAATCAACTGATCGTTGACCAGCTAAACGCCTTGCAGCCGATTGGCGCTCTGCGGAATGATTTCCTGCCAATTCGCGCGTTCCGGCCGGGCTGCGTCGATCGCGATCACCCGCCCACGCGGCGCGGAAAGATCGGTGCGAAAGTAAAACAACGTGCCTACGTTGCCGATGAAACTGTAAGCTGCGTCGAATTGGTTGAGCAATTCAACCACCGGGCTGTCCGGTGTTTGGAGGTCGCGATAGAAAACCCGGTTGCGCGTGTCCGTGCCCTGTGAAATGTGGATGATCAGGTAATGGCCGTCATCCGTGACTTCGCCCCCAAAGCCCCATTCCTTTTGGTCTGGCCGCTCATAGATGAGCTTGTCCTCGGATTGCGGAGTGCCCAGCCGGTGATAATAAAGCTTGTGGAAATAATTCACCCCTTTGAGCACCTCGCCCTTTTTCGGCTCGTCGTAACGGCTGTAGAAAAATCCCTTATTGTCGCCGCTCCAGGACGCGCCGGAAAACTTGACCCAATGGACCTCGTCGGGCAGGTCCTTGCCGGTGCGCACGTCGCGCACCTTCCAGTCCTGCCAGTCCGAACCGGCCATGGCCAGTCCGTAAGCCATCAGGTTCCCGTCATGGCTGACGCGAGAACCCGCCAGCGCCACCGTGCCGTCCGCTGACAGCTTGTTGGGATCGAGCAGCAGCGAAGGCTCCGCGTCCAGCGACGTCATTGTGTAGAGCACGCTCTGATTCTGGAGCCCGTCATTGCGCGTGAGAAAATAGCGGCCGCCTTCCTTGAACGGCACGCCGAACCGTTCGTAATTCCAAAGCTGGGTCAACCGCTCCTTGATGGTCGCGCGCTCGGGGATCTTTTCCAGGAAGCTGAACGTCAGCTTGTTTTCCGATTCCACCCACGCCTTGGTGGCCGCGGAATTATCATCCTCCAGCCAGCGATAGGGGTCGGCGACCGGTGTCCCATGGTAATCATCCACCTGGTTCGTCCTCGCCGTGACGGGATAAGTCAGCGCGGTTTGGATTTCAGCCGCGCGCCCGTGCCGGGGCACACCCATCAGCGCAACTAACACGGACAGGCCAATGAGCAGGGAGTCTCGGATACTCCGGGAATTTTTTACGGTAGTCATAGTCATAATTGTCGTCTAAGTATCCCAAAGGATCGCAGCAGCCGACTTGAGCAGGCTCTGACTCTCCGGCCAGGAGATTAGAGTTTCCTCACGTCGGCTGCCACGCGCTGTGTGGGCTGTTGAATTCACTATATTATCTGATGGGAACCCCCGTCCATTCGTTCAGATGCCGCTCGCCGCGCGAGGTTGCGGGCATTAGTTCAAGCAACTCCATCGCTTCACCAATAAGATAAAGCGAACCGGTGATGACCAGCAACGAATCCTGCTCGGCCCGCGCGAGCGCTTCCCGCAGCGAAGCGCATTCTTCGATCTGCGCGTCTGGATTCGCTCTTCGGCAGGCTTCCGCCAATTCCTGCGGCGTCGCCGTGCGCTCGCTGTTGACCGGCACTGCGAGGATGCGTGCCGCCAGCGGCGCCAGAAGCTCGCACATCGGCTGGAAATCCTTGTCCCGCAAAATGCCCAGGATAAGCGTGGGACGCCAGGACCCGAAATAGGTTCGCACGGCGGTCCGCAAAACCTCCGCGCTGCCGACATTATGCGCCCCGTCCAACAACAGTTTCCGCCCGCCCGGCCGCTCCACCAACTGCAAGCGGCCCGGCCAAACCGCGCTCGATAAACCGGCCCGAATCGTTTCCTCGTTCACCGGGATTTGTCCCGCCAGCGCTTTCACCGTATAAGCGGCTACAGCCGCATTGAGCCGTTGGTGTTCGCCCAGGAGCGAGAGGTTCAATCCGCGCATCGGATGATTTTCGGTCTGCGCCCAGGTAATCAACCAGAACGGCGAGCCTTGCTTGCGGGCAGTCTGAAACAGGATCCGGAAAGCCTCGCGATCATCGACCGCCGTGATCACCGGCACTCCCGGTTTGATGATCCCGGCCTTCTCACCCGCGATTCGCTCCAGCGTATCGCCCAGCCATTGCTGGTGATCGAACTGAATGTTCGTGATGACACTGGCCAGTGGGGTGACGATATTGGTCGCATCCAAACGGCCGCCCAGCCCGGTCTCCCAAACCACAAGCTCGCATCCTTGCTCGGCAAAATAGCGCAGCGCCATGACCGTCACGATTTCAAAAAATGTTGGCGCTCCTCCTTCGGGAAATTCCGGCAGCAACTCCTTGATTTCCTCCACCAGCCGGATCACGTCCGCCTCGGGAATCAATCTCCGGTTGACCTGGATTCGCTCGCTGAACGACACCAGGTGCGGCGACGTAAACAACCCCACGCGCAACCCTGCCGCCCGGTAAATGCTCTCCAGCATCGCGCAAGTCGAGCCCTTGCCGTTGGTTCCCGCCACGTGAATGAACCGCAGCTTCTCCTGTGGGTTCCCCATCAGTGCCGCCAGCTTGAACGTGTTCTCCAGCCCCAGCTTCGCCCCAAAAAGCTGCCGGTCATACAGAAATGCCATGGCCTGGTCGTAATTCATCTCGTCATCCGAATCACCATTGATAACCGATGCCCAGGGTTTGTTCAATCGCCAGCCGAGGTGAAATTTTTCTTTGCGTGGGAGGGGCGGGGAGGCTAATTTCAAGTCGGTTTGTCCGATGGTGTAACGGTAGCACAAGGCCCTTTGGAGGCTTTTGTCATGGTTCGAATCCATGTCGGACAGCCACTTCTCCAACCGACCAAGCATTG
>JAJPHR010000053.1 GCA_021325145.1 Verrucomicrobiota bacterium | reverse complement strand
GCGGATAAGTTTGGGTGCAGCCGGCGCCATCTTAACCGGCTGTTTCATCAGCACATTGGCCTTTCCGTGGCCGCCCTGAGAATGGAATTGCGCATGCTAAAGGCCATCTCTTTGCTGCGGAATCCTGATGCCAAAGTCGTCAACATCGCCCAAGAGTGCGGCTTCAACCATCTCGGCCTTTTCAACACGTGTTTCAGGAAACGATTCGGCGCCAGTCCAAGTCAGTGGCGGAAATCGAGCATTCAGGCTGAAGGCCCAGCGGTTGGTCGAAAGGGCGCCAAACATGCCCTTTCGCAGCATTCCAGAGACTTGCGCCTCGCCGTCAAACACCCACCGCTTGGCACGCTGGCGGGTACACCCGTTCAAATTCAAAGGGAAGACCATCTCAATCATTCCGCCAGCCCTGACCGTTCAAATCGCATTGCCCAGTTCCCCATTAAGGTGCTGGAGGTTTTTGAAGTAATGCCCGGGATCAAAATCCGACTGCGTTCGTGAATCACCATTTCTTCCCGCGATGGCTGCAACAGCTCCGCACCTTTGGTCGGTTGAGGCCACTGCGCGATGGCACACACGGATAACTCGATGGATCTTGCCGCTTTTGACACAATCTCCGTAATGCTTCGAAGGTCCGGCGATCCGGATCTGCTCAAAAATGAGACACAGCAAGCAAAGCAGGAACTTTGCGCTCCATTCCCTGATGACCAAGGTATTACCGATCTTCGCCGCTTGGAGGTTGCAAATAAATGGATGGCGCTACATATTAGGTGCGTGGCCAATCACTTCCTTGAGACGGATTCTTTTACGTTTCAGAATGGCGGCCGCTTTTTTACCGCCGGGCTGTCAGGCAATCGGGTTGATTTACGGGGGGCAAATTAATGCAAGCATGTGAACAAAGAGTTATGGCAAAAAGTTCGAAGAACCGAGCCTTGTCACCCAAAAAAATATTCATCGTGGAGGATCACCCAGCCTTCCGCGAGGGATTGGCGCAGTTTCTCAGCGACGAGGAAGGCCTGGCGATATGTGGCCAGGCAGGCACCGCCGAGGAAGCCTTGCAGGAAATCGGCCGGCTCAAGCCCGACCTGGTTTTGGTGGACATCAGTTTGCCGGGAAAAAGCGGGTTGGAACTGATCAAGGAACTGCGCTCGCAAAACCGCAAGCTCAAGCTGCTCGTGGTATCCATGCACGATGAGGCGCTCTATGCCGCCCGGGTGCTTGGAGCGGGAGGCGACGGCTACATCATGAAACAAGAGGATACTGAAGAAATCCTTTGTGCCATCCAGGATGTTCTTGCCGGGCATATTTATGTGAGTGAAGAAGTGCTGGCCGGCGCGCGCAATGGTTCCGGAAAACCGGCCGGCAAGCCGAAGACTCACCGGCTCGATGAACTCACTGATTTTGAACTTCAAGTCCTGGAGCTGATTGGCCGGGGCAAAACCGACCAGGAGATTGCCGGGGTGCTCGGTTTGCGCCCGGGAAAAGTCGCTGCTCACAGCGAAGAAATCAGGCAAAAGCTAAAATTGTCGAGCACGAACGCTTTGATTCGGTACGCCGTTTGTTGGGTGGAAGCGGCGGGCGGTTGAAGCCAGGGCTACAGTGCCGCTTTTTTGCCGGCGTGCCTGGACGGGATTCGCACGGTGATTGTTGTTCCCTGGCCCGGTGCTGTTTCAACCTGACATTCTCCGCCCACGGCGGCCGCCCTCTCCCGCATGTTGCTGAAACCAAGCCCGCGCTTATCCTTCTTGCTGCGGCTGGCCGAGGCAGGGGTAAATCCGCGGCCATCATCCTGCACCTTCAATACCACGAAATCCCCCTGAGCGTAGATGCTCAACCGGGCGGTTTTGGCCTGCGCGTGCGCTTCCACGTTGTTGAGCGCCTCCTGCACGATGCGAAACAGATTCAGTTCGACCGCCGGAGGGAGCCGCTGGCTGAACTTTGCGATTCGGCATTTCAACGTCACTTTTGACCGTGACTGGAGCTCCTTGCAGAAATTGCGGCAGGCGATTGCCAGCCCGAGTTCGTCGAGATCGCTGGGGCGAAGGTTGTGGGCAATGCGCCGGTTTTCCTCCAGTGCTCGCACCAGCAGTTGCTCGCAACGGCGAAGTATCTCGCGAGCGGCGGGGTTGGTCCCAAGAACGGCATCTTCCACTTTACGAAGCCTCATCTTGGCGGAGGCAATGAGCTGGTTGACACCGTCGTGCAGTTCGCGCGCGACGCGCAAGCGCTCGGCCTCCTGGGCCTCGATCACACGCTGGGACAAATCACGCAATTCCTGCTCCGTCCGTTTGCGCTCGGTCACTTCGCGCGCGATCCCAACCGTGCCGGTGACCTCCCCCGCTTCATTGAAAATCGGAGAGTTAAAGGACTCGAACCATACCGAGTGCCCCCGGGCGTCGGTTCGGACCGCCTCGAAGAGAGCCGATTGGCGTGAGTGCATCACCTTGTTGTCTTCAGCCACCAACTGGACCGCGTCCGGCAGCGCCAGGTCCAAGGCGGTCCTGCCGATGATCTGTTGCGGCGTGAGGCCATAGAACCTTGCCAGAGCCCCGTTGCAAGCCAGGAAGCGGCCCGCGACATCCTTGAGCCAGGCCGGATCGGAAATTGTGTCCAGGATGGCTTTTTGCCAGCGCCGGCTCTGTTCGAGCGCCTCCTCGGCGTGCTGGCGCGCGGTAATCTCGTTGTTAACCACCAGCAGATGCAATTCCCCGGCGCTGATAAACGAAGCCGTTTGACATTCCATCCAGACATCCTTGCCAAAAGTGGTGACCATGTGGATTTTTCCCTCGTGCATTTGTCTGGTGCGCAAGGTTCCCTCCGCCAACTCCAGCAAACCGCTTTCCCGCCAGGAAGGAACCTGGCGGAAATTCTGCTGCATTAATTGTTCCGGGCTCGCGCCTACAATCCGTGCCGCCGCTCCATTGGCAAAAACACACTGGCCGGATTCCCGGTAAGCCAGGATTCCAATCGACGAAGCTGACAGAATGGTCAGATTTAACTCCAGGGCATCCGCCAGACGCTGCTCGCTCCGCTTGCGCTCGGTAATGTCCTCGTTTGTCCCTTCATAATAAAGAATGGCGCCACCCGCATCGCGGATGACGTGCGAGTTTATGCTCGTCCAGATTTTCGTTCCATCTTTCCGATATCGTTCGGCTTCGAACCCCTGCACGGAACCCCGCGTTTCAAGCAGCCGTTTAAGCTCCTGCCGCCTTTGGGGGTTGACGAACGTTTGCCGCTCGATATCGGTGACGCTGCGGATCAAATCTTCGGGGCTTTCGTAGCCCAGCATTCGCGCCAATGCGAGATTGGCGCTCCGATAACGTCCTTCGGGCGTCGTCTGAAAAATGCCTTCCGTCGCATTCTCGACGATGGTGCGATACTTGGATTCCGCCTCCCGCAATGCATCAGTCACTTTGATTCTCTGAAACGCGTTGCCACAAAGATCGGCCAGGGCCTCCAGGAGAACCAAATCCTGCCTGGAATACGCGTGCGGGGCGTAGCTCTGGATCGACAAGACGCCGATCACCTTGCCATCCGAATGGAGGGGAACATACATCCGCGAGGCCGAGCGGCGGCCGGTGTCGCCGAACGGGATCAGATTCACGGGGATTGAAGTTTCTTCACCCTCCCGGTTCAACAAAACCGCGCCCTCCTTCATCACCAATCGCATCATCGGGCTGGGCTCGTGTGACAGCAGCGCGGGCGAAATTGGCCGCCGCTCACCGTCCAATGTGTCAACGTTCAAGATGGGGATGATTTTGTCCTCCGCTCCCGAGTACAAATCCAAATAACCCGCATCCCAGCCGAATAGTTCCAGGGCTATTCCCAAAATGCTATCGGCGGCCTCCCAAGTGGTGGCCGCGGCGCCGAGGCGATGGCCCAACTGGGCGAACGCAGCCCGCTGCTTTTCCGTGCGCCGCCGCTCGGCGATGTCTCTCGCCACCCCGATGAGGCCAACGACCCTCCCTTCGCTATCCTTGATTTGCGAAGTGCTGAGGGAGATCGGAAACTCGGTTCCATCCTTCCGGCGATGGAGCAGTTCGCCTCTCCACCCGCCGGCGAGCGTCTGCTGGAAAACCTGCTCGCACAAAGCGGACGGATTGTTCGGCGAGTAAAGAAAATCCGGTTTCCGGCCGAGAACCTCCTCGGCGCTGTAACCGTAGGCTCCCAGGAAAGCCTGGTTGACGAACGTGAAGCGGTTCTCGGGATCAGTGAGGCAAACCAGTTCCTGGGTGCTCTGCACGGCGTCTGCGAGGAGCCGGATTTGCTGCTCGGCTCGCTTGCGATCCTCGATGTTCTGTGCCACGCCCATCAGGCCAATCACCCGCCCGGTTTGGTCTTTGATCTGCGAAGTGCTGAGGAAAATTGGGAATTCCGTTCCATCCTTGCGTCGGTCCCAGACTTCACCCCGCCAACCGCCCTCACGGGTTTGCTTCAAAATGTCCGCCGACAGGGAGGGTGGATTCCTTGGAGAAAAAAGCATCCCGGGAGTTTTTCCGAGGACTTCCTCTTTCGTGTAGCCATAGGTTTCCTGGAAAGCCCGGTTTATGAACGTGAAGCGGTCCTCGAGATCGGTAATACAGATTGGCTCGGAAGTGCTTTCGATGCCGTGGGCCAACATCGCCAATTCTGCCTCCGCGAGTTTGCGTTTGGTAATGTCCTGGCTCGTGCCTTCGTAATATAATACGGCCCCTTTGGCGTCCCGGACGGCTCGCGCGCTGATGCTGGTCCATTTTTTACTGCCGTCCTTGCAGTAAATCTCGTTTTCAAACTCCCGCACGTAACCGTCGGTTTCGAGCCGCCGTTTCAACTCCAGGCGGCTTTCCGGGTTCACACAGATTTGCCGGCCCAAATCGCTGATCTCCGCGATCAATTCTTCCGGCGAGGAATAGCCCAGCATCCGGGCCAGCGCAGGGTTCGCGCTCAGGTATCGTCCTTCGGGAGTCGTCTGGAAAATGCCCTCCATGGCGTTCTCGAAGATGCTCCGATATTTCGCCTCCGCCGATCTTTGTTCGGTAATGTCATCCGCAACCCCAACCAGGCGATAAACCTCGCCGGACGCGTTTCGGATGGGAAAGGCGCGGTCCTGGATCCAACGCACTGAACCATCCGGCCGCACGATGCGATACACCTCTTTGTACTCGCCGGAAGCCTGCTTCCTGAGCGCGGCTTCCCGCACCCGCCCGCGGTCCTCGGGATGGATGGCCTCAAGCCAATCCATGGGTGAGGCGTAGAGACTCTCGCGGGTCCGGCCCCAGATCTCTTCATAAGCCGGGCTGACATAGACCATCTCACGCTTGGCGGGATCGGTCACCCAGAAGACTTCCCGGATGTGCTCCGCCAATTGCGTGTAGTGCGCCTGGCTGGTCCTCAGCGCCACCGTGGTATGGTGCAGTTGGGCTGACGTCTGAACCCTGGCCAGGAATTCGTCCCGCTTTGATGTTTTGACGATATAATCGTCCGCGGTCGCTTCCGGGCCAAAAATCTTGCGCGCGGCGTCCGGCGTGTGACCGGAAAACAGGACCACGAAAACATCCTTCAGCGCCTTGTCCGTTTTAATTGCCCTGATGATCTCGACTGCCCCGACGTCGGGCAAAACCAGATCCAGCAGCACCAAGTCAGGACGCTGATCCCGCGCCGCTTCGAGCCCCTCCTGGCCGGTTGAAACCTCCCACACGTCATATCCATGGTCGCGCAGAATCCCCGAAAAGAAATCGCGGCCAATCGGATCATCATCGACGAGAAGTATCCGGGTTGTCTGGTTCATGCCCTGGAGCAGCGTTTTGTCGCACATTCCTAGCAGGCTTTTCGCTGAATTACAATTCAAAAGTCGTTCGTCTGTAATCTCTCGATGAAGTGCGGCGTGTTTTCCCTCTGGAGTGCGCCGGTAGAGCGAAGCGGCGACACTTTTGAGCGCGCACAAGGTCTAATTAATCCGGGAAATCCCCGCACGCCTCCGCTCCTTCTTGAAAAGCGAGCACTTGCTATCAGCGCCTTGGCCAATCTCTCGATTCACCTTCTCCTGTTTCCTGATTCCGCACTCCGAACTCCCAATTCTCCGCTCTGCACTCAAAGGCAGTGTGCTAAAATGCCCCGCACCCCGTCGAGAACCCGCTATTTCCACGTAACCCACAATCCATCAGCCATTTACGCACGTTTTCAAGCTCTTGCCGGGGGCTGCCGTCCGAAAAAAAGGAGGTTTAATTTGGTTTAATTTACTTTAATTGACCCTAATTTCCCCGACCGGTTTAAACCTCCAGGACGGCTCATCAGCGCCGCCGCAGGTGTGCCAAAATGTCCCAGTTATGCCCTTGAGCTTTGATGCCTGGCTCGCCCGCCGTGTTGACGGCCTAAGAACTGTCTCGGTAGGGCGCGTCACTCCGTGCGCGCCGACGGCGGGCAGAGGACTGCCCGCCCTACCAAGGCAGGCTCCAAGCCTTGGCACGGTCGGAAACATCCAGCCTCCTGACTTTGGGCCTTGGACCTTGGACTTAATTTGATTGTCAAAGAACATCCCGCGCTCCCAACAGAGCGCGGGCAAAATCCACCAACGCCAGACTCTCCCAAGCCCGCCTGGGCCCTGGCCTTTGTCATTGGTCATTCCGGCGCTCTGCGCCGGTCCCTCCTTCACGGACGCCCGTAATAGAGCACCAGCCGCCCTCCCCTGCAACTGAATTCTGAACCTTTCTGTAATCCTTCAGGAAGGTGAATTGCCCGCCGTCAGGCGGGCTGGAGTGCCTCGCGAGACGCAATTGACCGCTGGTTCAATTGGGTCCGCGCGGCACCATTTTCAGAAACGCCTGCGTGGCGCGGCCCGGCGGGCGTCGCTTGGACCAGACCGCGACAATCTTACGCTGCGGCTTGGGCGCCATAAGCGAGCGGTATTCCGGTTGACCGCGGCGTCCGGCTTTCGCTGCCATCGCGGGAATCAGCGAAAGCCCCAAACCCGCATGAACCAGCGATTGAACTGTTTCAAGTTGCGCGCTGCGAAAGCTGATATGGGGCCGCAAATCGCGCCGGTCGCAAAATTGGAGCACCTGGTCGCCAAGACAATGTCCGTCCTTCATCACGATGAATGGCTCGTTTTCCAGTTCGGCCACGCCGATCGTCCGTCTTCGGGCGAGCGGGTGGCGGGGCGGCAGCGCCAGCAGCAGTTCCTCGGCAAATAACTCACGCACTTCCAAGCGCGGGTCCTGAATGGGATGGCTGGCCAGTGCGAGGTCAATTTCGCAACCCAGCACAAGCTTCAACAATTGATCCGTTGTATCCTCCTGCACCACCACCTCCACACCTGGAAACTTTTCTGTGAATTCCGCCAGCGCGCCCGGCAACAGGTACGGAGCGATCGTCGGCAGCACGCCCACGGTGACCATCCCGCGCAACAATTCCCCCGCATCCGTCGCTTCCCGCCTGGCCGCGTCCACTTCTTCGAGAATGCGGGATGCGCGGGGCAAAAAGGCTTCCCCATGCGATGTCAACCTGGCTTCGCGCTTTGTGCGCTCGAAAAGCCGCTCGCCCAGTTCGTCTTCGAGCTTCTGAATTTGCTGGCTGAGCGAGGGCTGGGAAACGTGGCATTGCTCGGCGGCGCGGGAGAAATTCCGCGTCCGGGCCACGGCCACCACATATCGAAGCTGGTGCATTTCCATAGGTAACGCCTATGATAGTCAAAGGAAACAAGTATTTCAACAATAGCTCTTGCAGCGGGTAACCTCGCGTCATTTGAAATCAAAGAATTTATGAAGAACACATCTCAAACCATGACGACCACCGGCGGCAACCCGATCGCCGACAACCAGAATTCCATCACCGCCGGCCCGCGCGGTCCGCTGCTGGCGCAGGATTATCAACTCCTCGAAAAGCTCGCCCATCAAAACCGCGAGCGCATTCCGGAGCGTACGGTCCACGCCAAAGGCACGGCGGCTTACGGCACCTTGACGATTACGCATGACCTCACGAAATACTCCAAGGCCGCCGTGTTCAAGCCCGGTGCGAAGACCGAGGCGTTTCTGCGCTTCTCCACCGTGGCTGGCGAACGCGGCGCGGCCGATGCGGAACGCGACGTTCGCGGTTTCGCGTTGAAGTTTTATACCGAACAGGGCAACTGGGATTTGGTCGGCAATAACACGCCGGTTTTCTTCGTCCGCGACCCGATCAAGTTTCCTGATTTCATTCACACGCAGAAGCGGCATCCGAAGTCCAATCTCCGCAGTCCCACGGCCATGTGGGATTTTTGGTCGCTCTCGCCGGAGTCGTTGCATCAGGTGACAATCCTCATGTCGGATCGCGGTTTGCCAAAAAGCTTGCGCCACGTCAACGGCTACGGCAGCCACACCTACAGTCTCATCAACGCGCAGAACGAGCGTTTTTGGGTGAAGTTCCATTTCAAGACGATGCAGGGCATTCAATTCATGACGAATGAAGAAGCCGAGGCGGTGGTCGCGAAGGACCGCGAGAGTTCGCAGCGTGATTTATTCGAGTCCATCGAGCGTGGCGAATTTCCCAAATGGAAATTCCAGGTCCAAATCATGCCGGAGAAGGAAGCGGAAACGTATCGCTGGAACCCGTTCGACCTCACGAAGGTTTGGCCGCACAAGGATTATCCCGTTATTGATGTCGGCATCCTGGAGTTGAATCGCAACCCGGAAAATTATTTCGCCGAGGTGGAGCAATCGGCGTTCAGTCCGTCGAACATCGTGCCGGGCATCGGCTTTTCGCCGGACAAAATGTTGCAGGCGCGCATCTTTTCCTACGCGGACGCGCATCGCTATCGCATCGGCACCCACTACGAGATGCTCCCCGTCAACCGGCCGAAGTCGCACGTCCATCATTACCACGCCGATGGCCCGATGCGCTTCGACGCCCCCAAAGCCACCGACGCCTACTACGAACCGAACAGCTTCAACGGCCCGGTGCAGGACGCGCGCTTTGCCGAACCGCCGTTGAAAATTTCCGGCGACGCCGACCGTTACAATCATCGCGATGGCAATGACGATTACACGCAACCCGGGAATTTGTTCCGGTTGATGACGGCGGAACAGCAGCACCGCCTGTTCAAGAACGTGGCCGCGGCGATGGCGGGCGTCCCCGAGGAAATCGTGCAACGCCAGTTGTTCCATTTCCACAAAGCCGACCCGCGCTACGCCGACGGTGTTGCCAAGGCGCTTGGCTCGAGCAGCGGGGCGGCAAGAAAATAAGTCATGCAAACCGTCACCACGGAAGCCGAGGAAAGGCGCTATGCCGAATTGCAGCACCTGGCGCTCGACTTCGCGCGCAACGGTGAAACCGATCATCTTGCCGCCATGCTCGCTGCCGGCCTGCCGGTGAATCTCGCCGACGCCAAAGGAAATTCGCTGCTCATGCTCGCGAGCTACCACGGCGAGGTGGAGACGACGCGGATGCTCCTCGAACACGGCGCGGACGTGGACCGCCGGAATGATCGCGGCCAGACCCCCCTCGGCGGCGCGGCGTTCAAGGGCTGCCGGGAAGTCGTCGCGCTGCTGCTCGCGCATGGTGCGGATATTGACGCCGACAACGGCGGCGGCATGACGCCGCTCATGTTTGCCGCGATGTTCGGTCGCAGCCAGGTTGTCGAGCAACTCAAGACCTGCGGAGCGTCACTCCAGCGCCGCAACCGCCTTGGCATTTCCGCGCGCGCCATGATGCGTCTGGCGCGGCCGATCAGTTTGATTTTCCGCAGGAAAACGACTCCATACATCCCGGTGGCTTAGATCCTATTTCGGCAGGGCGCGTCACTTCGTGCGCGCCGACTGCCGGGCAGGGGACTGCCCTACTCACATGGCGGGCTCGGACGAATGGCGATGCGGGACGGCGGCGGCATGCTGCCAGGCGTGCTGAATGTGGCCCACAATCGCTTCCACGCCCACCCCGTGCCGGACCTGAGCGAATACCACCGGGCCGTTGCCGCGCATGGCCTGCGCATCGCGATCCATCACCCGCAAATCCGCGCCCACCGCTTCGGCCAGGTCGGTCTTGTTGATCACCAGCAGGTCGGATTGAGTGATGCCCGGGCCGCCTTTGCGCGGGATTTTGTCTCCGCCAGCCACATCGATCACATAGATGGTATAGTCGGCCAATTCGCGGCTGAAGTGTGCGGCCAGGTTGTCCCCGCCCGATTCGATCAGCAACAATTCCGGGCTGAACTGACTGTGCAATTCCTCCAGCGCCAGCAAGTTCGCGGAAATGTCCTCGCGGATGGCCGCATGCGGACAGCCGCCGGTCTCGACCGCGCGGATGCGGCTGGCTTCCAAAGCCTGGTTGCGAATCAGGAACTCGCCATCCTCCTTCGTGAAAATGTCGTTGGTGACCGCGGCGATGTTCATTCGGTCGCGCAGATTGCGGCACAACGCCAGCATGAGCGCGGTCTTGCCGCTGCCGACGGGGCCGCCCACGCCGACAGTGAAGGCGCGCCGGCTGAAATCGCGCGCCAAAGTCGGTTCGCGCTCGTGAAAGTGGCCGGGGTGTTCGAGCGGGTCGTGAGTGTGGCCGGGCGGCCCGTGATCGTGGTTCGTGTGCATGGAGAGTTAGCTTTGGAACAGCCGGGAATACAACCGGTCCTGCGCTCCCTGCCAGAGATCGAGGAGTGGCGCAGTTTGGGCAATTTCTTCCGCCGGCAGGTCCTGGCAGTGCTGCAAAACCTCTTCTGCCTGCGACCCCAACCGATGCTGCAACGCCTGGGCTTCGAGCGGACCAACGATGCCCAGGCGCACAGCGCTCGCGAGCAATCCCCGCAAATGCAGAAAGAGGCTTAACCGCGCCGCCTGTTCGCGGCCAAGATGGAGATGCGCAGCCAGAGCGCCAAAGACCGGCGCCAGGTGCCCGTACGGTGGCTGGCGGTCCGCGGAACGAAGGGACCATGACGGCGCAGACGCGCCAAAAATGCGCTCAGTCGAGGCCAACAAAGCGCGGCCTTGAAGCCGGCTGGCGCGATTGGCGACGTGATTGATGAGAAAGTTTTCGCATAGACGGTCGAGGTCGTTGAGCCGCTCGGGCTCATCGTAAGCGCCGGTTACAAGCGGAAGCGACCCGCGTCCGAACTGGCGAAGGCTTGCCTCGATGAACGCAGCGAGTGCGGCGCGGTTGGCGAGTTCACCATGCTGCCAAGCCGCTTCAAGCCCGCCGGAATGAGCGAAACCTCCAGTGGGAAAAGCCGAGTCAGCCAGTTGCCACAGCTGCCAGTCGTTTTGACCTGCCTTTTCCCCAGGCGCAAGGTTGCTTAAAGGAGGTGTGCCGGCCAGGAAACCTGCGCGGGTCGAGAGGGATGCCGTTTGGCCGAACACGTCCATGGTTTCAAAACAAATAGTAGCGTTGAGCCAGTGCGAGCACGCGGGCCGGTTCGCATGCCAGCAATTCCCCGTCTGCCCTCACCTCGTAGGTCTCGGGATCAACCGTGATGCGCGGTGTGGCATCGTTCCATTTCATGTCCTTCTTGCCGAGGTTGCGACAACCCCGAACTGCCTCGATGCGCTTGGCCAAACCGTAACCCGCCGCCACACCCTTTTCCTGGCAAAGGCGGCTGACGAAGCTGACGGAATTGAGACCGGGCGCGGAACCGAAAGCGCCGAACATCGGACGCATGAAAACCGGCTGGGGCGTGGGAATGGAGGCATTGGGATCGCCCATTTGCGACCATGCGATGACTCCGCCTTTGATGACCAATTCGGGCTTTGCGCCAAAGAATGCAGGCTTCCAAAGCACCAGGTCGGCCAGCTTCCCGACTTCGACCGAACCAATGAGGTGGGCCATGCCATGGGAAATGGCCGGGTTGACGGTGTATTTGGCGATGTAACGTTTGATGCGGCCATTGTCGTTGCGACCGTCACCCGGGAGCGATCCCCTTTGCTGGCGCATTTTGTCGGCCGTTTGCCAGGTCCGCGTGATGACCTCGCCGATTCTTCCCATCGCCTGGGAATCCGAACTCATCATGCTGATGGCGCCCAGATCGTGCAGAATGTCCTCGGCGGCGATGGTTTCGCCGCGGATACGACTCTCCGCAAAGGCCACGTCCTCAGGCAGGCCGGGATCCAGATGGTGGCAAACCATCAGCATGTCCAGGTGTTCATCAATCGTATTAACCGTGTACGGCCGGGTGGGATTGGTGGAGCTGGGCAGGACGTTCGACTCGCCGCAAATGCGAATGATGTCCGGCGCATGACCACCGCCGGCGCCTTCGGAGTGATAGGTGTGAATCGTGCGCCCCTTGAGCGCGGCGATGGTGGCATCCACAAAGCCGGATTCGTTCAGCGTGTCCGTGTGGATGGTAACCTGCACGTCATGTTCGTCAGCGACGCGCAGGCAACAATCAATGGCGGCAGGGCTGGTGCCCCAATCCTCATGCAGCTTGAGCCCCACGGCCCCGGCCAGAATCTGCTCGGGCAGGCCGGGCGGCGACGCGGTGTTGCCCTTGCCCGTGAAGCCAAAGTTGAGCGGCAGGTTGTCGGTGGCCTGCAACATCATGCGGATGTGGTTCGCGCCGGGAGTGCAGGTCGTGGCACAGGTGCCGGTGGCCGGGCCCGTGCCTCCTCCAACCATGGTGGTCAATCCCGCGGCGATTGCTTCAAAAGCCTGTTGCGGGCAAATGTAGTGAATGTGCGTATCGATGCCTCCCGCCGTGAGAATCAAGCCTTCGCCCGCGATGACTTCGGTGGTGACGCCGACGATCATTCCGGGCGTTACTCCCGCCATGACGTCAGGATTGCCCGCTTTGCCGATGCCCGAAATCAATCCGTTCTTGATGCCGATGTCCGCCTTGTAAATGCCGCTGTAATCCACGACCAAGGCGTTGGTGATCACACAATCCAATGCTTCGGCCTGGCTTACGCCGGCCGCCTGGCCCATGCCTTCGCGCAGCACTTTTCCGCCGCCGAACTTACATTCGTCGCCATAAGCAGTATGGTCACGCTCGACTTCCAGCACGAGGGACGTATCGCCCAGCCTCACCCGGTCGCCCGTGGTCGGCCCGAACATGTCGGCATAATGGGAACGTTGCATCTTGTAGGCCATCGTCAATCCTCCTGGTGCGCGAACCCGGCGTTTTTGGCCCGCGTCAACGCAGCACGTTGATTCTCCGCTGAGACGGGACCATCCGCGAGGTTGTTGCCGCCGCGAATGACACGCTTCCCGGCAATATCGACCAAACGCACCGTCTTTGTTTCGCCGGGTTCGAAGCGCACCGCCGTGCCGGCGGGAATATCGAGGCGTTTGCCGTACGCCTTTGCGCGGTCGAAGCGCAATTCGGCATTGGTTTCAATGAAATGATAATGGCTGCCGACCTGCACCGGACGGTCGCCCAGGTTGGTTACCGCCAAACTGATGCTCTCACGCCCCGCATTGAGTTCGACCTCGCCCGGCTGAATCTCATACGCGCCGGGTTCGATCGGCTCCGGTTCCGGGAGAAAAAGCGCCAGGGCCGGCACCGGAAGAAAACTGCCTTGTAGCGCCAGCGCAAGGTTGCCGTTCTCGGCGGCAATGGGATGATGCACGGTCACGAGCTTGGAGCCGTCCGGGAACGTGCCTTCGACCTGCACCTCGGCGAGCATCTCCGGCACACCGGCCATGACCTGGTTCCGTCCGAGAAACTGCCGGCCAAGATTCATCAGTTCAGCGACACTCCGCCCGTCGCGGATGAACTCGAGCAATTGCGCGGCAATCAACGCCACCGCTTCCGGGTAATTGAGGCGCAACCCGCGCGCGAGCCGCTTCTGGGCCAGGAATCCCGCGTTGTGCAGCAGGAGCTTGTCGATTTCACGGGGAGAAAGGTGCATGCTGGATCAGTTCGGATTCGCTTCCGGGATTACCATTTACGTTGCCAAGGGTCATCGTGCAAAAGCGCCGGAAGAAAATCAAGGAGCCGGTGGATTTCATTGCGGACGTCCTCGACGTTCTCGCCCGCGACTCGAAGCACTGCGCCCTGGGCCGACGGGCTGGCGCTGAGTGCCAACGAGGCCCGGCGGGGGACGGGACGGGCCGCGACAGACTCCAGTAAGGACGCCGCCGCCTGACGCAACGGTTCACCCAACAACAACACCAAGGCCAGGCAATTGTATCGCCCCATCCGGCAGGGATCTTCGAATGGGCCATCGGCGGGATCGAGCAAAAGCGAATCGAGCAACAACCGCTGGCCATCGAGCATGATTTCATTGCGGCTTTGAAAACGGCGGAACGCCCAGCGTTCGCCGCGCGCGACACGCCCGGAACAGACCCAGTCGAGCAGCACGAGCCCACTGCGGGGCTGGAGATGGAATTCCTGGCGTTGCTCGTAACCGGATCCGGCGAATGCCTGCACCGGATCGGGAGCAAGCACCAGGAGCGAGTCTTCCGCCAACGTCGCTTTAAGACGGTGCCCGCACGGACGGAAACCGGGGTTGCGATAAACCTTGGTGGAAGCCTGGGTGCTGACAAAGCAGCGCGCCTTGGGGCCGACAGTCAGCGTGACGTTCGTTTCGTCCCCCGCAACCAATCCTCCGCCAAAGCTGCTCAAATAGGCCCAAACACTCGGGCCACGGGGGCGCGGAACTAAAATTTTAAGCGGACTTGCCGCCCACGCTGAAACCACGGCGCTCTGGCGCGAAACCACTTCCACCTCCAACCCGCCCCAGCCACTTTGCAAATGGGAAGCCTCAAGGCGGCAAACGGGCGAGTTCGTCATACCGTTAGATACTGCTTGACGATACTCTCGTTCAAGTTCGCAATCGGGCCCCCGGCCACAATGGCCCCCCGGTCCATGACGTAAAATCCGTCCGCGACACCCATGCAAAAATCAAGATACTGCTCGACCAGCAGAATGCTCATTTTGCCTTCACTCCGTATGCGAACGAGAGTTTCGCCAATTTGATCAATGATATTCGGCTGAA
Source organism: Verrucomicrobiota bacterium (assembly GCA_021325145.1). Taxonomy (GTDB): domain Bacteria; phylum Verrucomicrobiota; class Verrucomicrobiia; order Limisphaerales; family Pedosphaeraceae; genus JAJPHR01. The sequence goes on along the minus strand of JAJPHR010000053.1, from coordinate 71,329 downwards.
TGCCTTCCGTGGGTTCGTCAAGGATCAGCACTTTGGGATTGGTGAGCAACGCGCGGGCAATGGCCAGTTGCTGTTGTTGTCCGCCGCTGAGCACACCGCCTTTGCGCTTGAGCATGTCTTTCAGGACGGGAAAGAGTTGGAGGACGCGATCCACCTCGCCGTTGGCCTTGCGGCCGTGGACAACCAGGCTGATGCGGAGGTTCTCCCAAACGGTCAGGTTCGGAAAAATGTCCCGGCCTTGCGGCACGTAGCCGATGCCGGCGCGGGCACGATCTTCGGAGCGCAGGCTGTTGAGCGGCACGCCGCCGAGTTGAATGTCTCCGCTCACGGGTTTCATCAACCCAACGATGCACTTGAGCGTCGTGGTCTTGCCGACGCCGTTGCGGCCCATGAACGCAACCACCTGCTTTTCGGAAAGCGTGATCGAAACATCGCGGAGAATTTGGGAGCCGTCGTAAGCGGCATTCAATCGGCTGACGCTAAGCAATGGTGCGGGGGCGCTCATAGGTGCCGTTTCGGCTCATGTTTCCGGCCCAGGTAAACTTCAATGACTCGTTCATTGTTCTGGACCTGGTCCACGGTGCCTTCGCAAAGGACCGTGCCCTGGTGGAGCACAGTGACCTTGCGCGCGAGTTGGCGGACGAACGTCATGTCATGCTCGATCACCACGATGCTGTGCTTGCCTTCGAGGCTGAGGAGCAACTGCCCGGTCTTGTGCGTTTCCTCGTCGGTCATGCCGGCGGCGGGTTCGTCCACGAGCAGGAGCTTCGGGTCCTGCGCGATCAACATGCCGATCTCCAGCCATTGTTTCTGGCCGTGGCTGAGCGCGCCCGCTTTCCAGTCCGCCCGCGCCGCCAATCCCACTGTGTTCAACACTTCGTCGATCCGGCTGCGTTGCGCGGCGGTGGTGCGATGGAACAACGACGAAAAAACGCTGCGCGGTCCTTTCAGCGACAGCAGCACGTTCTCGAACACCGTGTGGTCCGTATAAACCGACGGCGTCTGGAATTTGCGCCCGATGCCCAGGCGATTGATTTCGTACTCGTTGAGCCGTGTCAGATCGGTGTTCTTTCCGAACTCGATCCTGCCCGTGTCGGGGCGGGTGCGTCCGGTGATGAGGTCGAGCATGCTGCTCTTGCCCGCGCCGTTCGGGCCGATGATCACCCGGAGTTCTCCGGCATCCATGTAAAAATTCAACTCATTGATGGCCTTGAATCCCTCGAACGCCTTGTTCACTCCTTCAAGCGTCAAAATGAATTCTTTGCGCCCACTCATGTTATAGTCCGCTCTTGTTGGAGGTGGCGGATTCGGGACTCGCCAACCCGGGTTTCGCATCCACGATCGGGGCGGTGGCCGGTTTTGCCTGGACGCGGCGCTTGAGCGCGCGCAATTGCTCCGGCAATCCGACAATTCCCCTGGGCATGAAGATCGTCACCAGCACGAATAACGTGCCCAGGATCAGCAACCACATGTCGGGATAGGCGCGGGTCGCCCAGCTTTTCAGCGCATTGACGCCAATCGCCCCGATGATCGGGCCGATCAAGGTTCCGCGACCGCCGACCGCGACCCACACGACCGCCTCCAATGATTTGTCCGGCGCCATTTCGCTGGGATTGATGATCCCGACTTGCGGAACGTAGAGCACGCCGCCGATGGCCGCGATGAATGAGCACAGCACGAATACAAACAGCTTGTAATGCGCCGCGGCGTAGCCGCTGAACAGCACGCGGTTTTCGCTATCGCGGATCGCCTGCTGCACAAGGCCGAACTTGGTCCGGCTCAACCAGCGGCACGCCAGGTAAACGAGCAGCAGCACGAAGGCGCTGATTTCGTAAAGACCGCGTTGAGTGGCCGGAGCCCGATTGTCGAAGCCGAGGATGAATTTGAAATCGGTGAAACCGTTGTTGCCGCCGAGGAGCAAACTGTTTCGGAAAAAGAGCAGGCAAGCGCCGTAGGTAAGCGCCTGGGTCAGAATCGAGAAATAAACGCCGCGAATGCGCGAGCGGAACGCCAGCGAGCCAAAGAGGAAAGCCAGCACCCCGGGCAGCAGGAAAGCCATCAACAGCGCAAAAGGAAAACTGGAAAATGGCCGCCAGAACACCGGCAATTTGCTCCAGCCGAGAAACACCAGGAAATCAGGGATCGGTTGATGATACTGGCCGAGGTCGCCGATCATGCGCATGAGATACATGCCCATCATGTAACCGCCGAGCGCGAAGAAGAGCGCCTGGCCGAGGCTCAACAACCCCGTGTAGCCCCAGAGCAGGTCCACGCTCAGCGCGAGGATGCCGTAACAGAGATATTTCCCATAAACGTTGATCGTGAAATTGCTGACATGCAGGAAGCTGCCTTCCGGCACGAACGCATTGAAGCCGGGCAGAATCACGAGCAAAATCGCGGCGGCGATGACCACGCCCCAGTTTTCGAATTTTGTCGCGGTGCGTCGCATGAAACTTAATCCAGGCTGCGGCTGCGCGTTGCGAAGAGGCCACCGGGCTTCCATTGCAGAAAGAGGATGATCGTGATCAGCACCACGATCTTGCCGGTAACCGGTGAACCGGTGAGTTGCTGAAGCACCTGGTCAGCCGTGCCGATGCCCACCGCCGAATAAACCGTGCCGACAATGCTGCCAACTCCGCCCACAACCACGGTCATGAAACTATCCACGATATAGGTCTGCCCCAGGCTCGGGCCGACATTGCCGATCTGTGAGAGGAAAGCCCCGGCAAGCCCCGCAAGACCGGAACCGAAAGCGAACGTGAGCATGTTCACGCGATAAGTGCGCACGCCCATGCACGCGGCCATGTTGCGGTTTTGCATCACCGCCCGGATGAGCAGCCCCAGCGGCGTCTTCGTCAGCAAGAGCCAGGTCCCGACGACAATCACCGCCGCAAAACAAATGACAAAGACGCGATTATAACCGAAGCCGACATCGCCAATCGAAAAATGGCCGAGCAGCCAGGAAGGCGAATTGACCTGGACATTATTCGCGCCGAACACCATGCGGAAACATTGCTGCATGACCAGTGATACTCCCCACGTGGCCAGCAGCGATTCGAGCGGACGGCGGTAAAGGAACCGGATCACCGTGCGTTCAATGAGCAATCCAGCCAGCGCCGCCATGATAAAACTCAGGGGCAGAGCAAACAGGAAATAGCTTTCGTAAGTCCAACCGGTGGCGTTCAGGCCGGGAAGGTGGAGGCCGAAACTGATCGGTTTGCTCCCGAAGGAGAAAGGAAGCGTAATGGAGAATCCGAAGCCCGCTCCGAATAGATTTTGGACCACATAGCAGGTGTACGCGCCCACCGCGATCATTTCGCCATGCGCCATGTTGATGATGCCCATCAAACCGAAGGTGATGGCCAGGCCCAGCGCGACCACGAGCAAAATTGAGCCGAGGCTCAGTCCGTGAAAGATGGTGCCGAAGAAATTAACCCACCAGATATGATCCTCAATGGATTTGATGGCCCTGGCGGCTGATCGCGCGACCTCCGGCGGACAATCGGCTTTCGTCGCCAGGCGTTTAAGACTGTCCAATGACCCAATGGCGCTCAGGCGCGCGAGCTGATCCACGGCGGCGGACTGCACCTTGGGGTCGGAATCGGCGAGTTGCAGCAAAGCCATGGCTTCGTGGATCGCCTTGAGCACGCTCGCATCGGTTTCGCGGCCGAGCCGGGCTTGCAAAAGAGTGAAGGAGTCTTTCTTTTGGGAATTGCCGAGCTTCAGCACGGCGGAGCGTCGCGCGTCCACGTCCGGGTCGGAAAGCGCCAGCGCATTCAGCGTCTGCTGGATGGCGCTGCGCAACGTCATGTCAGTGTCTGCCGGGGTGAGATCGGTCGAGGTAAATCGCAGTTCCGCCCCCTGGGCATCCTTGAGCGGCTGGCCATCGGCAATACGGATGCCTCGTGACTTGCCGCTGGTATCCTGTTGCTCTTCCAACAGGATTGGCGTTTTCGATTTGTCCGGAGCTTCGTACACATAAACCCCATCGCGCGTCCACGCGACCAGAACGTCGCGCGCAATCTTGGATCCCGAGTCGGCAAGCTCGGTGAGGAGTTTTTGCTGTTCCGGCCCCTCGCTCAGGATTACCCCAGCCAGCTTTTGCCGGACGGCGGCATCATCGGGCGCGGCGCAAAGCCGAAGTGGCGCGACAAAGAGGAGGCAGGCGAATACCAGGCGGCCCAGTGATTTTAGCGCAAGCGATGTTGGAGAAGCTGAGGGCATGGAACTTCGGCGCTGTCGAAGTGCTATCACTATCTCGTCTTGGGCGGAGCGCTGAACTCCTTTGCGCGAAAGGGGCGGAGCGAAAAGCTCCGCCCCTTCGATTTCAGTTTGCAAGGGCTCAGGCGAGGCAAAAGATGGCAGCCTCACGTGGCTCACTTCATCGAGGCCAGCTTGTCATCCAGTCCCTTCAACAGGAACGGCTCGCCCTCGATTCCATCGTAGGATTTAAGGATCTTGAATTGGCCGTTGGCGCGCGTCTCGCCAATGTAAACATTCTTGGTGGCATGATGATTCTTCTGCATGGTGATCTTGCCCCCGGGACCATCAAAGCTGACGCCCGCTTCGAGCGTTTCGCGGACCTTGTCCACATCGAATGAGCCAGCTTTCTCGGCCGCTGCTTTCCACAGGTAAACGCCGTCATAGGAAAGCACCATCGGGCTGTCCACGGCGCGCTTTTCCTTGACCACGCCCGGATGGTTCTCGGTTTCAAGCCAGTTGTTCCACCTCTTCAGGAAGCCTTTGTTCCCGGAGGAGTTGATCGACATGAAATAAGTCCAGCAACCAAGTTCCCCGACGAGGTCCTTGGTGGGCAGGGCGCGCAATTCGTCTTCCGCCAGGCTGAATGAAACCACCGGACAATCCGCCGGCGTCAGGCCCGCCGCGGCAACTTCCTTGAAGAAGGGAACGTTGGAATCCCCGTTGATGGTGTTGATGACGCAGGCATCGCCGCTGGCGGCGAACTGTTTGATTTCCGAAACGATCTGTTGATAGTCGGTATGGCCGAAAGGCGTGTATTTGCCGGCGGAAATGACCTTGCCGGAATCATCCTTGCGCAGGCCGCCGCCGATGTCTTCGAGCTTGATGCCGTGCAGCAGCAGGTATTTATACAGGATGAGATTGGTGGTCTGTGGATACACGTAGTCAGTGCCGATCAGGTAGAACTTTTTCTTCCCGTGCGCGAGCAGGTAATCCACGGCGGGAGTCGCCTGCTGGTTCACGGCTTCAGCGGTGTAGAAAATGTTCTTGGACAGCTCCTCGCCTTCATATTGCACTGGATAAAAGAGCATTCCATTGTCCTTTTCGAAGACCGGCAGCACGGATTTGCGGCTGACGGATGTCCAGCAGCCGAAAACCACGGCCACCTTGTCCTCTTCGAGGAGTTGTTTGGCTTTTTCCGCGAACAGCGGCCAGTTGGAGGCGCCGTCGACGATGACCGGTTCGATCATGTAGCTCTTGTCGCCGATCTTGATGCCGCCGGCCTGGTTAATCTCATCGAAGGCAAAAAGCAAAACGTCACGCAGGGAGGTTTCGCTAATGGCCATCGTGCCGCTGAGGGAATGGAGAATGCCGACTTTGATGGTGTCCGCCGCATGCGCGACGAGGCTTCCGGCCAGGGTGGCCGCACAAGTGGTCAGGAGGAGGAAGTATTTCTTCATATCGTTGGTTTGTTGGGATTTGCCGTGGGTTAAAAGATGTAGGAAGCGCCCGCGCCGAAGATGACGCGGTTTTGTTTGCCGGCCACAAATCCACCCGACCAGGAAGTGTGGTCGAAGCGGATCTCGGGCTGGATTTTGAGTCTCGGAACTGGCTTATAGTTGAGCGTCAGCGCCACGCTGGTCAGATCCTGCCCGGTGCCGGGCGGGTTCAAAAACCCGAGTGCGCCGCCCGAGACGTCCACACCGCTGTGGTCGCTGAGAAACTCCGTGCGCAGGCCCAGGCCGACTTGTTTCGTGAAATCGTAAGCCGTCCACAGTCCGGCGCTCCACACGGGGTTGCTACCTCCTGGAACGACTGCGCCGGGATTGTGGAAGTCGAAATAATCCAACTCCGTTCCGAAACTCAACTGGTCGGTCGCCTGCCATCCACCCAGGAGTGAAGCCCCCCAGAGCGATTGAACGAAAGCGTCTTCACGTCCGCCGAAGAACAAGACATTGAACCAAAGCTTGTCGGTTGGCTTGATGTCGATGGCGCCAACGACGGTCTTGGAACTGTTGTTGTCGACCGGGCCGGCGTACAACCCGTTTTGGACGCGCAGTTTAACATCCAGCCAATCACAAAACGTATAGCCAAGCTGGATTCCGGCGGCTGGACCATTGCCCGTGAAGAACCATTGGAAGCCCTGCGAAAAGTTGATGTTCGCCGCGCCACCATCGCCCGATTCATAGTTGAGCAGCGAGATCAGTTCGCCCGCGCGGACGTTCAGTCCGGTGCCGATCGGGATGTTCATTTCCAAATAGGCTTCACGCAGGTAATCAAAGCCGATGACGGCGGCCTTCGAGTTGACAATCGGCGCGTCCTGTCCGGCAATGAGCGAAACCCGGTAAGCGACGTCGAACTTGTCGCCGCTGCGCTCGACGGGCGGGCTGGCGAGCGTGAGCTTGAACTTGTTGATGGAAAAGGAATCGTTGACCCGGTTCCAGAGGTAGCCCGGGCTGATGTGGCCGGGACCGGGGGGTTCGCTGGAATCGTGAAAGTAAGAAGTGGTGACAAAGCCGCTGAGGCTCACGTCGGTCAGCGCTGAAACCGGCGGGTCGCCGCCCTTGCCGCTGGGCAACAGCCCTTCCTTTTGGGCGACCGCTTCAAGCGTATCCAGCCGCTTTTGCAGATCCTGGTTTTGCTTTTCCAATTGCTTGATTTTATCGTCGCTGGAAGCGGGATTGGATTGCGCCTGCAAGCCGCCGACACCCGTGACGGCCAGTCCCAGGCAAGCTCCCACAGTGGCGATGTGTTTCGTCCTTCGTGTATGTCGTTTCATCTTCAGTTAGGTTTGGTTTACAGACATGGCGCGGGAAACCGCCGGCCACAAAAGCTTTAAGCGCCGACTCGGGCGCCAATATAGCTTGGTGCAGGCATATCAGGTTCATCGCGACAAAAGGACCCGAGCAACTGGAATGCCACGGAGCGGCGGCAACGCGCGCAACAGACTTGAAATATTTTCGCGACAACCCTTCATCTGGTTCATACAAGCCGTTGCCACACGGCAGCGAGGCACAAGCGACGATGCCGGACCAACGAGTAATGAGCGCCGGAGCGAATAGCTTGAATGTGTTTGCCTCCACCCTGGCGTTATCAGCGGCCGGCAGCGCGCGCGGGAATCAAAGCTTCGCTGGTTCCTTTTAAGCAAGCTGAGCAAATCGCAAAGAACAACGGCGCGACGGAGTAACGGGAACTGACTTTTTCCAACCCCTGTGACAATATCCTGCCGTGGCACGACATCAGATGCATCGGGGGCCCGCCCCACAGGACGGGCGGCTTTTTGCCGCCCGGCAACTCCCGGCATTGCGCGCCGCGGCTGCCGACCTCTGCTGGCTGCTCGACCGCGGCTATGCCGCCCGCTCGGCGATTGAGCTCGTTGGCAATCGCCATACCCTCGCCAGCCGTCAGCGCATGGCCGTCTCCCGCTTCGCCTGCTCGGGCGAAGAGGTGGGCCAGCGCAGGCAATCGCTCGTCGAACCGGACCAACTCTGGGGACGGGAACTCTGGCTCGACGGCTACAACGTGTTGACCATTCTCGAAAGTGCGCTCGCGGGCGGGATTGTATTGTTATGCCGCGACGGGTGTTGCCGGGACATCGCCGGCATTCACGGGCGTTATCGCCAGGTGAGTGAAACCGTGCCGGTCCTCCGCCTGATCGGCGAAACCGCGTCAGCCTGGGGCGTGAGCTGCTGCCGATGGTGGCTCGACCAGCCGGTGTCGAACAGCGGACGCCTCAAGGCGGCCATCCTGGAAGTTGCGGCGGACGCTGGTTGGAAGATGGAAGTGGACTTGACGTTCAGTCCAGACCATGTGCTTTCTCATACGGATCAGGTCATTGCTACTTCTGACGGCATCGTGCTCGACCGCTGCCAGCGCTGGACAAATCTTGCGCGGTTCATCATTTCCAACCGCCTCCCGCAAACGCAACTTTTGGATTTGTCGCTCCCACCTTAAAAGGCTGTGCGGCCTGTTTTCCTTGCGCCAACCCGGAAGCACCCGGCTCACACATCAATCACTGGTCCGCCGCCGTCATCGTGGCGATTGCGCGGCGGTGGGCCGCCTCGTCGGACGGTCACGCGCGAATTGCCGGTGCCGGTGAGCGAGTTTAAGACCAGGGAAATAAAAGAAATGACGAGACCGCCCCAGAACGCCGCCCAAAACGAGTCGACGTGGAAACCGCTGACAATGTTGCCGACAAAATAGAGCAACAGCGCGTTGATCACAAAGTAGAACAGACCGAGGGTCACGAGCAGCAAGGGCAGGGTGAGGAGTGTCAGCAGCGGCCGTAAAACAGCGTTCAAGATCCCCAGCAGCAAGGTCGCGATCACCAAATCCAGGGGCTTGTCGTAATGAATACCTGGGATGATGCGCGTGGCCGCCAACACTGCGGCCGTGTTGATCAGCCAACGCTGCAGGAATTCCTTTAGTTTGGAAGACATGGCCGTTGAATCGTACCGGTATCAAGATGCCGCACGCACGCGCCAAATACAAGCACCAGCAGGAATGAGCAATGCCTCGCCGAACAGCGGAGCGCAAAGCTCCCGCTGTGCGTGGCAATATCCGTCGTGTTCACGCAGAACTGGAGCTCTGCGCTCCGGTTCCCAGGCGGTTTTGCACCTGCAGGAATTCAACCTGGGTCTCGGCGATGATCGTCACCCGTTCCAGGCACGCGGGCAGCAATGCGAATTGTCCGGCCGCCACCGTTAATTTAGTTTCGCCGTGCTCGATTTGCAGCCGCCCGCGCAACATGCCAATCACCTGGGCTCCGTCGCTGCGGATGTAAAAGCGCTGGCCCCGCTTGACCTGGCAGGCATCGACGCGAAACAGCGGATCGTCCACCAGGTAGCGCACCTTGAGCGTGGCGTTGCGGGAGTAGATGCTTTGGATCAAACGCGGTTCAAAGTCGTTGAAATCGATGCTCGCCAGCGATTGCGCGATGTGCAATTCGCGCGGCTTGCCGTCCAATCCCATCCGGTTCCAATCGAACACGCGATAAGTCGTGTCCGAGTTTTGTTGAATCTCAAAGATGACGTTCCCGGCGCCAATCGCATGCACGCGGCCGCTCGGCAGAAACATTACGTCGCCTGTTTTAACCGGAACGCGATGGAAGCATTCCGCCACTGTGCCATCGCCAATCCTCCGTTCGAATTCGGCCCGCGTGGCCCCGCGTTTCAGGCCCACGAAAAGGTCCGCTTCCGGGGCGGCCTCGGCGATATACCACATTTCCGTTTTGGGTTCGCCGCTGAGGCTGGCGGCCAGTTCCGCCGGGGGATGGACTTGCAGCGAAAGCTTCTCCTGAGCATCCAGGATTTTGATCAGCAGGGGAAAACGCATCCCGGGCGGCTGCGATTGCCCGAGCAATTCCGCTGAATGATTTTCCATGAGCCAGCGCAGGTCCTTGCCTGCGAGCGGCCCATTGGCAATGAGACTGACATCGCCAGGCCGGTCCGATATTTCCCAGGATTCGCCAATCGGGACACCGGCCGGGATCGATTTGCCGTAAAGCCGCTCCAGGTTGCGCCCGCCCCAGAGCCGCTCTTTGAAGATCGGTTGAAAGATCAGAGGATAGAGCATGGGCGGCCCAGCCCAACGGGCTGGTTGAAGCTGCGTTCGGAATTGCTCACGCCGCAGCCGGTTGTGGCGATGGTTGCTTTTCGACGAAGTGCCCGTGGGCGCGGAAACGGTTGTAGCGCTGCTTGAGACGCTCCGCAGCCGGGAACTTCTGCAATTCTCCGAGGTGATTGAGCAAAAGTTGCTTCAGCGTCGCGCCGATGGCGGTGGGGTCGTTGTGCGCCCCGCCCAAAGGTTCGGGCACGACTTCATCCACCAAGCCAAGTTCCAGCAAATTGCGAGCGGTGATTTTGAGCGCCTCCGCCGCCTTGGGCGCGGCAGCGCGGTCTTTCCAAAGGATGGCCGCGCAACCTTCCGGACTGATCACGGAGTAATAGGCGTTTTCCAAAATCAGCACGCGATCCGCCACGCCAATCCCCAACGCCCCCCCCGATCCGCCTTCGCCGATGACGACGGCGATGGTGGGAACTTCCAGGAGCATCATTTCACGCAGATTGACCGCAATCGCCTCGGCAATGTGGCGTTCTTCCGCGCCGATGCCGGGGTATGCGCCCGCGGTATCGATGATGGTAATGATCGGCAAACCAAATTTGTCGGCCAAGCGCATCAGGCGCAAGGCCTTGCGGTAGCCTTCCGGATGGGCCGAACCGAAGTTGCGCAGGATGTTTTCCTTCGTATCCCGCCCCTTTTGGGTGCCAATGACCATGACGCGATGCTCGCCCAGGCGCGCAAAGCCGCCTACCATGGCCCGGTCCTCAGCGAACAAGCGGTCCCCATGGATTTCACTAAAATCTGAAAAGGTATTTTGAAGATAATCCAGGGTGAAAGGGCGTTTGGGGTGCCGGGCAAGTTGCACTCGCTGCCAGGCGGTGAGATTGGAGACGATTTGTTTGCGGGTTTCTGCCAGTTTGGCCTCGATCTTCTGGATTTCCTCCTCAAAGCTGACCCCCAGCGAATGGGCCTCCGGATGTTTCTTCAGCTCTTCCAGCTTGCTTTGCAGTTCAAAAATCGGCTTTTCAAAGTCGAGCTGATTTTTCATGTCGCGGTAAGTTTAGGTTCCCTCCGGGTCCGACGCAACGCTGAATTCCGTACAAAATAAAAGAGCCAGATTGCTCTGGCTCAGTGGTGATAAGGTTAATACGCCTTCACCGAGGCGCTCAGAAGGGTAACGAGGTCAACTATTTTGACGCTGTTCGAACCTCGCTACTAGCATAACCTCTCTGCCAACCCTAAACGAACAGCGACATCTAGATAATAGATACCCGCAGGCGGGAAAATGTTCGGAAAAAACAAAAAAATGTTTCGAAATTATTATCGGTTTTTCCGCAGCTTCCCTTGACAAAGAACGTAGCCCGGTCTAGCCCGTCATCATGTCCGTGTAAACCCTTGTTTCCCGGCCGGACCGGGATCGCAACACCCTGGCCAATGGCGTTTTGCCCTGGGGCGCCAGCGATTCCCGCAAGGCCTGCTCCTTCCCTTTGCCTGACGCCAGCACCCAAACCCCCTGCGCCGCGGCCAACACTCCGTAACCCATCGTAATTCTCCGCGGCGGCGGTTTGACGGCGGTCACCGCCCGGTAAATGTCCGGGCTGGCCATCACTTCCGGCGGTTCGCCCGGGAAAAGCGAGGCCACATGCCCGTCCTCGCCCATTCCCAAAAAGATCAAATCCAACACCGGCGGCCCCTTGCCCAATTTGGGCGGAGCCACTGCACAAATATTCTCCACCGCATCGCGCAACGCAAGCGCCTCATTTTCCTCACCCCGGATGCGATGAATCTGGCCGGCTGGGATGTTCAATGGTTCGAACAAAAGTTCCCGCGCCACCCTGTAATTACTCTCCGGGTCCGTCGGCGGCACGCAGCGTTCATCCGCCCAGAAGAAGTGGACCCGTTGAAAAATGTCCCGGTAAACACCCTTCGATTTTTGGGATTGTCGTGCAATTTCCGTGAAAAAGTCCCGGGCAATCCGCCCGCCGGAAAGCGCAACGGCATACGGTTGATCGCCCGGCGGACGCTTCAATGACTGTCCCAATGAGGCCAGCCAATCTGCCGCTACTGCTTGCGCCAGCGTGCTTGGGTCAGGGTAGGAACGAAGTTCGGGCGTCATAAAGTTAGTGAGATTGAAGCAGGCCCTTCGGCGCTTGTAGCCCCGGCTTGAGCCAGCAGGCGGTCGTACGGGTCAACGTGCTTAAAAAATTCAAAGCCATCGCTTCTTGATGCATTTTGCCGCGAAGGCGGGGTTCCGTGCTGTAGACTCCGCCTCAGAGCCTGTCTCGGTAGGGCGCGTCACTCCGTGCGCGCCGACGACGGGCAGAGGACTGCCCACCCTACCGGGATAGGTTCTAAATTCCGCCTAAGTCTGAGGCTGCGGGTTCCGCCAGGCATGCCCGCGCTGGGCCAGCAAATCGTCTGACGCAACCGGACCCCAGGTGCCCGCCGCGTAAAATTCCCGGTTCGACAACGGCTTGCCTTCCCATCCCTTGCGAATCGCATCGACTATGCTCCATGCCGCCTCGACTTCATCGCGCCGGATGAACAAGGTTGCATCTCCAGCCATGGCCTCGAGCAGGAGGCGCTCGTAAGCCTCCGGGGTGTAGGCGCCAAACTCGCTGTTATAACTGAACGACATCCGGACGGGCCGCACGCTCGTGCTCGTGCCCGGCACTTTGCCGTTGAACCGAATTGAAATCCCTTCATTGGGCTGCAAACGCAGCGTCAGCGCGTTCGGATCCAGTTTATTGCCGCATTGCGCCGCGAATAAAACATTGGGCGTGGGCCGAAATTGAATCCGCACTTCGCTGGCGCTCAGGGGCAGATATTTTCCCGTTCGCAAATAAAACGGCACGCCCGACCACCGCCAATTGTCCACGAAAAGTTTCACCGCCACGAAAGTTTCCGTGTTTGAATCCGGCTTGACCTTTGGTTCCTGCCGGTAACCGGGGCGCAATTGACCGTCCACCGCCCCCGCAAAGTATTGCCCTCGCACCACCTGCCGCGCCACGTCATCGGGTGTCAGCGGACGGATCGACTTGAGCAGCTTCACTTTCTCGTCGCGCATCGATTCGGCCTCCAGCGAGACCGGCGGCTCCATTCCCACCAGCGCCATGACCTGCAGCAAATGATTTTGCACCATGTCGCGCAGCGCCCCGGCTTCCTCGTAATAGCCGCCGCGCTGGCCCACGCCCAGATTCTCGCTCACCGTGATTTGCACGTGGTCCACCATGTCCCGGTTCCAAAGGCGTTCGAAAACCGAGTTGGCAAAACGAAACATCAAAATGTTCTGCACCGTCTCCTTGCCCAGATAATGGTCGATGCGAAACACCTGCTGCTCGCGCGCGTACTTGGTCAACTCGCTGTTCAATTGCATCGCCGACTCGAGGTCATGGCCGAACGGCTTCTCCACCACGATGCGCTGCCAGCCCTTGTCCTGCTCCTTGTGCAGCAACCCCGCTTTGTATAATTGCTCCACCACTTCCCCAAACTGGCTGGGGGACGTCGCCAGATAAAACAACAGGTTGTTCTTCAGTTGTTCGTCGCCAAACGAATCGAGCAACTTTCCGAGTTTCTGATACGCTGAAAGATCGGAAAATTCGCCCTGGCAATAAAACAGATTGGCCGAGAACTCCTGCCATACCTTTTCGTCCACCGGTTTCGTCCGCGAGAATTGATCCAGCGCCTGCCGCAGCTCCTCCCGCCAGGACGCGTCTGTTTTCTCCCGCCGGGCGAACCCGATCACGCGGTATTTGGGCGGCATCTGCTTCTCCTTGTGCAGGTGATACAGGGCCGGGATAAGCTTGCGGGCTGTCAGATCCCCGCTTGCGCCGAAGATCACGATGGAACAAGGCTCAACCACCTTCCGCGTCTGATCCAGGCGGCACACCATCAGTTCATCCAATTGATTGCTATCCATCCGTACAACCATGTCCTACCGCCCATACTATTTCAACTGTTTCGTAATGTCCCCATCGCGCCGGAGCAGCTTGGGCGCGCGCAAAAAACCACCTGAATTCAGGTCGAATCCCTTGCCGCCATCGTCCCAAGCCGTTCCACAGTTTTACCCGTCGAAACCCGCTTGCCGGGCCGAAGCTTCCGAGCGAAGGCCGGTCCCAAAGCCCCCTAATCGTGCTCGTCCTCGGTCCCTCTCCCGAGATTTCGGATCTTGGCCTTTAGCATGCAGCCTTCATCCTTTAGCATTTCGGCCCTCAGGGGGTCCAGACCCGTGACACCGTGACAACCCAATAAAAACGGCCCTATTCTGAAGCGCGACCCGTGACGCGAGCCGTGACAACCCGTGACATTTGCCCCCGACCCGTGCCGGGTGCCAAGCGGATCAACCACGATGGCAGGGCGCAGCGGCGACCCCTCCACCCTCTGTTTTGATCGAAGCCAGCCTATGCAGGCACTCACTGTTTCCCGGCGCTTTTCGGTGCGCCGCCGGCGTCCGCCGTGAATTCGAGCGCGGGCTTTGCTCCGGCCTCCAGCAGGATCAGATAAAAAGTGTCGCTCAGCTCCTCGTCGGTCTTGATTCCAGTAACGACTTTGTTGCGCACGTTCAATTTAAGCTCCCATGGCTGGCTGGGGTTGTTCATTTTCAAAAGAGTGGCTTTGCCCAGGCTGATATTCAACGTCTCGATTCCCGCGAATTTAAAGCCGGAGCCTTCCGCCGGTTTGGTCGTTCCGGCGCTGTGCCGGGCCTGTTTCTGCCGGTCCTGCAATGCGCGCAGGTTCGTTTTTCCCTGCTTGTTCTGGACCAGGTTAAGCTCCGCGAGATTGAAGCGGATGAGTTTGTAGTGGATTTTGTGGGAGAACAGCGAGCCACGATCATACACCACATACAATTCGGGCAAATCCAAAAACGGCGACCCGCCGAATTCAGCGGTGTTATAGAGTTTGAAATTCTCAACCGTAAAAACCGGTGAAATCAGGCCGACCGAAAGGCTGCCGATTTTCACCTCCATGCCGGTTTCCTTGCGAATCCGGCTTTCGACCGCCGCTTTCACGATTGTATCCAGCAACAAAATGCCCGCCACCAACAAGACAAGGAGCAGGATGAACAACCGGAATGCCCACCGGAAGATGAACTTCATCCCAAAATCATATCACCGCGGGAGAGCGCGGGACAACTGCAATGCGCTACGTCCAAATGGCAAATGAGCAAAGAATGCCTAAACTCCAAATCCCATTGAGACTTGAGCCTTGGGCATTCTTCGGGCATTGGTCATTGGACATTAAAGCTCGATATCCTCCGGCTGCACCGACAAGCACTCATCCTGGTCCTCCCACACGGCGGCGGGATAAAAATCCAGGAACTTGGGCATAATGTCGCGGGCGACGGTGACGAGCAGCCGTTCGGCATCAGCGGCGGCATTCTCATACGCCTGATCGTAGTTGCCCGCGCTTTTGCGCTGGCGATCATCCCAATGCGCCACCGCATGCACGGGCGCGTATTGGCCGGCCCAGGTGTCCAGCTCCGCGCGCAGCTCGTCGGGAATCTCTTCAAACGGCACCAGGGTTTCGTTGCAATGCTGGCAGATCAGGCCCGATTCCCGCACCTCGCGGGTCAGCAATGGCAACAACGGGGCGCGACAACACGGCGCGTCGGCGTACGCCGCGGGAGTCGTCGCCAGCCGTTTCAACCACACCTGTCGCTGGTAGGCCAGTTGCGCCGCCAGCCGGTACGCGCCCAGCAATGGATGCGACAACCGCCACGTCCGGCCTTCCAACTGGCCCAGCGTTTGCGCCAGCCAGCGCGCCAGAGTCAAATCATCGAAATCCTTGAACGCGAGACTGTACTCGTTCCACAACTGGTCCAGGCGCGAATCCGGATTGAATGCCATTCCAGTCACAATGCGCCCGGCTTGGCACTTTGTCGAGCCGCATTGGAAAACGTCGGAGTGCTGAAATTTCAAGCACCAACATCCAAGCTCCAGATCTCAAGCACCAAGCTCCGAGAGTGTGTTGGTGTTTGTTGTTTGGGGCTTTTCTGAAGCTTGGATGTTGGTGCTTGGAACTTGCTTCCCCCCGCTTGTATTTAAACGCGCGCTGCCATACCATCGCTTCCATGAACCGCCGCCGATTCCTCCAAACCAGCGCCGCGGGGTTGGCGCTGTCCGCTTTTCACAACTACGCCGCCGATTTCGCCAACCAGAAAAAGCGCGTCGGGCTTATCGGCTGCGGCTGGTACGGCAAAGTCGACCTCTTGCGCCTGGTCCAGGTCGCGCCCGTCGAGGTCGTTTCGCTGTGTGACGTGGACAAACAAATGCTCTCCGAGGCCGCGGACTTGGTCGCAACGCGCCAGCTCTCCAGGAAGAAGCCGCGCACTTACGGCGATTACCGCGAGATGCTCAAGGAGAAGGACCTCGACCTCGTGTTGGTCGGCACACCCGATCATTGGCACGCCCTTGCGATGATCGCCGCCGTCCAATCCGGCGCCGATGTTTATGTCCAGAAGCCGGTCAGCGTGGACGTGGTGGAAGGCCAGGCGATGCTCGCCGCCGCGCGCAAGCACCAGCGCGTCGTGCAGGTGGGCACGCAACGCCGCAGCACCCCGCACCTCATCGAGGCTCGCGAACTGGTCAAGGAAGGCAAGCTCGGCAAGATCGGCCTGGTTGAACTTTGCTGTTATTACCCGAAAGACCCGAACCGCACCGCGCCGGACACCGCGCCCCCCGATTACCTCGATTACGAAATGTGGACCGGCCCCGCGCCCATGCGCCCTTATAATGCCATGGTTCACCCCAAGGGCTGGCGTCAGTTCATGGAATACGGCAATGGCACCGTCGGTGACATGTGCATCCACATGTTTGACATGACTCGTTGGATGCTGGATCTCGGCTGGCCCAAGACCATCAGTTCCAGCGGCGGCATCATGATGAGCAAAGCGAGCAAGGCGAACATTGCTGACACGCAAACCGCCACCTTTCAATACGATGACCTCCAGGTGATCTGGCAGCATCGCACCTGGGGCGAAGCGCCTGATCCCAAGTATCCCTGGGCCGCCACCTTCTACGGTGACAAAGGCACCTTGAAAGCCAGCGTCTGGAGCTACGACTTCATCCCGCACGGCAAAGGCGAGTCCATTCACCGCGACGTCGCCTACGAACTTGAACAATTTCCCGAGGACAAGACCGAAAAGGAATTGGAGAAACATTGCGCGCCCGCCGTCCGCCGGCACATGCAAAACCTGCTCACCTGCATCACGAACCGCGGCCGGCCCGTCGCGGACATCGAGGAAGGCTACATCTCCAGTTCCTGCTGCATCCTGGCCAACGTCTCCATGAAACTCGGCCGCTCCCTCGCCTGGGATGGAGTCAAAGGCCAGGTCATCGGCGACGACGAAGCCAACCGCTGCCTTCGCCGCCCCTACCGTTCACCCTGGCAACATCCCGAGCCGGACAAGGTGTAATCTGCCCCTTTAGTCTTTGGTTGGAGCCTGGTATTTGGTGTTTTCATTATATACTCCCTCCAGACCTATCCCACCCCGCTTGCCGGGCCGAAGCTTCCGAGCGAAGGCCGGTCCCAAAGCCCCCTAATCGTGCTCGTGCTCGTCCTCGTCCTCGCTCTCGGTCCCTCTCCCGAGATTTCAGATTTTGGCCTTTAGCATTCAGCCCTTAGGTTTACGAGAGACTGGATGCTTATTTGACTAAAGGACGTTCGGATGAGATCACAACAACAAATCACTCGTTCGCAACGCAACTGCGGACTCCTTTTATTTGCTTTGCCGTGCTTTCGCTCGCTCTCTCCTGTTTTCATTTTTGCCTGGTGCACCGGGGACTCGGGGGCACTGTTGTTGCCTGGAGTCTTATTTTGTGCTGCGATTGGCCGACTGACAATGACAGCCACTATCGGAACTTCGCCGATCTCGGGAGGTCCTGGCGAGACAGGTGCCGGTAAATTGGTGACCGGCCCCAACCCACCACTTACAAGCCCGGAAAGCGTTGCCGCCATTAGACAAAACCCATTTATTGCCGAAGGATTGATACAATGATGGCGTCAAGAAATGCGCTGGAGCCAACGCCGCCTGGCGCGATCAGTTCCACTTGACTACTTTAACCGGCTGGCTAACACCTCCGACACATCCCGCGCTCCATGTACCACCGCCAGGACCTGCACTTCGCTTCGTGTCGGCAGGTAGAACACGATATACCTCGGAAAAGCCGGGATGACCCATGAGCGCACTCCGGGCAAGGAGAAGCTACGCAGGCGACCGAGGCCTGGATGGGATCTCAACAACCCGAACGCCACCTCCGCCTCCATGAAGAATCGATCCGCCGCCTCTGGGTTATTTTCGGCGATTCGCGATCCGATCTCGCGCAGATCGTCCCAGACAGGGGACTTGACGATCAGCTTCACTGCCGCCGGATGCTTTGCCGCAAAGCTTCCCAGTCTGCTGGATTGGGTTCACGTCCGGGAGCTTGGATCCGCGTACGCAATAATTGGTCTGTCTCACGATCGAGTTCAAAGTCGGGGGCAACTCCTTCGCACGGCAGCAGCACAGCGCGCTTGCCGTTCTGTTCAATTACCGTTGCCTCACCGGCGATGGCTTTCGCGATCAACTCCTCCGCGTTGGCCTTTAACGTGGCTACATCCACAGTGCTCATCCTCACACAATAACTCATGCTTCCTTGCATGCCAAGCCCAACGTGGCTGGGAAGCATCACAAAGAATGGCGGACGAGTAGCGACTCATTTAGCGAATTGACTTTGAATGGCGCTTTATTTTGCCAACCCGGAATAGCTGGTTTCTTCCAACCCCGGGTTTAACAGCGGAGTCCCTTTGGAATGCTCGGACAATTCCCCCGGAATACTCACCGTGAACTCCGCCCCCTGATCCGGCTGGCTCACGACTTGCACGCGCCCCTGGTGAGCGTGCACGACTGCCCGCACCAGGCTCAAGCCAAGCCCCAGGCCGCGTTGAGACCGGCTTTTGTCACCCCGATACAACCGGTCCCAAATCTTTTCCTGCTCCGCTGCGGGGATGCCCATGCCGGTGTCGCGGAAGCGGACGACGAGGTTCGAGTCTTCGTGCCGGGCTTGAATAGTCACCTGGCCGCCTTCGCCGGTGTACTTGATCGCGTTGTCGAGCAGGTTGGCGAACACCTGCCGCATGCGCGTGGGATCAATCGAACCTTCGCACGGCTCGGAAAAATCAGCCGTCACGGTGATCCGCTTTTCCTCAGCCACATATTGATAAAGCTCGATGACCTCGTTCAGCAGCGCGCAAACGTCCACCCGCGCGCGGGCGAGTTTCATCGCGCCGGCCTCCGCTTCGGCCACATCCATGAGCGTTTGGAGAATGGTCAACACACGGTCGGATTCCTCGACGCAATCGGCGAGCGCCTCCCGGGCGCCGTCGGTTCCGGGTGCGGCGTGCAACGCGGCTTCCGCCGTGCCGCGCAATCGCGTGAGCGGGGTGCGCAAGTCATGCGCGACGTTATCCAACGATTCGCGCATGCCCTTGATCAACGCCTGGTTCTTGTCCAGCATCCGGTTGAAAAGCTGGGCCATCTCATCCAATTCATCATCCGACCGCCGCACGGGCACGCGCGCGTCCAGCTTGCCGGTGTCGATGATTGACCGCGCCGTGCTGACGACTTCCCGCACCGGTTTCATCGCGCGATGCGCCAGGAACGCGCCGCCGACGAATCCAAACAAAACAATCGGCGTCATCACCGCGAAAAAAATCCGGCGAAACGGCTTGAGCACCGCCTCGCGGCTGTTGGTGCTGCGGCCCACTTGCAACCACGATCCGTCGTACAATTGGTCCGACTTCAGCACGAGATCCTTTTCCGCGTCCTTGGGAACGCGGAGATAAACGCGATGCGCCGGCGAGCCGCCCACATTGACGACGTTGGGATCGAAGGCAACCCAATCCTGCGGCGCGGCCAGGAGCACCACGCTTTTGTAGGGGCTCACCCAGCGAACGAACAGCGGCTTGTCGTCAGCCCGCTGAATGCCGTGGGTGCTGCGGTCAATCATGCTCTTCAACGCCGGCAAGCCGCCCGCTTCATAGACGGTGGAGAACTCCTTGAACTTGGCGTCAATGACTTCCTGATCCTTCCACCCAATCGCCACCGCGAGCAACAAATAGAGAAAAACGAACAACGCGCACGCGCTGACGGTAAAAATGGCGGCATACCACAGGTTCAGCCGGAAGCTGATGGTGCGGCCGAAACGGTTAAGCAGGTTTGAGGACATAGCCAACGCCCCGGATGGTGTGGAGCAACTGCTTTCCCTTGTCGATCTTGTGGCGCAAACGGTGGACCAGCACATCCACCACGTTGGTTTGCGGATCAAAACTGTAGTCCCAGATATGTTCCAAAATCATGGTTTTGGTCACGGCACGCCCGGCGTGCCGCATCAGATATTCGAGCAGTGCGAATTCACGCGCCTGCAGATCGATCTTCTCTCCCGCCCGCGTGACCTCGCGGGTAAGCAGGTCGAGTTGCAAATCACCCACCGTCAGGCGGGTCGGTTCGGCGGCATTGGTCGCGCGCCGAATCAACGCCTGGACGCGCGCGAGCAATTCCGAGAAGGCAAACGGCTTGGTCAGATAATCGTCGCCGCCCGCCTGCAAACCCTTGACCCGATCATCCACCGACGCCTTGGCGCTCAGGATGATCACCGGCACGCGAACCCCTCCTTTCCGGAGCTTTTGAACCAGGGTCAAGCCGTCGAGCTTGGGCAGCATGACATCGACAATGGCCGCGTCATAGGACGTGGTGGTGGCCAGGAGATGCCCTTCCTCGCCATCCGCACAACGGTCCACGGCAAAGCCGCTTTGTTTGAGGCCATTCACCACAAACGAAGCGATTTTGGCGTCGTCCTCAACCACCAGGATGCGCATAACGGAATCAGACATAACCCAAAGCGCGGTTGACTGCAAAAAGAACCGTTGGGAAAGCGCCAAGCTCCAAGGATCAAGTACCAGAGAAGTTTCAAACACCAAGCGCCAAAAAGGATGCTGCCGGAGCTTGGGGCTTATCTGGTGCTTGGTCCTTGGAGCTTGGTATTTGCTCCGCATTGTGCGGAGCCGGAGTCTCCTTTGCTTCGCACTCCAGGCTCCGCACGCACTTGCCAGCTCGTCTTAGCCCGCTTTGTTTTCGTCCACGACGAGGTAGCGGCTCCCACCCTTGCTCCAAATCTTAAGCAGAATGGTCTTGTCCTTGATGTTCTCGCTGAGCTTCACCGCTTCGTCGGCGTTGTGTACCGGCTTGCGGTTGATCTCCTCGATCACGTCTCCCGGGCGCAAGCCCGCTTCATAGGACGGAGAGTCCTGATTCACGTTGGTCACCAGCGCGCCCTTGGCGTTTGCCGGCAGTTCGAATTGATGCCTGGCCCCCTGGTCAAGGTCGCCCACGGTGACTCCGTCCAGCGCGTCGCTGGGATTGGCTTCCGTGTTTTCCGACTTCGCCACCTGCTCGCCCGGCAATTCCTTGACGGTCACGTCCAGCATCATGGGTTTGCCGTCACGGAGAATCTTGACCGGAACCGTGGAACCCGGAGTGGTCTCGGCCACCTGCAATTTCAAATGGCGGCTGTCCGTCACCGGCTTCTTGTTGAAGTCGAGGATCACGTCACCGCTTTTGAAACCGGCCTTGTCCGCAGGGCTTCTGGGCGTCACATCGCCCACCAACGCGCCCTTCTCGTCCTGCAATTGGAACTCCTTGGCCAGCGACGGCGTCACGTCCTGGATCAGCACGCCCATGTAACCGCGCACCACACGTCCATTCGTCAGCAGGCTGGTCATCACGCTGCGCGCCATGTTGATCGGCACCGCGAAACCGATGCCTTGATAACCACCACTGCGGCTCAGGATGGCCGTGTTGATGCCAATCAGGCGTCCCTCCGCATCCACCAGCGCTCCGCCGGAGTTGCCGGGGTTGATGGCCGCGTCGGTCTGGATGTAATCCTCGTAATCCGTCCCCAAACCACCCCGGCCCGTTGCGCTCACGATGCCCATGGTCACGGTCTGTCCGACCCCAAAGGGATTGCCGATGGCCAGGCACAAGTCGCCGACCTCGATCTTGTCGCTGTCCGCGATTGTTATGAACGGCAGGTTTTTGGCGTCAATTTTGAGAACCGCAATGTCCGTCTTCGGGTCCCGGCCAATGACTTTGCCGGTGAATTCCCGCCCGTCATTCAGGGCGACACGGATGGTATCCGCATCTTCAACGACGTGGTTGTTCGTCATAATGTAGCCATCCTTGTCGATGATCACACCGGAGCCGAGTCCATGCTGGGGCGGCGTTCGCAGCGACCGGCCGCCCTGCTGCTCGTCGAAGTTGAATTGGTTGCCAAAGAAGTGCCGGAAGAAGTCGTTGTCACCGCCAAATGGCATCTGCTGGGGCGACATCGTTTTCGATTTGGTGGTGACATAGACCTTCACCACGCTGGGAGTCACTTTTTTGATGACCGGCGCGAAACTCGTGGTAAAGCGCCCATCACGCGGGAGATCGGTTTCGCTGACCGTGAGATTGACGGGAGTGATTTTGGCTGCCGTATCTCTCGCGACGACGATCCGGGTGAGCGCCAGGCTGGAGCCCGCCACGATCAGGGCCAGTCCCAACACGCCGATCCGTCCCCGGGAGAGGATATAATTGTATGCTCGTTTCATAATTCTCGATTGTCGATTTGCTGCCGTTTAGTGTGAAACTTGTTAATTGTTTCTGAACCAACCTTCCCATGAGAGCCTGACTGGAACCTTTCTGGAGCATTACATTTTTGTAAGGCAAATGCTCCAATGGGGAATCCATCATCTTCCTCCTTACTGTCATGCAGTAAACTGCTTCGACTTTTGCGCTTTGTATAGGTGGGGAGATGCAGGAGGCCGGAAGATCCATGCAGGGCAGTCCCGTCCAATGGCCCCGATCGCTTCAAGCTGACCTAAAAACCCCTGTGGCTTTAACCCAAACCGAGCCTAAAGGAGGGCCTCAAAATAAATGAGCGGTGTTCCCCGATAAGTCACCCGTCCGACCTTCCGAAAGCCGCACTTCGCATAGAATTCACCCGCCCCTGCATTCGCGTCGTAGGCGTCAAGACGGATGGCATCAGCGGGCCACGTTCGGGCCATGGCTTGCGCCTGCTCGATCAGGCTTCGTCCAATCCCAGTCCGCTGCCTGTCCGCGGCCACCGCCATGGCTGTAAGATACAGCGACTTTGGCACGGCGGTAAAGTAAGCCACATCAATCGCCCAAGGCTTTTTCGTCGCCAGATTTAGCGTGCCGACGATGTCGTCGCCGTCACGCGCAACCAACACGCGTGAAGCCCGCAGGCTGTAACGCACCCCCTTTGCCGTAACCTTCCATGACCAGGGGCCTGGCCCATGGATCTGGGTGAGACGCTCTGCGACCGCAGTGCGCAGCGAAGCAATGGATTCTGCATCAGCGTCCGTTGCGATTGAGAAATGCAACTTCACGCCGGTTTTCATTTCGTAACTTTCTGAAGTCGGGCCCGAAGTGCCTCAGCTCTTCTTCTGAAAAACCTCGGAAGCGATCAGGGCGTTTTTGATGCGCGAGGTTTCCATTTCCTCGAGCCTGGCCGAAATGACCTCGGGAGTCTCCTCGACGGAATAAACGTTCCCCGGCCCCATGTTCACGGTGGAAGAGCGGCCTTCGATTTCGATGAAGCGAATCTGCTCGCTGTTCACATAGACTTCCCCGCCTTTGTTGATTCGGGTCAGTTTAAGCAAGGGCATAGATTTTAGAAATCGGCAGTTTCACGTCGCATTCGCATCTTAGCCGGGCTGAATGGCAATTTGCGAAAATTCATTTGCGGTTGCCTTGCGGTTGACAGAACCACGCAAGATTGTTGATTATGTCAACCCGTGCAGGAATGGCAAGCCCTGGCGCGTTCCGGCATAAACGCCCAAACGCGATGCTTCGTCTGCCCGTTATCGGCATTTTGGAATCAGTTGTGAAAAAATATTTGTTGTTCCCGGCGTGGTTGCGAAAGGGAGTTTTTGCAGGAATCATTTTGACGATTCTTCCAGTTTCGATGGCGCCGGCGCAGACGCGCACGTTGCGCATCGTCTCCTATAACATTGATTGCTCCGACCAGAACAGCGTTAACAACATCACCAACTCGACGCACAGCCTGCCCACGGTGGTTCAAGCCATCGGCCTGCATCACCTTGGCACCAACGCACAGCCCGTTGACGTGATGGGCGTGGAAGAGCTGACTTCGACGACGCTCTCGAACTTTGTTGTGCAACTGAACAACATTTATGGTGCGGGCACTTACGCGTTCGATCCGACCACCGATCCGAACACGGGCGGCGGACCGGACGGGCTGATTTACAAAACCAGCACGGTGCAGGTTGTGTCCGCGCGGGCGCTAAAGACCGGGCAGACCGTGCTCTTGCAGTCGAACGGCACCTACACCGCGGCCTCTTCCCCCGGCGGCGGCGTGAACGGCGTCACACGCGCGCCGATGGTGTATCAACTCCGGCCGGCTGGCCACGGGTCGAGCAATGATTTTTACATGTATGTCAGCCACGCGCGGAGCACGAGCGATGATTCGGTCGGCGACGCGCGCTACGCCGAGGCGCAGGCGGTCCGCAGCGACGCGAAATACAACCTGCCGGCCAAGGCGCATATCCTTTACTCCGGGGACTGGAACCTCTTCAACGGGAGCGGCGAGAACGCCTACAAATGTCTTACCGGGCAGACGACTTCCGACGGGATTGACTGGAGCGACGGCAGCGCGATCTGGGCGAACACCAACCAGACCCAGGCCTATGACCCCATGTCCAAAACCACGCCGCCGACCACCGTCACCTGGGGAAATATTTCCGGGGACAATGCCACGTATCTTTACAACGATTCGACGGCTTCGCTGACCTCGCGCATTGACATTCAACTGCCAAATGCCCTGATGTTCGCTGCTTATAACAGCCAGGGAGGATTGCAGTTGGCGCCGGATACATCCGACCCGTTCGATTCCGGGAACTTTCCCTCCGCGCAATATCCGTTTGCGTTCGAGACCTTCGGCAATAATGGTTCGACGCCGCGGAGCGGTTCGGCGACCAGTTCCGCCAACCATTCGCTGGATGAGTTTACCAACGCGGTTCCGAGTGCCGCGACCATTTATGCCGACATTTTGCTCACCGGCAGCGGCACCAACTTTACCGGCAGCGATCATTATCCCATCGTCGGGGATTACAATATAGTGCCGCCGACGCCGCCTGCGACACCGGTTCTGGGTTCGCCCGCCATGGCGAATAAACAGATTCAATTCACCGTCACCGGAACGGCGGGAGGCAACTACGCCGTCGAGGTAAGCACGAATCTTTCCGGGACCAATTGGACCTCGGTCCTCACGAACCAGTCCCCGTTCACCTTCAAGGATACAAACACAATACCGCAGCGATTTTACCGCGCCAAGGTTGTGCCGTGAACTGAATCGGGCAACCTATCCCGGTAGGGCGCGCATGCCATCACGCTCCCTACCGGTTCAGCCTTCGATCACAGGCCGGGTGGATTACCCACAAAGGCTTTTTGTTCTGCGGCATCTGGAAGAGTGAAGTAAAAAGTAGCGCCTTGATTAGTAGCGCCTTCCGCCCATATCCGGCCGCCGTGCCGGTGAATGATCCGTTGTACTGTCACCAAGCCGATTCCAGTGCCGGGGAAATCGGCTTCGGAATGCAGGCGTTGGAATGTCCCAAAGAGCTTGCCGACATAGGCCATGTCAAACCCTATCCCGTTATCACGCACAAAATAAGCGCAGTGCTCCGCTTGGCTAATAACGCCAAATTCAATCCGGCTCCGCGGAATGCGCCCGGTGAACTTCCAGGCGTTACCAAGCAGGTTTTCCAGAGCAATTCGCAACAATCGTTCATCCCCATGAACCACCAAGTCCGGGGCGATGACAAACTCCGCCGCCCGGCGCGGCTCGGAACTTTGGAGGGCGTCCGTAACCGCTCGCGCCAGGGTGCTTAAGTTTACGGGTTGAGAGCGCAACTCGCTCCGGGACACGCGCGAGAGATATAACAAATCATAGATGAGTTGATCCATCCGCAGGCTGGACTGCATTACGATACCGAGCATCTTCCTGCCAGCTTCGTCGAACGCGGCGGCGTAATCATCCCGCATAATCTGGGTAAACGAATGGATGCTCCGGATGGGCGCCCGCAAATCATGGGAAATGGAGTAACAAAAAGCTTCCATTTCCTTGTAGGCGCTTTCCAGTTGTGCCGTCCGCTCCTTGACGCGCTGGTCCAGTTCCTGGCTCCATTGCGCCAACTCTCTTTCCACCCGCCTGCGCTCGGTCATATCGCGGAGCACGGAGACATAACTGATGACTTCACCGTGTTCATTCTGAAGCAGGCTGGTGCTGGACTCCACAAAGAATTCCTGTCCGTTTTTCCGTTTATGAATGTTCTCGCTGTGCCAAAAACCGTCCTTCCTCAAAGCTTCGAGCGCCATGGGCAGGTTTTGCCCGCCAAGCCACTGGTATTGAAACAACTCCTCGGCCGTCCGGCCCAGGGCCTCCGCCTCAGTATAACCGTACAGCCGTTGAGCGGCGGGATTCCAATAAGTAAGCCTGCCGTTCATGTCAAAGGCGGCCACCGCTTCGCTGATTTGCGCCAGGACGTACGCTCTGAACTTGAGTTCGGCTTCAACCCGCTTGCGCTCGTTTATTTCCCGTTTTAGAAGCTCGCTTTCATCCCAGGCACGCCTGGTGTTCGTCTCGGCCCGATGGATCGCTCGTTTGGCCGCCTCGCTTAATCCTGCGATAGCCAGGCCGATCGCGAGGAAAATCCCGCACGCCAGCGAATGCTTCGGGTCCAGGATATTGAGTTTGTGGCGTGGCTCCATAAAAAACCAGTCTGCTGCCACCCAACTCAGAATTGTTGTTATGAGCGCGACGCGCCACCCTCCGTACCAGGCGGTTATGGCGACGACTCCGTAGTAAAGCAACATGGGATGGTTCTCCCCCCACACCGGATCAAGGAGCCAGCGCAGGAGCGTGGCAACGATCACGCTGAATACCGCCATTGCGAGCGCCTCGAGTTGAGGCCTCGAGTGATGAAAGAACCGGCTTTTCGAGATCATGCTACCCTTAAGGGAGGTCGCTCACAGTTGTGAAACACCTTCACCTTGGTAAACATAGGTGCAAACTGGGAAGGGTCAAAATCCCCGAGCCCGGTGGTGGGAAAAAGCCCGCGGTCGCTGCTCGCAGAAAAGGGCTTAAGAGAATTAAGAGAAGAATGGTGGGTTGGCAGGGACTCGAACCCTGGACCAATGCCTTAAAAGGGCACTGCTCTACCAACTGAGCTACCAACCCACATGATCCGTCGCCCAACCGGCCCAAATGCCTTCGGAGTTGCTCCGGCTAAACTTCCAACGCACTGCAAGGCTGCGGGGCTGAACCGACGCGGAAGGACCGTTACCAGATCAAACGCGCCGCGAAACCTAATCAACGGGCCCGCCAGACGCAAGCGTTTTTCCGCGCAAAATCATGACTCCAGGCCGCGAGCAGGCCGACTTCTCCGCCTTTACACCCTTCTGGACCCCAACTAAGCTTCATTGCCGCGCTGGAGCAAGTTGTTTTCCGAGGCTTAAGTTTCGGGAAGGTCAAAGACGGCGCGGTTAATGTGTACACGCGATGAATTGGGCGAAACTCCGCCAGGCTCCCTGGCTTGATACCCGGGCGGGCTTTGTCGCGCGCGCGCCGCAGGCTGCCGCCTTGCTGGATCTCGGTTCCGCCGACGGGGAAACGTTGCGCCACATCGCCGAACTCCGGCCGGACCTCCGCCTGTTCGCGGCCGATCTTGCGCCGCACCCGGAGCATTACCCCCCGAACTGCCGCGTTCACCAGGGAGACTTGCAAAAGGACCGGTTGCCCTGGCCGGATGGTTCCATGAATGCCATCACCTGCATGCATTTGGTGGAACACCTGAACGATCTGACTCTCCTGATTCAGGAAGTGAAACGGCTGCTCCCACCGGGCGGCGAGGTTTATTTCGAGACGCCGCACCCGAAGACGGTCGCGCTGCCGAGTCCGCGCGGCAGCGCCGTCAGCAATTTTACGCTCAATTTCTACGATGACCCGACGCACGTAAAGCCGGTCGCCATCGGCGCCCTGGCCCAACTTGTTGAGCAGGAAGGTTTGCGGGTGGTTGCCTCGGGCACGTCGCGCAACTGGCTTTTTGCCGCCTCCCATTTGCTCTACCAATTCCTGCCAAGCAGCCGCAAAAAATACACCGCGCGCGTCCATTGGCTCGGTTGGTCCGCGTACTTGATCGCCCGCCGCCCATCGTGAAACCGAAACTGCTCATCGTTGAACTCTGGCAGGTGGGCGATCTGGCCATCGCTTCTCCGTTCATCCGGCGGGCCGCCGAGCGGTTCGACGTGACCGTGCTTGCCAAGCCGTTTGCCTTTGATTTGCAGGCCCGGTTTTGGCCGGAGATCCAGGTCGTTCCGTTCCAGGCGCCCTGGACGGCTTTCAGCCGAAAATACTTTCTTCACGAATGGCCCTGGCGCGATCTGGGCCGGGTAGTCAGGAAACTTCGCCGCGCCCGATTCGATGTAGCCGTGTCCGCCCGCTGGGATCCGCGCGACCACCTCATTCTTGCTCTCACGCGGGCAAAGCAGCGCTTTGGTTTCCCGCACATCGGCAGCCGCGTGTTCCTGACGAACCCCCTGGCGCTTCCCGACCCCGGCCTGCACCGTTACGAGTATTGGCGCACCATCGGGAGCGGGCTTGGCCTCCAACTCCCGCCCGCCGACGAGGTCCAACTTTCGCCGCGCCAAATCGGGCGCATCGTGCTGGTTCACACCGGCGCCCGCCGGCCGGTCCGCGTATGGCCGCTCGACCGGTATGAAAGGCTGGTGGCGCATCTGCGCGCCCAAAATTACTCCGTGCAGGTGGTTTGTGATCCGGACCAGCGCGCGGAATGGTTGCGTGCCGGTGAGACCGCCGTGGCCACACCCTCCACCATCAGCGAACTGCTGGGGCTGATGACGGACGTGGGCGCTTTCATCGGCAACGACTCCGGTCCCGGCCACCTGGCCGCCTTCGTGGGCATTCCCACTTTCACCCTGTTCGGCCCCCAGGTGCCCGCCTGGTTTGTGCCGTTGCATCCGTCCGCCGTGTACATCGAAGGCAAGGCTTGTCCTTACAAACCGTGTTCCGATTACTGTCGTTTTCCGGAGCCGCACTGCCTTTGGAAAATTACTGAGGCTGAGGTTCGCGAGAAGGTGGACGACTTTCTCGCTGCGCAACTGCCGGAGGCTGGGCAATGAGCCGCAGCGGTTGAGAACGGGAAACCACTTTGAGTCTAGGTGTACGATCCGTGTTTGATCGCTTCGTAAACACCAAATTCCAAAAACCAAACACCAGAAAAGCTCCAAACTTCAAGCATCAAGGACGTTGTTTGCTGCTTGGAGCTTTTCTGATGTTTGGAACCTGGTGGTTGGTGTTTTCCTCATTGCCTCACATTTCCATCCGGCCCGCGCCAGATGGCGGTGGGTTTTGAAACGGAATGTGTCACCCGCTTTTCCGGACTTGAGGGCGTATGGAGCGAAAACTCGAACGGCTTCTGAAAAAATGTCCCGCTCGCCAGTAAACGCAGCCGATGCCAGAAAATGAACGCCGGGGCCAGTGTGCGCACGTAGCCGGGCATCATGCCGTTGGTCACTTCCTTCTCCCGGCGCGCATTCGGCTTCAGGTTCATGTTGTCGCCGGTTTCGTAGAAAACGGAGGTGTAACGATGCAGCAAACCCGCGCGCGCGCCCCGTTTCACGAGGTCCATCATCCAGTGCACGTCGCCGAGGTCCCGCCATTGGGTGTCAAAATAAAACTGCTTCTCCTCGAGGGTTTTTCGCTTGAGAAAAAGCGCGCAGGACAGGATCGGAAACCGCAACCACAAATGTGGCAGCCGCGGCATCAGCGAACGGCGATGGCACAAATAGGTCCCATCGGGATTGACCACGATTGTGTGCGCCACGATTAAATCGACCTCCGGATGCCGCTCCGCGTAATCGGAAGCGGCCTTGAGCGCGCCCGGCAGGTATTGTTCGTCGCAGTTCAGCCAGGCGACGTAATCGCCCTTGCCGCGACGCCAGCCGCGGTTGATGGCGTCATACATCCCTTTGTCCTTCTCAATCACGGCCGTCACGCGCTTGTCCTTGGGGAGCCAATCCTGCGTGCCATCCGTGGATCCGGCGTCCTGCACGATGTGTTCGAACTCGACGCCTTCCTGGTCGGCCACGGACGGGATGCAGAGTCGCAACCACTGCGAGTTGTTATAGCTGGGGGTGACGATGGTGAATCTCATCGAACGAACCGCGTTACTGGTGCACAAAAATGATCCGGCTTCCTTGCGGCTCGAAGCGGAAGTCCACCCGGCGCAGGTTGCCCAGCGCTTGCGTGATGGCGCCGTGCCGTTCCGGGGGCGCGTAAAACATTAGGAAACCGCCCGCGCCCGCGCCGAGCAGCTTGCCTCCCACCGCGCCCGCTTTTCGCGCCTTCGCATACCAGTCATCAATCAGATCGTTGGTGATGCCTCGGCTGAGACTTTTTTTGAGCGCCCAGCCTTCGTGAATGATTTCCCCGAAGGCATCCGCGCGGTTCTGTTGCAAGTCGTGGCGCAACTGCCGCGCCAGGTCCGCCATCTGCCGCATCACGGCTTGCTTCTTTTTCTCCGAGCCGACGGCGCGCTGTTGATGTTGCAGGATGTTCGACGCACTCCGCGTAATGCCGGTATAGAAGGTCAGGATGTGCGACTGAAGCTGCTCGATGGTTTGGCGTTTGCAAATAATCGGCTCCACGACCACGGAATCGTCCTGGTTGAATTGGATGAAATTCAGCCCGCCGAAGGCCGCGGCGTATTGGTCCTGTTTGCCAATGGGTTCGGCGCAGCGGGTGAGTTCGATCTCGCAAGCTTCCTGCGCCAACTGCTCCGCGCTGGCATAACGCTCCGCGTACGCATGCAGCACATGCAGCAATCCCACCGTGAACGAACTCGAACTGCCCAGGCCCGTGCCTTTGGCCGGAATGTCCGCCACGGAGGTGATCTCGATGCCGCCACGGATGCCCAGCATTTTCATTCCCTCGCGCACCAGCGGATGCCGGACGCGTTCCGGCGAACGTGCCTCTTCGGTTCGCGAGTAGCTTACGCGAATCCGGTCGTCGAACTTCTTGTTCACCGTCACGTAGATGAACTGGTTGATGGCCGTGGACACGACCGCCCCGCCGAAGCGCCGGTAAAATACCGGCAAATCGGTGCCGCCGCCCACAAAGCTCATCCGCAAGGGTGTTCGACTAATGATCACGGTATGCTTTTTGCCATAAGAATGCGCACCGCGTCGAGCACGTTATCCCCGGTGAAATTCGGCGCGGCGCTGAATTTGCCGTCCCGGCCGCCGTGCCCGGTGCGGACGAGCACGGATTTGACGCCCGCGTTGCGCGCAGTTTCAACGTCCGTGGTGGAATCGCCGATCAGCCAGCTTGAATTGAGATCAAGGTTCAACTCCTGCTGCGCCTGAAGCAACAAGCCGGGCTTGGGTTTGCGGCAGGAACAGTCGATTTTCAAGTCGGGCCGTTCGCCGGGAAACCCTTTTTCCGGATGGTGCGGGCACCAATAAATGCGGTCGAGGAACGCATGCTCGCGACCCAGCAAGGTTTCGAGTTTGTTGTGGATTGTGAGAACATCGGATTCGGTGCAAAAGCCCTTGGCCACGACCGGTTGGTTGGTTACGAGGACCGCGCGCCAGCCGTGATGGTTCAATTCACGAACCGCCTCCGCCGCATTCGGGAGCAATTCCAACTGGTCGGCGCGGGTCAAACCGTCCACTTCCTTGATCAGCGTGCCGTC
Organism: Verrucomicrobiota bacterium; assembly: GCA_021325145.1. GTDB lineage: Bacteria > Verrucomicrobiota > Verrucomicrobiia > Limisphaerales > Pedosphaeraceae > JAJPHR01. Next base: position 39,739 of record JAJPHR010000053.1, on the reverse strand, counting down.
CCGATCGAGGAATACCGCCCGTTGCGGCGTGCCCAGCGAACTGCGCTGCACCACTCCCGCCGCGTGCTCGGCGCAAATTTTGTCGTATCGCTCCGGAGTGCCGATGTCCTTGATATATTCCGGGCTGTTGTAACCGAGCAGCCTCGCACCCCGCTGCAGCATGGCGGGAAAAAGGTCCTTGCCGAAATCCATCGCCTGCTTCGAAGAAATCCATGGATGCAAGGCGGCTTTCCGAATCAGGTAAAGCCCCGCGTTGACAAGGTTTTGGAACCAACGGTCAGCGGGATGCGGGCGATTGTGAAAGGCGGTGACCCAACTCGCCGTGTCCATTTCCACGAGATCGGAATCGAGCGGGTGATCGTTCGGATGCAATAGCAGCGTGGCATTGGCCTGCGCGCGTTGATGGGCCTGACGGATTCGTTCCAAATCCACGTTCACCATCGTATCGCCGTACATCACCACGAATTCCTCCGCCAACAAATCAAACCCGGCCAACACCGCGCCAGCCGTTCCCAACGGCTCGCGCTCGACCACCGTGCGGATCCGCATCCCCCAGCGACTCCCATCGCCGAAATGGCGTTCGATCAGATCAGCCCGATAGCAGGCGAAGATAAGGACATCGTTGAAGCCATGCTGCCGGGCCAGTTCGATTTGATGCTCCAGCAGCGGCTTGCCGGCGATTGGAATCATCGGCTTGGGCAAATCACCCAACCGCGCCCTCAGCCTCGTGCCCATTCCACCGGCAAGAATAACGACCTGGCTCATGGGTTGGTTCGCGGGGCTGATGGCCTTTGAAAATTCACCGAAGGTTCTGTCGCGGAGGGGCTGGGGGCGGATCGGAGAGTTGGATGGGCTATTCTCGGCCATCCCTCCGGGGCTTGGAGCCCATTGGCTGCTGGAACGCGGGAAGTTTTTGGGATGGGCCGTCCCCACCCCGATTCGTGCTTCATGCCCCCCTCCCGAGGTTTTCGCGGATGGCCAATTCGACCGCTTCGTCGGAAGAGAGTTTTGGCGACCACCCGAGCGCTTTAAGTTTTTCGGTGGAGTAGCGGAAGCGCGGCACGTCGCCGACCCAGCCGCGCGAACCACCGGTGTAACGGATGCGCGCGCCCGGCGCGGCGGCGCGCACGACCGCTTCGGCGATGGACCGCACGGTGCTGGCGCCCTTCTCCGGGGCGATGTTGAAGCAGTTCAGCTTTTCCTGGCTGCGCTGGAAAATGAACAGCATGGCGTCCACCAACTCACGGACATGCAAATACGGCTTCTCCTGCAAGCCGTCGCCCAGGACTTCCAATTCAGCCGGGTTGGCCCGAAGCTTTTTGATAAAATCAAAAATCGCTCCGTGCGTGGCGCGGCCGCCCACCACGTTTGGGAAGCGGCAAATCCACGCGCGCTGGAGAAACCGTTCCAATGCGGCGGTGATGATGCCTTCGGACGCCAGCTTCATCGCGCCATAGTTGGAAACCGGGAACAACGGCCCGGTGTCTTCCTTGAGCACGCGGTCATTGTCACCATAGATGGCGGAGGTGGAGGCGAAAACGATTTGGGGGATTTTAAAGGTTTGCGCCAACTTCAAGACGTTATAGGTCGTAAGAAAAGTGAGCCGGAGATCGACGTCGGGATCAAGCCCTCCCGCTTGAATGTCCGAATTCGCGGCGAGATGCCAGACAGTTTGAATCGGGCTGCGCGCGGTTTCCTCACGCAGAAAAGCGAGGCCGGCTTCGACGTCGTTGACATCGAGTTCCACAAAACTGAACTGGTCGTTTTTGGCCGCGTCGGCCAGGTTGGCGCGCCGGCCCAAAATCAGGTTGTCCACACCGATGACGCGGTGGCCGGAATCCAGGAGCCGGTCCACGAGATGGCTGCCGATGAAACCCGCTGCACCCGTCACTAATGAGACTTCATTTTTCATTCAAGCGTTTGTCAGCGAAAAGATGCGGGGTGCCCCAGATTTGTCAATCAGCCATTGAGCATCCGACGCGGGATAAGCGGGGCGCGGCGAATTAGTTAGCGCCGCCCAGGATCATGGTTCGTCCAGGCACTGACGAACGATCTGGATGAGTTCCTGAGAACGAAAGGGTTTTTGCAGCAGGCGATGTTTCAGCCCCCCGTCCAGGGAGCCTCTTTTGGCGACCGCATCCCCGCTGTAGCCACTCATGAAGAGCACCTTGAGGGCGGGTTGCTGTGCGCAGAGTTGCTCGGCCAATTCAATGCCATTGACCCCGTTCGGCATGACGATGTCGGTCAGAAGCAGCTTGAATTCTCTCGTGCGGTTCTGCCACGAGTCCAGGGCTTCGAGTCCCGAGCGGGCCACCTGCACATGATAGCCAAAGTCCATGAGCATGCGGCGAGTCAGGGAGCACACCGATTCGTCGTCTTCCACGAGGAGAATGGATTCGCTGCCTCCCCGCGGAGTCACGGTAGTCGCGATTTGCGCTTCGGGCACCGACGGGCCGTAATAGACGGGCAGGAAAATTCGGAAAATGGCTCCGGCTTGAGGCTGGCTGGCGACTTCAATCCAACCCTGGTGTTGTTTAATGATGCCATGAACGGTCGCCAAACCAAGGCCAGTGCCCTTGCCAACCTCCTTGGTCGTAAAAAACGGCTCGAACAGGTGGGGCAAGTGCTCGGAGGCAATACCCGAGCCGGTGTCGGTCACAGTCAAACACACAAAGTCACCGGGCCGGGCTTCCGGGTGTTCCTGGGAGCAATTGGCGAAGGCGCACTTTTCTGTCTGGATCCGAAGCTCGCCCCCTTGTGGCATCGCATCGCGCGCGTTGACCACCAGATTTACCAGGACTTGTTCGAGCATGCCGATGTCAGCCTGGACCGGAGGCAGCGAGCGAGCATAGGTGCAGTGCAGCTCGATGTCTTCGCCGATAATCCGGTTGAGCATCTTGGTGAGGTTGCCGATGACGTCGTTCAGGTTGAGGGGCCGCGAGTGCAGGATCTGTTTGCGGCTAAAGGCCAGCAACTGCCGGGTCAGGTTGGTGGCCCGTTGCGAGGCCGCGGTCACCTGGTTGAGACATTCGATGGTTTGCTCCGAAAGACTGGACCGGGCGGTCATCAATACCAGTTCGGTATTGCCGAGAATGACCGCCAGAAGATTGTTGAAATCGTGAGCCACGCCGCCGGCAAGCTGGCCGACGGCTTCCATCTTTTGCGCCTGCCGCAGTTGTTCTTCCAGTTCCTTTTGGGCGGTGACATCCATCCAGGTGCCGACGACCTCGCCGGAGGCTGCACCCGAATCGCTCATCCGCCGATATTGGTCCCGAACCCATCGGTATTCGCCATTTTTGTGGCGAAGCCGATACTCGAGCGTGGCCTCGTGTTCCAGCGAGTGCCGGGCACGCTCCGCCATGACGCTGTCCCGATCACCCGGGTGAACGTGGGTGGACCACCAGTTGGGGAGGGTGCATTCGGCAGGCGAGTAACCGACCAGATGGGTGGCGTTTTCGCTTACCCAAGCCGGGGTGTTCATTTCACCGCCGGTCCTGAACGAATAGATGACGGCCGGACTTTGACGGAGCAGATGGTTCAATCGGTCCTGGGCGGCGCGCAGAGCTTCTTCAGTGCGGATCCGCTCCAAAGCCCCGCCGCAATGATCCGCCAAACTTTGGAGAGTCTCCAAACTTTGATGATTATAGGCGTTGGGAGTGTAACTGTGAATGGAAAGGACGCCGATGACGACCGAGGCGTCGCGGACCGGAACAAAAAGAATCGACGCCGAAGGGCGCGCAGCATCGCCAAATGGCACGCCGTCCGCCGCCAGTTGGTCCGGTTTGTCCTTCAAAATCAACTGGGCGCCACCCTGGATCGTCCGGCGCGCGAGCGGGGACGGTTCCATGGGGCCATAAACCGCACCATCAGGAGAACGCCGGCCATCAATCGTGTCCATCTCCAACACGACATGCAGCTTGTTTTCCGCAGGTGAGTAGAGGGCGAAACTGCAGGCGTCCCAGCCGAGCAACTCATCAGCCACGTTTACAATGATCTGACCCGCCTCCCGGGCGGTTTTAGTCACGCTAAGCCGCTGGCTCAGATTCGAAAACGCCGCCAGCCGGGCTTCCGCGCGCTCGCGCTGGCTGATATCGAGCAGCAACTTTTTGTTGACGGCGCTCAATTCCCGGGTTCGCTCCGCAACTCTGGCCTCCAATTCGGCAAAGCGCGCCTTCGCCTGCCTGGTGAGAAGCCACTTTCTGGTGAGGGCATGGGTCAGTTGGAGAACCTCTACGGTGTCAAACGGCTTTTTGAGAATGACGAGGCTGTCGCGGTTGCCCAGGCGTTGGACCATTTCTTCCCAGGAATAATCCGAATAGGCGGTACAAATGACTATTTGGAGATCAGGATCGACCGCCCACAGCCGCGAGGCAGTCTCGACGCCATCCCAGCCTGGAGGCATCCGTATATCGACAAACGCCATCGAATAACAACGGCCAGCCTGGACGGCGCGCTGCACCAGCGCCAGGCCTTCCTCGCCTTGATAGGCTGAATCCAGATCGAAGGTGGCCCGCGAAGTGACGTCCGCCTCAATGCCGAACAATTCAGCGTCCGCCTGTTCCAGGCTGGAGTCATGAACGCTTGCCAGGATTTTATGAAAGTCCCCGTGGATTGCCTGTGTATCATCGATGATCAAGACGCGCGAGGGATCCAAGCCGTCCGGGCCCGCAACATTGGCGGCCGGGCTGGCGTTTTTTCCCTGGGGTCGTGGCAGGTCAGCGATCATGAATGCTTCGGTGATAGCGGCAGTTCGAGGGTAAAGGTTGCGCCCTGGCCCGGGCCTTCGCTGTACGCCAGCAATGCGCCGCCCAACTCTTTGGCGGCAAGAGCGGCACTGTGGAGCCCGAAGCCGTGGCCGTTTTTGCGCGTGGTAAAGCCGTGGCTGAAAATCCGAGTCAGATTTTCGCGAACGATTCCCACGCCGTTGTCCACGCAGGATATTCTAACCCGTTCATCTCCGCTGGTGACGCGAAGGGTGAGGCGTTTGTCCCGCTGGCCGGACTCTGAGCATGCGTATTTCGCGTTGCTCACGAGGTTGACGAGTATCTGCAACACCTTGTGTTTATCCACGATGATCTCGGGGGAATGGGAGGGGTCGTATTCGCGAACGAGCTGGATTTGATGGCGGTCCAAGGCGCCGACGTTCATGCGAAAGGCGTCCTCGACCAGATCCGTGATTTTGACCTTTTCCGTCATGCCGCCGATCCTGGCGTAACTTTGCTGCATCGCCACGATGTCGTTGATGTGCTGGATGTTGTTGGTGAGGGAGGTGAGTTCGTTCAGAATGAACCGGTTTTCCTCCTGGAGTTTTCCGCCCAATTTGACGAGGTAATCCGGCAACTGGCGTCCTTTTTCCTCGGTCATGAAGCGGCCCAAATCCGCGGCGTGTTCCTGCATCATGGTGGCAACCCGGGACACATTGCCGCTTTTGGATTTGCGCAACGCATCCGTCACGACCGCAGCAGAAACGTTGATGCTGTTGAGGACATTGCCGACATTATGCAGGACGGCGGTGGCGACCTCGGCCATGCCGGCCTGCCGGGAAATGGTAACCAACTCCTGGTGATTTCGGCGGATAACTTCAGTTTGCGCCCGGACCTGCCGGCGCAACGACCCGCTCCATGCCCAGGCCAACAGCCCGCCCAGCGCCAGACCGCCGGCAAGCATCAGGCTGTGCTGAATCGTCCACCAAGGCGGGGTGCTCAGGAGCGCCACCTGCCGGGAGTCTGAAACCAGAAGACGAAAGGATTCGGGCTCATGGCGTTCGCCACTCTGGATGGAGCACACGCCCGTCAACCGGAGCAAGCTGCCGACTTGAAAGGAGGGAATGCCCTGGCCCGCAGATTGAGTTGCCAAACTGGCGGTAAAAAGGATTGGTCCGGACTGAAGCACGAGTTTGGGATGAGCGGAATGAGGAACGCGCTGGACAAGCGAGGCCTCGATTTGTACGAGGACCGCGTCGTTGGTTCCGTCACGCAAAATCGCCTCAGCTGTGGCAGGTTGGGGCTTTGGCACGGAGCCGGAACCGGTGTGCCGAAAGGTGGCTTCCTCCAAGTAAGGTGAAAAATCGCCCATGGCCGGGAAACCAAGAACATCGACCACATCGCCGATTTGAAGCTGGTTGGTTTGGGCGCTGCTAACGCGAATGCCTCCCGAAGCATCCTGGATGTAGAACCCTTGTTCCGGGAGAACCAGGGTGACGCTGCCGCTCACCTTCACCCGGCGGCCAGCCAATCGGCCTGGATCAAACGTCGAAACCGAACTGATGGCCGCAGACTGAACCGTGAACGGGTCGGCAGGCACCGATTCCAGGATTCTCACTTGTTTGAAACCCGGCACGCGCAGACTGATGCCGGTCAATTGGCCGCGGGTGTTCATTTCGGAGGTGCAAGCGCCCTGGACACTCACCAGCGCGTCAATCAGATTCGGCGGCGGGGGGCCGTCGTTTGGCTTGAGCACCGTGGCTTTGAACCGGCCTTGGGGTGTGGTCAGGCTCAGGGTCGTATGGCCCCATTCGTCGGTCACCCGCCTGACCACGCCTTCCAGTTGCACCCAATGGGAATCCAAATGTCCATTGGCCAAATCTTCGAGATCCACTTTGACCGGCTCCGGCAGGTTCGTGGTCGATAAGTAGCGGATGCTGGAATTGATTATTTCCGGAGCGAAACCACCGGGGCTGACCTGACCGGTCACTTCGACCCACTGACCTTCAGTAACATCCTTTTGGCTGAGAGCAACGTAAATGGCGTTCTTTCGGTCCTGGACGAAACAGTTGCCCCAATCCGGGTCCGCGTAAGTGACGATCCCCTGTAATCGAACCGGCAAGCCCCGAGATGCTTCCTCGCGACTCATTTTGCAAATATCGGAAAGGCGGGTAATCACCGGACCATTGCTGGACGGCTTCGCGATAGATTGATTTGCCAACGCCAGCGCAGTATTGGCAGGCAACGAATGTTGGATCTCAAAGCAGGCGTCGCGCAAAATGGTTTCATTTGGTAAAACGCTTAGATATCCCCACACATCGACGCGCTCATCCACTTGAGCCCCGGTAAATTGGACCACCCGGGCGCGGATGAAACCCGTGGCGTCTTTAACTATCAGCGATTCGCCCGGCTTGTAGGAAACGATCAGACCATTCAAATGCACGGGGTTGTTGGTCCAGGAACCGAGGTCCCGGTTCAGCAGGGCGTCAATTGATACGACTGGCATTTCCGAAGGTTTGGGACCATGTTCGAGGACGGTGACTTCATCCAGCCCCGGCACGAAGATGCAAGCCGAGTCGAGGCGGCCTCCAATTACCTTGCTCGCATTGATTCCGCGTAGGCGGACGTTGGAACCCGGCAGCCATTTAAAATCGTTGGTTGTCGGCAACCCCATCACATAGACAAGGCACGACAGGCTTTTGTCCTGAAGCACCAGAGCGAGGCGTTCCTGGCTGGTATCCGCCACCCTGACGGAGCCCTTGACTTCAACCCATTGCCCCAAGTCGTTGCTCAGCTCTGTGAGCTCAAGACGTTTGGCCTTTGGCAACGTTCCATGGCCAAGCACTTGCAGGTGAAGGTTGGTCAAGGCCGGGCCGCCCAGCCCGGAAGTAGTGGACCCAGTGATCTCGATATTCAAGCCCGCCTGGAGGTTGGTTTGAAAATCATGGGCGCTCAACCAGGCGACTTCGACTCCGTCATGAACGTACAACTGATTCCATCCCGTGTCGTAACAGACCACCGTCCCTTTGAGCCGGACCGGCGCGCCGTTCGAGGCAAGTTCCGAGGACAGAGCGTAAAACTGGTGGAATGTGGTGATCTCCTCGGGTGCCGCCGCCTGATCGCCCCAAGATGGGACACTGCCGAGCCACGCGCAAAGACAGCTCACAAGAAGCGCAGCCCAGCGCCCGGTAACGTGCTGGCCATGGTCTTGTTTAATGCTGAACCCCGGGCTGGTTTGAGCCTGGGCTGATTTTTTCATCATATTTCGGGCTCCGCGTGTCACAAAAGCACCTATAGTACCAAACATCGACGGGATCGCACGTCTACTGAAGGCCGGGTTTTGCTCATAGCTGACCATTAATTGCTGTTTCGCGGCTGGGCCGGGTAAATTCACAAAACCATGGCAGCTATTTTCGCCCCATTTCGGGCGACGGCCAAGGTGAAGATTGCTTACGTAGTGTAGGAGATTGGATGACATAATCGTACCACAGGTGGGATAGGCGTCGCTCCCATGACGGGGCTGCCGGAAGGGGCGCGGAACTCCAGTCCGCCCGGATACGAGGCGCATCATCGAACCGAGCCGGAGCTCTGCGTTCCGCAGCAGGATTGGGCCTGCCCTCCTCCATCCTTGCCTCGTTGGGACAGGTGCACCATAATCCCGAGTGAATGAATTCGTATTCCCAGTTTGGCGAAGACCTGTTGCTATGGAAATACTTTGGCGGGCGGAAGCAGGGATTCTTTCTGGAAGCGGGCGCCAATCATCCGACGCTCTGCAGCCAGACCTGGTTGTTCGAGCAAAACGGCTGGACGGGCATTCTCGTCGAACCACTGACCGCCAATTGCGAAGTGCTTCGCCGGGAACGTCCGCGCAGCCGGGTTTTCCAATTGGCCCTTGGCTCGCCGGAGCAATGCGGTCGCGCGCGCTTCTCGGTGGCAGCCGGCAGCGATGCGCTTTCGGGATTGGTGTTGCAGGACGGCGTTTCCCGAGAGCGCACCGAGGAAGTCGAAATCCGAACCTTGGACCAGGTGCTGACCGAAGCGGGCAATCCCAAGCTTGATTTCGTTTCCCTCGATGTCGAGGGGGCGGAGTTGGAAGTGCTCAACGGTTTTGACCTGCCGCGGCATCGTCCAGCAGTTTTGTTGATCGAGGACCACTTGCAACGGTTGTCCGTGCATCGCTGGATCGTGGGGCGCGGTTATCGGCTCGTCAAACGCACCGGGTGCAACAACTGGTATGTGCCCCGAGGCGCGGCATTCTCTTTGAGCACGCCGCAGGAGCGGTTCCAGTTGTGGAAGGAAATCTGGCTGGATACGCCGGTGCGGTGCGTGCGCTTTTTTTTCAAACGGCGTTTCGCGCGACGCCGCCTGGCTGCGGGAACGGCGAATCCATGATCAAAGGCAAGCCTCTGTTTCGACGCCGGCTCAAGACTTTCTGGCGCGAAACCTTGCACGCCACGCTCGGCATTCCCTATGCCGGCCTTTATGGGATTCCCCAGACTTTGCTGAAGCACTTGCGCCGGGACGAACCCATCCATCTGGTGGATGTGGGCGCGTATAACGGAGATTTCACGTTCGGGCTGGCGTGCTATTGCGGTTTGCATGCCGGCGTGATGGTCGAGCCGCTGCCGCACAAAGCGGCCAAACTGCGGGAACGTTTTCCGGAGGCTGATTATCGAATCTTCGAGTGCGCGCTCGCCGACAAATCCGGCGTCACTGATCTGCGGGTCAACGATGACGAGGCCACGGCTTCGCTGCTGCCGTTGCGCCGCGACTTGCCTGAACTAAACTCTCTGCTCGTGGGCAAGGAACGTGTTCTGTCGTGTGCCCAACGCACGCTGGACAGCATTGTTGCCGAAGCAAATGTTTCGACCATCGATCTGCTGAAAATCGACGTTCAAGGCGTGGAACACCTGGTTTTGGCCGGCGGGCGGGAGACACTGAAGCGGACGAAGCGGGTTTGGACGGAATGTTCGTTTAAGCCTTTGTATTCCGGGTCTTCAACCTTCAGCGATCTCTACGCCGCGTTGACCGGCTGCGGATTTCAACTGGTCGAGTTGAGCGAAGCCTGCCGCTCGGTGACGGGAGAGTTGTTGCAAGCAGATGCGTTCTTTGTGAAGGGGTGAGGCGCCGGGGATGCTGCTACGGATTGTGCAGGCTGTTGGATCGGCCATGGTGAGGCGCTCGCTCCGGAATTGTGTTACCTTGCCGGGCTTGTTACTTCTAGGTCCGTGTTGTCCTCCGTTCCAGCGTACTACACCGGGCTGAAGCCGTTTGCGGGCTTGTTTGCGACAGGCTTGCCCATGCTGATGTATCACAAGCTCGGGCCGCGTCCCGCGCGTGTGCGGCTCAAGGGGCTTTATGTCAGCGGCAGGCTGTTCGAGCACCAACTCTCGGAGTTGCGAAGCGCGGGTTTCTCCACCAGCGCCTGCGGCAGGCCATCGGAACAGAGCGGCAATCCGGACAAGCGCGTCGTGCTGACGTTCGATGACGGCTTTGCCAACGTGTTGACGCATGGCCTGGAACCACTGGCCCGGAATAAATTTCGCGCGATTCAATTTCTGGTGGCTGATTTGCTCGGGCGATCCAACGAATGGGAAGTCCAACAAGGCGAGGTGCGCGAGACTTTGATGAATGCCGCCCAAGTCAAGGAATGGCTTTCAGCCGGGCACGCCATTGGCTCGCATACCTTGACGCACCCGTTTCTCACGAGGATCAGCCGCGAAGCCGCGCGGGAGGAAATCTCCGCCAGCCGAAAAAAGCTCGAGGACCGCTTCGGTTTGCCGGTTCGGCACTTCTGCTATCCGTATGGCGATTGGAACCCTGCGGTCCGCGAGTTGGTGCTCGAAGCCGGGTATGAAAGCGCCTGCACCACTGAGTTCGGCGTGAACACAGCGCGCACGCCCGCTTTCGAACTCCGGCGCATCACCGCCCGTTATCAATCCATCAGCTTCAAGACGATCAAGGCTCGTTTGGCACGTTTCGCGAACTCGTTGAAGAAGCCAAAGCTTCATTGAACATTTCGGCCCGGCTTTTGGTCTGACTCAATTGTGACCCGCCAAGTCCGAAGGAGTACGGAAAAAATGACCCGAAATTTCTGGAGGCAGAAATTTTGCTTTTCGGCTTGCGTGGATTATTGTGGCGTGTTCTTTTTTTGCGCGTGAAGATTTTGGCGAGCGTCGAGGGAGGTTTGCCGGTCTTCGAGAAATTAGAAAGTTGTATTAAGATGCACCGTTCGAATACTCAAATTGCCCACCCGGATCGTTATTCAGCCAAGAAAATGCAAAAGCCGGTCAATTTCATTTGCCATGCGCCGGCCGCAAAAAATGTTTGCCTCATCGGGGATTTCAATGATTGGGATCCCGCCGCTTTTCCCATGAAGCAGCAGCCTGATGGCGCGTGGCTGGTCCAAATTCCCCTGACGCACGGGCATCATCATTACCAATTTCTGGTGGACGGGAAACCCATGCTCGATCCCCGCGCTCAGGGCGTTGCCCGAAACGAGCAGAACCAAAAAGTGTCGCTGCTCGCGGTGAGCTGATCAGTTGGCCTTCGATTGCCGGGCCCTTTGCTCGGCAAAGAACGTTTGCAGCAGGGCGCGACATTCGGCTTCGCGCACACCGCTCGTGATTTCGCAGCGATGGTTGAGCGTTGGGAATTGGAGCAGGTTCAACGCGCTGCCAGCCGCGCCGCCTTTGGGATCGGTGACGCCGTAAACCACGCGGGCCAGGCGCACGTGAACGATCGCCCCGGCGCACATGGGGCAGGGCTCCTTGGTGACATACAGGGTGCAATCTGTTAAGCGCCAGTCGCCGACCACCTCTTCCGCTTGCGTCAAGGCGAGCATCTCGGCATGGGCGGTGGCGTCCTTTAAAAGTTCCACCTGATTGAAGGCGCGCGCGATGATGCGTCCCTCCCGGACCACAACCGCGCCAACGGGCACTTCCTCCGCCTCGTACGCGCGCGCCGCCTGGCGCAACGCTTCGCCCATGAAGTATTGGTCGCTTTGCAGGTCGATAATCGGTTCGTCGGGCATGGCTCTTGTTTATGAGGCGCGGGTCGGCTCGTTCGATTCCTCCGGGGTCCACTCATTCCGGCCATCGGGCAAGCAATGGCAGGACGCCGCAAAAAATCCCCCGCGATGACGCCAGAACAATGGCCAGATTTGCTCGCGATCGGTTTGCGGCAGATTCAGCGACGCGAGGGCGGCGCGCGAAAAAAATCGAAAGCTTCCTTCCCGATGCGCCGCTGGAAGCGCTTTCAACCGCGGCTTTACCTCGAATAAAAACATCAGCCAATGCGCTTGGCCTTGGTATCCCTGCTCGGCGATGAGGCCCGTCAGATGGAGGTCGGCTGGCTTGATCTCGAGGGCGATTTCCTCCCGGGCTTCCCGGCAAGCGCAGGCGTACGGCGATTCGCCTGTTTCCGTATGCAGTTTTCCCCCGCAAGGACTCCACAGGCCGCGATTTGGCTCCTGCGCCCGTTCGAGCAGCAATACTTCGTCCCGCTCGTTGAAGCAGTAAAGCAACGTCGCAATCTTATACGGCAGAACCACGCCGCGGAGTGAAGCAGAGGATTCGCTGCCGCACAAGTCGCACGGTAGGGACGGACAGGAATGTCCGAGGGCGCAGTATTACACCTTGCCCAAGGCGGGATTCTCCATGAAGGCGTAGCAAAGCATGTGGCAAATCGCCATTTGCGCATCCTCGACCCGGCCGTAATGCGTCGAATCGATGACAATCGTTTGATGCGCCACTTCCGCCATGCGCCCGCGCTTGCCGCCGACGAGAGCAATGACGTGCACGCCATGCGCCGCCGCCCATTCCAGGGCTTTGACGACGTTCGGTGAATTGCCGCTTACGCTCATGGCCATCACGATGTCGCCGGGCCGCGCGTAGTTTTCCAACTGGCGGACAAAGATCTGGTCGTAGGCATAATCATTGCCCAGCGCCGTCATCCAGGCCACGTTATCGTTCAAGGACAGCACGCGGAAACGCCGGCCGACCTTGTCCGACGACCCCTTGCCAAGATCGGTCACAAAATGCGATGAGTTCATCGCGCTGCCGCCATTGCCAAAGACAAAAATCTGCCGGTCTTCGGCGAGGGCTTTTTGCAGCTTGCCAATTAATTCCGCCACCGCGTTCGCCGGAATCGAGTCCAGCGCCGATTTCTGGGCGCTTACGTAGTCAGTGATCCATTGCTTCATTGGCCCCAGAATAAGCGCACCGGGCCGGAAATCATAGTGAGAAGTTGCTTGATGAAATGCCTCAGTGGAGCGGGCTCCAGTGCTCCGCACTTTATTGAGAGATCGCCAAAAATCCCCGGGCTCCCTGAGAAGCCCGGGGCATTCCGCGCATTTGAGCAACCGGAGGTTGGATTGGCTTAGTCGCTCACGGTCACTTTGCGCGGCTTGACCCGCTCAGATTTGGGCAGGCGCAAGGTCAGCACTCCCTGGTCGATTTTGGCGTCGATTTTCCCCGTGTCGATGGCGGGGTCGAGTTCGAAGACCCTGCGGTAATCCGCCAGCGAAGACTCGCGCCAAAGCGCCGTGGCCTTGGGCTGCTGATCGCCGCGGCGGCCGTGGAGGGTCAGTTCGTTGTTCTCCAGCGTGATGTCAAGGCCATCCTTGTTGACGCCCGGCATCTCGGCCTGGAGGACGTAGCCGTCCTTGGTTTCGAAGATGTTGACTTCAGGGGTGACGAATTGCTGGCGGCCATTCTGGTTTTGGTCAGCCGTGCGCAGGTCAGGTTGAGTTTCCTTTTGCGTGACAGTGTTCATAGTGTTCGTTTGTTTGTTTTCGCGGTTGATTTTTAAGCGACGTTGACTTCGATCTGCTTGGGTTTCGCTTCCTCGGTCTTCGGCAGTGTGATCATGAGAATGCCGTCCTTGTATTGCGCCTTTACCTTGTCGGCGCTTACGGGAGAAGGAAGCGTCACAGTCCGGTGGAAGCGTCCCACGAACCGCTCGGAGCGGTAAGTTTCCGCATCCTCGAACTTTTCTTCGCTCTTGCGTTCGCCGGAAACACTCAGGGCGCCGTCGTGGAGCGAAACGTCGATGTCCTCCTTCTTCATGCCGGGAAGTTCGGCCTTCACAATGATGCTGTCCTTGTCTTCGAACACGTCCACAGCGGGATTCCACACGCTCAAAAGTTGGGAACCGCGCGTCAGTTCGGCAAAGGGTTCAAACAGACGATCCAGTTCATTACGGAGTCCAAATAAACGACCGAACCCGGGCCAAGCCGAGAGGTCGGACCGCTGCCATCTGGTCAGATTACTCATAAGTTTGTTTCCTTTCGTTCTGGTTAATGTTCTGGTTTAAAATGTAACCAGCTCCTGTATTAGCTATAGATATGCCAGCGGTTAAGGGTGGGTTAAAAATTACCTAATATGCTTATTATTAATATATTGTGAAAAATATCCAAAAGTTAATGTGGGTAATAATGGCACACTTTGGGTCGCCATTTTGTGCCCGATAGAGACATTTTGTCTCTATCTTGAACGCAGGTTGGATCACCAACATTGATCCTTCTGGCGTCGTCAATTCCAGTCCCGGGGGCAATCAAAACTTGATCTGCGACGCGCCGCAATTCACGGCACTTCCCGAACCTTCTTCAGTGGTTCTGCTCGGGGCAGGCGGGGTCGGAATTCTCTTGTGGTTGCGGCGGGGCAGAAGGCCGTAATTCAAAAGATTCAACTGTCCTGGCTTCGCCCGATTACGAATTGTCCGCCAGGCGCTGAATTTCGGCGGTATAGCCCTTTCTGAAATTGGGGTATTTGAACTGACCACCCAGTTCCATCTTGAGCTTGCGATTCTGGACCTTTTTGTTGGTCAGACCTCGCTTGCGCTCAGTGCTGTCCGCCTCGACGAAGGGAGGCATGTCCTTGCCCAAAGTTTCCGAAAGCCAGCGGAAAAAATGGATCTGGGCGATCGGTTCGTCATCCACGGCATTATAAATCTCGCCAGGGCGGCCATTCTTGAGCGCCGCGATGATGGTGGCAACCAGATCATCCCGATGAATCATGTTGATGATGCGCTGGCCGTCACCGGGAATTTTGGCTTCGCCTTTCAAGTATTGCTGGAAAAGGTGGCCGCGTCCCGGCCCATAAATGCCTGCCACGCGCAGAATTACCGCCGGGAAGCCCTGGGTCTGCGCCGCTTGAATGAGAAGCTGTTCTGTCTCCGCGAGCACCCGGCCCGTTTCGCTTGCGGGTTCGGTGGGACTGGTTTCCTTGACACTTGAACCATCGGTCTGGCCATAGACGCTCGTGCTGCTCGTATAGACGAACTTCCGGGGTGGCGCGGCGGACAACCATTCGATCAAATTCCGCGTGCCTTGCCAATACACCTGCCGATACTCCGCCACGCCGCCCTTGCTTGAGGAAACGCAATTGACCACCCAATCGAATGGCCCCGGCAACTTCGCCAAATCCTCCGGCCGGGTAATGTCCGCCACCAACGGTTCAATCCCCACCGCTTTCAAGTCCCCCTCAGCCAGGCGTCGAACGCCAAAAACTGCGTGTCCTTGACGGACCAGTTCCGCTCCCAAAGACACACCCACATAGCCGCACCCAATGATCAATGCGCGCATGCACCGCCCTTTTTAGATAATTGGAATTTGAAGCCCTGCATGAATTTGAGGAACCGTGCTTGATTATCAAGAGTGCGCTCTGCTGACGCATGGAGTCCCGGCTTTGGCCGGCGGGAGGTTCCATCGAGCGCGCGCGTGGAGGGCTCATATTCGCCATGGTCCCGGACGCCTCGCCGGCCAAAGCCGGGACTCCATACCTTCCCAGCAGCCGGTTGCGCGCTTTTGGACTCATGGCGGGTGAGCAGGTTCAACTGGAACGGGAAGCTGCTCGAAAGCCTGGAACCTGGCGAGTGGCAATTTCCTTTCATTCGTCTTCCTTGATGGAAGCTACTTTGCAGGCCACCGCTTTGGAATCGGTGACGAGCGCTCGAAAGTGCCAACTCTTGCGTGGTTCAAGAACGGGTACATAGTCCTGGGCGGTGCCGATTTTCTCGCCGGCTTTATTTAACATATCGAGTTGAATCTTGACGCCAAAACGTTGGTAGTCGGAGTTGTTGTCAAGCTGGCCAATCGCGTAAACCAAACTGCTGCCCTTGGCTTTCTCCAGTTGAATGTCCCCGGCCTTCAAGTCGCTGAGCGCTTTCGGCTGCGTAGGGGCTGTCGGTGGTGTCGGGGCGGGTGGGGGATTAGTTGCAGGAGAAGGCGATGTTATCGGGAGAGACGCGTTCGTGATTGGCTCCTTCACCTTCACGCTTACCGAAGTCGCCGGTGGCGGCTGAGCCTGGTGCTTCTTCCAGAAGAAAGCCCCCGCAGCCAGCGCAATGATGGCGCAACCAGCGGCGATCAGGGGGAGGTTGATACGGCTCCCCGAAGGCTGGGAGGTTTCCTCCTCAGAAGGCGGAGGCGATGTGGCGGGTTGCGCAGGTTCAGGCGGGCCTTTTTTATCCACTCGAAGTTGGGTGCGTTGCCCGCAGTGAGGACAATCCACCATGCGCCCCAGGGCAGCATCGGGAAACTCGATGTGGTTTCCACACTGAGCGCAGGAGGCCTTAAAATACTTCGTCTCGTCCATTCGCGACAATCAGACCACATGGGCTTAGTTCGATGGCGTGCGCATCGCAAGCTTAAAGTGGGGCGAGGCGCGACCTTGCGCCCGTGTTGCCGCAGTCTCACTTCGCGTCCGCGGTGGAGATATACTCCAACAGATTTGCGAAGTCCTGCGGCGTCAAACCTTGTTCCAGGCCTTCCGGCATGAGGGATTGACCCTGGCTGGTCATGCCCTTCATGTTGGAACGGAGCACCACATCCTCCTTACCGTAGGCCTGGCGGACGGTGATGCTTGAAGTCGTTTCACTGGTGATGATTCCGAGCAAACTCTCGCCATCCTTGGTGTCGATCTGAAACGCGATGTATTGGGGCGCGACCTCGCGGCTCGGATCCAAAATGTTGACCAGCAATTTTTCCTTGCCGGTGTTTTTGACCGTAACCAGGTCCGGCCCAAGCGCAAATCCATTGCCGCCCGAGCGATGACAGGAAGTGCAGCGTTGCAGGTAAATTTCCTTTCCTTTGGCGGCATCGCCTTTGAGGCTCAAGGCTGATTGATAAGCGTCGATCACTTCCTGGCGCTGGTTGGGTATTTCCTTGCCCAGGACTTTGAGGGCGAGTTCACGGGTTGCTTTGTTGGCGTGCGTACGGAGGAACTTCGCTTGCGCGGTCGTGAGGCCGGAGGCAGGCACAATGCCCGTTTGGATGCCATTCAGCAAGGCCAGCGTCCGTTCGGGGCGAGCCAATAAAGCAGCCAGTGCGGCACTCCGGACGCGTGGCGAAAAAACGGCCCACCGCCTGGTCAATTCTCCGGCAACCTGCGGTTCGGGGAAACGTCCCAAGGCAGCAACGGCCGCCAATTGAACCAATTGAGTTTCGTTCGAGTTCAGCAGGGAGAGCAGCGGCGGCCCGGCTTGACTGTAGCTCGTCAGTCCTAAAAGCTGAATACCTTCCAACCGCACGGGTTCAGTGGCGTTGCCATCCATCACCGTCCTGGTTGCCTGAGCGAACACGGCTTTCACACTCCCGCCGGCATCGATTTGCTCCAGCGAACTGCCGCCGCGTTGCAAGCCATTTCCCAACGAGCGCACGAGCGAAAACGTCAGCCCGGGATCGTCGAGCCGGGCGATGAACTTGAGCACGCCCGAAATCTCGGCGGATTGGTTTTGTGCGCCGACAATCTGGACGAGTTGCCGCAAAAAATCCTGCCCGGACTTGGAAGCGCAAAACTTTTGATCGGCGGCAAGCCTGGTGAACACATTGCCCGCCCCGTGCGCGAGTGAACTCAGCACTGCCGCTTGAATCCAGGGGCTGTCAGCATCACGCCGGGCAATTGCCGCCAGCAAATCCGCGCCTCCGCTGAACTCGCCCAACGTGAAGGCGAGTTGGTAACGGACCATGTTCGAAGGATCGGAAACGAGGGTTCCAATCTTTTCAAAAATCGCATGAGCCTGTTTGGGGTCCGAAACAAAATGCTCGGCAAGTTTGATGGCGTGCGCGCGCACCCAGGCGTCCTCGTCATCGAGTGCCTTTAGCACGTGGGTTGCTTCCAACGCGTTCAGGCCGTCGAGCGCATGCAACGCATGGAGTCGCGCCAGGGGGGAGTTCGAACTTTCGAGGAGTTTCGCCAACTGGGGCGCTGCCGTCTTGTCCTGGCGTTCATAAAGCAATCGCGCGGCGGTGTCGCGATACCAGCCGTTCGGGCTTTCGAGTGTCGCCACCAGTTCCGCCGTGCTCGCGGTGTCCAAGCGAGGGAACGGAGGCTGCTTGAAACCGTCCGGTACTATCCGATAGATGCGCCCGCGATCATTGCCGCTATTCAAATCCAGGAATTTCTTGATGTTCGCGGGGAGCGACCACGGGTGCTCGATGATCTCACGATACATGTCGATGACATACAAAGTGCCATCCGGCGCGTTTGCAAACTGCACCGGCCGAAACCAGGTGTCGCGCGAGGCCGCGAATTCCATTTTCTCCTCGCCGGGCGCGCGCTGGGCTTTGAGGCCCACGTCGTCCGGAGAAAGGATTTTGCGATGCACCAAGTTGCCGCCAGCGTCGCCCACGAAGGCGTTGTCGCGAAACTCACTTGGGAATGCGTCTCCGCGATAAATCAGCGTGCCGGTTGCGCCCGTGAAGTAACCCGCCGAACGGCCGCCGCCTTCCACCGGTCCGGACACCAATCCCGCCACGCGCCACCGGGTGCGAATCACACGCCACGGCTCCTCCGGGCTGATGCGATAGACCTCTGCGGCGGGGCCATCCACGGCGATGCTCGCCAGCGGTGGCGGCATGACATGGAACGGATTGCGCGCGGCGTAGCGGTCGTCATACATGAAAAGGCGAATGTGATCACTGTTGTTGCAAGCGAAGCGCCGCCCCCAATCGTCGAAGCTCAACCCGTGCTGGCCGCCGCCGGCTTCGGAAGCCAGCGTCATCGCGCGTGGATCGATCACGAAATCCCGCCCGCGCAGATCGACCCGCGGAGCTTCGGGATGGCGAAGTGATTTGATCAGCCCGCCGTCTCCGCTCGTCGCGCCGTGAATGCGATTGTCCAGGCCCCAGATAAAAGAGTTTAACATCTCCTGTACGTTGACGCGCTTCATGCCTTCCGCAAACCCTGTGAAAACAACTTCGCGCACGTCGGCTCTTCCATTGCCGTTGGTGTCCTTCAAATAGAGAATGTCCGGCGTTGATCCGACGAAAACGCCGCCGTGGTAGCAAAAGACGGCAGTCGGCCACGGCAGGTTGTCTGCGAAAACCGTGCTCTTGTCGAAGACGCCGTCACCGTTCGTGTCCTCAAGCATCCGGATGCGACCAAGATGGGGCACCTCGTCCCGGCGCTCGGAGTAATCGATCATCTCCACCACGAACATCCGCCCGCGTTCGTCGAATGACAGCGCGACCGGGCTGGCCACGAGCGGTTCCGAGGCGACCAGTTCGATGTGAAAGCCGGGCTTGACCTGGAAAGTTTTGGGCGCGTCCTTCGGTTCAACCGCCGGCATGCGTGGCAGGTCCGCCGCGGTAATGGCCGGCTCGGCGGCGCGGGAGGGTGTCGTGAAGCCCAGCGTGAGAACGGCCAGCAGTCCAAGTTTGGCGGCGTGGGATCGATTCCACTTGGAGGCAAAAGCCACAACCCCTTCAGGGTTGAAGAGTTCTCTACCATGCCAACCCAAGGTGGCTCGTGCCTCGCAACCCTGGGCTGGAGGACGCAATCCCTTTGGGATTGGAGACGCGAGAGCCGCCCGCCTCCTGGAGAGGATCATTTGGACGCGGTTGTTTTTGGAGCGGGGATGAAGATTTTTTTGCCAATGATGAGTTTATCCGCATTGAGGCCGGGGTTGGCTTCGAGGATCTGCTTCACCGTAACTTTGAGTCCCTCCTGTTCGCGATAAGCCTGCGCGATTAGCGACAAATTGTCGCCGGCTTTGATTTGATACGTGAAACCATCCTCATTCCTGTCCTTGGGGGTTGCTGGAGGATCAATGGTCGGCGGCTTCACCGGCGTGCGTGACGGTGGCGTGGCGGCAACCATCTTTCCGATTTTGGCGAACTCGTCCAGGATGTGCTTGGTGTCGGCTTCGCGTTTGCGGTCGATTTCCTGGACGGTTTCGGCGAGGCGTTTGAGCTCGTCCTGACTCGCGTAGCTGGTGTTGGGTTTGCCGATTTGTTCGCGCAATTCCGCAATTTCCTTCTCCAGACCGAGGATACGCTTGGCGTCCGCGGCCTGAGCTTCGAGCATGTCCTGAACTTTGCCGCGGAGTGATTTGTAATTCTCTTCGGCCTCCTGGGAGGACAGCGCGGCGGAGGCGGTGTCCTGGGCCCGAACCACAGCGGCCACGCAAAGGAGGCAAACGATGATCATTCTTCTTTTCATGCAGCGAAAATAGGACGGGCGTCGGGTCTGTTCAATGTGAAAGTGGCCTGGTGGGAATGTCCAATCACGAATGCCAAAGGACCAAAAACACCCAAACTCCAGCTCCCAATTGGCGCTTGGCCATTGGATTGCCATTGGACATTAACGAAGGTCAATCCTGCTCCGTCACCATGTCATAAAAGTCCAGGATATCGCCTTTGTCATCCTTGAGTTCGGCTTCCTTGAACTTGATGGCGGTGCGGGGATGTTGATTGAGCAGGCCGGTGAGCAGGTAGGGGAGATCGTAGCCCCAAAGCAGCTTGCGGCGCATCGGTTCGACGTGGTTTTGAACGCATTCGAGGACGGCGCGCAGATTGTACTTCGGATTGTGGAGAAAACCGATGAGCAACTCCAACGGGCAGTTGCCCGCGCCCCGCCCGAGTCCCGCCAGGGTGGCGTCGAGATAATTTGCGCCCATGATGATGCCTTCGATGGTATTGGCATAAGCGAGCTGCATGTTGTTGTGCATGTGCACGCCCACCTCGATTTTCGAGGGTTTGCAATAATGCAGATATTTCTTCACCAGGAAATGCACCTGCTCGCTGTAAAGCGCGCCGAAGCTGTCCACAACATAGATCGCTTTTGCCTCGGACTCCGCGAGCATTTCGAGCCCTTCGTTCAACTCACGGTCAGGCACCGTGGAGACCGCCATCAGGTTGACCGTGGTTTCGTAACCTTTGTCGTGGGCGTCCTTCACCATTTCGAGCGCGGTCGGAATTTGATTGATATAGGTGGCGACGCGAATCATGTCCACCACGCTGTCGCGCTTGGGTGGAATGTCATCGTGATAATCACACCGCTCGGCATCGGCCATCACGGCGAGCTTCAGCGCCGTCTTGTTCTCGCCGACGATGCGCCGGATGTCCTCCTCGCAGCAATATTTCCAACAACCATGCTCTCCCTGCTTGATGTTCTTGCGGGAGGCCTTGTAACCGATCTCCATGTAGTCAACACCGGCGGCGACACAGACTTCATAGATGGCCTTGACGAGCTTGTCATCAAAATGGTGGTTGTTCATCAAGCCGCCGTCGCGGATGGTGCAATCGACGACCTTGATTTCGGGCCGGAATGAAATCCAGCGGCTGGCGGGAGTGTCTCTGTGTTTGGCGGCTTTCGCGCTCATGGATTGTATTTAAAAATGCGTTTGTCCCACATTGTTCTGAAAGTTTTCCGGAAAACAAGCGCCGATTCGCCAAACGCCCCGGCGAAGGCCCGTTCCCAACCGCGCTCCGCATTGCATGGGCCTCCTCCGGGGTCCAGACCCGTGACACCGTGACAACCCAACAAAGACGGGCCTTTACTGACGCGCGACCCGTGACATGACCCGTGACAACCCGTGCCGCTTTGCAGCAGACCCGTGACACGCTTGGATCCGGACTTCTGTTTACCTTGCCTGCCGGGCCGGCTTGTCCCGCCAAAGCCTTGGCAACAGCGAAAGCTTCCGAGCGAAGGACAGTCACACCTGCCCCGGATTCGGGCCGCTGCCGTCTCCAGAGCCGTTCCAGTAATAGTGTAGCCGTTCGACGGCACACATCGTTCCTGCCGGGCCGGGCAAATTCATTCGCCTTGCCGCGCCGAAGCATCTGCGCGCAGGCTGGATCGCGCGCCAATGCGCGACGCCCCCGCCACCCCAAGGATTCCCTCCCAAAAGAAGTTCAACAGGAGCAAACAGAGGAAACAGAGAAGAATTTCCATTCACGCCTTCTCTGTTCCCTCTGTTGCCTCCTGTTCGAATCCGAAATTCCAGTTGACCCCAACCTGCCGCCTCTGGGTAGTGCAACACCCGACGACGATCGCGCACCAATGCGCGATGCCCCCGCTACCTCAAGGATTCCCTCCCAATCCCGCGCTTCACCGACGCCGCCAAACAGAGCATACCCAGCCAGAACACGCAAATTAACTCTGAATATTTCTTTCCACTCTTCCGGGCGCGAACCAATGACAACACGGAAAAGAAGTTCAACAGGAGCAAACAGAGGAAACAGAGAAGAATTTCCATTCACGCCTTCTCTGTTCCCTCTGTTTCCTCCTGTTCAAATTCGAAATTCCAGTTGACCCCAACCTGCCGCCTCTGGGTAGCGCAACAAACGACGACGATTTCTAACAAATACGCCGCATACGTTTCAGCCGCCTGCGCCGCAAGACGGAAATAGTGCCGCTTTTTTGCTCATGTTGTCGCCGCCCCAAGCACCGCGATAATGAACTCCTCCAAAGCCGTCTGGCTCTCGTCGCGGCCCAGACCTCCCAGCAACGCCGGTTTGGCCTGGATCGTGGCGCTCGCGCGGCCCTCCGGACCGTCGCCTGCAAAAACTTCGGCCGTCAAAGGCGCGTCGGAATTTGCCGGCGCAATGATCACCACCAAATCCCACAGCGGATGGCGGCGCAACTCGGCGACGACCCGCAATTGTTCGGCCAGATTGGCGTAAGCTCCGCGCGCGCAGGCCGCGTCCAGCCATTGCCGGGAGAGCCTCAATACAACCATGGCCGGACACGTTCCGGAAGCAAGCTTTCGGACGTCCGGCTGACCTTCGGCGACCTCGTTGGTCAAGACCATGCCACCGCCCGCGACCGATCGGAGGTTGTCGAGGTGCGCAGCGTATAAAGTATTGCTCGATTCGACGAGGGGCAAATAACCCGCCAGGAAATCCGTCAGTTCATCCTTTTGCTCGGTCTGCAACCGCGCAGCCTCCCCTTGAAGAAACGGGAATTCGGCGCGCGGCAGTGTGTCGGGCCCGCTTTTCAGGGAAGCAATGGCGTGATGAGGCAAGCGCAGGAGCACAAATGCCCAGGTCCGCGTTGCGATTGCGGCGGGGTCGGTTTTCTCCGCGGCGCAGGCGAGCATGTGTGCGGCCATATACTGCGCCTGCGCGGGTGCGGGGGCGGAGAGTCGGGTCGGAATCATGGCTCGCGGACCGGTATTGGTTAACTGGCCGGCGCCTGGCCGGGCAAGCAGGAGCAAGGCGAAGAACACGGGGAACAAGCTGGCTTTCATTGAGAAAAGATTTCGGAACTCCGGTTGGAGTCGTTTGCCGGGTGATCCTGATTGGGACGTCCCACGCGGTGGAGTATGGGTGGCTGAATGGGTAAACTCAATCCTCAAACATTCCGAGTAATCCCTTTCTGCCTCCGGCTATTCCGCCTAGATTAATCCGGTGACGGTGCTCGAAGTCATACAACGCAGCGCGGAATTCCTGGGCAAACGGGGCGTGGAATCACCGCGGCTGCAGGTGGAGTTGCTGCTGGCGCATGTGCTGAAGCTTCCGCGCATGGGCCTGTACTTGAATTTCGAGCGGGTGTTGACTCCGGTGGAATTGGATGAAGTGCGGGAATTGGTCCGGCGACGGGGCCAACGGGAGCCGTTGCAACATATTGTCGGCTCGACGTCGTTTTGCGGGTTGGAATTGGCGGTGAACAAATCCGTGCTGGTGCCGCGCCCGGAAACGGAGCAGTTGGCGGAACTGGGCTGGGAATTCTTAAACGCCAGGGCAAGCGCGGTCGCGGGCGCGCGGGAACCAGTCGCAGCGCTGGATTTCGGCACCGGGAGCGGTTGCCTGGCGATCACGCTGGCGGTTAAAGTTCCCGCCGCGCAAATCGTGGCCGTGGATATTTCGGAAAACGCGCTGGCAGTGGCCCGCGAAAATGCGGCGCGGCATCAAGTTGGGGATCGGATACGATTCGTGTCGGGTGACGGTTTTGCCGCCGTGCCCGCTGGAATGTCCTTTGACCTGATCGTGGCCAATCCCCCTTACATCCCCGCGGCGGAGATTGAGACTTTGGAGCCGGAAGTGCGGGATTATGATCCGCGGCCGGCCTTGAATGGCGGCGCGCAGGGGCTGGATTTTTATGAGCGGCTGGCGCGCGAAGCCGGCGCGGTCCTGCGGCTGGGCGGGCGGATCATGGTTGAATTCGGTGATGGACAGGCTGAAGCGGTTCGCGGAATGTTCGAGCGCCAAAACTGGGTTGTCGAGCAGGTGAAACCTGATTACAGTGGCCGCCTGAGATTTTTGGCAGCGCGGTTGGTGAAATAAACGTCATGGACAGCTTGTTAATTAAAGGCGGGGTGCCGTTGCACGGCGAGGTGACGATCAGCGGCGCAAAGAACGCCGTGTTGCCGATCATGGCGGCGACGTTGTTGACGGCGGAGCCGTGCGTGATCCGGCGCGTGCCGGACTTGAGCGACGTGAAATTCATGGGCCAGATACTGATGTCGCTCGGCGCGCAGGTGAAATTCGAGGGCGACACGCTCCGTGTGCACGCGGCGAAAGTGCGTGGCGTGGGGGATTACGATTTGATCCGCAAGATGCGCGGGTCCATCTGCATCATGGGCCCTTTGCTGGCGCGGTTGAAGCAGGCCACGGTTTCGCTGCCGGGCGGGTGCATCATCGGGGCGCGGCCGATCAATTTGCATTTGAAGGGATTTGAGGCGTTGGGGGCCAAAATTACCGTGGAGGGCGGTTACGTTCGGGCCAAGGCGCGACGTTTGACGGGCGCGGATTTATTCCTGGGCGGCCGGGCGGGCTCAACCGTGCTGGGCACCGCCAATGTGATGATGGCGGCAACGCTGGCCGAGGGCGTGACGATCATCGAGAGCGCCGCGTGCGAGCCGGAAGTGGTGGACCTGGCGAATTTCCTGACCGCGATGGGCGCAAAAATTACCGGCGCCGGCAGTCCGACCATTACCGTCACGGGCGTGAAGGCATTGCACGGGGCGGAGCATGAAGTGATTCCGGACCGGATCGAAGCGGCCACCTTTGCGCTGGCGGCGGCGGCAACGGATGGCGAAGTGACTTTGCGAGGCGCACGACCGGACCACATGCATGCGGTGCTTGATAAATTGCACGACGCGGGCGTGCAGGTGGAGCGGCGCGGAACGGCCTTGAACGTCCGGCGCAATGGCCGGCTCAAACCCGTCGATATCACGACGCTGCCCTACGCCGGTTTTCCCACCGACGCCCAGGCACAGATGATGGTCCTGATGGCGGTGACACCCGGGATCAGCATCATCACGGAACGAATTTTTGAATCGCGTTTCATGCACGTCAGCGAACTGGCGCGATTGGGGGCCGACATTGAGATTGAGGGGCCAAGCGCCATTGTGAAAGGCGGCCGGCCGCTGAGTGGAGCGCCGGTGATGGCGAGTGATCTGCGAGCCTCGGCGGCTTTGGTCATTGCCGGTTTGGCCGCGCGCGGAAAAACACTGGTGAACCGCGTGTATCACCTGGATCGTGGTTACGAAAATATTGATGGAAAACTGCGCCAGCTTGGCGCGCGCATCGAACGCAAGGAGGAAACATGATAAAAGGTCTGATTAGCGCGGTCGTCATTGTCCTGGTTCTGTACGGCGCCTGGGAGATATGGCTTTATTGGGACCAGGTCAGCCACGATCGGGACCTCGCTGCCAAACAGGCCGCCACCCAGGTCAGCGAGGAATCGTTGCAAGGCATGCCGAGCGGTCTCGAAGCGTCTTACAAGGCAGCGAAAGCGGGCGGCATTACGACCTGGCGGAATTGGATGAGGCGGTACATCCAATCGGTCGCGGACCCGCGCCGGGCCTGGATCGAGCTGGATTTTCTCGTGGAGATTTCACGCGACGAACCGGCGGAAGCCCGGAAGATTTTTGCCGAGGTCAAAAGCCGCGTGCCTGAGAACTCTCCGGTTTACGGCCGGGTCAAAAAGCTGGAGAACACCTACAAGTAGCGCCATCCTGAAGCCCATGACTTCGAGCGAGACTGAGGCCGCGCCAGCCTCCGACTTGGCCGGCCACGGGCAGAGGATTGGGGACTGGTTTACGGCGGGCCGGTTTGCGGCGTTGCTGGGGTTGCTGATTGCGTTGACCTTCAGTGAGGTGGTGACCGGGCAGGCGACTTTTTTCTATCGGGACTTTGGCGTTTATACTTACCCGGTTGCCTTTTATCAGCGGGAATGTTTCTGGCGCGGGGAATTTCCGCTGTGGAACCCGCTGAGCAACTGCGGCATCCCTTTCCTCGCGCAATGGAACACGTCCGCGCTTTACCCGCCAACGCTGTTCTATCTCGTGTTCCCGTTGTCGTGGTCGCTGGGGATTTTTCAACTCGGACATCTGTTTTTCAGCGGCGTGGGAATGTACTTCCTGGCGCGCCGGTGGACGGGCAACCCGCTCGCGGCCTCGGTCGCCGGGGCAATGTTCGCATTCAACGGACTTAGCTGGCAGATGCTGGACTGGGTCAGCAATCTCGCGGCATGGGCGTGGATGCCGTGGGTGGTGCTCGCGGTGGAACGAGCATGGCGGCGGCGTGAAGGCCGAAGCCTCGGCCTGGCTGCCCTCGCGGGCGGGATGCAGATGCTGACGGGATCGCCGGAAATTATTTTTCTGACTTGGTGCTTGTTGGGACTATTGTGGCTGACTGAATTTGTTCGGGGCGAAATTTCGCGGC
Source organism: Verrucomicrobiota bacterium (assembly GCA_021325145.1). Classification (GTDB taxonomy): domain Bacteria; phylum Verrucomicrobiota; class Verrucomicrobiia; order Limisphaerales; family Pedosphaeraceae; genus JAJPHR01. The sequence goes on along the minus strand of JAJPHR010000053.1, from coordinate 13,141 downwards.
TCAGCGTGTTATGGCGGACGCTAGGCGTGGGCTTGCTCGTGGGCGGTCTGGCAGCGGCGCAATTGCTGCCCTTTTTGGATTTATTGCGCCATTCGAGCCGCGATGTGAACTTCAGCGACCTGGGCTGGGCCATGCCGCTGACCGGGCCGGCGAACTTCCTGGTGCCGCTCCTGCGCTGCTTTCCGTCGGGCCACGGAGTTTATCCGCAGGCTGATCAGTATTGGACGCCGTCGTATTACGCGGGCGTCGGAACGGTCGCGCTGGCCCTGGTGGCCATTTGGCGGATTCGCGACCGCCGGGTCTGGGTTTTAGCTGCGGCTTTGGTGCTGAGCGTTGTCATGGCACTCGGGCCGCAGGGATATCTTTATTCGGGGGTGAAATTGGTGTTACCGCAGTTGGGATTCATGCGTTATCCAATCAAGTTCGTGGTGCTTGCCGTGTTCGCCCTCCCACTGCTCGCGGCTTATGGGACAAACTGGGTTACCCAGGCTGTTTCAGGATCGAATGATTCCAAAATCAAGGATGATGGGATCCCTCACCCCGGCCCTCTCCCCTCGGAAGTGAGAGGGAGAATGAACTCGAGTCTCGTCGGTCGCAGTCTCTGGGTTGTGTTGGCGACTCTGTTGGGATTGATCGCGTTGATCGTGGTCGTGGACCGGATTTATCCGAAGCCGTGGGAGAACTGGACGATGATTTGGCACAACGCCCTGGGGCGGGCCGTTTTCCTGCTGTTGGTTTTGGGGCTGCTCGCGGTCCTGCGCGGCGAGCAGGAATTCCGCCGGCGGTTGCTCCTGGCGTTTTCGGTGGTGCTGTTATTTTGGGCGGATATTTATACCCACGCGCCGAAGATCAACCCGACGTTGGCGCGTTCCGTTTATATGCCCGGGTTTTCGCGCTCGCAAATGAAGCTGGCTCCGTCGCCGCAAATGGGTGAACCGCGCGCCATGCCGACGCTTCCGGCCGTCGATCTGGCCACGAAAATCTTTCTGCCGGAACCCGTGGCGGAATACACTTGCCGGCGTCTGGCGCTTTACGCGAATTGCAACTTGCTGGACGGCGTCCCGAAGACCGATGGGTTTTTCTCATCGTACTTGCGCGAGCCGCACCAGATTCTTACCTTGCTGGGCGAATTCGATGCCAAAGGCTCCGAGTTGAAAGGGTTCAAGGATTTTCTCGGCATCGCGTACATCAGCGTGCCCGTGACGAATGCGGGAGGTCTGGATTGGACGAATCGCGACTCGTTTCAGCCTTTGATTGCGGCGGGACAAAAGCCGATCTTTGCGGACGGCACCAACATCGGCACGGGATTGTTCAGTGCTGAGTTCGATCCACGGCACACGGTATATCTACCGACCGCGGCAAAGGCCTATATCGCGGCGACAAACGAAGTGGAGGCGAAAGTGGTTCCGGTTCGGTTGAGCGCGCAACGGCTTGAGTTCGAAACCGAGGCCACCGCGCAGGCGATGGTGACTGTTGCGCAGACTTTTTATCATCCCTGGCGCGCCTACGTGGATGGCCGGGAGACACCGTTATGGCCGGCGAACTACGCGTTCCAGGCATTGGAAGTACCCGCCGGGCGGCATCGTGTGAGCGTGGTGTATGAGGACAAAGCTTTTTTGCTCGGTGCGGTGCTTTCGGCGGTTTGCTTGTTGGGGTGCGGACTGCTGTTGCTCTGGCGTGGGGCGAAGGAAGATAAGATATAATCAGAGGCGACAGCCTCTTTTGGCTTGCGTGACCGAGGCTTGGATTTGTGAGGTTTAACACAACGGAGAAAGGAGCGCATCGATAAGGTGTGGAACGTGGAGCTCCAGTTTTGTCGGGACAGGAAACGTATCGTCGGGCAGGGCAGGAACTCTGCGTTCCGGCCTGGCTAAGAACCTATCCCGGTAGGGCGGGCAGTCCTCTGCCCGCCGTCGGCGCGCACGGAGTGACGCGCCCTACCGAGATAGGCTCTAAATCTTTACTGAATAAATCTAATTTTATTTGAGTCTCCGCGTAAAACCGGCCGACCGGAATCTCCCGCCTCCGTTCAGAAGCCGCAACTGTGAACTATGCCAGCCGGACCGGAATTTGTTGCGAGGCAAGGAAGCGTTTGACGTCGGCGACGGTATATTCGCCAAAATGGAAGATGCTGGCGGCCAGGACCGCATCAGCCTTGCCTTCGAGCAGGACGGCGGCCATGTGTTCGAGCGTGCCGGCGCCGCCGCTGGCCACCACCGGCACACCGACGGCTTCGCTGATGCGGCGAGTGATAACGAGGTCGAACCCGGCTTTGGTCCCATCGGCGTCGATGCTGTTCAGCACGATTTCGCCCGCGCCAAGAGAGACGGCGCGCCTGGCCCAATCGACCGCTTCCAAGCCGGTGGATTTCCGGCCACCGTGCGAGAAAACCTCCCAACGGTCGGGCGCGACTTTTTTGGCGTCAATGGAAACCACAATGCATTGGCTGCCGAATTTTTCCGCGCCGGCGCGAATCAAATCCGGCGTGGCCAGGGCGGAGGAGTTGATGCTCGTCTTGTCCGCGCCGGCGCGGAGCATGGCGTGCATGTCCTCGACCGTGCGGATGCCGCCGCCCACCGTGAGGGGCATGAAACATTGGTCGGCCGCGCGCTCGATGACGTTGATCATGCTGGCGCGGCCATGGGCGCTGGCGGTGATGTCGAAGAAAACCATTTCGTCGGCGCCCTGCTCGTTGTAGCGCATGGCCAGTTCGACGGGATCGCCCACGTTGCGGAGTTCGCCGGCTTCGGCCTTGCCGAATTGCACACCGCGAGTGACACGGCCATCGTGGACATCAAGACAGGGAATGACGCGTCGGGCAAGCATGGCAGCAGATTAAAAAGCGGGCTGATATCGATTCATTGTTTGCGCTCGAACGGCATTGACCAAAAGATCGTTCGGGTAGTTTTATAATCCTGAATGAAACCAAAGACAAGCGGAGTTGGCGGCAGCCTTGTCCAAATTCAGGTCAAAATGTGAACGAATAAAACAGGCGATCGTTCGTCGAATCGACGGCGCGCATGAAAAGCTCGTTTGCGCCAGTTGGCGGCTGTGGCGAAGGAGCAACTAATGGTTGCCTTTCGGCGCGGAATTTGCTCTATGCTAGGCGTTGCTTTATGAACACGATTAAAAACAAATATTGGTCGGTATTAATGGTGACCGCGACCGCCGGCTGGCTGGCGGGCTGTGCTTCGAGCGGCGTGAAAAATCCTTCGGGCGTCCCGGTAACGGAAATGCGCCCGGACGAACGCGGTTTTGTCGCGGGGACAGGCGTGGAATCGCAGGACCTGGTGTCCGTGACGGACAAGATGGCTCGCGGCATTTTGGGCATCCCGCAAATCGCCGGAGCCCAGGGGGTCCCGCGCGTGGTGCTGGATCCGGTGAAGAATGAAACGCGGTTTCCGATCAACAAGGACATTTTCCTGACGCGCATCCGGGCGCAGTTGAATGAAAAGGCGGCGGGCAAGGTGCTGTTCCTGGCGCGTGACCGCATGGATGCGCTGCAACATGAGCGCGATCTGAAGTTGTCCGGCCAGGTCACTTCCACTTCGGATCCGAAAATCGTGGAGTTCAAAGGCGCGGACTTTTTCCTGACCGGCAGCCTGCAAGGGCTGACGACCAAGACCAGCGCCGGAACGAGCGATTACATCCTTTACGCCTTCCAACTCATCGATGCGCGCACGAGCGACATCATTTGGGAGAGCTCGGCGGAGATCAAGAAGCAGGGCTTGGAAGACGCGGCTTACCGCTGAGCAGCCGATCCTTCGGCTCATGGCACGATGAAAAAACTTTGTGCGGCATGTCTCGCCGTGACGTCGCTGCTTCTCTTCAGCGGCTGTGCGACCACGGAAAAGAAACCGGCGGTTGTGCTGACTGGCAACATTCTGGTGGATGGCCCGAACGCGATCGCGAACGGACCGAAACGGGACAAGGTGCTCTGGGAATATCGCACTGCCGCGGCCTGCATGCGCGCGGGCCGATACCCCGAAGCGAAGCAATACCTCGACGATGCTTTGCTGGCTCTCGGCGGCATTTATGGCAAGGACAAGGACGCAAGCAAGGCCCGCGGATATTTCCACGAGGAATCGAAGAAGACGTTCATTGGCGAGCCGTACGAGCGGGTGATGGCGTATTACTATCGCGGCATTCTCTATTGGATGGACGGTGAGCCGGACAATGCGCGCGCCTGCTTTCGCAGCGGGCAAATCGAGGACAGCTCCTCCGAAGGCGAGCAATACAACGCGGATTATGTGCTGTTGGATTACCTCGACGGGCTGGCCAGCGTGAAATTGGGCGGCGATGGTTCGGACGCCTTCAAACGCGCGCTCGCGGAGGACAAAAAATTCGGCAAGCCCCCGGCTTACGATGCGGAAGCGAATGTTCTCTTTTTCGTGGAATTCAGCCCCGGTCCGCGCAAATACGCCGCGGGCGAATATCGGGAGGAATTGCACTTCAGCATAGCCCGCCCGCCAGTGCATTCGGCGGTCGTTAGCGTTGATGGCCGTACGTTGCGCGCCCATCCGTACGACGACCTTTGGTTTCAGGCCACCACCCGGGGCGGGCGCGTGATGGATCACGTGCTGGCCAACAAGGCCGTCTTCAAAAAATCCACCGACATTGCGGGCGACGTGGGCATCATCGGCGGGGCGACCACGGCCATGGCCAGCCGGAACCAGACCGGGCAGGAAGTGGGCCTCGGATTGCTCGCCGCCGGAATCATTACCAAGGTGGTTTCGAGCGCGGCGACCCCGGCGGCGGACACGCGCGCCTGGGACAACCTGCCGCGCTACCTCAGTTTTGCGGCTCTGAAGCTTTCGCCGGGTCCGCATGTGGCGACGATTGAGTTTCAAGCGGAAGGCGGAGCGCCACTCCCGAATTTAACCAAAACCATCACCATTAACGTGCCCGCGGACAAACATGACAAGGTCGTGTTTGTCAGCGACGCATCGATTACTCCACAAACGTTATGAAAAGAACCTTCACCGCCCTTAACCTAAGCGCACTGGCAGCCATCGGGTTGCTGGTTGCGGGTTGCGAGACGACGCCCACGGACACGGGCGCGTATCTGCCGGTCAATACCACCGTGAACGACCTCGAGAACCACGAGCGCATCGTGCTGCTGGACCGTCGAGTGCAGACCTCCGTGACGTGCAGCGGCATTCAGCAACGGACCACTCCCGATGGCCGGTTGGAAGTTACGGCGAATATTCGCAATCGCGAAAACCGCCGCCTGCAGGTGCAGATCAATTGCGTGTTCAAGGATGACCAGGGTTTTCCGACCGAGGGCGAGGAAGCGCCGTTCCGAAACCTGATCCTGACGGAGAACGCGCAGGAACCGGTGACGTGGACGGCGCTCAATAACAAGGCCTCTCACTATACGATTCGAGTCCGCGAGGCGCACTGAATTCAAGCACGCGCAGTCCGTGCCTGCGCATTTGGAGATGGGGCTTTGGGCGTCTTCGGCTCGCAACCGGTAAAGACGAGCATGGCCAGGGCGAGCAGACAGACCAGGCCCGCCGACAAGCCCTGTTTCCGGTTTTGCGCGGATATGTACATTCTGTAGCCTCTCCTGCAGCTCAATATCAAACAAAGTCGTGAGGTCTTAAATCGGGTGAACGCCCCACCCAGTTAGAAGCATTACAACTTTCGATAACCCGGATGCACCCCGGGCGTCAAACCTTGCTGGTGGACGATTTTCCGGCATAAGGCGGCGAGGGTTTCGCGCTCCTCCAAGGTCAACGCCGCGCAGAGGTCGGCTTCGTGTTCCGTGGCCATCCGGCCAAGTTTCTCGAATGTCAGGGCGCCGGCTTTGGTGAGCCCAAGTTCGGAGTGCCGGCGGTCTTTTTGGCTGCGCTTGCGTTCGACCAATCCTTTCTCCACCAGTTCATCGATCAACATCACCATGCGACTGGGCACCACGCCGAGCCTTTTGGCCAGCCCTTGCTGGTTACAGGACGGCGTGGCGGCGATCAGGCGCAGGATTCCGGCGTGCGGGGGAGAGAGGCCCAACGCCGCGATGCGCTCGCCAAAACGGAAAGCCGCATGAGCGCCGAGTTGAGCGAGCAGAAAGGCCACGCCACCGCCTGGACCGGGTTTGCAGGAATTCACAAAAAATATTCGACGAACCATTCTAAGAAATTAGTTGCCAAAATCAATAGTTCATACTATGAATCATTCATGGAAAGAAACAATACGCCTCCGGGTGATTCTTCTGTCCCAATCGCGGGAGCCGAGACGAAGGATCGCGTGAATGTGCTTCCGCTCAGAGGCCGGCTGCGATGGTGGATTCCCGCAAGCATTCTCGCCATCGCCGCGGCCAACGTTGTCCGCCTCCGCTTCACACTGGAGTTGGACACGATGAGCAGGAACATGCAGACGTTTTTTACGGTGGTGGTGTCCTTGCTCGCGTTGCTGGCCTGGTGGTTGTTTCTGACCCGGTTGCGCTGGCGCACACGGCTTGCCGGATTCGGATTGATTGTTCTCTGCGGATTCACGTTGAATCAATTGGTGCGCATCGATGGGTCGGCGGACGGACGCGGCAGTCCGAAAATCGTGTGGAAGTGGGCGCCCAGAAAGAGCGGTGATGTGGGGGGACTCAAGTCTGCGGGACCGGTGGAAACACCGCCAAAGTTGGAGGGTGTGGCCGATTACCCGGGATATCTGGGGCCCAATCGTTCGGGCGTGGTCGCGGGCGCACAACTCGAATCGGATTGGACGGCACATCCGCCGGAACAGCTTTGGAGGCGGCCAATTGGCCTTGGCTGGTCGGCCTTTGCGGTTTTCGGACGCAATGCCGTCACCCAGGAACAGCGCGGCGAAAACGAATTGGTGGTTTGCTACGATTTGGCCACCGGTAATCCGCTCTGGTCGCATACGAATCTGGTTCGTTTCAGCGAACCGATGGGTGGCGACGGCCCTCGCGCCACGCCCACGATTGACCATGGACGGGTTTACGCCCTCGGAGCCACCGGGATTCTCGATTGCCTTGATGCCGCGACCGGGAAGTTAATCTGGACGCGCGATACTTTGAAGGAAGACGCCTTGCCGAATACCTATTTCGGCAAGTGTTCGTCTCCACTTCTGGTGGATGACCTTGTGGTGGTGACGGGCGGCATGGCGAAGCGCTCGACTTTGCTGGCATTTCGGCGCGAGGACGGCTCGCCAGTTTGGCGCGCGGGCAATGACGAAGCGAGCTTCAGTTCGCCGGAATTGGTGACGCTGGCGGGCCGGCGTCAAATCCTCTCGGTGAATGCTTCGACCGTGACCGGGCACGAGCCAAAGGACGGGCACGTGCTTTGGGAGTACGCCTGGGCAAACAACAAATGGCCGAAATGCGTTCAACCCGTGGTGATCGATGGCGATCGGGTTCTTTTGTCGGCCAGTTTCAATGCCGGTTGTGTTTTGTTGCAAATCAAAGCGGGAGCGCAGGGCGAGCTTTCAGCCACCGAAGTCTGGAAGAATCGCAACATGAAATCTGAGTTCTCCAATTTGGTCGTGCGCGATGGATTTTTGTACGGCTTGGACGATGGCATCCTCGCTTGCGTAGACCTCAGCACCGGCGAACGAAAATGGAAGGATGGCCGCTACGGCCACGGGCAGGTCATGCTGGTGAATGATTGGTTGCTCGTGCAAACGGAACCAGGCGCGGTCGTGGTGGTGGAGGCAAACCCGGCGCGCTACCACGAAGTAACCCGGCTCAACGCACTTACCGCAAAGACCTGGAATACACCAGCCCTCGCCGGAGAATTTCTCCTGGTTCGCAACGATCAGGAAGCGGCTTGCTATCGGCTGCAGAAGCATTTTCCGAAGAAGGATGCTCTCTAACCGTGCCCAACTGCTCCGCGGTGTGATTAAAAGTGGGTGAGGTACGAGAGGGTAGCGCGGGCAACCTGCCTGTTCCGGTCGGAACGCCCTAACTCGTTTCGGGGGACGGCGTGCAGAGGACTGCCCGCCCTACCACCGTGTTGCCGGTAGGGCGCGCACTCCTGTGCGCGCCGCCGCAGGCCCCAGGCGCATTCATTAATGACGCGTGTATAATAGAACCGTTCCTGGTCCGTGAGCAGGTCCAGCGGAACAGGGAACCACCCAAGCCTGATATTTTCCGACCCGCTGGGTCACCTGTGCTATCCATGAACTGTTTTGTAGCTCATTGAACATCAACCATGCCTATTCGGAACGCCCTGACTCGTTTCGGGGGACGGCGTGCAGAGGACTGCCCGCCCTACCACCGTGTGCCGGGTAGGGCGCGCACTCCTGTGCGCGCCGCCGCAGGTCCCAGGCGCATTCATTAATGACGCGGGTATAATAGAACCGTTCATGGTCCGTGAGCAGGTCCAACCGAACAGGGAACCACCCAAGCCTAATTTTCCGACCCGCTGGATTAATTTCTCACCCTTGTCTCACCCACTTTAATCACACCGCAGCGCTCCGGGTTTTTTAAAAAAATTCTCGCTTCCGCGCCTTGCTTCGCTCAACATCCTGACGGATTGTTCCCGGGTACTCGCATCGACCCGATCCGACATGAAAGCAAAGATTATCATTACGCCAAAAAAGGCCGTTCTCGATCCCCAAGGCAAGACGGTCCTAAACGCGCTGGAACACATGGGCTATCGGGGCATCGGCGCCGTCCACGTGGGCAAATACCTGGAGATCGAAGTCACCGGCGAAGCGGAAGCCGTCCGCAAACAAATCGACGAGGCGTGTCATAAATTCCTGAGCAACCCGGTGATCGAAGATTATCGGTTTGAGTTGGAGTAAGAAGGCGTTTATGTTGCGCCGTCCGCCACTGAATCGGAAGTCGGAAGCGGACACGACACGAAACCCAGATGGTTAGTTGAAATCCCAATGAATTTTGTCGTTTTGCAGTTTCCAGCTTCGAATTGCGACCAGGATGCCGTGCACGTGCTGCGCAACGTGCTGGGGCATTCCGTGCGCTTGCTGTGGCATAAGGAAACTTCGCTGGGCAGTGCGGATGCGGTGATTGTGCCCGGCGGGTTCTCGTATGGCGATTACCTCCGGACCGGCGCGATCGCCCGGTTCAGTCCGGTGATGCAGGCGGTGCAGACATTCGCGGCCAACGGCGGGCCGGTGTTGGGGATTTGCAACGGGTTTCAGATTTTGTGCGAGGCCGGGCTGTTGCCGGGCGCGCTCATTCGCAACCGCTCGCTGCAGTTTCGTTGCGAGCATGTTTTCATCAAAACGGCCACGACTGACTCACCGTTCTCGAATCGGGTGCCCGCGGGCAAGTTGCTGCGCGTCCCCATCGCGCACGGGGAAGGCTGCTATTTCGCCGATCCGGAAACCATCGCCAAATTGAAGGCGGATGGCCGGGTACTCTGGTATTATGTGAATGCGGAAGGCGAACCGACCGATGCCGCGAACCCGAATGGCTCGCTGGAGAACATCGCCGGGATTTGCAACGAGCGCCGCAATGTGGCCGGTCTCATGCCACATCCCGAACGCGCGAGCGAAAGCCTGTTGGGCAGCGCGGATGGGCGGTTGATTTTTGAGAGCCTGATTCACTCGCTGGAAAGCAAACAGCTGGCGAAGGCGGCGTGATCTGCCGATGTAACAACGTATCCGCAATTAGCCTGGAACTCTTGAATTGAACCTGATGCAGGACCCCGTCATCACACCCGATTTGATCAAGCAGCATGGACTGACGCCGGAGGAGTACGGGCGCATCAAGGACATCCTGGGCCGGGAACCGAATTACACGGAACTGGGCATTTTCTCGGTGATGTGGAGCGAGCATTGCTCGTACAAGAACAGCCGGCCACTGCTGAAGACGTTTCCGACCAAGTCGCCGAAGATTCTCGTGGGCGCAGGCGAGGAGAATGCGGGGATTATTGACATTGGGGACGGATTGGCGATTGCGTTCAAGATTGAATCGCATAATCACCCCAGCGCGGTGGAGCCATTTCAGGGCGCGGCGACGGGGGTGGGAGGGATTATACGCGACATTTTTACGATGGGTGCGCGGCCCATTTGTTCGATTGATTCGCTGCGGTTTGGGCCGATTACGGAGGAGAAGAGCCAGAGCCTCCTTGCGTCGGCTGCTGTGAGGGCAAATGGCGGGCAATCGGAAATCGCAAAGAACAAGCGGTTGTTCAGCGGGGTGGTTTCGGGGATTGCGCATTACGGAAATTGCTTTGGGATTCCGACGGTCTCGGGCGAGGTGTATTTCGACAAATCGTACGAGGGCAATCCGTTGGTGAATGCCTTCTGTCTTGGCGTGCTGCGCCATGAACAGATTGCGCGGGGCGCGGCCAAGGGCATCGGAAATCCGGTATTTTACGTTGGTCCGGCGACCGGGCGCGATGGGTTGGCGGGCGCGGCGTTCGCGTCGCAGGATTTGACGGAGGAATCCGCGGAGCAACAGCGCGGGGCGGTGCAGGTGGGTGACCCGTTCATGGAAAAGCTGGTGATGGAAGCCTGTCTCGAATTGCTCGCCACCGATGCGGTGGCCGGCATCCAGGACATGGGCGCGGCGGGTCTGACGTGTTCGACTTGCGAAACGGCGGCGCGGGCGGGCACGGGCATCGAGATCGATTTGGCTCAAGTGCCCCAACGCGCTCCGAACATGACGCCGTATGAAATCATGCTGAGCGAATCGCAGGAACGCATGCTCATCATCGTGCATCGCGGGCGCGAGCCGGAAGTGAAGCGGATTTTTGACAAATGGGACCTGCCATGGGCTGAGGTCGGCCAGGTGACGGACACAGGCCGGATGGTCGTGAAGAATCACGGGCGGGTGGTGGCGGATATTCCGGCAAAGAAACTCGCGGACGAAGCGCCAATTTATCAACGTGAGGCGCGCGAGCCCGAGTATCTCAAGGCGGTGAGGGCCTTCACCCTTTCGGGCATCGCGGACACCAAGGACGCGGTCGGCGACCTGAAGACGTTGCTCAGTTGGCCGACGATTGCCTCAAAAAATTGGGTTTATCGGCAATACGATCACATGGTTCGCGACGGGACGGTGGTGTGCCCGGGCTCGGATGCGGCGGTGATTCGGATTAAGGAAGATTCGCTGCCGAATGGCAAGGAGCAAACGCCAACCACCAATCACCAAGCTCCAGAAAAGCTCCAAGCGGGGGAAAACACCAATGGGAATAAGGTGTCCTCCGTGGAGAAGTACATTGCGATGAAGGTGGATTGCAATGCGGGCTATGTTTATTTGGACCCTTACGAGGGTGCGAAGGCGGTGGTGGCTGAGGTGGCGCGAAATCTGGCGTGTTCGGGTGCGGTGCCGCTGGGTTCGACGGACAATTTGAACTACGGCAATCCGCATAATCCCGAGATTTTTTGGCAGTTGCGCGAGTCGGTTCGCGGCCTGGCGGAAGCTTGCCGGGCGTTCAATGCCCCGGTCACCGGCGGCAACGTGAGCCTTTACAATCAGAATCCCAGCGGCCCGATTGACCCCACGCCGACGGTGGCGATGGTGGGGCTGATCGAAAAGCCCGAACATGTCACCACGCAGTGGTTCAAGGACGAAGGTGATGCGATATTGTTGTTAGGCGAAGTTGTGGATCGGAATGACCCGCTGCTGGGCCTGGGCGGGTCGGCGTATTTGCAGCAGATTCACGGGTTGAAGACCGGCGCGCCGCCGCGGTGCGATCTGGGCCGGGAAAAGGAACTGCACCTGGCTTTGCGATCGCTGATTTATTCCGGCGTGGTTAAGAGCGCGCATGATTGCAGCGAGGGCGGGCTGGCGGTGGCGGTGGCGGAGAGTTGCATTTCGCAGCAAATCGCCCGGGAAACGCCGCGGTTGATCGGCGCGGAGATTGACTTGTCCGAAGTTAAGGACCTTAGACTGGATGCCTTGTTGTTTGGCGAGACGCAAAGCCGGGTGGTGATTTCGGTCCCGGCATTGCAGGCCGACAAGGTGCTGGCGCAGGCGAAAATTCTCGGGGTGCCCGCGGCCCGGTTGGGCACGGTGGGCGGGACGGCCTTGAAAATCAACACGAGCGGAGGCAGTTTGACCTGGGACTTGCGCGAACTGCACGATCTTTGGTGGAATGCCATTGCGCGCGCGATGGAATGAGCATGGAACACCGGTTTCAAGCTGCGACGCTCGCGAGGTTTGGAGTCCCGGCTTTAGCCGGCAGGACTGCCGCATGGCCGGGCGGATTGAAAGTTTTGAAATTTACCGTGTTTGCGGGCGTCGTGCCGCCTGAAGGCGGGGCACCATACGGCGTTCGGGAGTGCGAGGCGCACGGGTGTTCGGCAGCGTAAGCAATAAGATAACCATGCAAGCCTATCCTAAACATTATTGCGGTGTGTTCGGCATTTTCGGCCACGCGAATGCCGCGCAACTGACCTACTACGGCCTGTACGCACTGCAACATCGCGGGCAGGAAAGCGCCGGGATCGTCACCTGCGATTTCGGGCGGTTTCACGAGCACCGCGGCATGGGGTTGGTGTCGCAAATTTTTAACGGCGATGTCCTTCAGGATTTGGCCGGCACGATGGCCATCGGGCATACGCGTTATTCGACCACCGGTTCGTCGCATATTCGCAACGCGCAACCGCTGACGGGGAACTGCCGCCTCGGGCAAATCGCGATTGCCCATAACGGCAATTTGACCAACGCAACCCAGGTGCGCGACGAATTGGAAGCCTGCGGCTTGATGTTCCAAACCAGCGTCGATAGCGAAATTGTTTTGAATTTGCTGGCGCAGCCCACGCTGGGCGGCCAGGACAATAATTTGATCGAAACGGTTCGGCGCATCCAGGGCGCGTATTCGCTGGCCATCCTGACCGAGCGCGAGTTGATCGGCGTGCGTGATCCGCATGGCTTCCGGCCCTTGTCCATCGGCAAGGTGGATGGCGCGTATGTGCTGGCGAGCGAGACCTGCGCGTTTGATCTCATCCACGCCGAGTTCATCCGGGATGTTGAACCGGGCGAAATCGTCATCATCGACAAGAAGGGATTGCGCAGCATCCAGGCTTTTCCGGAGCACGAGCGGCGCGCGTTTTGCATTTTCGAATACGTCTATTTCGCGCGGCCGGACAGCACGATTGCGAATCGCAACGTGTACAAGGTGCGCGTGGAGATGGGCCGGCAACTGGCGCGGGAACATCCGGTGAAGGCCGACCTCGTCATCCCGGTGCCCGACAGCGGGAATTGCGCCGCGCTGGG
>JAJPHR010000064.1 GCA_021325145.1 Verrucomicrobiota bacterium | reverse complement strand
TGGCCCGCTTTGAGCTAACAAGTCCCCCGCATGTACAATAGCCAACCGTTCAGCGGGCTCTCTTGTGGAGCCCAGGACCCGTTTGAAAGGACAATATAATGGACCAACCTGTTCCCTATCTCGATCTCGCCGCCCAAATGCGCCCGTTGCGCAAGGAGATCGACGCCGCCATTGCCCGGACTCTTGATAATTGTTCCTTCTGCCTAGGTCCCGACGTCACTCAATTCGAAAAAGACTTCGCGCGTTATTGCAACGCACAGCATGCCGTCGGTTTCAACAGCGGCACTTCGGCGCTGCATGTGGCCTTGCTGTTGCTGAACATCGGCCCGGGCGATGAGGTCATCACCACTCCCTGCACATTCGTGGCGACCAGTTGGGCGATCTCTTATGTGGGAGCCAAACCGGTTTACGTGGACGTGGATGACAAGACGTTCAACCTGGACCCCAAGCTGGTGGAGCGAGCCATCACGCCGCGCACCAAGGCGATCATGCCGGTCCACCTTTACGGCCAGCCTTGCGATCTCGATGCCTTGCTGGAAATTGGCCGGAAACACAAACTGCCGCTCGTCGAGGACGCCTGCCAGGCGCACGGCGCCAAATACCGCGGCAAAGTCGTCGGCACCTTTGGAGTGATGTCGGGATTCAGTTTTTATCCCGGCAAAAACCTCGGCGCGTATGGCGAAGGCGGAGCCTTGGTGACCAACGATGCCGCGCTGGCTACGCGCGCGCGTTCGTTGAGGGAACATGGTTCAACGCAACGTTACTATCACGACGAGGTGGGTTTCAACTACCGCATGGAAGGCATTCAGGGCGCGGTTCTGGGAATAAAGCTCAAGCACCTGGACAAATGGACGCAGGAGCGCCGCCGCGTGGCGCATGGTTACCACAAACTGCTTGCGGATACCCCGCTGCAACTGCCGCTCGAAGCCGATTACGCGGAAAGTTGCTACCATTTGTACGTCGTGCGCCATCCCCGCCGCGACGAACTTAAAAAGCATCTCGAAGCGCATAAGGTCGGCTGCGCCTTGCATTACCCAGTCCCATTGCACCTGCAAAAGTGTTATGCCTCGCTCGGGCACAAGCAGGGCGCGTTTCCGGTGTCGGAAAAAGCCGCGAACCAATGCCTCAGCCTGCCGATCTATCCGGAACTCACTGATTCACAGGTGGAACGGGTCGCGGCGGTGATTCGGGACTTTTTTAAGAAGTAATCCGCAGAACCGGGTATCAACGGGTTGACTTGCCCGTTTGCCGTGGCGGCATCCCCTTTGGGCGAGGGTGGGAGGCGACCCCGTTCCAGCCCAATTTATTGTCTCGTAATGGGGCGCTGCCCCGGGCAAATTTGGGGTTATGCCCGGTTTATTGCAGTTAAACGGGAACAAACCCGGTGCTGGGAGGTCTTACCAGCAATGACAGCCGTATGTCAGATGATTTAGGCTTTGAGAGTCTGGTGGCCCGCTATTATGGGCCGCTCTACCAATTTGCCTTCAGTCTGACCCGGGCAGAAGCGGACGCGTGTGATCTTACACAGCAAACATTTTATATCTGGGCCACCAAGGGCCACCAATTACGGGATGGCAGCAAGGTCAAAACCTGGTTGTTCACCACCTTGCATCGGGAGTTTTTGAATATGCGGAGAAAGGTCGTGCGGTTCCCGCATTTTGAATTGACGGAGATGGATCAGGACCTGCCCGCCATCTCGCCGGAAATGGTGAATACGCTGGATTCGGCCCGCGTCGTTGAATTGCTGGATCAGGTCAATGAACCGTACAAGGCCGCCCTCGCGTTGTTTTACATGGAGGACTATTCTTACAAGGAAATTGCCGATATCCTGGAAATCCCGCTCGGCACAGTGCAATCCCGCATCTCGCGCGGCATGGCCCAACTCCAGCAGTTGATCCTCGAGACCCCCCGGAAGGAGGCCCATGGATAGCCTGCGCGCCAGGGAAGTTTTGCGCTTGTACCGGCCCGGCACGACCGATGCCCTGGATCCGCAAATGGCCGAGGCGCTCCAGGCCGTCCAACGCGATCCCGAACTGGGGGACTGGTTCGAAGAGCATTGCGGCGTTTACATCGCCATCCGCAACAAGCTCAAACAAATCGAGGTGCCCCAGGATTTGAAACGCAAAATCCTGCTGGAAAATATCGGCCGCGAGAAAGTCATCCCCCTGCACAGGAGGCCGCCGGTGCTCTGGGCCGCCGCCGCCGCCATTGCGCTCCTGCTCGCCGGCACATGGTTCCTCAACAAACCGGCCACGAAACCCAGTTTTACGAAGTTCCACGAATGGAAAATCGGCGAGGTGCAGCGCGGCTATGCCATGATCGGCAATACGAATTATGCTCAGATTGTCAGCTACCTGACGACCAACCATTTCATCGCCAACTACACCTTGAGCAAAGCGCTGGCCAAACTGCCAGCCGAAGGTTTCGCCACCAAGCCATACCAGGGCAAGCCCGTCACGATGCTTTGCTTCAATGGCGGCATAGTCAAGAACGGCAAAACCAACGATCTTTATTTCTTTGTGGCCCAGCGCGCGGATTTTGCCGACTCACCGTCACCCGGCAAAAAACCGCGGTTCGGGCACGCAGGCAAATACACCACCGCTTCCTGGAGCGCTGGTGACAAGGTCTATATCCTCGCCGGTCAAGGCGATGACTCCGACTTGCAGCAGTATATCGACTAGACCGCTTCCCCGCCCGATCCTCCTTCCCAATCTTTGTCGAACACTTTGCCTTTCTGATCTGGACTCGGAATTCCGCACTCCGCACTCCCGAATCAAGCATCCCGGATTCCGCCTTGGACTAACTTTGAGCTTTTCGGATCTTTTCCTATTGTTTGGTATTTTCATTATATCCCCCCCCTCCAGACCCGTTCCAAGCGCCCTGGACCCGTCCCAAAGCCCCCCTAATCGTGCTCGTCCTCGTCCTCGTCGTCGTCCTCGATCCCCTCTTACAACGGTCCGACCTTGAACTTTGGCTTGTCGCGCCGCTCTCAGGACGGGCCCCGACTTCGGACCTCGCGCCTTTGGACCCTGGACTGGATGCTCGAACCTATTCACCTGCCGAAGGGACTTCTCCCATCGCCAGCACTTCGTCCACCAAGGCTGCGAAGTCCCGGCCTCCCGGATGCTTCTGCTGGTAAATCGCGACGAAAGCCTTCCGGAAAAATTCCAACTCGAAATCATCCCGCCATATTTCCCTGGGCAGGTCGTGAAAGGTATCCGCCAGCTCCGCCGCCTGCTCCGCATTTCCAGCCCATCCCAGCTTGCGAATGTCCTCCAGTGCGTAGTGCAGTATTTCACCGATCTTTCTGCGTTGGTCATCCGTGAGTTGCATCACCTGTCGGCTTCCTTAACCATCCAAAACCTAAAGCGCTCGACAGCGCTTTGCAAATGTCCTGGAGAACCCGTTTGCGTTGCTGCGGCAAGGGTCGACGAGATCTTGAATTTGGTCGCGAAGCCGTTGAATATGGGCCGGCCGAATTCTTTGGCCTATGTTGCGAAACGGTTCCCTTTACGCAAGCCAAGCTGATTCTCGATGATACCAATCAGCGACCGACGAAGCTCGCTTTCCTGGTCTCTGGCCGGAGCCGCCGGCGTGTTCCTCGTCCTTTGGCTTTGGGAATTCCCCAAGCCAATGATGGACGATCTTTTTTACGCGGGAGCAGGACTCAATCTGGCGGCGGGTGGGGATTTTTCCAATCCCTATCTCGCAGGACAGGAATTCCCCAGCCACTATTTCTTTGTTTATACCCCCCTGCATTCCTATGTGCTGGCGGGGTGGTTGAAAGTGTTCGGCATCAGCACCGCTTCGATGACGGGTTTTCAAGGGGTGATGTTTTTTGTGATTGCGGCCTCAACTCTGTTCCTCCTGCGCCGGCATGAAGCGCCGGCGTGGCTGGAATGGCTCGTCCCGCTCGGAGTGTGCGCGGCTTTTCTCAGGGGCGGATTGCGGGTGGAAGCGCTGGCGACGGCGTTGACCATGGCAGGCTTCGCCTGGATTGCGTGCGGTCGCCGGGGGCCGGGGGCGGTGTTCGGTTCGTTCCTCCTGATGTTTTTGGGCGCTTCCGCCTCGCCGCGGCTGGCGCTCTTTTCAATGACGCTCGCAGCCTCCGCCGGTTGGCAATTATGGCGCAGCCATGGATCCGCTGCGGAGCGTCGCCGGATTTTCCTCATGATGGCGCTGGCAGCATTGCTGACCGGCCTGGCTTTCCTGGTCATGATCCAATTCCGGCTGCGCGAGTTTCTCGTGACCTTCCGTTTTCATGCCGCGGGGGCGCTGGCACGTGAGGGAGGACTTTGGCATCGGCTCGTATTATTCCTCGGGGCCCTGGGCGTTACGGTTTGGCCCCTGGTTTTGTTGCTGCCGGTCTTCGTTTTCCTGAAACTCCGCCGCCCGCGAGACGAGCTGACGGTGGCTGTTGTTGCCCTGTGCGGAATTCTGCCAATCGCATTCGTGATGGGATTCCTCACTTTCGGTTCAGGTTGGTATTTTTTCCTGATCCTCCTTTTCGCCGTCCCAGGAATTGTCCGGAACGCTTCCCGCGTTGCCTCCGTGGGCCTGGCCTTGGCCCTGGCGCTGGCATGCCTTGCCGGCATTAGCCGGCCCCTGGTCGGTTTGTTTGGAACGATGACCGGCCGCATTAGTGAAAAGGAGGTGGGTGATCGTGCCGCCGTCATCGCTTTGCAACCCGTGGCCGGCCACCGTCTTCTGGTTGATACCTACGCCGCCCGGTACGCCTTCGATTACCGGATTCCTCAAAACTTCCTCTGCCTTGAATTCGGCGCTCCTTTTCCACGCTACTTAATCCTGGACGTGGATTTCCCTCCGGAGGACGTCTTTTTATTGGGACCGGCGGGCGTGCATGATTTGTGCGCGCGCGGGTTGCGGAACGAAGAGCCTGACACGTGGCTGCCCTTCGGCCCCAAACGGTGGGCATTTTATCGCTATCCCCGAAAGATATCCATTATCCCGGCCTCCAGTTGCAACCGGACATCCGTTGATAAAACGAGTGCGCGAACTGGACAATAAACCGCCTCCCGAAACGCCAGGGGTCGAAGCCGAATCATCCAATCGGCGATGGGCCGCCTTTGCTTTTCCCTGGCCCGTGGTTGCGGCGTTGGTGTTTTTTTGGCTGCTATGGATTTGGGATTTCCCAAAACCGATGAACGATGACCTCTTCTTCGCCGGCGCGGCCTTGAACCTGGCGTCGGGCGGTGAACTGGCGAACCCCCTGCTGATACGGCAACATTTTCCAGGACATTTCTTCTTCATGTATCCGCCGGTGCACGCTTATGCGCTCGCGGGGTGGCTCAAGATCTTTGGCATAAACGCAGCCGCCATGACCGGATTTCCAATATTGATTTATTTCGTAACCGCGGTCGCGACGATCGGGTGGTTGCGCAGGCACAATGCGCCACGCTGGATTGAGTGGCTTGTTCCGCTGGGCGTGTCCGGCGCTTTTTTGCCTTTTGGCCTCCGTCCCGAGCCGTTGGCTGTGGGCCTGACCATGGCGGGACTTTTCCTGGTCGAAAGCTGCGGGAAGCGGAGAATCCCGGTGTTCCTCGGTTTCTTTCTCATGTTCCTGGGGATGTCCACTGCTCCACGAACCACTTTCTTTGCGGCAGCGCTCATGCTGCTTGCCGGCCATCAGTGTCTCAAGCGGGCGATTCTTTTGGCCTTGCCCGGCATGCTGGCGGCATTCCTGGTATTTTGCGCGATGTTGAATTTTCATCTGCTCGAGTTTTGGAGCACCTTCCGGTTTCATTCGCAGGTTTTGGCGGGGGACAAATTGCGACTGCTGGCATTGCTGTTCACCCGCTATGTCGGCGTCACGCAATGGCCGGTGTTTCCCTTGTTGCTGTGGCTTTTATTGTTGTCGTTCCGCGCCTCCTGGCGGCCTTTGAAGCGGATCGGGGTGGGCATGGTCGGAACCGTTCCGCTGGTGGCCCTGGTCGGTGGCTTGGGAGACGGCACCATGTGGTATATCTTCCTCGCCGTTTTCGTTCTCGCAGCGACAGCCTGGGAACGGCCTGCTGCCGGTGTGACAAAAACTGCCATCCCGCTGCTGGTGCTCGCGGCGTTACTGCTCGGCAATCTCAGGACCTTCGTCAACATCGGGGGAATTCTCAGCGGAAACATAAACTCCGCCCCGAGTCCGAATCGGGCTGAAGCCCTCGCCCTCAAATCCACGCCGGATCATCCGATATTGCTGGACGAATCAACTGCGCGGTATGTCTTTGATTATCGAATTCCGAAAGGGTTTATCTACTGGCCGTTTGCGGCCCCTTTTCCGATGGAACTGGCCACTGAAACAACCTTGTTGCCGGGGGATACCTACCTGCTCGGTCCCTGGAATGTGGAGAGGCTCAACCAGCTTGGTTTGATTCAGATGCCCCAGCCCAAGTGGGGCCTTTGGAAGGAACGCTGGTCATTTTATCGGGAACCGGAAAAGGCCTACATCATCCCTGTGAGCAGCCTGACCAATACTAAATAAACAATCGGGAAGGGAATGTCCAACCAGGGGCCGGCCAACTGCATCGCGCCGCAGCCGATCCGGTGAACCGTCAGTGACGCGCCGAGGAACGTGAACCGGCCGCCGCCGTGGGTTCATTCATTGTGTTGCTCCCCTTCAGTGCGCTGAACGACACTCACATCTCTTCCATCCGAGCAAGCGCGCGGGAAGAAACAACAGAGCGCCGACCAGAGCGAATAATGCGTTGAGCGTAATGCCGATAAGGCGGAGCGGCAAGGATAAGAGCCAGAGGATGGGGAGAAGAATCAGCGCCAGCAACGCGAGGGGCCAGCAAAGCACAAAGAGAATGCACCAGCAGATAAAAAGGATCAGGGCCTTCATGGTTATTCCTTCGATCACTCTTCCGGCAGAAAAGTGGCGTCGGTTTGACATTATGTCAAGGCCCGGGGCTTCCAGGATGCGCTCCAAACTTCGCTCCACGAACTCCAGGCGAGACCTGGCACTAACTCACAGGCACACAGTCACCCGCAAGTAAGTCGCCGGGATTGATGTGCCGCCGCCCGGGCTTTTGTTTTGGGCATGCGCCAGTTCCACCAGTTGGCGGTGGAGTTCCTCGACTTTCCCATTCTTTTCCGCTGCTTCAAAAGCGTTCATGGTCGGGCCATAGTATCGCCGGAATGATTCGATGAACTGGGTTGGATTCTTGTAGGGCGAGATGAAGTGAAACGTGTCCTTCACCATTGATATTTTCTCTTTGGGCACTCCGGCCTGGCCAAATCGTTCAACGATGTGCGACTCCACACCCCACGTCATGGGGCTGACGAAGCCCTCCGGCGGTGGAGGTGTAAATGACGAGCTGATCTTCAGCAACTGCGAGACGAAGGAAGTGGGATCGTTTGGGATCCAGTTGCCCATCACGATACGACCGCCTGGTTTGGTGACCCGAACCATCTCCCTGGCGACGTCAAAAGGCCTGGGCGCGAACATGGCGCCGAATACGGTAAGCGTCAGATCAAACGAATGGTCGCTGATCCCCTGCAAGTTGCACGCATCACCTTCTTGAAATCTCAGTCGAGCAAGGCCCGCCTCCGCGGCTCGCTTGTTTCCGGCGTCAACGAGGTTTCTGGCAATGTCAATTCCAACCACGTCAGCCCCCAAAAGGGCAAGCGGAAGCGCGGTAGTGCCATCGCCGCAGCCGAGGTCCAACACCCGCAACGGCGGCTTTATTCCGAGAGACTTAACGACTGCTTCCCCAGCTTGACGCATCAAGGCGGCAATTTCCGTAAAGTCCCCTTTCTCCCACAGTGCCTGGTTAGGATTCATGATCGCTTCTTTCCATTGGTTGCCAGTTTCATGGGACGCAGTTAACACCCTTTTGATTTGTTTGTGAATGGGACGAAAGGGGAGTTGTTTCAATCCCCGGGTCAATCACCGCTTTCACTTCGCGGACCGGGTTGAGTGGAAGGTATCCGGCTTTGGAATTTGAGCATTCGTTGGTCATTTGGGATTTGTCATTGGACATTCCTGTCGCTACCCTGCGCCTCATGTTCACTGACACGATTCGCCGCATGCCTCGTCCGCAGGAAGTGGCGCTGATGGACACCCAGCAGTTGCGGAAAACCTTTCTCGTGACGGACCTCTTCGCACCGGGTGAATTGCGCGGCGTATTCACGGACTTGGATCGGCTCGCCGTCGGCGGCGTGGTGCCGGTCAAACCAGTGGAATTGCCCAACCACAAGGAAACCGGCCGCGCGTTCTTTCTCGAACGCCGCGAACTGGGCGCGATCAACGTCGGCGGCGCGGGGGTTGTCCATGCGGACGGCAAATCTTTCGCGCTGGACCGGCTGGATTGTGTGTATCTGCCGATGGGCACGCGTTCCGTCACGTTCGAGAGCGCGGATGGAAAAACTCCGGCGCGGTTTTACTGGCTGAGTTGTCCGGCGCACGCGGCGCACCCAGCGGCGATGATGAAACAAAAGGACGCCGCGCCCGTGGCGCTCGGCTCGCCCGCCAGCGCGAACCAGCGGACGATCCGCAAATACATCCACACCGGCGGCCTCCAGAGTTGCCAACTCGTGCTGGGTTTCACGGAACTGGCCGAGGGCAGCGTGTGGAACACTTTCCCGCCGCACACGCACAATCGGCGGACCGAGATTTATTTCTACTTCGATTTGCAGGAGAAGGTCCTGGTGCATCTGATGGGCGAACCAACCGCGACGCGGCATTTGTTCGTGCAGGAGCAGCAGGTGGTGCTCTCGCCCGCATGGTCGATTCACTCGGGTTGCGGCACGGGCAATTACCGGTTTATTTGGGGCATGGCCGGAGAAAACCAGACGTTCGACGATATGGATGGGGTCAAACCGGCGGACTTGCGGTGAGCACCAGAGCCCATTCAATAAATCGTGTCAGCCGCCGTAAGGAGGCTCTAACCTGCATATTTCATGGCCGCTTCAAACCGGCTAAACCGTGTGAGGCAGGACGCCCCTACGGGACAAGGCCCGAACCGAATTTCCGAAGGGCATTAAGGCCAATCCAGCTTCCAAAAAAGTCAGGGCCTCCTCGCGTCGGCTGCCACAAGTAGTGGATTCCGCAACTCGACCACACATGAAACGTTTCAGCGAAAAAGTTGTGATCGTCACCGGGGCGAGCCGCGGGATTGGGCAGGCAATCGCGCTTGCCTTCGCCGGCGAAGGCGCGCACGTAACTGGAGTCAGCAGCGGTGACCAATCCGAGACTGCCCGGAAAGCGCAAGCCCTGGGCGTCAAATTCACGGCTCTCACCGCGGACTTCGCGCAGTTGACTCAAAAAGGCGCCGCCGAGTTGGTGGCCCAAGTGGTCCGTCAGGCGGGCCGCGTCGATGCGCTCGTGAACAACGCCGGCATTATTCGTCGCGCACCTGCCGTCGATTTCTCGGAAGCGGATTGGAACGCGGTAATCCAAATCAACCTGACCGCGCCGTTCTTTCTATGCCAGGCAGTCGCAAAATGGTGGCTCACCCAGGGACGCGGACAATCATCGCCCGAGGCGCGGCTTAAAATCGTGAACATCGCTTCGCTGCTTTCGTTCCAAGGCGGCATCCTGGTGCCGGCTTACGCCGCGAGCAAGAGCGGCATCGCCGGCATCACGCGAGCGCTGGCCAATGAGTGGGCCAGGGAACGCATCAACATCAATGCGGTTGCGCCCGGTTACATCGCCACCGAGAACACGCGCGCTTTGCGCGAAGACGCCAGGCGCAACGATGCCATCCTCAGCCGCATTCCTGAAGGCCGCTGGGGTGCGCCGGATGATATCGCCGGCGGTTGCATGTTTCTTGCGTCCGCTGATTCGAATTACTTGAACGGGTCCATTCTTAACATCGATGGCGGCTGGCTGGCGCGATAACTCAAGCCCTTAATTCCTCCGTACTTCTCCGGACAGGTGTCCGTACTTTATGGAGGCTGGAATCCCGGAATTTTTTTGCTAGGATAAGGCTCGTGCGGACTTGAACCAGCGGTGACCACCATGTCAGCCACCTCCGGAAGTCTGTTGCAGGCGCATGAGCCGGGCGCCTTGGGATTGGTCTCGCTGTGCATGGTCAGGATCGGGCGCAAGTATGACGATGGTTGTTGGACGTCGCGAAAAAAAAGCCGGATGCAAATTTCGTTGGCTGGATTTGGCGCTCACCGCTTTCTTCTGTCTGACTGCCGGGACGTTTTCCATTCAGGCTCAGGGAACACAACCGTTGGTTGCCATCCATGATTCGGAACTCACCCGGGCGTTGGAAACGATGCCCGCGACGAATGGCACGCCCAGCGGACCGGGCACAACAGGGAATCAATGGTGGCCAACCAACTGGCATTACTTCGTCATGCCGGATGCAGTCAAGGAAGCGCTGCGTTCCGACGGCACCGCTTTCACAGTCGTCAGTGACACCAATATCAGCGCCGGCGTTCTGCTCACCAGCAACGGCCTGCCCAGGTATCCCATCCTGATCAGCCTCGCCTCCGAAGCGATGCGCGATGACGAAATTGCGCCTTTGACCAATTACGTGGCGGCCGGCGGATTCCTGTTCGTGGGTTCCTCCTCTTTCACGCGCACCACGAACGGTTCAACCCGCGGCGATTTCGCGCTCGCCAACCAGATGGGGGTGCACAGCGCGGCCACGAATCTCACCGGCTGGGTGATCAACAGCACCCTCACGCGGGTTTCCGAAAACCCGCTCGTCAGCCATATCCCCGCGGGAACCCTGACCTGGCAGATGCCGTCGTCTTCGGAGGAAATTTCCTGGCCCAAGGCAAACCATGTGCCCTTCGCCCCCTCCGGCTTGCCGCATTTGCTTTGGAAGGTGGTGCCCGGCGGCGCAACGGTGCTTGCGCAAGGCGACGCCAGCCCCTGGCTGTTGGTGAAGCCCTACGGCAAGGGTTGTTTCATTTACGTGGCGGCGATGCAGCCGCTGGTGGCCCACGGCGGCTGGGCTCCCGGCATGTACAGCTACACCATCCTTCGCAATGCGATTCAATGGGCCTTCCAGTCCGCCCGGATGCCCGTGGCCAAACTCAGTCCGTGGCCGTACCCCTACGACGCCGCCGTGATCTTCCGCCACGATATGGAAGCCATCCCCGACTTCATCACTTCCATTGAAGGATCAGCCCAATTTGAATTTAACAACGGCGCGCGGGGCGATTACTTTTTCTGCACCGGCGAATTGCGGGAAGACATGCCCAATCCCGCCTTGACCGTCGCCAGCCTGCAACGGGCCGTGTCGAATTACAGCGCCACCATTGGTCCGCACAACGGCGGGTTCACGAACTTTTCCTCGTACGTCCCGCCCTTGACGACCAACGACTATGATTACTGGCACTGGGGGCCGGACGAGGACCTGGACGTGACCGTGCCCGGTTACACCAATGGCCAGGCGTACGTCCTTGCTTCCATGTCCAATTCGTTCAACGACATCCAGGGCTGGGTGGGCGGCACTAACAATGGCAATGGACTGCGCCTGTGGGTATCGCCGTATTTCAACGCGACGCGCGAGGCTTCGTACCAGGTTCAGGAACAGTTGGGCATCGCCGCCGCCGGCGAGCAAAAGCTGGGGCCCTTTCCGCACTGGACGCTCTCGACGCAAACGCCGGATAAGCTCTATTCCTTCCTCACCCTGCCCGTGAGCGACTGGTTTGTTGGAAGCCAGATCGCGCAAGGCATGGAGAACGGCCACACCGCCGCGAGCGTTCACGCTTTGGTCGATTTTTACTACGGCTTGGGAGCGCTGGTTAATCTGTACTCGCACAGCACTTCCGCCGGCACCGGCCCGGCCGGCACGCTTGCCTCCGAGTATGTAACGTACAGCCTGGGCAAGCCACGGATGTGGTCGGCCAACACCGCGGGGATTTATAACTGGTGGGTGAAACGCGCCGCGATGCAGGTCGTTCCCACTTACAGCACCAACGGGACGCAAAGCATCATCACCCTCTCCATCTCCGGTTCGACGGACACCAATGCCGCCGTCGAAATCCTCGCGCCGAACCCGGCCTTTTACGGCCTCCAGGTCCGCACCAACGGCGTGCTCGCGAGTGGCGCAAGTTTTCGGACCAACGGACAGATTATCAAAATCCTGGCCGGAACCTCCGTCACCAACGCCGAAATCCGCTACAGCCTGCCGCCCTCGGCCCAACCCGACACCTACGTGACCCAACAAGACGGTGCACTTTCGGTGCCTGCGCCCGGGGTCCTGGGCAACGATGCTCCCGGGACCAGCGGAACCAACCTGACCGCCTCCCTGACCGTGGGCGCCGCGCGCGGGCTTTTGAGCCTGACCAATAACGGAAGTTTGGCTTATACGCCCACCAACCATTTCGCGGGCGTGGACAACTTCAGCTATCGCGTGAGCGATTCGCAGACGAACTCCAGCAGTGCAGCAGGAAGCCTCATGGTTAATCCGCCCGGCGACCTGTTTTATGACGATCTCACCCGCTCCACCAACCCGGCTCCGTTGTTGCCCTGGGTCCAGCAGTTGGGCGCGTGGAATATTTCCAACAGCCAATTGTTGGGAAACAGCGGGAGCAACAGTTATGGCCATGCTTTTTACAGCGACAATACCTGGAGCAACTACGCAGTGCAGGCGCGGATTCAGTTCTCTTCCACCAATGGTTTCGGCGGTGGCATTGGCGGGCGACTGGATCCGGCGAGCGGAGCGCATTACGCCGCGTGGGTGTATCCGGAAGGTTCCGTGAGCAGCCCGAACGTCCTAAAGCTGATTAAATTCGAACAATGGGGAGTTTGGACCTTTAATCCTATGGCTGAGGTCAGTCTCTCAGGTGTGGGGACGAACGTACACACACTGACGCTGGTCTTCCAAGGCAATCAGATCACGGTTTATCTCGACGGCAGCCCGAAAATCAACACCGCGGATGTATTCTTCGATCAATTCCCGCCCTTCCTCAACGGAGGCATCACTGCCGACATGTTCGCCTTCCCGAGCGAATACACCCTGGGTGTGGATCATGTTGTTGTGGCGGCCGACAACGCGCCGCTGCTTCTGACTCAGCCCGTCAGCCAAACCACCAATGCCGGGGCTACGGTTAACTTGTCGGTTGCTTCTCTTGGGAGCAGCCCCGCTTACCAATGGTTGAAGGGCGGAGTGGCCTTGCCCGGCGCGACTGACACCACCTTGAGCCTGCCGTCAGTGACCGGCGCGGACACCGGAAACTACAGCGTGGTGGCAAGCAATGCCTTCGGCGTCGCAAGCAGCAGCAATGCCGTGCTGGTGGTGATCGATCCGCCCGCAATCACCACTCAACCGCAAAGCCGGACCAACATTGTTGCTACTACAGCCACGTTTACCGTGATGGCGCTCGGCGCGACGCCGTTGAGCTATCGATGGTTCAGCAATGGGACGAACAGCCTGAGCGACGGCGGTCGCATCAGCGGCTCATTGACCGCGACTCTTGCCATCAGCAACGTGGTGGTGGCGGATTCAGGCAACTACAGTGTTTTGGTGAGCAATGCCTTTGGCACCGCGACCAGCAGCAATGCGGCGCTGACGGTCATTGACCCACCCATCATCAGCGGCACGCCGGCCAGCCGGACGAACAACGCGGGCACCACAACGAGTTTCACGGTGGTTTCGAGTGGCGCGCCGCCGCTGGCCTACCAGTGGATGAAAAACGGGACCGGCAATCTGGTGGATGGCGGAAAAATCAGCGGCTCGACCGCGGCAACTCTCACCATCGGCAATCTTCTGGGAGTTGATGCGGGGAATTATACCGTTGTGATCACCAATGTTTATGGCAGCACGACCAGTGTGCCTCCGGCTGCGCTAACGGTGATTGATCCCGTGATTACCGCCCAGCCGGCCAGCCGGACCAACGTCGCCGGCTCCAGCGCGAGTTTTACGGTGGGAGCCAATGGAACCGCTCCATTTTACCAGTGGCTCAAGGGAGGAACGCCCCTCGCGGGAGCGACACTTTCAACGCTGACCTTCGCTCCGGTATCGGACGCGAATGCGGGCTCCTACAGCGTTGTGGTCAGCAACGCTTTTGGCAGCGTAACCAGCAGCAGCTCAACACTGACGGTGCTTGACCCGCCGCAAATCACCAATGCGCCAGCCGGACTTACCAACAATGCCGGGACAGTGGCCAACTTCACCGTGGGTGCGAGCGGCACGACACCACTGACTTACCAGTGGTTTAAAAATGCCACGAACGCGCTGAGCGACGGCGGAAAGATCAACGGCTCGACCAACGCGACGCTGATGGTCAGCAATGTCCTTGGCGCTGACGCCGGCGCTTACACGGTCGTAATTGGCAACGTTGTGGGGAGTGTGACCAGTTTGCCGCCGGCGTTGCTTGTGGTCATTGATCCCATCATCACCAATCAGCCCGTGAGCCGGACCAATTTCCCCGGCACCGCAACCAGCTTCACTGCCGGCGGCAACGGCACTCCGCCCTTGAGTTACCAATGGCTGATGAATCGCACGAACGTTCTGGCCGACGGTGGAAGGATTTCCGGAGCAAGCACACCCACGCTCACTTTGACCGATCTTTGTGCGACTAATGCGGGAAGTTATCAACTGGTCGTCAGCAATACTTTCGGCAGCGTGACCAGTTCCGTTGCCACTTTGACAGTGACCAACCGAATCACGCCGCCCGGGCGGCTGTTCTATGATGATTTCAGCCGCGGAACCGATCCGGGGCCATTGTCGCCCTGGATCCTGGAGAGTGGCACCTGGACGGTGACCGGCGGGCAATTGTTGGGGCAGAGTCCCGCCAACGGTTACGGCAATGTTTATTACCAGGACAATTCCTGGACGGACTATTCCGTGCAAGGGAGAATACGCTTTTCCTCATCGAACGGTTACGGCGCGGGTATTGGTGGCCGTCTTGATCCGATTACCGGGGCGCACTACGCTGCGTGGGTTTATCCGGAGGGTTCGGCGGGAGGATCTGCGGTGTTGAGACTGATCAAGTTCGAAGGCTGGACCACCTGGAGTTTCAATCCCATGACTAACGTTTCGTTATCGGCTGTGGGCACCAATTGGCACACAATAACGATGGGATTCCAAGGGACCAACATCACCGTTTATTACGACGGCGTCCAAAGAATCAGCCTCGCCGATGGTAATTTCGATTCTGTCGCGCCTTACACCAATGGCGGAATCACTGCCGACATGTACTCGGATAACACGGCCTATACCCTGGGGGTGGATGACGTCGTGGTGAGCACGCTGGCAACTCCACCCGCAATCGAAATGCCGCCGGCCAGCCGGACCAACGCCTCCGGGACGGCGGCGAGTTTTGCGGTGCTGGCAGGCGGGACAACGCCGTTGAGCTATCAGTGGTTTAAGGATGGGACCAACCGCTTGAACGACGGCGGCAACATTAGCGGCGCCGGCACGGCCACATTGAATTTGGCAGCCGTGAGCACCGGCGATGCGGGCGCCTACAGCGTGATTGTCAGCAACGCCTTTGGAGGCGTGACGACTGCTCCGCCGGCAGTACTGACCGTTCTTGGCGTGCCGTCGATCAGCAGCCCGCCCGCGAGCCGAACAAATGATGCCGGAACCGCCGCCACTTTCATCGTAGCGGCGAGTGGCACACCACCGTTGACCTATCAATGGTTCAAGGATGGCACGAATGGCTTGATCGATGGGGGGAACATTAGCGGCTCGACCAACGCAACGCTGACGATTGGCAACGTGCTGGGAGCGGACGCGGGCGCGTTCATCGTGGTGGTGAGCAACGCGGCTGGAACCGCCACCAGCGCCCCGCCCGCGATTCTGACCGTGATCGACCCGGTCATCACCGGACAGCCCGCGAGTCGGACCAACCTTGCCGGAACCACGGCCACGTTTAGCGTCAACGCACAGGGGACATCGCCGCTTTATCAATGGCTCAAAGGCACGGACCCCATTGCCCAGGCCACCAACGCGACGCTCAATCTTCCGGCCGTGACCGTGGCCGACGCGGCCGCTTACAGCGTTATCGTCAGCAACACTTTCGGTACGGTCACGAGCAGCAGCGCGATTCTCACGGTCGTGCCTCCCCCGGAGTTGCAATCTGTTGTGGTGGCTCCCAACAGTGTGATCCTTGCCTGGAGTGCCGTAGTGGGCCGGCAGTACCGCCTGCAGTATAAGGATGATCTCGTCAGCACCAATTGGACTGCAATCTCACCGGACGTGACCGCCACCGGCCCAATTATCACCGCCACCAATGCGCCGGTTTCCTCGCCGCAAAGATTTTACCGCGTGCTCCTCCTGCCGTAGAGGCGGGGCGCAGAGCTCCTGTTCTGCTTGATGATGCGTTTGTGTCCGAGCAGAATTGGAGCATTGGGCTCTACGTCCGTATTTCACCCGAGCATGCCATCTCAGATCAAATTTCGCTTTATCCCCGCGGCTTATTATGGTAACTAGCAAAACCATGACAGCAGTAGCAGAGGATACAGCCGTGGGTTATGTGATCTGGGGGGCGGACCATGCCCCCTATGGTCCGGTGGAATTGCCGATGCTGGTGAGCTGGATCAAGGATGAGCGGGTGACGTCCGAAACCTGGCTATTTCTCGAACGCACCGGTTGCTGGGAAAAGGCCGCGCACGTTCCGGAGTTGCAGATGTTCTTCAAAGGCCATCCCGCCACCTCCGCGAGCGTACCGCCGCCACCGCCCGCCGGCACGATCAAGGCCGGAGCCTTGCGGCGCATCAAAATTCTGGGCGCGCTCAATGACGAGCAGTTGGAGCGGTTTGTGGAAATCATGGAGGTGCGCAAGGTCCCGCAATGGACGCAACTGGTCAAACAGGGCGATCACGGGGATTCCATGTATCTGGTGCTCGAAGGTGAATTGCGCGTGCGCATGATGGTCGATGACAAGGAGGTCATCCTGGTGACCCTTGGCATCGGTGAATTCTTCGGCGAGATTTCGCTTTTTGATCAGGGCCCGCGCTCGGCTGATGTGATAGCGAACACCGACAGCCTGCTGTTGAAGGTGGCGGCGAATGAATTTGAGAAGTTTGTGCATGAATCGCCCGACCTCGCCGCGCCGTTTCTCTTTGCCGTGGCCAAGACCCTCACCGCCCGCATCCGCGCCGATAACAAACGCTACCGGGATTCCATCAGTTTCGCTCGCGCGGCGGGGAGATAAACAGCTGTGGAAGCGGTTTCGGTGGAGAGCAACCCAACCGAGCCGCGCTGAAATTCCCCGCAAGTTTTCCGTCAGTATTTCTTCGAGAACTTTTTCCGCGACTCCTCTGGCGCGGGTTCGGCGGGTGCCGGAGCGGCGGGAGTTTTGGCATGCGCGGCGGCAGGTTCCGCCGGAGCCGGTGTTTGCGCGGGCCGCTGCGCTTGCGCTTCCGTCCGCGGCGCCGACGCCGGGGCGCCGGAGGATGCTCCATCCGCGGCTTCGACAAATGCCATGCGCAAGGAAGTAAGCGCCTGTTTCAACAACGCTTCCTCCTGCCGGGTCAGATTGCCTTTTGTTTTTGCTTCCAGCATCTCCAATTGGTCGATGAACATCCGGGCTGCCTCGGTGTCATGGAAGGTCTCACCCGTCTCCGGGTGGGCCATCCTGCCGAGCATCATCATGGCCATGTTGGTTTGCTGAATCACCATGTTGGCAAACAACGCCGACATGATCTCTTCACGACTGGCGTTGGCCAGCGTGTCCTCGTGGGTGGGTGCAGTGTCGCTCATCGGTTCTTATCTTTCCTTTGCCGGGTGATTTCCGCCATTAAAAAATGCACCAGATGTTTCAGGCGCGCCTCCAGGTTCACTGTTTCGAGAATGGTCTGACGCTGCACGGGTCCGGACAACACAGCGCAGGAAACCAGGTCGGCGACCTGCTCCGGATCGGTCAGCTTGTTCAAATACTCCAGGACTTCCTTGGAAAATCCCGCCGCTTCCGCTGCCTTGGCCTGGGCGAGCGCGGGGAACGGAGGAAAAGGCAGGCCCAATTTCACACGTTCCTCCAAAAGTTCGCGCACCTTCGCCATCAGCGCGTCCACGGCCAATTCATTGCACGGGGGCGATTCCAGCGGACGGATGCGTTGAATGCGGTAGGGCTTGTAACGCACCGTTTCCTCCAATTCCACCCGGGCGATGCCTTGCAGGATCAGGTGCGAAGTCCCGTCTTCGTGTCCTACCGAAACCCGGATCAAGCCCAGGCCCGCCACGAGCGAGGGCGTTTCGCGGGTCCGTCCCGGCTTTTGCATGGCCACGGAAAACATGCGATCCGTGTGGAGCGAGTCCAGCAACATCTGGCGGTAACGAGGCTCGAAGATATACAGCGGCAACAGGGCTTGGGGGAACAACGTCGCATTCGGCAGCGTCATTACCGGCACTTCACTCGGTAGCTTCATTGATCACAATTTAAGTGAGGCTGTCATTTAATCAAGGTGGAGATGAGAATATCTGGGTAACGCCGCAGTGAAGTGCGGAACGCAAAGCTCCTGCTCTGCTCGGAGACGGGATGCATGATCGGGCAAAGCAGGAGCTCGACGTTCCGGTCTTCGACCGGCGGGACATTACAAAATCTGATATGCACGCTTGCTTAATTCCGCCAAAACGCGCATGCTGTCACGCCTATGAAAATGAAAGTCGCCCTAATTGTTGTCCTGCTGATGTGCGTCGGCTTGGGTCTCGCCTTGATTTCGCGAACCAAGCAAGCCGCTGACGAGCACAAAAAGGACACCGATACCATCGTGGCTGAATCCAACCAAGTGGTGGAAACCACCGCCAAGCTGGAGGAACAAAAGCAGGTCAACTCGAAATACGAGAAAGACCTTGCGGACCGCAAGGAGGATATTGCCAAGCTTTCCACCACCCTGGACCAGACAAAGGAAACCCTGGCCAAGAGTGAAACCGATTTGAAGAATGCGCTGGCGGAAACCGCCAAACGCGACGCCAAAATCGCCGAACTCGAAAATCAAAACGAGGTGCTCGACAAGCAGGCCGTGGACCTCAAGACGTCGATTGGAGGCCTGGAAAACCAAATTGCCGACACCCAGAAGAAACTGGCCGCTTCGGAAGGTGACAAGGCGTTCCTGGAAAAGGAACTCAAGCGCCTCGTTGCCGAAAAAGCGGAATTGGAACGGCAGTTCAACGACCTTGCGGTCTTGAAGCAGCAGGTGCACAAGTTGAAAGAGGAACTTTCCATCGCGCGCCGCCTGGAGTGGATTCGCCAGGGCATTTTTGCCAACGCGGACATGAAAGGCGCGCAGAAGTTGCTGCAAGGCGCCAATGCCCCGCAACTCGTGCGGGCGGATACCAACAAGTATGACCTGAACGTCGAGGTCAACAGCGACGGCACCGTGAAGGTGATCGCCCCGGTCACTACGAACGCCCCGCCCGCGAGCCAGACGCCCCCATGACCCCGGCCCCCTCACTCGTGGATTCGCACGGCCGCGTGCTGCGCGACTTGCGGGTGAGCCTTACCGACCGCTGTAATTTTCGCTGCCTCTATTGCCTGCCGGAAACCGAGGCGGCGCAAAATTTTTATCGCGGGCGCTGGGCCAACCTGCCTGAGTCCAAGCCGATTGCCTGGCAATGGCAACCCCGGACAAACATCCTCAGCTTTGAGGAAATCGAGCGCGTGGTGCGGCTGGCGGTGGGGCTTGGTATTCAGAAAATCCGGCTCACCGGCGGAGAACCGTTGTTGCGCCGGAATGTCGAACAACTCGTCGCCCGCATCGCCGCACTTCCAGGCATTGAAGACCTCGCGCTGACCACCAACGGATTTCTCTTTCCGGAAAAAGCGCGCGCCTTGAGTGCGGCGGGCTTGCGCCGCGTCAGCTTCAGTCTCGATTCGCTCGACCAGGCAAATTTCCAAAAAATCACGGGCCGCAATGGTTTGGATGAAGTCCTGACCAGCATCCGGCTCGCGCAAGACCTGGGCATGAATCCGGTCAAGGTCAATGCCGTCATCATCCGCGGCATCAACGATCACGAGCTGGAAGCCCTCGCCGGGTTCGCCCGCGAACAGGATCTGGCCATGCGCTTTATCGAATTCATGCCGCTCGATTCAGCCCGCGCCTGGTTGAAGGAACTCGTTGTGCCGGGCCGTGAAATTCTCCAACGCCTGCAGGCCAGCCATTCGTTGCGGCCCGCACCGCGTCGCAATCCCGCTGAAACCGCGCAGCGCTGGGTCTTTGAAGACGGCCGCGGCGAACTCGGCCTGATTTCTCCCGTGAGCGAACCTTTCTGCGGCCATTGCAACCGCCTGCGCCTCACCGCCGACGGCAAGATTCGCACCTGCCTTTTCAGCGTCGTCGAGCATGATCTCCGCTCCCGCCTGCGTGGCGGCGCAAGCGACGAAGACCTCGCCGATTACTTGCGCTCCGTCGTCTGGCAAAAAGAGGAACGCCATCACATCGGTGAACCCGATTTCGTCTCCCCCGAACGCAGCATGAGCTGCATTGGGGGATGACGTCGTGGACGCAGCGCGCTTGCGCGAGCCGGCAGCCACCGTTCATTATTTTATCAGCGTGACGTGGCCGACAAATTCTTTCTTAATGGTGTCGGGTTTTTTCTCTTTGAAAGCCATACCGTTGGAGCTGCCCGCGCCGCTGCCATTCACCGTTACCCGGCGGCTCGTCGCGCCTTTCGAGAGAAAAACGCCCGCGCTGCCGTTGCCAACCGATGACCGGCCGCTTGCATCCAGGCCGATCCAGCAGCCTTTTATAACGTTGCAACTTTCGCCCGTCGTCCACGGGTTGTTATCGGCGAAGGCGTAGGCGCTTTGTCCGAAGGTCAATGGCACACCAGCGCGCAGGAGGTAACGCCCGGTCCTGCAATCATAGTAGCTCTCCTTGGGGAGTTCCTCCCCGCCGCCGCCGCCCCAATACAGTGCGGTTTCCGCGTCCCATTCCATGCCGTGGAAAAGGAAGGGATTGCCGAAGGCGGAGCTGGTCGCAGTGGTTGGAACACCGTTACTTGTTAAAAATGAGGGTGCGCCGTAATCGTCGTATTCGTAGTGTTCAAGCACATTCCCGCTGGCGTCTGTGAGCGCGAGCACGTTGCCCAGATCGTCGTCGTGGAAGTAGTATTGCAGCGCGCCCGCGCCGTTGAAAGCGGCCATGGCTGTGCGGAGATGATTGCACAGGCAGGTAGTAACAGCTCCGCCTGGCCCGCCGGCACGTTCTTCGATGGTGGTGCCGCCGCAATCCTTGTCTGTTTCGCCACCACCGTGAACGTAATACGTCGTCACCGGTATCGAAGGCGAGGGAGGATAACTCGTCTTGCTGATGCGCCGGCCGAGGGCGTCATAGGTGAAGCTGGCCACGGGCACGGCCAAGCCGGTGGAAAAGTCGATGACTTCCGCAAGACGGTCGGCGTAATCGTAAACGTAGGAGAGTTGGCCAACGGAACTGGTTACTTGCACCAGGTTGCCATTTTGGTCGTATTGCTGGCTGGCGAAGGGTGTGGTGGTGTATCGATCCATCTCGAAATCGCCCGGTGGAATTGTGGCATTGCGAGTGTAGAGCGCGACTGTGCCGTTGTTCGTCACCGCGATGCGGTTGCCCATCGCGTCCAGATCATAGTCGATCGTAATGCATCCGCCGGCTCCTTGTCCTTTGCAGTTGATCGCATGATCCATCATGTCCAAGGCATTATAGCTCCAGCTATTCGTGAGGGTATCCTGGCCTTGAGCGAACGCCACCAATTGGGCGCGCTGCGTTTTGTTCTGGTTGTGGTCGTAGGCGAAGCTTCGCTGGTCGATCACTGGACTGCCGCCGGCGGTGGCGTGGTTGATGCGCGCAACCTGTTGCGAGCCAAGATCGCCGGTGGCATTGGGCACGCCAGCGAGGCCGTCATAGTTGATTCGGGTGTTGACGCCATTGGCGCGCGTGACGCGGGAGAGTCGGTCCGGTCCGTCGTAGGAGAAGGTGGCAAAATCTCCCAACCAGGGATTGCCGCAGCCTTCGCACCGCGTGGTATTGATGGTTTTGACATTGTCCAGAGCGTCATAGGTGTATTGGACTCCGCGACCGCTGGGGTAGGTCATGGCAAGGCAATTGCCCACGCCGTCATACGTGTAAGTCGTCAGCAGCCCATCCTGTTTGCTCGCGATGCAATCGTCGAGCGAGTCATAGGCATATTCCAGCCGCGAAACGTCGTTGCTGGCCAGCGTGAGCCGGGAACAACCATCGTAAGCAAACGTCTCGAATGTGGTGGTGGTGGCAACTCCCGATCTGGCGGCGATGTCGCGGTGCACGATCCGATGCAACAGATCGTACCTGTTGGTGACCACGGAGCCGTTGGGATCGGTGCTTGAGACGAGTTCACTGCGGGAGTCCCAGACAAACGTACAATGGGTGCCATCAGCGAAAGTCTGAAGGATGGGGCGGTCGAGCGCGTCGTACGTGTAGGAGGTCGAGTTGGTATTGGCGTCAGTGCTGACGAGGAGACAATTATTGTCATCGTATGTGCTGGCGTGGCCGGCATCGACCGCAAAATCCAGCAGGCCGTCGCCGTTGAGATCAGCAATGCTCAGGGTGCAGCGCCCCAGGCCATCGTAAGACCAGCCGGTGAGATTGCCGTTCGGGTCGATCTGACGAACGAGGTTATCGCGTGAGTCGTAGGCATATTGCGTCGTGTTTCCAACGTTGTCGCTGGAACTGACGCAACGATCCAGGCTGTCGTATTGGGCCGTGGTGATGAACAACTGGTTCGCGCCGCCGAGGTCGGACTTGTCCGTTTCAGTCACGCTGAGCACGTTCCCATTCGCGTCGTAGGCCAGCGAAACGGAATTGGTTTTGGGGTCGGTGACCGTTGCGAGTCGTCCGACGGTATCGTAGGCATAATGGGTAGTGTGCCCGTTGTCGTCCGTGACACTGAGGCAATCTCCGTTGGGAGCATAGGCGTAAGTGGTCGTGGAAGCACCTTTGCCGACGGGCGCGCCGGCGGCATCGAAATAGGATTCCTGAGCGCTGACGCAACGGTCGAGGGGATCATACTGGTAGGCGGTTTGGGCAAGGACCCGATTTCCGGCCGAGCCGGGCACGTCGTTGGTTTCACCGAGCAAGGTGCTTTGGATGACATTGCCGTTGGCGTCGTAGCGGTTGGAGACGATGTTGCCCATCGCATCTGTAACGGTGATGAGGCGGCTGAAGCCATCGTAGGCGTAACTGACTCTCGCGCTGAGTCCGGTATCTACGTATTGCTTGGTCGCCGGCTGGCCGTTGGCATCGTACGACCACTGAATGGGAGAAGCCTGCCCTGTGCCTGGCGCATCAGTAGATTGATACAGCAGGTCGCGTTCGTCGTAGGTGAATTGCGTGACCTTGTTCGTATCATCGCCGTTCACCGCCTCGCCTGAGCGGCAGAGAACGAGGTTGTCGTTGGCGTCGTATTGATATTCGGTGGCAACCGTGTGCGCCACATCCCGGGCCTGCTCCATCCGCACGCAGCGGTTGAGCGTGTCGTAGTGATAAACCGTGGTCCAGAGCGGGTTGGTGGCATCCAGCGTGCCGGTGTAATCGCGATTCTCGACATCGCGCTCAATCAGATTATCGGCGGCATCGTAGGAATATTTAAATTCGATGCGGCAGAAGCAAAGGCTGAGGGAAGCCGAACTGGCCTGAACGAGTTGATCCAGCGCGTTGTAGGTGTAGAGCCAGTCATTGGTGCGCGGGTCAATGCAGCGGGTCAGGTTGCCGCGCGGATCATATTCGTAGCTGCTGCGAATGAGGGTTGGGCCCTGGGTGTCAACGGTCCAATCGCTCAGATAGCCGGCTTGCGGGCCACTGGTGTAATAGTTGGCCACATCCACACGACGCCGGCCGTTTGCGTCGGCGGCGTTGGTAATGGCGGTCAATTGACCGAAAGTGTTGTAGGCGAAGTCAAACACCCTTGGCTCCCAAGTGATGACCGGCACCGGCACATCGGCGTCGGCTTCGTGGACGCAGTTGCCGTGGGCATCATACGCGCAGGTGGTTGTGTTGCCGCGCGGATCGGTGGCGCTGGTGCAGAAGCTGATCAACAATCCCTTTTGGTTATCAATTATTTTGGGTTGTTGACTGGCAAGAGCAAGCCGGCCATTGGTTCCGGCGCCTTTGGTATTGATGGCGTGCTGGCTGACTGTGGGGAGGAGCCTGGATGACTCGTTAACAAAGAATTGCTGCCGGACAATGGACATGGGATTGACATACACGGCTTTGAAATCGTCGTCTCCTTTGCCCGAGCGATCCCAGTGGAACTGCACTTTGACACGGCCATATTTCCCGGAGCCGGTGTTCGCGAAAGCGAAGTCCGACTCACGGTATTGCACGCAGTAGTCCCGCGCCGGCGAACCGAAGCGCGGATCATATTGGTAACGGCTCACCAGGTCTGGAAAACCGTCACGGTTGATATCGGCACAACAGGGAAGTTCCCGGCACACTTGCAGGTCACCCTTCTTGCGTGGGCCGGCGTTCTTGTCAAAGTCGCTCCCGTAAACGCACAGCATGGCATTGCCGCCCGGTTCGATTTTCTTGACGCACAGCGAATCGTTGTTCCAACTCCATTGCGTTTCGTAATAGTCCGGGTCGTCCACGCGCAACTTGCCCACGGGCCGGTTCGAGACGTCGGTGACCGGACCGGGCGAGGGCGCGCGACCGGTGTATTCGCGCAAGTCCACGAGGCGGTTGCGCGAGTCATAGGAAGGCTCGCGAACGTTGCCGAAGCAATCCCGGACGATTACTTTGAGGGTGGCGTAGTGGTTGGAAGGGCTGGCGACCTGGGGCACGTAGGTCAGGTACGTCGGATCGTTGGTGCCATATTGGTCCGAGATGCAGCGCAGGAATTCGAAAGCGGCCGGGTTGTGCTGGTAAGTGAATTGGTGCGCGATTTGCCCCTTGGGATCGGTAACGTAAAGCAAGAGATGGTTCTCGGCGTCATTGGTGAAACCAGATGAGTAGGTGTAGGTCGTGGTCTTGCCTTTGGGGAAGTCGTTGCCATTGGGCGTGCCGATCACGGGCGGGGAAGTGACGGATTGCAAGTCGCCCGCCGAACCGCCGGGCTTGCCCCCGATGTAATACTGGTAAGTCACTGTGCGCCCGGAGAAATCCGTGACGGTCGAGAGTTGGCCCGAGGAGTTGTAGGCCATGGTGTTTGTGCGGCCGAGGTCATCCACAATTTGCGAGAGCCGGCCCGAGGTATCGTAACTGAGCGACATGGTATTGCCATTGCGATCCACGATTTGCGCGAGCTTGCCTGCGGTCGCCGAGCTGTCCATCGGGTTGAAGACCCATCGGCCCGTGTCCGGGAAGGTGAGAGTGAAAACGCCCTTGGTCAACTGGCCTTCGTTGAAAAAACCGCTGCACGAATAGACACCGTTGCTGCCGAGCGAATAAACGTCGCTGCGGCCCGTGCCGTCAAAGACGGTGATGCCGTCGCTGGTTTGCGACACGGAAACGTCGTAGGAGCAAGTCCAGCTATAGGTCATTCCCTGGCGCGCAGTGGTGCGGGAACGATAGGTGCGCGCCCAGATGAAATCCAAGCCGCGACCGGGGATGAACATGTCCACGGTCTGGAGCTGTACTTCGCCGGAGAAAGGGTGGATCGCCGGATCGCCATCATCGCACTCATCTCCGATCATGCGAGCATCAATGCTAACACCGTCCTGGCCGGAACTGCCGAGATTATGCAGGGGCAGTCTTCGGCTTGCGTCGGCCTCGTCATCGGTGAGTTTCATGAGCGTGACATGGCCTGTGAAATCCTTCCTGGCGGAGACGCCATCCTGGCCGGAACTGCCCAAGTTATGCGATGGCAGCCGCCTTTCACTGCTGACACCATCCTGGCCGGAGCTGCCTAAGTTGTGCACCGGCAATCTCCTCCCTGCCTCGGCCTCGTCATCGGTGAGTTTCATGAGTGTCACATGGCCTTTGAATTCTTTGTGGGCAGCGCGCTCTGAGCTCTCTCCGCGCCTTCTCGGTGGTCCGAATTCGATTTTGGTGTAGTTCATCGAGAAGCACTCTGGGCTTGCCGGTGGGTCCTGGGGCGGTTCCAACAGGGCCTGACTGGGAGCCGGCTGCGAAACCACGGTCCAATAATAGGGCAACGTGGTGGTCTGACCCGTCGTGCCGCTGATAACTTGGAATTGGTAAGTTCCAGGCACGTCTGGCGTGAACCCGGGTCCGACCGTGACGCTCATGAGCGTGGATTTGATGATGATGCGGTTAGTCAGCGTCAGCACGCCTGGCCCAACAAGCCGGAGCGTATCGTTGGAACCGAACCCCTGGCCGATGATGTAAATCTGCGTCACCGCCCCGGTCGAGATCACGGACGGTTCGACGCTTTGGATTTGGTTCGCATCCGTGACCAGCTTGTAAAAGCGCACGACGCCGCTTTGTCCGTTGGCCTGCCAGGTCACACTGTTGCTGGCGGCCACCAGGTAATCCACGGGAATCCATGAGCCATCGCTGAGATTGGTGGTCGTGAGAACGCGATAGGCGCTCTCGGGCGTGGCATCCCACGTCAACAGCACCGAGCCGTCTGAATGAGGCTGGAACTGACTGATATGGGGAGGTGGAACATCGGCGTGTAGATTGCCAACAGATGCCACGAGCGCAATAATGAGCGCCGACAATACGGGTGTGAGTGAGGTGCGAGTTATCATAGTTCGTGCCTAAGTGTTCTGCTTCACCTGACGAGCCAGACAACCGAATGGCTAACGGTCGTTCTTGGTTACGACTGGGTTACGATTTGGTTACAATTAGAAGGAGAAATGCCGCGGATTGCAAGCTTTTTTCTCGCGAAAAAGCGCCGTTCCTTGCACTCAGTAAAAGCCAAACAGCCCCGGCTTACTTGGCGGACACCGGCGCGGGAGCGCGGTAATTGCCATCCAGTTCAGCAGCCAGGTACGCGAAAACGGCGTAGGCGGCGGCGGATTGGTTGAGGCGCTCGGGCCGGATTTTGTCCAACGTGTCGTCGGGCGTGTGGTGAATATCGAAATAGTCGCTCATGTCCATCGCAAGCGTCACCGCCGGCACGTGACCTTCCGCCAGGGGCTCCACGTCGGAACTGCCGCGGGATGAATTGTCGCCGGGCAGGATGCTCAACGGCGCGAGGGCGGCGCGGATGCGCTGGAGGGTCGGTTCTTCCGGATTGCCTACGCCGGTGCTGAATTTGTAGATCGGGCCCTGGCCGGCATCCGGCTCCGCAACCACAACGTAATGGTCCAGTTCAGACTTATGCGCCTCGGCATAGGCCTTGCCACCGAGCAGGCCGGGCTCTTCCGAGCCGTAGAGCACGATGCGAAGCGTGCGCCGGGGGCGTCGCGGCAAGTCGTGGATGAGTTGGGCGGCGGCGGCGACGATCGCGACACCAGCGCCGTCGTCCAATGCGCCGGTGCCCAAATCCCACGAGTCGAGATGCGCGCCGAGCAGGACGATTTCCTCGGGCTTCTCGCGGCCTTTAAGGTCGGCGATGACGTTTTGGCTGGTGACCGCTCCAAGATCACGCGGCGTCAACACCAGTTTGAGGCGCACCGGCGCGCCGAGGGCGGCCAGGCGTTCGAGTTGTTCCGCGTCAGGAACGGAGAGGGCCGCGGCGGGAATGCGCGGCGCGTCTTCAGCGTAACGGGTCATGCCAGTGTGAGGCAGTCGATGATTGTCCGTCCCGACCGAGCGCAACAGGAAGGCAACTGCGCCGCGCCGGGCGGCTTCGGAAGGGCCGGCGCTGCGGTTGCGGACGGCGACGCCGTAGCCGCTGCCGTCCCGGGCACGGGTCATCGGCTCGGTCACCACGGCGATTTTTCCCTTGAGCGATCCGATGGGCGCGGCCTGCAAGGCGGTGTAACTTTTGAATATTGCGATTTCGGCTTCCACGCCCTCGGGTGGCGTGGCGGTGCTGCCACCCAGCGCGGTAACGATGAGCGACTGCGACGTCGGACTGGTAATTTCGGCTTTTTCAACTCCCCGCGCCCAGCCGTGCTCGAGCGGAAAGGTTTCAATCTCAACTTTATCGAAGCCAGCGCGCTCGAAACGTTTCTGCGCCCAGGCGGCGGCGCGTTTCTCGGCTTCGGAACCGGCGAGGCGCGGGCCGATTTCGGTGGTGAGGCTGGTGAGAATTTCCATGGCGCCTGAATCCGCGAGCGCTTTGTGCGCGAGTTCGGCGGCTTGCTGGTCGGGCGTGAGGCTGACGTCGGCTGCGGTGAGGCGGTGCGCGCCGATGAACACGAGCGCGGCGACGGGGAGAAAAACTCTGCTAAAACGCCGGGCGACCATGAACGGCAGGTTAGGTGGCTGGGCGGGTTTTGTCCATCTTATTAGGAATCCAGAGACAAAAGAGTGTGTTCGCAGGACTGCCTTCTGATTATCCCCTCGTTTCAACGAGGGGATTGCCGTCACGAAACGGTCTCTTAACCGTTTCTAACGGTTTCCGGCGCGCATCCCCGGCTGCGCCTGCTCTTGCGGTCCTGCCGAATGTGAAAACTGTTAAAACAATTGAAGTGTCCTGGTTGGCGGTTTTTCCCCTCGTTAAAACGAGGGGTTAATGAGACGAAGTAGGCACAGGCTAAAAACTAAGACTCCGGCCGTGATTAACCGAGGCATTCCGCCATGAGAAGAATTCAGCTTGCGTTGGGAGAACTTAAGCGCTAAAAATAGGCGTGGCGGGGAGGAAGGAAGGGCCGGTGCGTAGCGCCGGAATGACCAATGATAAATGTCCAAGGCCCAAGGGCGGCTTTGGGCGGTGGCGGTAATTTTGCCCGGCTCCCCCGGGAAGCGCGGGATGGTTCTTTGACAATCCAGAAGAGCAATCCGAAGCCCGAAATCGGAAATCCGAAGTTCTGAATCCCGGAGCTGCCGGGAATAAGAGCAGGATTAAGATTACGGGTGGACGGTTCATGACTGCGCCGTTCTGACTGGGTGATGGGTCGGTGTGATGCTGGCTCGCGGTCTTCTCGGGGTAATTCCAACCCATTCCGATCTTTTCAAACCTGTTAAGGTGTTTTTAGCCGGGCGGCGGGGTGGGGGAAATTAAGGCGAATTAAAGTAAATTAAACCAAATTAAACCTCTTTTTTTCGGCGCGCAAAAGCGGGCAAAAAGCCGAAAACTGACACAAGCTGCTGAGGGGCAGCGGGTTGTGTGGGAAAAGCGGGTTCTGAGTGGTTTTCGGCGGAATAGCTGGGCGGGACGGTGGTGCAGGGAGTTTACGGCTCCGTCGTGAGGAGGGAAGGATCGAGGACGACGACGAGGACGAGGACGATTGATTGGCTGGAGGGTTTGGTCGGTCCTTCCGGATGCGTGCCGTGTTCCTGGGCAAACTTCGCAAAGCGCAAAACATCGCGAATTGGGCTTTACTCAAGGCCGGAACAGGGTATCCTCTCGCGCCTATTTTGATTTTATGGCGAAATTGACGGTCAAAGACTTGAATGTGCGGGGTAAACGCGTGTTGATGCGCGTGGATTTCAACGTGCCCATGGAGGAGAAGGGCGGGCAAATGGTCATCAACGATGATACCCGCATCCGCGAAACGCTCCCCACGCTGGAACTGCTTATCAATCAAGGGGCTAAGACGATTTTGATGGCCCATTTGGGCCGCCCCAAGGGGCAGCGTGATCCTTCGCTGTCGCTGCGGCCGGTGGCGAAGAAATTGGCTGATTTGTTGGGTCGGCCGGTGGTG
The DNA here is from genome assembly GCA_021325145.1 of Verrucomicrobiota bacterium. Taxonomy (GTDB): domain Bacteria; phylum Verrucomicrobiota; class Verrucomicrobiia; order Limisphaerales; family Pedosphaeraceae; genus JAJPHR01. The sequence continues at coordinate 97,302 of JAJPHR010000064.1, read as the reverse complement.
TTTGCGGACGATTGCGTCGGTGAGAAGGCGGAAAAGACCGCCGAGGTGCTGCAACCGGGCGATGTGTTGCTGCTGGAAAATGTCCGTTACTACAACGAGGACGAAGCCAACGACCCGGTTTTTTCGGAGAAGCTGGCGCGCTTTGCGGACATTTTCATCAATGACGCGTTCGGCGCGGCGCATCGCGCCCATGCCTCGACGGAGGGCGTGGCGCGGGCGATTTCCAAGCGGGGCGGTTTGTGCGCGGCGGGTCTGTTGATGGAGCGCGAGTTGAAGTTTTTGGGCGATGAATTGGAAAAACCCGCCAAGCCGTTCGTGGTGATCCTGGGCGGCGCAAAGGTTTCGGACAAGATCAAGGTGATCGACCGGCTGATCGAAAAGGCGGACGCGCTGCTGATCGGCGGGGCCATGGCTTACACGTTCAAGCTGGCGCTGGGCTTCAAGGTGGGCCAATCGCTCGTGGAAGCGGACAAGACGGACGTGGCCAAGGCCGCTTTGGAAAAGGCCAGGGCGCGCGGCGTACAATTGTTGCTGCCCACCGATAACATCGTGGTCACGCCGGTGAAGACGGACAAGCTGAACAAAAAGGGCAAGCCGATCATCGAGTTCACGAGTCCGCGCCCGCTGAGCGAGCCGAACATTCCCGATTCCGAAGAGGGTGTGGATATTGGACCCTCCACCAGCAAGACTTACGCAGACGTGATTCGCGGGGCGAAGACGATTTTGTGGAACGGGCCGATGGGCATTTTTGAGGATCCGCGTTTTGCCGAAGGGACGTTCGCGGTCGCGCGCGCGGTGGCGGAAGCGACCGAGAAGAACGGCGCGAAGAGCATCATCGGCGGCGGCGACAGTGTGAAGGCGCTGAACAATTCGGGACTGGGCAAGCAGGTGACGTTCATGAGCACCGGCGGCGGAGCGAGTTTGGAATTTTTGGAAGGCAAGGTGCTTCCGGGCGTTGCGGCGCTGGCTGACAACGGGTGAAGCGAACAAATGATATGCAAAAAGACCGGAAATTGATCATTGCGGGAAATTGGAAGATGAACAAGACGGCAGCCGAGGGGCTGGCGTTGGTCAATGATCTCAAGCTCGAACTGGCCAATGTCAAGGAGGTCGATATCGTCGTTTGCCCGCCGTTCACGGCTTTGTGCGAAGTGTCCAGGGCCATTCTTAATTCAAATATCCGGCTTGGCGCGCAGAACATGAGCGAACACAGCAGCGGGGCCTATACCGGGGAGATTGCCGCGGGGATGTTGAAGGAATTTTCGGTGCGGTATGTGATTTTGGGCCATTCGGAGCGGCGGCAATATCAGAAGGAAACGGACGCGCTGATCGCCAAAAAAGCGCTCGCGGCGCACGCGGCGGCCATCCGGCCAATCGTGTGCGTGGGCGAAACGCTGGCGGAACGGGAATCGGGCCAGACGGAGAAAGTGCTCGACACCCAGGTGCGCGGCAGTCTGGCCGGGTTGAGCAAGCAACAAATGGAGGAAACGATCCTGGCTTACGAGCCGGTTTGGGCGATTGGCACCGGCAAGACCGCGACCGCCGCCCAGGCGCAGGAGGCGCATGCGTTCATTCGCAAATTGGTGGGAACGCTTTTCGACGAGACCGTCGCGCGCCGGGTGCGCATTCAATACGGCGGCAGCGTGAAGGCGTCCAATGCCCGGGAATTGATGGGCCTGCCGGACGTGGATGGGGCGTTGGTCGGTGGCGCGTCCCTTGAACCGCGAAGTTTTGCTGACATAATCAAGAATTCGATTTAGTATAAAGCGTTTATGATGACCTTTCTTTCTGTGCTGTTGACGATCGTGCTGGTGCTCGATTGTCTGATTTTAATGTTGCTGGTCCTGATTCAACTTCCGAAGAAGGAAGCAGGGGCGGGACTCGCATTCGGCGGCGGAACGACTGATGCCCTGTTCGGGGCGGGGTCGGGCAATACGCTGACCAAGATCACCAAGTGGGCGGCAGGCATTTTCTTTGGGCTGGCGCTGATGCTGTCAGTGCTGAACACCTACGCCAGCCGGCCGGCGTCGGAACTCAAGAACGCCGTCTCCAAGCCACCGGTAACTGCGCCAGCCGCGCCGCCTTTGAATCTGCCGAATTCGCCAGCCACCCCAGCGAAACCGGTGACGACGGGAACGAATGTCGAAGTGCCCCTTTTGCCTCCTTTAAGCGCAACCAACACGCCTCCGGCGAACGGAGCCAAGGCAACCAACGTTCCGGCGAGTCCGGCCAAATGAGTTCATTCCCCGCTCATTGGAATAAGCGCCAATGAATTTCGGGACGAGACAACCCCCGCCGAATCGGCGGGGGTTTCGTCTTTTTGCGGCCCCAGCCCGGAGTGCGAAAAATTATGAACTCGTCTTTCCTTGTTCCCTAGCGCCAAAGGCGCGCCATCCCTCAGCCCAGGGCATCGCCCTGGGTCTGCGTCACCGCCAACGCATCCCGCGGCCTGAAGGGCCGCAATAATTCCGCACCACCATGCCGCAATCATTATCCCGCATTCTTATTCATCTGGTGTTTAGCGCGAAAAATCGTGAGCGCATGCTCACTCCTGCCATCCAAACCGAATTACACCCTTATTTGGCCGTAACGTTGGACAACATCCAATGTCCCTCCCTGCAGATTGGAGGCATCGAAGACCACGTTCATCTATTGTTCGATTTGTCGCGCACGATCACCATCGCCGATTTGGTGGAGACGGTAAAAACCAGTTCGTCCAAATGGATCAAGACCAAGGGCGCAAAGTCCTCTGATTTTCACTGGCAGTCGGGATACGGCGCTTTTTCCGTCAGTCAGTCAGATGCGAATGAGGTGGTGAACTACATCCGAAATCAGGCTCGGCATCACCAGAAGATGACGTTTCAAGACGAATACCGGCGATTGCTGGAAAGGTATCAGGTTGCATTCGAGGAACGTTATGTGTGGGATTGATCGTTATCGCGCCCCGTTGGGGCGCATGATGCCGATGCACGTGAACCCAGCCCGATGGGCTGGGCTGAGGGATAACGGGCCTTTGGCCCTAAGCCGGGACTATGCAGTTGATTTTGGGGAGCACACGCGCCCCCGCGTGTGCCGACCGGCGCCCCCGCCGGTCGGAACCGAAGCGCTCGACCGCCACCAAACGGTGGATCATTCGAACACCCTCGTGTGGCTGGCGGGGCGCCAGCCACAACACGCGAGGGCGCGTGTGCTCCCCGATCTAACTGCATCGTTCCGGCTAAGAACGCCTGCGACACCACGAGCAACTCGCCCAAGGAATAGTCTGATTCCGCAGCGGGGGCTTCAATTTGCCCTTCTCCTCCTCATCTCCATTTGTGGTCTCCTCTCCGGCTGCGTGCGGAACGAACCGCGGGCGGATCTGGTAATCGTTAATTACGTGGAGCCGGAATCGCTGGACCCGGCGTTGATCACGGGGGTTGCGGAAATGCGGATTGTGAGCGCGATGTTCGAGGGGCTGACGCGGCTGGACCCGCAAACCGCCGCTCCGATTCCCGGCATGGCGGAGCGGTGGGACATTTCTCCCGACGGGCGGGTTTATACGTTTTATCTTCGATCCAACCTGGTCTGGTCCACCGGCGAACCGATCAACGCCAACGACATCGTTTACTCCTGGATTCGAGCGCTCGATCCGGCGACGGCCAGCGACTACGCGGGTCAGTTGTTCTACCTAAAAAATGCGGAGGATTTCACATCGGGCAAAATCAAGGATCCCTCGTTGGTGGGGGTGCATGCGCTTGATCCGTTCACGTTGCGCGTGGAATTAAACAATCCCACCGCGTTTTGGCTCGATCTGTGCGCGTTTCCGACCCTTACCGTGGTGCCCCGTCAAACGATTGCGAAATATGGCGATCGCTGGTTGATGGCGCGGCCATTGCCATCGAGCGGGCCGTACGAAATGGTTGCGTGGCGGATCAATGACAAAGTCCGGCTGCGCAAGAACCCGCGTTATTGGGACGCCGCGAACACGAAAACCGAATTGGTGGATTTGCTGCCGATCAGTTCGCCCACCACGGCGCTGAATTTGTATGAAACGGGCGGCGCGGACATTGTCTGGGACAAGGACCTGGTGCCGAATGAATTGGTGGACGTGTTGAAGCAGCGGCCCGATTTTCATTCGTTCCCGTATCTGGGTTCTTATTTCATGCGGTTCAATGTCACGCGCAAGCCGTTCGATGATGTGCGGGTGCGGCAGGCGTTGGGACTGGCCATCGACAAGCAGCGAATCACGCGCAAGATCACGCGGGCTGGAGAGATTGCCACGGACCATTTTACGCCGGATGGTGTGGCCCGTTATCGTCCGCCCAAGGGCCTGGGCTACGATCCGGACAGGGCCAGAAAGTTACTGGCTGAGGCGGGATTTCCCGGCGGCAAGGGGTTTCCACGATTTCAATACATGTACAACGCAGCCTCCGGCGGCGCGGCGCAGGTGCATGAAAAGATCGCGGTGGAGATGCAGGAAATGTGGCGCGACGAGTTGGGGATCGACGTTGAACTTCAACCCACTGAGTGGAAGGTTTATCTGGCCAACCAATCCAAAATGGATTTCGAAACGTGCCGCGCCAGTTGGATCGGGGATTACAACGATGCCGACACGTTCCTCAACATTTTCCTGAGCAACAGCGGCAATAATCGCACCGGTTGGAAAAATGAGCGTTATGATGAGTTGATCCACCAGGCGGACTGCGAGAACGATCTAGCGAAGCGGGAGAAGCTGTTTCAAGAGGCGGAAACGATCCTGGTCCGCGACGAAAACCCAATTATCCCGCTCTATTTTTATGTGGGCTTCAGCTATTACAACAACACGAAGATCAAGGGGATTTACGCGAACATTCTCGATAACCACCCGTTGAACGCGATTTGGAAAGAACGATGAAAAGCTCCAAGCACCAAGGACCAAGCACCAGAAAAGCTCCAAGCCTCAAGCTCCAGTTGGGATTTGGAGTTTGGAACTTCTCTGGTGCTTGGAGGTTGGTGCTTGGCGTTTCTTAAACATGTACTTCCTGCGCCGCCTCATCCTCTTCGTGCCTTTGCTGCTGGTGATCAGCTTTATCGGGTTTTGCTTGATCTACATCACGCCGGGGAGTCCGTTCGACCGCGAACGAAAGCCCGCGTCGCCGGAAATTGAGCGCAACCTGGCGCGGAAATTTCATTTGGATGAGCCATTCTGGAAACAATATCTGCGCTATCTCGGCGTGGGTTATGACCGGGATGAGACGGGAAAGATCCGCTGGTTTCAGGGCGGACTTGTTCGAGGCGATTTGGGACCGTCACAACAATATCGCAATCACACGGCCAACGACATCATCGCCCAGGGACTGCCGGTTTCGATGCCGCTCGGATTCATGGCGTTTGGGTTCGCGCTTGGGCTCGGCATCCCGGCCGGGATTTTAACCGCAGTTAAACGCGGAAAATGGGAGGATTACACCGGCAGCTTTCTGGCGATCCTGACGGTTTGCGTGCCCGGTTTGCTCGTGGGACCGATCCTCGTGGTGCTCTTCGCCATTCATTTTCGCTGGTTCCCGGTGGCGCTTTGGGAAACGCCCTGGCACGCGGTTCTGCCCATGTGCGCGTTGGGATTGTATTTCAGCGGGCGCATAGCGCGGTTGATGCGCGAGGGGATGCTGAACGTGATGCAGTCGGAGTTCATCACGGCGGCGCGCGCGAAGGGCATGAGTGAAACCACGCTGCTTTTAAAACACGCGGTGCGCATCGCCATTCTGCCGGTGGTTTCGTATTCAGGGCCCATGCTGGCGGATTTGCTCACCGGGTCGTTTGTCATCGAGAGCATTTTTCAAATTCCCGGCCTGGGCATGCCGTTTGTGAACAGCGAGTTGAACAAGGACGCGCCGGTGGTGGTGGGGCTGGTGATTCTCTATGCGGCGTTGCTGCTGGTGCTGAATTTGTTGGTGGATCTCGCCTACGTCTTTTTGGACCGGAGGGTGAAGTATGAGTGAGCCGCCGTTTTGGGTAGAACTCTCAAAGAATCCCAAAGGGATTCCGCCCCAAAGCCCAGGGTTGCGAGGAACGAGCTACCCTGGGTTACAGTGGCAAAATTCTTTTCAACCCCGAAGGGGTTGCGGCCCGATTCATTTTTACTATACTTCTCCGATGGTCGGCACAGGCCACAACCCATTCAGGGTTGTCCATTTTTCAACCGTTTTTCCCAGGGTAGCTCGTTCCTCGCAACCCTGGGCTGGAGGGCACAATCCCTTTGGGATTGGGAAGGGCCGAATGCGGGCGCAAGACGTTTTCATCAGAGCATGAACGCGCAATCTACACCCCAACGGCACGAGAGCCCGAACCAGCGTGCCTGGCGGCGATTCAGGAAGAATCGGCCGGCGGTCATTAGCGCGTGGTTTCTGGCCGCGCTCCTGCTCGTTGTCATCGCCTGGCCGGTCATTTTGAAGGTGGCATCGGTTTCCGGCCCGGCGGGAAAAACTTTTGCGGTGAAGTATGATCCCGACACGCTTTCCGACCAGTCTTTCGATCCGCCGACATCGCGCCACTGGTTTGGGACGGATGTGCATGGTCGCGACTTGCTGTCGCGGTTGCTCTACGGCGCGCAGGTTTCGCTGCTCGTAGGAGCCGTGGGCGCAACGGTGAGCCTGGTCATCGGCGTTTTGTGGGGTGCGGTCGCAGGTTATCTGGGCGGACGATGGGATGAGGTATTGATGCGTTTCGTGGATATTCTTTATTCCCTGCCGTCCATTATTTTTGTGATCGTGCTCATCACCACGCTCGAAGGGAGAATCAAAATTTGGATGGACCACTTCAACAATCCGGGACTGGTGAAGCTCACGCGCCTGTTCCTGTTGTTCGCGGGCCTGGGCGCGGTGTCGTGGTTGAACATGGCGCGTATTGTGCGCGGGCAGGTGCTTTCGCTGCGCACGCGCGCGTTTGTGGAAGCCAGCCGCACTTTGGGCGCGGGACATCGGCACATTTTGTTCCGCCACATTTTGCCCAATGTGCTGGGCGTCGTGATTGTGTATCTGACCCTCACAGTGCCGGCGATTGTGCTGTATGAATCGTTCCTGAGTTATCTCGGGCTGGGCATTCAACCGCCCATGTCCAGTTGGGGTTCGCTCATCAAGGAAGGCGCGGGGCAGATCAACACGATCCGGATTTATTGGTGGTTGTTGGTTTTCCCCGGGGGTGTTCTGGTGAGCACGTTGCTCGCGCTGAATTTCCTGGGCGACGGATTGCGGGATGCGTGGGATGTGAGGGGAAAATAATGGTTGGTCGTTTCAAGCCGCCTTTTGCCAATTCCAGTTTGAATTGTGCTTTGCCCCCACAGATTCGGAGACGACCACGTCTCCGAATCTGTAGGAGCGGCGCAATTGCGAACGGAAATGGAATTATTTGGCTTTAAAAATGAGCTGCGTCTGTTACAGCAAGCCCGTGCCATGACCCGAACCATTGCCCGTTTTACATCGTTTCTGTTTTTGACATTCCCCGGCGTTCAGGCGAGCGCGCAGCATCTCTGGTGGAACCTCGAAAAACAAACCAATGCCACCTGCCTCTATGGTGAAATCACGGTGCTGGCCACGTATCCGGCGATTTATTATTGCGGGGCGAATTGGCATCCGGGCGAGGCGGCGGGCGGTTACTGCGGCATTCAGGACAACAGCCTGAAGGAACGCCGGACCATCTTTTCCATTTGGGACACTTCGCCCACTTTGCACCCGATGGTTACGGAGGCCGACCCGAGGACACAATTTGGCCGCTTTGGTGGCGAGGGCGAAGGCGGACATACACATATGCCGTGGCCATGGGAAACCAACCACACCTTTCAGTTCTTCGTGCAAAAGCAGCCGGGCGGGAAGAGCGGCACGACCGATACCCGCTATTACATCTTTGACCCGGCGGAGCAGCGTTGGCTCCACAGCGCCACAATCAACAGTCCGAACGGCGATAAGAAAAGCGTCACGACGATCGGCGGCGGGATGAATTCATTCCTCGAGAATTTTCTGGGAAAAGATAAAGATCGGCCAAGGCTCGCGTTATACCGTTTGTGGCTCGGTCCCGGCACCGATGCCATGAAGTGCCTCACCCGGGCGGGCGGTGACGGCACCTGGGGCACGTTGCACGACGCCTATTTTCTGGCTGCGGGCGATCGCGCGAAACTGGATGAGGTTTTTGTGCAATTGGAATCGAATTACGGCCAGCCCACATTCGGCGGGAAGGGAATAAAACTTGCGCCCATTTCCGAGAAGCCGATGCCGGCCGAGGTGGTTGCTGCTCTCAAAAAACTACCGCAGGCGCGCAAGACTCAAATCGGGAATTGACAGGGCATTGAACACTCCAATACGGATGCGCTTGTCGAAGCGTTCCGCCCGCTGAACGCGGGGACATCGCAAGGCGATTGTTCCTACCAGGCTGTGGGAGGTCATCTCGTCCGGTCCAACAACAGGCGCCAGAGCCTTTCCCATCGCGGGACGAACTTCACCAAGGAATCCTGTAATGCGGCCATGAACAATAAGCGTTGCAACCCCCATGCCCAGGCGAGCCGCCGCGCGAAGCGCTCGTCACAAGCGCGGGCTATGGTTGCTTGCGCCTCGTTCCAGGTTAGTTGGCCCCGGCTGTAAGCGGCCAGCGGTTCGATGGCCAGTTCGGCGGATTCGAAAGCCATCGACATTCCATTGCCGGTGACGGGTGGGATCATCGTGATGCCGTCCCCAATACAACAGTCTCCGGACTGAGCCGCGCGATGCGGTCGTAGTGAGAGTCCGGCGACTGAACAGAAGGAGTCTTCGTCGAACACGGCATTGGCAAGGCGTTCGAAACGCGGTGAACCGGGCGCGCCGCGAAAAGTCTGGAGCTCCGATTTCAGGCGAGATTTCTCGGCAAACTGCGGGGCTTGGGGTTCGAGCTCCGTTGTCCGGGACTCACCGTGTTCACGCCGCACTGGAGCTCCGCGCTCCGGCCCGGCGGCGCGGCGAAACAAACCGCAAATATTCACTTCCCCGTCCTTCAAACGACTGATGCCCAGGTAGCTCGATGGCGACAAATGCATCTCCAAATCAGCATTGAGCGGGACGTTTCGAGCGTGGACTTTCAGACCGAACCAGCGCCACCCGTTCTCGACCGGTTGCAGCCGACGACCCGTCGCCCGCACCATGCCGGCTGTGTATTCGTTGCCGCGCCACCGTTCGTTTTCGCGGATTTCGCCACCGAGCCGGCGGAATTCATCCGCCAGAAGGGCATCCAGTGCGTATCGAGAAATGGACCACGCGGGTTCGCGCAGCTTGCGGATCGCCGACTTTGCGCGCGGGGAGAAGAACTGGGTTGTGCTCGCCGGCATGGCGCCGGCCGCGGGCAACTTATCCGCCAGACCGAGACGGGCGAGCGTTGCCTGTCCGTGCCCGCTGATGAATTCGCCGCAGACGCGGTGCCGTGGATAATGCCCCGCCTCCAACACCGTCACGAGAACCGATTTTTGGCGCAGCCCGATCCCGAGCGTCAACCCCGCCAGGCCGCCGCCGATGATCGTGATGGGGTTTGTCGGCATATTCTACAGCCCTGGAGACGCGGCGGCGCGCACAGGAGTGCCCGCCCGACCAGCACACGATGGCAGGGCGGGCAGTCCCCTGCACGCCGTCACTCGAAACACTTTAGGACGTTCGTAAGTATTCGCGATGGAGCATTCAGGCATAAGGTCGCTCGCCAACGTGCTCGGCCACGAAGGCATGGGTGAAAAGTCTGGCGCTTCGTTCGCGCAATTGCCAGTGATTGTCCTTGGGCCACAAGGCGGATAATTCGCGTCCCGCGAACCCGGCCCGGACACTGGCCACGGCATCATGGCATGTCACCGCGTTGCAACCGATGAACCGCAGCGTGCGGCTGAAAGCCAGCGCGGTGCGGGAGCGCCAGGGTTCGCAGGCCGCGAACATTCGCGTCCGCGCCGCCGCCAGGCGCAGCAACTCGGAAAGCTGGGGAGCGGGGAAATGGTGCAGGAAAAGATTGGCCACGATTGCATCCACCGAGTGTGGCGATGATTCACGCAGCCAATCGAAGACGTCCGCCGTCACCACATCCACCGACCAGCCGAGCGCGGCAAATCCTCCGCGTGTTTCCGTCGTGACCACGTTCTTGCGATCCACGAGCAATACTTCAACCGATTTCCAGCGGCGCGACAAATATCGCGCCAGTCGCAACATGAACCTGCCATCACCTGCTCCAAGCTCGACCAAACGCCGCGGCTGCGGGAGCCTGGCCGTATGCATCAGGCCAAGGAGAGTGCCGAGGTTGCCCATCAAAAAATTGAGCCGGTGAATGTCCCGCCGCGATCCCATCGCGCACGGATCATCCGCGGGAAGTTCGTCCAGCAGCTCGGCTTTTATAGTGCGTTCCATGGTGAAATCGTGCTCGTCCTCGTTGTCGTCATCGTCCTCGGTCTTGATTCGTATTCTTTGTCTCGGAGGGGGACCGGGCACGAGGACGGCTGGGGAAAGCGCATGACGATTCCCTCAGTTTGCTGGTCCGACTTCCAGCAACGCGCCGTGACAACTGAATCCGGCGCCGAAGGATGACAGCCACCACAATCCGCCGGGAGCGTTGCCGGACAGGGCCGATTCCAGCACAAAATAAACGCAGGGGCTGCTGACGTTCCCAAGATCCCGCAACACACCGGCGCTCCAGCGGATGTCGTCGTCGCTTAATTTTAATTGTCCCTGCAAGGCCAGCAGCACGTCGCGCCCGCCGGCGTGCCAGATCCACCCGGTGATTTGCTCGCGTGATACACCGGACCTGGCCAGCATGGCATTGAGCAATTCTTCCGCGTAACGCGCGGCCAGGGGCGGCACTGCGGGACTGAGGATGTTCCGCAGCATGCCATGCCGCTGTTCGAAGCGCAGCAGATCGCGCTTTTCCGGCACGAGTTGGGAGCCGGCCTGTTTCCATTCGATGCTGCGCGAACCGCGAACCGGCTCGTGAGCGAGCACGGCCGCGCCCGCGCCATCGCCGAACAAGCAGGCGCTGATCAACACGCCGGGATCATCATCCAGATAGAAAGCGGCGCTGCAAATCTCCACACAAACTGACAGCACGCGCCGGCAACGCCCGGACGCGAGCAACGCTTCACCCGCGCGGAGATTCGGCAAAGCCGCGCCACACCCCTGCCCCACCAGATCAAATGCCAGAACGTCGGAGCGCAGGCCGAGCCGTTCGCTCACGTAGCTGGTCAGCCCGGGACAAAGATAACCTGTGCAGGTGCTCACGATGATGGCGTCGATTTCGCTGATGGCAGTCTTCGCATTTACCAGGGCCCGTTCAGCAGCTTGCGTGGCGGCCTGGGGAGCATAACGAATAAACCGGCCGTGAAGCGTATCCGGATCAAGCGTGAAAGCTTCGTGAAGCGAATCGAACGCGAGGTGTCGCGTCTCGATGCCGTTATTCCCATTCAGCACCTTGCGCAAGATGGCCCGCGAACGCGGCGCAAGGCGCGGAAATTGGGACGCCGCCTGCACGGCTTCCCAACATTCAGTCTGCTTGTAGCGCTGCGGTGGAGTTGCCGTCCCTAATCCCGTGATAAACATGGGTGATGGTAGCCTGTTTTTCGGCTGAATGCCAGTGCAGGTATGAGGCCCGGCATGGGGTTTTATTCCTTGGGCTGGGAACGAAGAGAATGGAGATTGGGAAGAGCAGGATTAAGATTAAGAAGGGCGTCGAAGTCCTAACCTAATCTCCCACTGGCCGCGGATTTCAGCGTTGCAGTTCCTTCACCAACTCAACCCCCGCCACGGTCCCAATGCGCATCGCGCCGGCATCGAGCAACGCCTGCGCCAACACCGCATTGCGGATGTCTCCGGCGGCTTTTACGCCAAATTTTTCGCCCACGGATGCGCGAAGTAATTTTATGTCCTCCACGGAAACGGGCGGTGTGTCAAAGCCCGTGCTGTTGCAAACGAACTGAACGCCTGAATCCAGCGCCAGGTGGCAGGCCAGCACGATTTCATCACGGGTCAATAGATGGGTTTGCAGAACGACCTTGACCGGGCGTTCATCGGCGGCTTCCGCAAGGTCGCGCCACTCGCGCAGAATGTATCTTTGGTCTCCATCCTTGAACCGCCCGACGTTCATTACCACCTCGATCTCATGCGCGCCCTGGTCCACGGCGATCTCTGTTTCGTATCGCTTCGCGTCCGAGTCCGCCGCGCCGAACGGAAACCCGACCAACGCCGTCACTTGCACACCGCTCTCCTCCAGCAGGGCGTAAGCCAGTTCGACCCGCGACCCATTCACGCAAATGCTGCGAAACGATTCCTGCCGCGCTTCCGCGCAAAATTGTTCGAGGTCGCGCCGGGTCGCTTCAGGAGTGAAGAGCGCCTGATCGATGCAGCGGGCTAGATCTTTTGCGGAGAGCATGGTCATGTGCGGGCGTTGGCAAAACTGAATCCCCGTAAAAGATGCCACGGGTGCGAGGGACCTGTAAAGCGGTGATTGATTCCTAAGCAACCTCTTGCTCGTGCTCCGTGCGCTTCGTGGAGAGCAGGCCGGAGAGCGCCATGCCGGCGATCAGCCCGAGCCCGAAAACAACGCCGAGGCTGGCGTAGGGGTTTCGGTGAATGATTTCATCCGCGGCGCGGGCACCGGTAACAGCCCGCACCCGCAATTGCGCCGCCCTGGCCTTGAACAAGGCGTCGCTGTCATGCACCACAGTCTTCAGATCGTCCACCAGCTTTTGCAGCGTCATGGCGTTTCCATTTCCGGCGCCGTTTTGCATGCGAAAACATTCGCCGGTTTCGAGCCCCCGGCAATTGGGGTCTTTGCCCATGCCGCCACTGGCAGCCCGGGTTCACCGTCACCGGGGCTCGTCCACGAACGTCATTCGGTTGCGCTCGCCGGGGGTCAAATCAGTGTTAACCAGCAGAATGGATTTCGGAACACCCTGCTCGTTGCGGACCAGCGTCCAGCGGCTGTGGACCAGAATTTCGCGTCCGTCCTTGGCGGATTGCCTTAATTCGCCGCTCCAGGCGCCTTGCTCCAGGACAATTTTTTTGGCGGCTTCAAATTCCCCCTGGTCTTTGTACAGCAAACTGGCTGTCGAACGCCCCACAATTTCCTCCTTCGTCCAGCCGTACAACCGCGTCGCGCCCTCATTCCAGTACTGAACGCGGTCGTCCATGTCGCGCACCAGGATCGCGTCCGGATCCAGGTCGAGCAACCGCGCCTGCGCCTGAATTTGCTCCTCCGCTTGCTTATGTTGGGTTATGTCACGATAAAGTCCGAGCATCAACTTTCGTCCATAAAGGACGAGCGGCGCAACGCGGATGCTGACGGGCACGCGCCTGCCGTCCGGCCGCACCACTTCATCCTCATAATCCGCGCACGTCGCCGGTCCGCCTTCCGTCGCGAAGCGCTGCCGCTGCTCCACGACCGTCGCGGATTGAAACCGCTCCTGTTTTTGCCCGAGGATTTCGGCCCGCTGGCGGCCCAACAATTCCTCGCCTTGCTTATTTGTATCCAGAATCCGTCCCGTTTGCACGTCGGCCAGGAATGCCGCGTCGGCTAGCGTTTCGAAAAGCTGGCGGTATTTGTGTTCGGACTGGCGCATCGCCTCCTCGGCCCGGCAGCTTTCCGCGCGTTCGGCCACGTCGCGCAAGGCGCGGCGGACGGCCGGGCCCAGTCGCGACAGACGGTTCTTGAAAACGTAGTCGGTAGCGCCTTGTTTCAGGCTCTCGACCGCCAGTTCTTCATCAATCGTTCCCGACACAAAGATGAACGGCGTTTCGGGCTTGCGTTCGCGGGCCAGTTCCAGCGCCCGCATGCCGTCAAACCCGGGAACAGTGAAATCGGAAAGGATCAGGTCGATGTCTCCCGCCTCGAGTGCCGCGGCAAAATCCGCGCCACCCTCAACCACCGTCACCGTGCGGCATAAGCCCTCCGTCCGCAAAATCGTGTGAATCAACCGGGCATCCAGTGGATCGTCTTCCAGGTGCAAAATTTGTAATAACGAATTCATCCGCTTCTTCTTGAAAACTTAATTCAAGAGCGTAACAAGGCAAGTCGGCCAGCTCGATTCGCCGCGACGGGGAATTTCGTCCATGCCCGCCGGCGTGCTTTCTCACCACTCGATGATAATCGTGGGACATACGGGATAACGTCCGCATTCCACGCCGTAAACCGTCAAGCCGCCCTTGGCCAGCGCCTCAGGTGGCACCGCCAGCCGCAAGCGCAGGTGGTCGTCCAGCGTGTGGCGCGCGATTTGCCGAAGCAAATCATCCTCGGCAAACGCATGGGCGAGATAGCCGTACGCGCCAAGCCCGCCCCGTAAATAACTCAGGGCCCCGCGCGCATCGTGCGGGTGATTGCGCACAAGCGCGTCATAGACCTGAATTCCATTCAGAAAGATCTGCAGCGTGGTCGGAAAAATGTCACCATCCGTTTGCGGTGTGTCGATCCGGTGGGACGACGCCTCGGCCAGCACACGGATCCGCCGCGCCCGCGCAATGTCCGCACCATCCAGCGGCAGGACCCACTCGAAAAATCCATGCCCCAGGCCGAAACAGCAATCCTCGGCACGCTCCTGCTCGCGTTCACCCGTGCCGCCGCTCCATTCGGCGTTCGCCCAATCGCCGGGCGCGCCGCGTAACACCACCGCCCGCGGAGTTTCCTCCCGCTGGGGCGGATAATGGTCGGACACAAAGTATTGGATGAAATTTTGGGCGATGACGTGGCCCTCCGCATTCGCGGCTTCGATGTATAACGTGCAGAGCATCGGTTCGCCGGGCAGTTGCAATTCAATTGTGTGTGCCGGCACCACGCGCCGGTGCGGGAACGCGATGGGAACGCTGCCGCGCGCAAGGTCCTGATGGATTTTCCCGCGTGTGTCCATCCCGTCCAGCCGCCAGCGCATCGAAATGTTCCGGTTCGGGCGCGAGGAAAAATGCGATGATGCCACGTCCACCCGGACCATCTGGCCCGGCGGCATGCGCGCGATCGGGGGCGCATCCACCGGCAAGGCGTCGCTCTCATTGATGATGGCGGGATCGTAACCGAATTCCTTGGGTGTCCGATCATAGTTCAGGAACCCATTGTGCTCCCATTCCACATCGTGCAGCTCCGTGTAAATGTACGCGGAGATCTGGCCATAGCGCCGCAGCTCGTTGGTGAGAAATTTAAAACTCCAGCTCACGTCACGGTCGCCATCCAACGCGCCCACTCCGCCGTATTCGCTGTTGATCAACGGCTGCCCCTTGTGCGCGTAGCCGGGCACATAGTTGAAATGCGAACCCGGAAAGGTCGATTTCACCACCTTGGCAATGTGCTCCTTGGCCCGGGCGTAATCATCGATATAAAAATGCCACGAGTTGATATCTGTGTTGCCGTGCGCGTAGTAATCCAGGTGTTCCCACTGAACCACACTCATGTCCTCGATCAGGCGGGTGGGATCGAGTTGCTTGGCCAGTTCCCACATGCGGTTGACCCACAGGTGCGAGCCCAGGTTCGCCAATTTCGCCTTGACCGCCCGTTGCGCCTCTCCGGGTTCGGCTGTGACCGCGGTGAGAAGCGAAACCGCTCCCGATTGCGCCGCCCTCGCCGATACCATCGGGCTCAGCTTTCCGCGTGGTCGAACCTTTGGATTCTCCGGGTGAATCAAATCGACAAACTCCAACTGTCCCCCAAAACCCCAGGTTTCATTAAAGGTGCACCAGGCGAAAATCGATGGATGATTGAAATCCCGCTCGATGGCTTCGCGCATGGTTGTCTCATAGCGTTGCCGTCCCAGTGCCGTGTCCCCCCCCTCGCCGAAATTCGGAAAATCCGCCATCAGCAGCATCCCCATTTTGTCCGCGTAATAGAGCAGCAACGGGTCATCGATCTTGATGTGAATGCGCAGGAAGTTGAAGCCCGCATTTTTTGCGTAGGCGATGTCGCTCTTGAGCGTCCGCACGTCCCCGGCGGTATAAACGCCGTCGGGATAAAAGGATTGGTACAATGCTCCCCGCAAATAGCGAGGCACTCCGTTGACGCGCAACGACACCGGGGACTCCGGCGGCTCCCCGGGGGCGAAGTCGATCTTGCGCATGCCAAAATAGCTCCGCACCGTGTCCAACACGCCGTTGTTCCGCCGCAATTCCAACGTGAGTTTGTAAAGATTCGGCTCGTTCGGATTCCACAAGCGCAACGAATCTATTTTGACCGTCCCTTCGGCCAGGCCGTCCTTGACTGTGAACTCGGCGGTTTGCAACGGCCCGTCAGGCGGGATGATCTGCGCGCCCACCACGTCTCCATTTCCAGCCTGGGCGCACTCGACTTGAAATCGCGCCGTCGCCGAATCGATGTCCGTGTAAACTCGGAAGCACTGGACATGCGAGGGGCTGCGCGGTTCGACAAAAACTGTCTGCCAGATGCCGCTCGTGGTGGTGTACCAGCGCCATTGTTTGCCCACGGGCTGCTCGCGGTTGTCCATCGGGTCTTCCACGCGCAAGACAATGAGCGCGCGCCGATTCCCATCCAGCGCGTCGGTCAGGTCGAATTCGAACGGCGTGTAACCGCCTTCGTGATGACCGAGATGTTTGCCATTGCACCAGCAATCGGTAAAAAAATCCGCCGCCCCAATCGTCAGAATCACCCGTTTGCCGGCCCACGCCGGATTATCCGGGATCTCGATCATCCGGCGATACCAGCCCACTTCATAGCGTGGCGCGGAGCGATGATTGGCATTGTTGACTTCCAGCGGGTTGAGAAACACCCGTTTGGCATAATAATTCTCGTTGCCCGCGGCATCGCCTTCGCCCCACGCGGCCAGTGATTCCCAGCAAAAGGGCACGAGGATCTGTTCCCTCCATTCCGCCTGGTCCGGCAGTTGCCATCCCTCCCTCTCACCGTTGCGATAACGGTCAAAGCGAAACTGCCACGGACCGTTCAAATTCAACCAGTCCACACCTTCCTGCGTCCCGCGCTGGCGGTCGGGGCGTGGATATTCGGGCCGGGGATAGGCAAACGAAATCGACATGATGCAAATATTCTTTAGAAAGTGACACGTGGCCGAGCTTTCTGCTCAAAAGTCCTTCGGATTTCGGCGGCCTCCGGATCGCCGCGCTCTTCCGAGGGACTCAGGCGTCACTCTCGCGTGAGGCGGCGGAAATTAAACTGCTTGCGGAGACGACGCCTGGGGGCGGAAGCTTCCTTGGGATTAAGCCGCCTTTCATGCTCCAACCAATTCCATTTACGGAGCAATGAACTCTGTTCATCCGCCCATTCCGGGGAGGTCAGCAGGTCATCTCCGCGCCAGCGGCTGTTCCGTAGCAGGATCATCTGGATTATCGTCGTGGGCCGGGCTGGTCAGTTCAAGAGGCAGTTGCAACGGCTCGGCGTCGCTTCCGCAAGGGGACGGCGTGCGACCCGTTCCCATTGAGGGGGAACGTCACGGCCGTCAATTTCGGTTCGTATTCCAATTCGATGGCCTCGGCGCGGCTTAGCCCCGCCATTTGGGCAAACACCGTCAGGGCCTGGGCGGCCACCTGGTCCATGTTGTAATAACGGTAGGTGGCCAGCCGGCCCACAAAGTGGACTCCTTCCGTGGCATCGGCAAGCGCCTGATATTTTCGGTACAACTCGGAATTCTCCGCGCGGGGAATGGGATAATACGGATCCCCTTCCGCCCGGGAAAATTCATACACGATGCTCGTCTTGGGATGCTCCTGCCCGGTCAGATGCTTAAACTCGGTCACCCGCGTGAAGGCGTAGTCGTTCGGATAATTGATGACCGCCACCGGCTGGAGGAATTCCCGGTTGTGCGTTTCGTGTTTGAACTCGAGGCAGCGATAGGGAAGCTTGCCAAACTCGAAATCGAAATATTCATCGATCGGCCCGGTGTAGATCAGCTCGCGATGGGGAACCAGGTTCTTAATCTCGCGGTAATCCGTGTTTAACAGCACACTGATGTTCGGATGGTCCAGCATGTTCTGGAACATGCGGGTGAACCCGCGACTGGGCATGGCCTGGAAGGTGTCGGTGAAGTAGCGCGCATCCCGGTTCGTTCGCGTCGGCACGCGCGCGGTCACTTGCGCATCGAGTTCCGACGGGTCCAGCCCCCATTGTTTGCGGGTATAGCCGCGGAAAAATTTTTCGTATAACTCGCGCCCCACCTTGCTCACCACCACGTCCTCCGAAGTGCGGATGACCTCCCGCTTTTCCGCGCGGGCCGCCAGGAAACTGTCCATTTCCAGCGAGGTCAGGTTGAGACCGTAAAGCTGGTTGATCGTGTCCAGATTGATCGGTATGGGGACCAACTGTCCGTCCACACACGCCAGAACGCGATGCTGGTACTGCCGCCAGGGCGTGAAGCGCGAAAGATAATCGAACACTTCCTGGCTGTTGGTGTGAAAGATGTGCGGCCCGTACTTGTGGACGAGAATGCCGGCATCGTCATAGTGGTCGTAGGCGTTGCCTCCCACGTGCGCGCGCCGGTCCACCAACAAAACGCGCTTGCCGCTCCCGCGCGCCAGCCGTTCGGCAAGAATGCTGCCGGCAAACCCGGCGCCGACGATCAAATAGTCAAACGCTTCCATCCGATTCGTTCGCGGTGAAACCATTACCGCTTCCCTCCCGCGATTATCGCCGTCAATCGCGAATCAGACCGGCGGCTGATTCTTCCTTTTCCATTCGCCGCTCCGTTCTTGCGCGCGCGAAATGACTGCGCGACCTCAACCCCGCCAAATACCTGCGTTAGGCCTTGAGCCTTGGCGCTCTTCTGGCGTCTGGCGTTTGGTATTTGGAATTTTTTCTCCAATGCTTCGCGCACATGGCGCTCCAGCCTTTCGACAATCAGATCCCACGTGTTCTCATTTGCCATTCGCAGTCCCAGCTTGATCGCCGTTTTGTCCGGCTCAGCCACGGCCTGTCGGCACAATTCAATGAACTCGTCGCGTGTGTTGGCAATTTTGACCACCGATCCAAAATTATGCACCACGTCCGAAACCGCCGTGCTCACAATATTCCGGCCGGTCGCCATGTATTCGAGCGCCTTGGTGGGATTGATGTACTCCGTCGCCTCATTGCGGGCAAAGGGCATCAGGCAGACATCGAAGGCCTTGGCATAAGCGGGCAGGTCGGTATAGGGGCGCTTTCCGAGCCAATGCAGGTTTGCCCGCCGCGGCAAGGCGCGTTCATCCACCTTCAAGACCGGCCCGATGACCGCAATCGACCAGTCCGGGCAGGCTTCCGCGAGCTTCGCAAGCAGGTCATAATCGATCCGCTCATCGACGACGCCGAAGTAACCCAGAACGTGCTTTCCGAACCCTTTGGGTTCGGGCGGCACCAACGTGGCCGCGTCCAGGGCGCGTCCAAAATGTTCCACATCCACCCCGCAGCCGTAAAAGTGGCAGTTGGGATTGTGCTGCCGCTTGGCTTCGTACAATTTTCGGCCGCCAGCGAATACCACGTCCGCGCGGGCCAGCAGTTCCGCTTCGCGTTGCGCGCATTCCGGGTGCGCCTCGCGAAATTGCGCATGTTCATCCATGCAATCGTACACCGTGGCGATCTCGCCGAGATGCCCGGCGAATGCCCTGACCGCCATCGGATCGTAAAACCATTGGACCGCATCTTCGAATTGCCCCGCGAGCGGCCCGAGCAACGCTTCCTGCACCAACCGCCGCCGCATTCGGTCCACATAATCGGGGTGGCCCCAGCGCCAGGCCGGGAATTGCAGGCGCAGCCGGGTCACGTTTGGATAATCAGGCGTCGGTTCGAAGCGCGCCGACGGTGCGGCCAGGCTCGGATCCGGGCCGAGGGTCTCGACAAAAAAGATGGGATGCCGACGGCTCAGCCGGGAGAGGAATTGCTGCGGCCGTTGCCAGACCCAATCCCAACAGAGGTGCGAATGGACGATGATTGGATAATCGTCCGGCGGAAAGGAAGCCCGGCCGGTTCGGCGTGGTTTTCCTTTTCGGCGTCGTTTGCTGGTGGTCCTGGAATGTTTGGCATCAGAATTGAAAATGGAAAATGGTTCAGTAGTCGGCTGGCGTTCGCAGGAAATTAGTTCAGAGGGATAAGGTGCGCGGGACATAGGAAACAGATATTTTCTTTTTTTGGTCCGTCTTCATCTTGACTGCAACGATGGTTTCCCGGGAGCCAGGCCGAACGGCGTAACACCCGGACTTAATTGACTCCATAACGCCGCGCCGCTCAATGGGGTATTTACCCGCAAATTCGAACACGATCGGCGCAACGCGACCTCAAAGCGTGCCACAGCGTGATTGCACACAGTCCAAATTCGCATTATAAATTCGGACACGAAGAGATATGCGATTCACGCTGCGTCACCTCGCGCTGATGGTTTGGTCCGGGTCAATGGCCTGGACACTCACGGGATGTGGACCGTCGCAATCGCAGTCGGCTTCGAACCAATCCCCGGTGAAAATCCGTGGCGAACTCATCGATGTTCGCAAGCCGTCGCCGCCAGCGGAAAGCGCAGCCACCAATCGTGCCATTGATGCGCAAGCGGCCGTGCCTGCTCCCGCCGTGGCCGGTTTCGAATCCGCTCGCGATGCCCAAGTTGCTCCCGCATTAACCGCAGCAGCAGATCCCAAATCAAGAGCAAGCGAATCAACCGAACCAGGTGACGCCTATCCCCCGGTCGGATTTGACAAGCTTGCCTCTTACAATTTCGAGGTGCCCGACGGACCAGCCACGAACCAAATCGCCGGGCCGGACAAGGCGGACGAGCAAATCCCCGATCGCGTGAAAGCGTTCAACGCAAAAAAAGTTTCCATCAAAGGTTTCATGCTTCCGCTCAAGGTGGAGGCGGGCGCCGTGACGGAGTTCCTGATCATGAAAGATCAGTCGATGTGTTGCTTCGGCAATGTGCCGAAGATTACCGAATGGGTCAGTGTCAAGGCGGCTGGCAAAGGTGTGAAACCCATCATGGACCAACCCGTCAGCGTCGAAGGCACGCTTCATGTGGGCGCAACACGCGAAAACGGTTACCTGGTCGGCATCTACCAAATGGAGGGTGACAAACTGGTGGACCCCGAAGGGCAGTAACGCCATCGGATTCATGGCTTGGTGGAACGGCAGCGTAATAGGTTGCTTTCCCTCAATTTTTCTGCGATGGTAGTCTGGAAATTACGACAGTTATAGTTTGTGTTCTGACAATTCGACTCGGAGTATTTATGACCACCCTCAAACAACTTTGCCGGATTCGGTTTGCTCTTCCTGCCCTCACTGTGGCGATGCTGCTGCTTGGTGTCCGCGCGTCCCGGGCGGACCTGTTGGAACTTGTGAACGGCGACCATTATTCAGGCACCGTTATCGCGCTGACGCGCACAAACCTCGAATTTCAAAGCGACATTCAGGGCCTCGTCAAAATCCCTCGCGATAAAATCGCCAAGATCACCTTGCGCGAGTCCGTGCCCAAAGCGGTCGCCAAACTCCCGGCCGTCCCACCCGCCACTCCCGACGCAACCAATGCCCCAGCCGGCACCAACTCGATCGCCACGGACGCAGTCGTCCAGCAAATGCGTTTGCAAGGAGTTGATCCCAACATGATGAACCAGATCCAGCAGCAGGTCCTGGGACAATCCAGCCCCGAAGCCACCCGCATGTTCAACAACATGGTCGGCGGATTGATGTCCGGTTCGTTGAGCGTCGAGGACATTCGCGTCCAGGCCCGCAAAGCGATTCAAGACATCCAGGCCACCAAAAAGGACCTCGCGGGCGATGCCGCCACGGCCGAGCTCCTGGATGGTTACCTTGGCATTTTGCAAAAATTTGTCGGCGAAGCGGATGCGCCGGCCCCCGCTGTTACCGCCGCCACACCCGCGCCCGCGCCGAAGCCAGGCGCGCCAGCCACCGTGAACCGCTGAGCCGAATCAGCGTCGGGGGGTTCCCGCCTGCTTTGCCGGAAAAAATCCACCCAAGGCTTTTCCTTTGGGGGTATCCCCCTATTGAAAACTTTCTGGTTCGAAGCCTTATTTCTCTGGGTATGGCTGGGAAGAAAGGATTATTCAATCGGGACGCTTTGCAGGCGTTAATCGACCTCAAACCGCTCACCAAAAAAAGCGGACACCGCCGCAAGTCCTCCAAGCCGGGTTGGGCCTGCATGATTTCCGTCATCATCCCCGCCCACAACGAGGAGGATTACCTGGGGTTGACGCTCGACGCGGTCAACCGCCAGAACTATCCTTACTTTGAGGTTATCGTGGTCGCGAACGGTTGCACGGATCGCACCACGGCCGTCGCCGTGGACAATTGTAACCGGCTCGTGGTGCTTTCGAACAAAGGGCTGGGCGTGGCGCGCAACCTCGGAGCGAAACTGGCGCGGGGCGATCTGCTGGTCTTCCTGGATGCGGACACGCTGCTGGATCCGGGCGCCTTGGAAACCATCGCCCACAAATTCACGCGTCCTTGCAGCGTCGGCACGATCAAAGGCTGTCCCGACACCGATCGCCTGGCACATCGCGCGATCTACTGGGTAAAAAACTTCCTGCATCGCTGGTCCATTCATTCAGGCAGTTCCGGCGTCATCGTGTGCTGGAAAAAGAATTTCCTGGCCACGCACGGCTTCGATGAGGCGCTCCAGGTCCGCGAGAACAGCGACCTGATCCGGCGGTTGAAACGATTCGGCCGGTATCGTTACCTGGGCCAAACCGCCGCCACCACCTCCATGCGGCGTTACCAGCGCGCCGGCACCGGCAGCACCGTCTATCTTTGGTTCAAGCTCTGGTGCCAGTCCTTTTTTACCGATCTCCGTGGCAAGAATTACGACACGGTTCGGTAGCTCGCCGCCAATTACTCAGTAAAGAACGGAGAGACGCAGTTAATCGTCCTCGTCCTCGATTCCCGGGCGCAGCAACGCCCGGTCACCCAGCGGCTCCGGAAGCTTCGGCCTGTTTGGTGGCAGTGGCTGGCTGCGCCCGAGACGGGTGCACTCCTCGATCGGCCGGTTTTTGGTGCCAGCAATTCGGCAAGCCTTTGTCCCCGCATCGCGTGCGTGCGTGTTATTTGGAAGCTGCGCCCAGGCATTCCATCTGCCAAAACTTTTCTCTCGCCGAGTCACCCGGCATGAGCTATTTATAGTCTCGCATCATGGACTTACTGCTTTAGCTCGGAGATCGAACGGACCGATGCTATACGGAGTCGAATGCGCCATCCGGGAGTGAACCGGGCCGAAAACCAGCTATTAATATATTATGCAACTGTTCGCCAAGCTCAGCGCGACCACCCTGTTCCTTCAGGAGCTGGTCAGTTGTCCCCGTCAGGTCGGCGCCATTCTTCCGAGTTCCCAGAACCTCGCCAAGGCCATGGCCCGCTGGCTTCCGCTTGACGGCAGCAGCTACACGCTCGAATTGGGACCCGGCACCGGCGCGGTGACCGAGGCCCTGCTCGAACGCGGCTTGCGCCAGGACCGCCTCATTGCCATCGAACAGTCGCCAAAAATGGCCGACCTGCTCCGCACCCGCTTTCCCAAGGCCAATATCATCACCGGCGATGCCTTCCAACTGGACGCGATGCTCAAGCACCACGTCCAGCCGGGCAGCCGCATCGGCACCGTCGTTTCCAGCCTGCCACTCCTCAATTTCGGGCCCGCCATCGCTGATGATTTCGCAAAAAAAATCCAGGCCCTCCTGCCCGAGGGCGGCAAGCTCATCCAGTATTGCTACCATTTGATGAATCAGCGATCCAAACTGGACGACCACTTTCGGCGGGTAGCGTCGCATTGGGTCTGGCTGAACCTCCCCCCCGCGCGCGTCAGTGTTTATCAGAAGTAAGCCGGGCCCCTGCCTGAAGCTGCATCATTGCCGGCGCAGAACGTCGGCAGCAGAACTGCCCGCACCGGCAGTTTTCAAACTTTCATCCTTCCATCTCTGTTTGTAAATTTCCCCGGTGAGCGATTTTGACGAGCGGTTTGGCGGGATCGCCCGGCTCTTCGCCGCCGAGGGCCTGGTGCGGTTGCGCCAGGCGCATGTGTGCGTGGTGGGCATCGGTGGCGTGGGTTCCTGGGCGGTCGAAGCTCTCGCGCGCTCGGGCGTTGGCGAACTGACACTGGTGGACCTGGATGACGTCTGCGTCAGTAATGTGAACCGCCAATTACACGCGCTGGACGGCGAAATCGGCCGGCCCAAAGTCGAGGTCATGGCGGCCCGCGTCCGCGCCATCAACCCCTCGTGCGCCGTTCATCCGGTCGCCGCTTTTTTCACCCAGGCCAGCGCCCGGGAACTTTTGGCTCCTCGTTTCAATTACTTGCTCGATGCCATCGACAGCTCGTCCAAAAAATGTCTGCTGATTGCCTCGTGCCGCGACCTGGGCATTCCAATCCTGACGACGGGCGCGGCGGGTGGACGCCGTGACCCCACCCGAATCCGCGTGGCGGACCTGGCCGAGTCAACGCACGATCGCCTGCTGCGCGAGACGCGGACCAAACTCCGCGTGCGTCATGGCTTTCCCCGTGGCGAAAAACCCTTGGGAGTCGAATGTGTCTTCTCGACGGAACCGCCGATTTATCCCGCTCGCGACGAAACCGTCGCCACGGAATGCGAAACGGGCGCGGAACTGCGATTGAACTGCAACAGCGGCTACGGCACCGCCAGCTTTGTCACGGGCGCGTTTGGATTTGTGGCTGCCGCGCGAATCGTCGAGCGGATCGCGCTGAGAGGTGATTAACGGCGGCAGGCGCAGGACGCAAGCGTATGGAGTCCCGCCTTCAGGCGGCGGGGGCGTGCATCCCGCTTCCATCGATATGAGGTATTAACAGAAGTGACATGCTTATTGCCGATGCGTGTGGGGTAAGCAAAACTGATTTCTACGGTCTTCCTCGGAAAAAACGTGGGTTCCATTTGCAAATGCGCGGAACCGCGCTAAGGTTTGGCATGGGTGAATCGAAGAAAAAACCGACGCCAGCGCCCAAGGCTGAGAATCCACCAACGGAGGGGCCATCACCACTGGGCGACATGCTCTCACACGAAGAATTGGAATCGCTATCCGCGCTCCAGCTCGTCGATCTAATCACGGGGAAACTGCCCCCGCGCCACTCGTCTTTAATGGACCTGGTTTACCTTCGCGACCGGATATCGGCCATCGAAGAGCAGAATGACCAGGCACGCGAAGCCATCGAGAAACTCGATGAAATCGTCGAGAAACTCCGCTCGCCCGCGTTTCGCGTCGGCACGTTCCTGATGCCAGTCGAAAACGACAAGGCCCACGTATGCGTCGGCGGCACAGACTATGTCTGCCGGGTCGATCCCAAAATACCGTTGAACAGCCTGCAAATGGGCCAGCGTGTGCTTTGCAACGAGGCCTTCGCCGTGGTGCAGGGCCTGGGCTTCGACAAAAACGGACCCATCGTTCGCATTGACGAACTGCTTTCGGACGGGCGTTTGCGCATCGGCCAGGAGGCCGGCTTTAATTCGCTCGTCCTGCTGCGCTCAGCGCTGTTGATCAAGGAAAAACTCAAGCCGGGCATGGAAGTGCGGCTGGATGTCAACCAGCGCGTGGCGTTGGAAGTCATCGGCATGGGCCGGCGCATCGAGCGGTCGCTGGAAACCGTCACCGAAATTCCCTGGTCGGCCATCGGCGGCCAGGCGGAGGCGGTCCAGGCCATCCGCGATACGATTGAACTGCCCTTCCTGCATCGGGAATTGTTCAAACGCTTCGAGCACACGGTGCCCAAGGGCTTTTTGCTGCACGGACCGCCGGGTTGCGGCAAGACGCTGCTCGGGAAGGCCACGGCTTTCAATTTGCGCCAGCAACTCAAGGCGCAAACCGGGGTGGACCATCCGGAATTCTTCCTGCACGTCAAAGGCCCCGAGATTCTGAACATGTGGGTGGGCGAATCCGAGCGGCAGGTGCGCGACCTGTTCATCCAATGCCGCGAGCGCGCGAAGGACGGAGCGCTGGCGTTCCTGTTCATCGACGAGGCGGAATCGATCCTCGGCACGCGGCGCGCGGGCCGTTATCACAGCATTCTCAGCACGCTGGTGCCGATGTTCTGCACGGAAATGGACGGCTTGGAGCCGCTGCAAAACGTGGTGGTGATCCTGGCTTCGAACCGCGCGGATCTCATCGATCCGGCGATTTTGCGTCCGGGACGAATCGACCGGAAAATCAAGGTCAATCGGCCCGACCAGGCCGGAGCGCAAGCCATCTACGAGATCTACCTGCGGGAAACGCTGCCACTGGCCGAACCGAGGGCGGACCTGGCCCGGGTGGTAACCGAAGCGCACTTTGCGCATTCGCCATCGAACCAGTTTCTCGAAATCGTGTTCCGCAGCGGGAAGAAAGACTTCCTTTATCGGGGCGACCTGGCGAGCGGGGCGATCATTTCGGCTGTGGTGGAGCGGGCCAAGAGCTTTGCCATCCGGCGTTCAATCGACACCGGCCAGGAAACGTTCCTGACGCGCGAGGACTTGCTGCGGGCTTTGCAGCGGGAATACGAAGAAAACGACCTGTTCCCGCCGACCGACGTGACGGAAGACTGGCTCAAGTTGACCGATTTCGATCCCGAAAACGTCATCAAGCTCGGCCCAGTGCGTCCGCTCAAAAAGGATGCGCAGGGGAGTGGAGTGGTTTAACCGTCAGCGGGCTCACATCCACAACAAGCAACGGTATGGCTGATTCCGGAGTGCGCACGCTCTGAGCGCACTCCGGCCAGCCTTGAAACCCCGTTAGCGCTCCCGTTTCCGCTTTAATTCCTTCAGCAACTTGTCGAGCGGCAGGGTATTAATGACATCCTTCTTCTCTAGCCACCCTTTGCGGGCGATGCCGGCGCCCAGGCGCAGAAAGCCGGCGTGCTCGACACGGTGCGCGTCGCAATTAATGACGCATTTCACGCCTTTGGATTTCGCATACGGCCACAGCCGCCAATCCATGTCGAATCGATACGGGTTTGCGTTCAGTTCAATCCACGTTCCGGTCTCCGCGCAGGCATCAATGACCGCCTGCTGATTCACCTTGTAGCCCTCGCGTTCGAGCAGGAGGCGGCCGGTCAAATGGCCGAGCATGTGGACGTGCGGATTCTGCGCGGCGCGAATCAGGCGTTTGGTGTTGTCGGATTCGTTCTGCGAAAATCCCGCGTGCAGACTGGCCACCACCACATCCAGTTCCGCCAGCAGATCATCCTCAAAATCAACCTTGTCCTTGAGAATATCGACCTCCGAACCCGTGAGCAGCCGGAAGTCGGCCCCTTCATCGGCGAGACGTTGATTGACTTTTTTGACCTGCTTGAGTTGCTCGCGCAGACGGGCGGGGTCGAGTCCGTGCGCCTGGAACGAGGATTTTGAATGGTCGGTAATGGCCCAATAATCGCACCCGAGCCCCTGCATGTGTTCGGCGACTTGTTCCAGCGTATCGTGCCCGTCGCTCCAGTTGGAGTGATTGTGGAGCGAACCGCGCAGTTCCGTCCACTCCAGCAAGCGCGGAATGTTACCCTTTTCCGCCGCGTCAAATTCGCCGTGGTCCTCGCGCAATTCCGGCGGCACATAAGCCAGGCCGAGCTTTTCGAAAATCTCCTCTTCGGTCTGGCAGGTGACCAAAAGCTTCGGGTCACGCGTCTCTTCCTTCGACTTGAACAGGCCGTATTCGTTCAGGCGCAAGCCGCGCTGGATCGCGCGCTGCCGCATCACGATATTATGCTCCTTGCTGCCCGTGAAATACGCGAGGGCAAAGGGAAACTCCGCATCACTCACCACGCGCAGATCGGCTTGAATACCGCCGGTCAAAATGACTGTGGCTTTCGTTTCACCTTTGGCGCTGACGCTGGCCACGCCGGGCTGAGTGACAAAAAACTCGATCACCTGCGCCGGCTTTTTTGAGGAAACCAGGAAATCCACGTCCCCGACAACCTCCTTGTACCGCCGCAAACTGCCGGCGCTGCTGCAACGAATGACGTCCGGATGCTCGCGCAACACTTCGAGGATCGGTTCCGACGCGCTCAGGGCGCTTACCAGCAGGTGGCGCGACGC
This sequence comes from Verrucomicrobiota bacterium, assembly GCA_021325145.1. Classification (GTDB taxonomy): domain Bacteria; phylum Verrucomicrobiota; class Verrucomicrobiia; order Limisphaerales; family Pedosphaeraceae; genus JAJPHR01. The sequence goes on along the minus strand of JAJPHR010000064.1, from coordinate 69,400 downwards.
ATAGTTCCGCCGGAAATTGATCCCTTCGCAAATCTTTGCCTGCGTCTTTTCGCCGAATCCATCCAGGGCCGCCACCTTGCCGGCTTTGCACGCCGCTTCCAATTCGGCGACGTTTTTGATTCCCAGCTTCTCGTAGAGCACCTTGACTTTCTTGGGGCCGACGCCGGGGATCTGGAGCATCTCGAACAGCCCGGGCGGAAAGGACGCCTTCAATTCGTCGTAATACGCGAGTTTCCCGGTGGTGGCCAGTTCGGTGATTTTTTTCTGCAAGGCCTCGCCGATGCCCTTGAATGATCCGAGACGCTCCTCGGCGATGATTCGTTCGAGCGGTTCGCCCAGGGTTTCCAAGGTGCGGGCGGCATTGGCATAAGCGCGGGTTTTGAACGGATTCTCACCCTTGAGTTCGAGCAAGATGCCAATCTCCGTCAGGATTTCAGCCACCTGATCTTTGTCCATCAAACCAATATGGACTTCGCGGCCCGAAGTTCAAAGTCGAAAAATTGGTTGGGCATACATAAATCCTACTGCTTGATGCTTTCAGGAGGAACTCTGCTCATCCAAGCCTCGAACCAGAATGCGATTAAGTTTTGAACGATGGATTCCCATAAGTCTCGCCGCTGCGGACAAGTTTCCATTGGTGCGGCGAAGCGCTTCCTGGGCAACGATTTGGATGCTTTTCTCCAAATTTACGGGCGATTGATCTGGAAGCAATATCTGAACTGTGGAATGAGCGAGGTCTGGCGGAGCTTTGAATTCCTCCAGATGGAGATGCTCCGCCCGGATGACTTCCCCGCAAAAAATCAAGGCTCTTTCTACAATATTCTTAAGCTCCCGCACGTTCCCAGGGAAGCCATACTTTGAGAGCGCTCTCTCTGCGCTGGAATCCAGATTGGGAATGTTGCGTCCCATTTCGAGCGATAACTTTTGAAGAAAGTATGCGACGAGAAGAGGCACATCCTCCGGCCGCTCTCTAAGAGGAGGCGGACAGAGTCTGATCACGTTTAACCGATGATAGAGATCCTCTCGGAACTGCCGGTTACGCATCAATTCGCTCAGGTCTCTGTTAGTCGCCGCCACCACCCGGACATCCACCCGTGATTCACGGTTTCCACCGAGCCGGGAAAACGACCCATCCTCCAGGAAGCGCAACAACTTGGCCTGGGCCTGCGCGTTCATGTCACCAATCTCATCCAGAAACAGCGTGCCTCGATGAGCCTCTTCGACGCGCCCAGATTTTTGCTTTAGGGCGCCTGTGAATGCTCCTTTTTCATATCCAAATAGTTCGCTTTCCAGCAGAGCTTCGGGTATGGCCGCGCAATTCAATTTCACGTAAGGGCCGTCTTTCCTGAGACTGAGCGCATGGATTGCTCCGGCGATCAATTCTTTGCCAGTGCCACTTTCGCCAGCGATTAACACAGTTGCATTCGACTTGGCCGCGGCTTGGATTACCCACCGCAACTCAGAAATCTTCGCTGAATTTCCGACGATGCTGTTTAGATCGCTGCTGGCTTGAACAGATGCCCGAAGCATCGCGTTCTCCTTAAGCAGGCGGTACCGTTCTCCGCACCGACCGGCCATCTGCAACAACTCCTCAATGGCAAATGGCTTGGTGAGATAATCCATTGCTCCGGCTTTGATAGCCTCAGCGGCCAGTTTCGGCGTGCCGTACGAAGTGATGAGGACAAAAGGCAATTCTGGCCACTGCTTTTGGCAGTTATTTAACAACTCGTAGCCACTCATGCCCCCCATCCGGGCGTCCGAAAGCACCATTAAATATTCCTCGGTGCCCAGGATCGATAACGCCTCCTCCGCAGATTCTACTGCTTTAACCGAGTATCCTGCATCGGTTAAAACGCTGCGCAAAGAAAGGCGCATGTTCTTTTCATCATCAACCACCAAAATCGCTGGCAAGTCTCCGGTGCTTGGTGAATACATAAATTTTCGGCCAGTGAAGGGAGCCGTAGTCCCCATCAAGCCCGAGAAACCCTGTTCACTGGCGAACAAATCGAGCATACCGAACAGCCAAATCCGCATCAAGAGCGCATTGCATGACAACATTTATGGAAAAAGGCCGCGCTTTCGCACCTAGATCCCCCAGCCCGAACGGCCAGCAGTGCTGGCACTGGCTGTGCTTAAGAGCAAGACACGCTTTTATGAATCAAACCAAATGCCGGGAGATGGTTGCCCTGAAGAAATCGATCGAGAAAACGGGATCCACAAAGTCGAGCGCCATGAATTCTCCACCGCCCACCAATTTTGAACACCGCAAAACCGCGCGTCGGAACAATCGGAGAGGGTTGGCGGTGGGTTGGGCACTCGAATACGAACGGGACGAGGTGAGGCGGCAAAAAACATTCCGAGTATCGCTTTGGGGGCTGGTTGCTCTTTTAATCTTTACATTTACTGTGGCGATCATGATCGGCGGACAGAATGCTTTCGTTCTACTAAAGGGTTTGTGCGTAAAATAAATCCGGTCCACTCCAGCCGGTTGTGTGCATCGAGATGCGCCCGCACCTCGACCGTCGCGCTGGTCTTTATTGACAGTGGTGGCCCATCAAGGCAGCCTGCTTTCCGGGCCGGACCGATTATTCTCACTCACGCCCAAGGGAAAAGTGTCTTGCCCGGCTTTTTATCATGCGACCTCCAGAAATTCCCATCGCCCTGACCGTCGCCGGCTCGGATAGCGGGGGCGGAGCCGGCATTCAGGCGGACCTGAAGACGTTCGCGGCGTTGGGTGTCCATGGCGCCAGCGCCATCACCTGCATCACCGCCCAGAATCCCAGGCGGGTCCTGGGTCTTCAGGCTTGCCGTCCCGAGTTGCTGCGCCGGCAACTCGAAGCTGTGTTTGCCGAACTGCCTCCGGCGGCGGTCAAGACGGGGACGTTGTACTCGGCGCAAAACGCGCAGATAGTGGCGGAATTTTTCCAGCAACGTCGCCGCCCGCCACTGGTGGTTGATCCAGTGATGATTTCCACCAGCGGCGCCCGCCTGGTCCAATCACGCGCGCTCAAAATCATTCAGTCCCGGCTGCTCCCGTTGACGACCCTTGTCACTCCAAACCTCGATGAGGCCGCCCTGCTCATCGGGAAAAAGTTGAACTCGGTGGGGGATCTGCGTTTTGCGGCGCGCGAAATCAAGCGGCGCTTCGGTTGCGCCGTCCTGGTCAAGGGCGGACATTTGAAAGGCTTGTCCGAGGCCGTCGATATTTTTTACGACGGCAAAAATGAACTGCTGCTAACGGCTCCGTTCGTCAAAAAAATCCGCACCCACGGCACCGGTTGCACCTACTCCGCAGCGATAACTGGATGGCTCGCTCGAGGCCACAACCTCCTCGATGCCGTCGCGCGCGCCAAGGAGTTTATTACGAATGCCATCACGCATCGCCAGCTTGCGGCCGGCCACCCGGTATTGAACAGTCTCTGGGCCAAGGACTTACATAGAAAGTGAATTAACCCTCTCGCCAGTCCGTCTCACGTACAGTATGAAATTGAATATGACCGCATTATATAAACCAGTTTTTCTTATCGCAACCAGTTCATTGCTATTCACAGGTTGCGTCGTTCACGAAGTGCGCTATCGCGACCGTCCGGTCGTGGTCCAGCCGGCGCCGCCACCGCCCGTAGTCGGGGCGGAAGTCGAGGTCGCCGGTCCGCCGCCACCACCGCCGGAGACAGATGTAGTGGTCGGGGTGGCACCCGGACCGGATTTTGTTTGGATTGGAGGCGGCTGGTTCTGGGAAGGTGGCCGTTGGGCCTGGCATCGAGGGTATTGGGGACATCCTCCTTACCGGGGAGCGCATTGGGTGGGGCCTCGTTATGTCGTTCACGGCGGAAGGCATGTGTGGGTCCGCGGCGGGTGGAGATAATCGTCAAGAATTCGCAAGTCTGACCGGATCGCGAGACCTGAATCCTCGTGATCCGGTTTTTTGCGTGGGTGCTGTGCAACCTTTTTTCGGCTGCCTGAAACTCGCCGCCCGCGATCAGCCGACCTGCTCGGTTTGAAATTTGGAAACTGGAATTTCTCTGGCGCCGGGATCCTGGATGCTGGTGTTTCTATTTCCCTTCCTTCTTGTCTTCCTTAACCGCTTCCGTTTTCGCCTCTTCCTTTGCCTTCTTTGCCGCCGGTTCGTTTTCCCAACCGCGTGAGATCTGAACCTGGGGCATCGCTTTCTGCAAGTCCGCCACGCCCTGCTCGGTAACTTTGGTTTCCCAGAGATACAAATGTTTGAGACTGCCCAATTCCTTCAAGCGTTCCAAACCCTGATCGGTGATGGCGGTGTCGTACAGATTGAGATAGGCAAGATGCGCGAGGTTTTTCAAGTTCACCAGGCCCGCATCTGAAATTTTCGTGTGCTCCAGGTGCAGGGTGACGAGGTTGGTCAAGGTATTGAGATTCTGCAATCCCGCGTCGGTCACGCGCGTTCCCGCCAAATTCAGATCAACCAGCGTGGCCACATCCTTCAACGGCGCAAGGTTCGCGTCCGTGACATTCGTCCCCAGCGTGTGAAAATTTGCCTCGCGCCAGTTCACATTCATTGCCACGGGCCGGATGGCAATGCCCGAGGCTTCAAGTTTCGCAATCGCGGCGGTTTCCGCCGGAGTCGGCTTGATCTCGGTGAGCCCGCCGAGTCCTGTGTCGGGCGGCGCTACCGCAACCTCCGTCGCTTTGGCAATGGCCGTATCCGGCCAGACGGCGCCCTGGTTGATCCAGTCCCGAATCAAATCAGTTTGCGCCTTGGTCAACGGGTCGCCCTTGTTCGGCATGATGTCGTCGCTGCCCGGGGCCAGGCTGACGCGCCGATACAAATCGCTTTTGTCGGCCTGCCCGGGAACGAGGACTTCGCCGTCCTTGCCGCCCTTGAGCGCCGCCGCCCTCGAGTCCAGCCGCAGGCCGCCTTTCTGTTTTTCCGGCCCATGGCACTTGAGGCACGATTCCTGGAGAATCGGTTGGATGTCCTTGACGAAATCAACCTTGGTCTCAGCCTCGACGCGCGCGCCCGCAGCCCAAGCCGCCACTGCCACAATGAGTGTGCTTCGCTTCATAAAATTAAACCGACTGGCAAACCCTGAATCCCAGCCGCATGTGTTGCACATGAATTAACCCGATCCGGAGTTGCTGGCCAGCTTAATTTGTCGCCCGGGACAGGATGCAGGCACAGGTGGACGGGAGATTCGGCTCTTCGATTTTGGAGTTTTCTGGATTTGGTTATCTCCCCGACTGTCCTTAACCCGCTCTCGTTGGGTGTAAGACCCTATTTCGCCAACGCAAACCGTGAGCATACTGCATGCGGCAGAAACAAACCGCAGCGTTAATAGAAATTCATGAAGCACAAAAGATCAATCGCGCTGGCCGCCTGCCTGATTTCTCTTCCTCTGCTCACCGGTTGTCCGGGGGGTGGCGGCAGCAGCAACAATGGCAACAACAACGGCCCGGCGGCGGACAACCTTAACAACCGGACCTTGAATGTGTCCGTCAGCGGCGGTTCCGCTCCATTTTCCTCCGGCGGCACTTATGTGTTCACGCCGGCTGGCGACGGGACCTCGGGCAGTTACCAACTGCAGGGCAGCGGCGGTGTGCAAAGCAACACCGGCAGCTATACTTATACGAAGACCGGCAACAGCACCGCCAGCCTCGTGGAAACCGAGGACATCAACGGGACAGTTGTGGATAACACCTTAACATTCCAAACCGCCAACTCCGGAACGATACACAGTAGCAGCCCGAACAAGGGCGGCACTCAGGATGGAACCTTTACCTTAAATTAAAATCTCATCCGGGCGCGCGACACGGACGCGCCGCCCGATTGCAAACACCGAACCAGCGCGAGTAGCCACCCGAAATGTGTTCACAAAAATCCTGTTCGAGTTTCGCCGGTGCGCGCCGGTTCTGCTGGCGTTTTTACTGGCCGGCTGCCTGTCGGCCCGCCGGGAGGTCGACAAAAAGCTGCCTGCCGTTCAGTCACGCTGGCAGACGGAATTGGCGCGTCAAATTGCCCTGCCGGACCGGATCGTAAGCTGGCCGGAGGCCCTGGCGCTTCTGCAAACCAACAATCTCAAGCTGCGCGCCGCGCGCGTGGACATCACCAACGCCCAGGAACTCGCCCGGCAAGTCTTCAAGGACCTCATCCCCACAGTCAATCTCCGTTCCGGAGTCAGCCGGAGCATCAAAAGCATCCCGGCCACGGCTTTCAGCGACGTCACCTTTAATATCGACAGCTTCTTCAATATTCCCGGGGTGGTGAATTTTGACTCGCGCTTGTTCGCCGCGCGCCTCGCCGCCCTGCGCGCGAAAGCCGCCGCCGAACTGGCCCAGCGCGAACAGGCCATCGAACTTTACAAGCTGTTTCTCGAAGCTCGCGAGCAGGATGAAATGCGCGCCGAATTGAAATCCGAACGCATGCTGGCCGCGGCGCTCGACAAGGCGGACGCACTGGCCGGTGACATCCTGCTCAAGGAAATTGAGAGCGAAGAACTTTCCCTGAAAACCTCCGCCGAAAGCTTGCAAACTCACGCCTCCGAACTGCTGGCGGACACCCAGTACCATTGGACTTTCCGCACCAACAACCTGCCGGATTTTCCCTACGAAGAGCAACCGCTCCCACTCAATAATACCAATCGTGTGGCGCGGCTCCAAATGCGGTTGGTAGCCCTGGAACTGGTCCGCGCCTGGGCCCAGATTCATGGGATCAAACTCCAATACTGGCCCGAGCTAACGATTTTTGTCAGTGGTCCTTCAGCCTTTCAAAGCGTCAATGGCGAAACCCATTTCTGGTCCTCGTCCGATGTGGTGGCGACCGCCGACTTTTTCTGGACGCTGGATACGCGCGGTTATGTGAGCCTCCAATTGCGCCAGACACGCCGCGAGCAGGAACTGGAGTTCGCCCAGTTGCGCATGGATTCCGATGAGTTGATTCAGCGATTGCTCGCCGCCCAACGCCTCGGCGGTTCGTTGCGCACTCAAATCGAACAACTCGACCGGCTGATTTCCGCGCTGAACAATGTCCCCCAGGACCTCGACTTGAATTCCTTGATCCAGGCGATGGAGAGCAACCGCTCTCTCCGCTTTCAACGATTTAAATTGCGCCGCGATCTGGCCGAACTGGATACGCTCTTCTGGTTCGTGGATGAGCAACAATGGGGCGGGATAATCGAATGAACGCCGGCCAGCCATCACTTCAAATTTACGAACGGGCACGTCCCGACGCTGCTCTTCCGGGCAGGGCGCGACATTCCGTGCGCGCCGAGTTGCGTGTGCGTACGAGCGGCAGGCAGGGGAGCGCCCGCCCTGCCATCGGGCCAGTATTCGGACGCGATCTGTACAGAGCCTGCGCTCTCACACTCTGCCTCGCGCTCACACTCCTCGCCGGTTGCTCCCAAAAACCCTCGCCTCCAAACGCCGCCACGCCGGCCGCCTGGTCCTGGGACGCGTATCCCGTCGTGGAGAAAATGCGCCTGGCCACGTTGCCTTGCCAGGTGCTTCCCAAAACCAGCCTCACCATCCATGCCCCAATCTCAGGGCAATTGCGGCTCTATACCGACCAGCCCGAAACAAACCTTCCGGCGGGTTTCATTTGGGCGGAGTTCGAGCCGAAGGCGCTGCGACTGGAGGCCGACGAACTGGCCGAAGTCCGAAAACGAATTGAAGAGCGCGAGCGGCTGTTCATGGAGATCGACCTGCCCAAAGAAAAAATCAAATTGAACCGGGACATCTCGGACCTGAAGCGCCAGGTTGTGCTGCTGGAATTGTTGGCGACCAATCGCGACCTCGCGCACGTGGCCCTGAATGCCGCCGGCATCAGCAAAGAAGGCCTGCTCAAGCACGGAACCCTCGATCAGGCCCGCGAGGAACTCGCCTTGCTCGAGCAAAATCTCGGCTGGCTCTCCGCCACCAACGCCGCCGTCCTGGGAGTCGATCTTCAGGGCGCACGCATGGAGCTCGAACGTCGCCAGTTGGATTTCGACCACCGCCAGGCCCAGGCTCAATTCAAACTCCCGTTCTCCGGCCAGCTCATCCTCAGCCTTCAACTTGCCCAGGGTGTTACTGACTATCCTGTCAGCGCAGGCCAGGAATTGGCGGTTGTCCGCGACCTGGGTTCGATCCTGCTCCGAGTTCCCCTGGAAGAAGTCGCTTGGGCCGCCCTGCCGCCAGACCGGCTCACTGCCACCATCACCATGCCTGATGGGACGCACCTTGAAGCTGCCTTCACCCAGAAGAAATTGGAGCATTCCGTCATGCGCGAGGCCATCTGCTATTATTTCCAATTCCCGCCGGAAGAAACCGCCGCTGCCAGCCATCTCGTTGGAACCGACCTCGCGTGCGATCTTTGGATCGGTCTGGCGCAACCCGCTTGTGTGGTTCCCAAGCTGGCTCTGGTGCTCCGTGAACCTGTTGCTTTTCAGAATCGCAACTGGAATGAAGGTCTCTCAAAGATTCTGCCGGGCGCGCAACTCCTGCTCGAAGGCCAGACCGAACTCGCTATTCTGCCCCCGGTCCATCAACTCAAACCGAACACTTCCGGCCATGAAACCGCGCGCGCGCATCTGCCATAGAGCTTGTCCTGGCAGGGCGCGCCACTCCGTGCGCGCCGACGGCAAGCAGAGGACTGCCCGTCCCGCCAGGATGAGCGCAGAACTCCAGCTCTGCTCGGTGACGCTGCTTTTCTGCACGCAGAGCCGGAGCTCTGCGCTCTGTTAACTCCTGTTTCCGCATGCAATGTCAAAAAGTTTCCTTTCGGTATCGTCCTGAGCGTCCTTGGGTAATTGAAAAGTTTCAGCACACGTTCCGGCCCGGCATCACCCTGGTCAAAGGAGCGTCCGGCTGCGGCAAGTCCACCTTGCTGCGATTGCTCGCCGGTTTTCTCGAGCCGCAACAGGGCAGCGTCCTGACACCACTTGGCCTGGCGCCGGTGGACACACATTTCCAACGTTGCGCGCTCGCTTTCGTTTTCCAGCAATTGAACCTGTTGCCGCGGGCCACAGTAATGCGGAACCTGGAGCTTGCCGCGAGTCTCGCCGAGCTGCCGTCCACACGCATCGCCGCAAACTCCGCCCATTGGCTTCGTGTGCTCGGACTTGATGCCTGCGCCGAGCGTTTGCCGGAATCGCTTTCCGGTGGCCAGCAGCAACGCGCCGCCATCGCCCGGGCCCTGGTGCGCGAACCGCTCGTGTTGTTGCTCGACGAACCCACGTCCGGCCTGGACGATCTGAACACCCGCGTCATTGTCCGCGCACTGCAAGCCTTCGCCACACCGCCTCCTGAAACGGAGCCGCCACTGCCTGCGCCCCGCATTTGCGTGATCAGCTCCCACGACGCGCGCCTCGAACCGATTGCCGATGAAATCCTCGATTTTAATCGTTTCCTACCTTTGGAAAGACACCTGGAAGCGTTGGTGTGAACAGCCCGGCAGTCCGCTGGCCCGGCTGTGGATCACCGCGCTGCTCGTGATGGTCGCTACCGTCATTCTCACGGCGTTTCAACTGGTCGAACGCAGCCTGCAGCAGCGCCTGGAACGCTTCGGGCTCGATACGCTGCTGGTTCGCCAGGCGGTGACGCCCGATTCGCCGCGTTTTTTTCGGCATGGCCGCGAAGCGGACGAACTGGCATCGCTGGGCGAGATGGGACGCAAGTTGCGACTGCGCCAATTGTTCACTCGCGGCCAAACCGAATGGAGCGGGAATAATTTGCCCGTCTTCACCTATCCTGCGGAAGCGCTGCCCTGGCTGGCCGAAATGTTGTCCACCCAAACCGAAGCCATTTGCGCCAGCGACGAGTTGCCGCCCCATACCCAACTTCATGTGCGCATCAACCATCGGGTCATTTTGGCTTCCGTCGCCCGCCCTCCAAATTGGCTGCGCGCGCTCTCCGCCGATGACTTTCTACTCGTGCCCCAGGGCTGGCTGCCGGATGAGGAGCAATCGGGCTGGCTGGAAACCACGGTATTCCAGCGCGGACCCACCGCGCCGCCCATGGACCAGATCATCGCTGCGGTAAACGCGCTGTCCTCTTTTAACCAGCGGACACCACAAATCCAAAGCGCCCTGCCTTTAATGCGCGAACTCGAGGAATTGCGCCGTCGCCATCAACAATGGCGCGCCGTGCTGGCGGGAATCCTCGGCGCGGCGGTTGCGCTGGTTTATGGCGCCATTGCCATCCTCGAGTTTCGCCAGAACCTGTTTGTCGGCGCGTTGCTCCGCAGTTTTGGCGCACCTACGCGGCTGCTTTACTTCCGCCACTGGTTGGAAAATGCCGCTCTGGCCAACGCCGCCACCGTGGTCGCGCTCCTGCTCATTTCTGTCTTGCAACCGAAAATCCTTGAAAGTTTCAGCCTTCCGACGGTGCCTTCCCAGGATCCAAATGGACCCGCCGCCATGGTTTTTCTCTGGGTTAACTTCGGCGCGTTCCTCAGTTCGCTGCCCGTCGCCGCCGGCCTCCGGCAGCCTGTGGGCGAGATTTTGAGCTGATCCCTTTCCCGGGGTTACGGCAGGCTCTCCGCCATTGGCGTGGAGGGTGACAAGCTGAATCCTCCGGGAAATCACCTGGGCCACAGGCCGCAGCCTGATGGTCGATCCCAAGGCGCGCATTCATGCCGCTTCAATTTACTGATCGTCAAAAACGTGTCTGATTTGAAATTTGTCCTTGCGGCAACGTTCGCCTACGATCAGCCGTGATATGAAAACCAAACCAGGCCGCGCCCTGGCCATACAGCCGCGGCTTCGAGTGCGAGTGGGCAACGAGATCGCCTTGGGACCGGGCAAAGTGGAGTTGCTTGAATTGCTGCGGCAGACCGGCTCAATTTCAGAAGCGGCGAAGCAGATGGGGGTGTCCTACATGCGGGCTTGGACGCTGATTCGCACGATGAACGCGTGCTTTAGGAAACCCTTGGTTATCGCCGTGCGCGGTGGCAGCAAAGGTGGCGGCGGGGCAACGCTGACGGAAACGGGATCCGCAGCCCTGGCGCTATATCACCAAATGGACGCGCAATGCCTTAAAGCGACGCAACCAGTTTGGAAAAGGCTTCGGAAGTTCCTGCATCGCTGACTTTTTCTGACCGCTCACGGAATGGGCGCGTGATTGATTCCGTCCGACCCGGTTTGCCAGCGGACATCAGCCTGCTCTTTCGCGCCCACGCCGCAACCGAGATAATCGCCGGCAAAGGATTGTGCGTGCCCATCCAGAAAAGTCACGTTCGCCTGTTGAACGTGCCGTGCCTGCACCGAGTAAGCCTGGGATGAAGGGACGGTTGATGAATAGGCACAGCCACCGTCCGCCATAAACGCCAGCGCCGACGGGTGCGGGATGTCCGGCAACCGGTGCGACTCTGGCCGGAGGGTTGGCGACAGGTAGAAGTTCATCGCGTAGGCGAGAAAATACTGATTCGTAGCGGCCCTGGCCGTTGGGCAGACATAAACGGTCGCGTCGCGAGGTTTCGGGACCGCGTTGTTGGTCACCAGCGTTTGGTAAGTTTGCAACCCGATAAGCGGCGGCAGGCAATTGAACCAGTCTTCCGGGCGATCGATTTCCGCGAGAGGTTGCACTCCCTGGCCGCGCCGGGGGATGGCGTCATTGTTATCGTGCAGGTACAGGGTCAGCGCGAGATTCCACTGACGAAGGTTGCCCAGGCACTGCGCGGTTTTCGATCTCTCCTTCGCCCGGCCCAAGGCAGGCAGAAGCAGGCTCGCCAGGATGGCAATGACGGCAATAACAACAAGCAGCTCAACCAGGGTGAAGCCGGGGTGATGCCTCCGCTTCATGCGTTCCTCCGGCGGGCGAACCGGCGCCAGCCCGCGCAACACGCGATTCCCAGGATCCAAAGCGATGTCCCTGGTTCCGGAACTGCATCAATGCTCAAGACCGGCCGGCTTCCCGCCGAGCCGAAATTCCGGGAGTCGAACAAGTAGCTAATGTTGGTATCAGCCGCAAACATTTCCAGGCTGATGCCGCCGCCCGACAGTAGTTCCGTGGTGAAGCCGGGAGTGAGGTTCAGATTATAGCTGGCCGCGCCGTTAGTAGCCCCGCCGAAGGAGAAAACACCCAGGTTCTCGTCGTTCGACCCGATAAAAGTGCTCTGCAAGGTGGCGTAGGTTATTCCGGTGGCAGTCGGAGCGTTTGGCGTGCCCGTGCCTTCAGTCCAGGAATTATTCTGCATCCAGTTAATCTGAAATTGTCCCGGGCTTGTGGCATTGAAAATCCCGTTATTGGGTGGCGTTGCGGTCAGTTGCAGGCTGACGGACTGGATTGTCCATTGGCCGGCTCCGTATTGGCTGTTAAACGCACTGATTGCGCCGGACACGTCAAACTGCAACACGCTGTCGAAGGCGCCTTTGGCCAGACCGGGCGCCGATACCCCCAGAGCGCCGGCGCCACCATAATTGTTGCCGCTGAGATTGCCGCTTGGCCCGGTGGTGACAAAGGCATCCGAAACGGGGCTCGCGCTGAACACCGCCGCTCGCGCGGAAGTGGCGTAGAAAGAGGGTGCAACCACCATGGCGAGGCCGACCGGCAGCCACTTCGAGCTTGTAAGCATACGATATATTCTCCAAAATATATCGAGTGATGCAAGCACAAACCGGAAGCCGGATCAGGCAAATCAGACAGCCGCGCCGGCCGGCTTTGGCCGGGCTTGCCGGCATGATATTGGCCTGCCGGGCCTTTGCCGGCTCCGTAACGCTTTATCCGAACGCTGACACCAGCCTTTTTGCGAACTTCCCGGACAATGACCTGGGCGCGAGTTCGAGCCTTGTCTCCGGGGTGAACGGCAGCGGCTTTTCCAGCCGGGCCCTGGTCCGTTTCGACGTGGCAAACCAAATTCCTTCCAACGCCGTGATCCAATCGGTGGCTCTCACCATGAATGTGGTTACCGTGCCGGGTGGTGGTGGAGTGGCTTCGGTTTTCGATCTTCGCCGGGTCCTGCTGGGTTGGGGGGAGGGCGCAGGCACGAGCAATACCGGCAGTCCGGCCAATGCGGGTGAAGCCACTTGGAACAATCGCATGCATCCCTCGACGCCCTGGACTGTCCCCGGCGGCGCGATTTCGAATGATTTTTCCGAAACGCTAAGCGCCTCCATGCTCATCAGCGGATTAGGCAGCTATACCTTCAACTCCACCACACAACTGGTCGCCGACGTCCAACAATGGCTGCTGAATCCCTCCGCCAATTTTGGATGGGTGCTGATTAGCGAATCCGAAAACACGGCCTTCACGGCGCGGCGATTCGGTTCGCGGGAAGACGCCGTCAATACGCCGGTTTTGGTTGTCGAGTATGCCGTCCCGGCAACGACGCAAATTCAGTGGATCAAGGCCGTTGGCGCCCAGATCCAGTTCAGCTTCTCCGCGTCAGCCGAACAGCCTTATACCGTTCAGTATCGTGATTCGTTAAGTTCCGGCAATTGGCTGACCCTGACGAACATTGCTCCTCAAACCACTTCGACCAACCTAATTGTCACCGATCCCTTTCCGACCAACGTTCAACGGTTCTACCGAATAGGCGTTTTCTGAACACGAGCAGATACCTTCAGCCGTTTAGTGGCAGGTTCGACAGGGAGAGGGAACTGGCGATGGTGCCCAGGCAAGCCTGTTAGTACTGATTGTAACAGCCTCCAATTGACTTCCGGCGCGGGCCCATTAAAATGGGTCTGATTATGAACCCACCCGGCCGGCACCGCGCAAAAAGTCCGGCTCTTGATTCCAAAATTCCCCGCCGCCGATTCCTTGCGGCTGCCGCTGGGGCTTTGGCTCTGCCCACCCTAATCCCGGGCCGCGCCCTCGGGCTGCAAGACGCGCCACCGCCTTCCCGGCGCATCGCCTTGGGAGTGGTTGGTTGTGGAAACCAGGGCACTTTGGATACCAAAGCTTTCCTCGCGCTAAAAGATTGCCGGGTTGTGGCGGCGTCTGATGTGGACAAGCACCACCTGGAAGCTTTCACCAACCTCGTCAACAAGCATTACCAGAATCAGGATTGCAAACCCTATCACGACTACCGCGAATTGATGGCCCGGACGGATATTGATGCAGTCCTGGTGGCGGTGCCGGACCATTGGCATGAGTTGGTCGAGGTCGAAGCTGCCGGGCAAAAGAAGGACATTTATGGCGAGAAACCGCTGGCCCGGACCATTGCCGAGCAGCAGGCCATTGTGAAAGCCGTGCAGCAGAATCACCGTATCTGGCAAACCGGTTCCTGGCAGCGCTCGCTTCCGAATTTCCACAAGGCCGCGGAGATCGTGCGCAACGGCCTGATTGGCGAGGTGACCCGTGTCGAAGTTGGGTTGCCGGAAGGCAACAAAAACTCCGGCGGCGAAGCCCGGTCCATGACTCCCAGTGATCCTCCGCCTGAGTTGGACTACGACACCTGGATTGGTCCCTCGAAAATGATGCCGTACATCCAGGGCCGGGTGCATCGAAACTGGCGCTGGAACTATAATACGGGCGGCGGCCAGTTGATGGACTGGATCGGACACCATTGCGATATCGCGCATTGGGGGTGCGATTTCGACAACTCCGGCCCGTCCGAAATCGAGGGTCACGGCGAGTTTCCACCCAAGGATGCGGTCTGGAACACCTGCACAAAATACCGCATCGAATTGCGCTATCCCCGGAACATCACGATGATCATCGCCGGCGGCCACCCGGACATTCGGAGCGGCGTCAAGTGGATCGGGACGAGCGGCTGGGTCTGGGTCGATCGCGGGGGCTTTGAGGCTTCCAATGAGGACTGGCGCGACTTCAAGACCTTGCCGGAGGAATTGCGCAAAGTGAAACTCTATGAGTCAACCAATCACCAACAAAATTTTCTCGATTGCATCAAATCACGGAAGCCGACGATTACCCCGGTCGAAACAGCGCATCACTCGGCCATTCCCGGTCACCTCGGCCTGATCTCGATGTTGGTGGGACGCAAACTAAAATGGGACGTGCAGACGGAGCAAATCGCGGATGATGCCGAGGCCAGCCAGTTGCTCACCCGTTCCTTCCGTCCTCCTTGGAAACTCGGATGAGTTGTCTGGTTAAGCCACGCGTTCCTGAATTCGCTTCGGCTGCCGCCTGATATCCCGCCAATACTCCTCACGAACATCTTCGTCATCCTCCTTCCCAGATTTCCTTTAGGTACTTGGCAGTGCGTTCCTTCCCGAACCTTTTGATGTTTTTTTTTACATCTCTCTCTGCCGCTGTATATCCATCACTATATCCCGCAACCTCTGAAAGCCATCCACAGGCGTAAGCATCTGATTTCTGACTGACGTAATCAATGTTTTCAATATACCTCTTGATGCAATCCCAATATCCTTGCCTGAACATTCCCAGATATCGCTCATAGTGGCTCGGGGCCTCGTCGATCCAATTCAAACTGGGATGAAAGACCTTCGGCACATGAACATCGTTCATTCCCACTTGCGGTTGTTTTGGAGTCTGGCAACCAGCCATCAAGAGAAAAAGAATTGGGATCCACTTGCGCATTCGTTATGTCCTAATGCTCCAAGCTGAGCCTCGCCGGAAAAAAAGCAAGCCTCTCGTCGGTGCTCCCCCGAATGTGTAACGACGCCTACATGTCATTCTGAACCCGCTTGCGACTCGCTATGGCTTCGGATACATTCTGCTTATGAAAAAGGCCGACTTGTCAGCCGTCCTCCACTCGGATCCGGAAATCATGGGCGGTACACCGGTTTTCACCGGTACCCGTGTTCCGGTTCAAAACCTCATCGACTACCTTGAAGGCGGAGAGACCATTGACGAGTTTCTGGTTGGATTTCCCACGGTAAAACGCGAGCAGGTCATCGGCTTCATCGAAGCTGCCAAGGAAAAACTGCTGGCCCCGGCGTGAGGTGAAGCTGTTACTGGACGAATGTCTGGATTGGCGATTGCGTCGCGATCTGCCCGGTCACGAGGTGAAAACTGTCCATGAGATGGGTTGGGATGGCATCAAGAACGGACGATTGTTGGCATTGGCACAGCAGGAATTTGAAGTTTTCATTACCGGTGACCGCAACCTCGCATTCCAGCAGAACCTGACCAACTTCACCATCGCAATAATTGTGCTCGCGGCCCAAAGCATTCGATTGGTCCACACTCGCCCGCTTATGCCCAAGGTGCTCGCTCTTTTACCCTCGTTGAAAATAGGCCAGATTGTGACCGTTACTCCGTGACCAGATGCCCATTTTCTACGTGACTTCCATCCTGACCGCCAGGCGCACGGTCGTGCCTTCGCCCGGGGCGCTGTGAAGATCGAGGGTGCCGCCCATGGCTTCGGCGCGGGTATGCATGTTGCGCGGGCCGACGCTTGGTTTGGCTGGCATTCGCAGCCGGAGTGAAGCCGAGGTTGCGAAAGAAGCAACGCGCTCAAAATCCTCGTCTAGGATCAAGGAACCAGCATCGCACGATAAAACTGCCGCGCCGCGACAACTGGCTGGGTGACCACCGCAGTGGAATTACTCAGCGTCACTGTGGCAACCGTAGACCAATTCTTCAGGTCGGAGGAAGTGAGGATGTTATAGATTTGGCCAGACTGGCCGGTGAGTGTGAAAGAAATGTTGCCGCCGCTTTTTCCCATCAGGGTGAAAAACGGCCCGCTCGCGGCTTTGCACTTGCCAGCGGCGCCAATTGCGTAAATGGCCGAGATTTCGTTGGACGACAGCGCGCGGTTATAAAGTGAGACTTCGTCCAGCGTCCCGGAAAGTTTGTGGTCCCAGTAGGATTCGCCCGAAGTGCCGAAGTAGAGCGGAAAGTTGCCGTAATCCTGAGCGAAGGTGATGCTGGCCTGGCCTTGCAACAGGCCGTTGACGTAAAGCTGGGTAAAGTTCGACCCGCGCACACCCGCCACGTGATACCAAACCCCGGCGGTGATTGTGGCCGTCGAGTCGAGTTCAACGGATTGGCCGGCCGCTGAGGAAACCAGGAACCGGAACACATCGATGCCGCCAATCCGGGTCTTGCTCAGATCAAACCCTTCGAAACTGCTGCTCCGGCTGTTCTGTTTGAAAACGATGTACTGATCGCCCGCCGGCGAACCGCCCGAACCCACCGAGTCCAAGGAGGCGAAGCGTACCCAAGTCTCAACGGTCAGGGTGGTGGGGCGCAACGCCGGGGAATTGGGGATTTGCACAAACGCGTTCGTGCCGTCGAAGCTGAAAGCCTGCCCAACCCGTCCGGCCGCGCTCGCGGTTGCGCCGCCTTGCAAGGTCCCGTTGTTCGTGCTCCAAATGTCCTGGGCGTTTCCATCTCCCGGCCACCAACTGACCAGCCCGGAAGGAGGCGGAACGCATGCCGGCGCTGGACTGACCGTGAGGGAGGCCACCGCGCTCGTTACCGACCCGCTCGAATTCGTCACGACCACGGAATAGCCGCCCGCGTTGGTGACAGCCGCGGCGGCGAGCGTCAGCATGGCATTCATTGCGCCACTAAACTGGCTGTTGTTCGCGATATTGATGCCGTTGAAGCGCCACTGATAACCCAGGGGCGGAGTGCCGGCCGCAGCCACACTGAAACTTGCGCTCGAACCCGCCACGATATTCGTGGTCACCGGCTGCATCGTGATCACCGGCGGCCCTGTCACGGTCAAGGTGGCTGCCGCGCTGCTGGCAGTGCCCGCGACATTTGTGACCACCAGTTGGTAAGGGCCCGCATCCGCCGCCTGGACGTTCGTGATGGTCAGCGTGTTGGTGGTTGCGCCGCTGATGTGGCTGCCGTTCGTTAATCTAATTCCTCCCAGCCACCATTGAAAATTCAATGGCGCGGTGCCGGTAACCATGGCGCTGAAAACAGCCGTCGAACCGGGCGCGTTCGTGCTGCCATGCGGTTGGCCAGTGACATTCGGGGCATTTACAACCTGGCCCAAGTTAAACTCAGATGCGCCGATGTCCCAGCCGGAGCCTTGCGGCCGACTCACCCCGTCCATGTCGTTGGTTACAATGCTCAAAGGCACGCCCTTGTCGATGGCGGGGCTGTTCGTGAGCAGATGGAAATCGTAGTTCGCCACGTTTACGAAAAGTGGATCCTTGTTCACGATGTCCCCGGGAAACTGGGGACTGAGGGATCTGCCCGGGTAGTACAGAAGATTGTTGCCGCCTGTAACCTGGGAGGACTGGATCAGGAAACAACTGGTGCCATAAAAAATGTTATTCGAAATCGATCCCGACGTCAGCGGAACAAAATAAGGACCGCATTGGATGTTGATGAAGTCGTTGTTGAAAATCTGCACTTGCTGCAGGTTGGTGGAGGCAATGATGCCGATGGCCGAGTTGGACCCGGCAAAAGTGTTGTTGCAGAACACCAGGTCAAAGGTGTTGCTGTGGTAGATCGCCTCCAATTCAGCCCCCTCGTGGTAGAAGTCCTGCATGCGGTTGCCGTCGAATCGGATGTGTTGCGCGGTGTCGCCATTATCGTCGAAAGTTTGAAAGCCATCGACGTGGGCAGGGCCAATCTCCGACTGAATGGTGCCATGAAAAAAATTGCTGCGAATGATGTGATACGATCCGAAGAAACGGGTGTAATCCGCATCGCCGATCTCTGAATGAAATTGCAGGCGCTCCACGTCGTTTCCTTCCACAAGCCAGCCCGTGCCGGCGATGTAGATGCCGCTGCCGCACATATATATGTGGTTGTCGGCGACATGCGCGTTGCTGCCGCCGCCCGTGATGGCCGGATAATGGGTGCCGAAGAAGTAATTGCTGATGATCTCGATATTGTTGCCGTTGATCAGGATGCCGATGCCATTGTTCCAACCAGTCAAAGAGGCCGGCAGGGTGATGCTGAATCCTTCAATGTGCACGTAGCTGACTCCAGAAGTGTCGAAACCCCAGTTGGTCGCAGTGAGGCTCGTCTCGGCCTTGATGATGGTGAGCGCGCCCGCGTGACCCGACTTCGAGGAGGGAAAACTAACGCGCTCCTGATAGGTGCCGGCTCCGACCAGGCAGGTGTCGCCCGCGGCCATCGCATTCACGCAGGCCTGGATGTTCGTAAAATTCCCGGTGCCATCCTGGCGCACGTGCCAAGTCGTGGCTTGGGCAACATTGATTAAGCGAGAAAAAATCCCGGCGCACAGCAACCCGGTGAGAGCCAGCTTCCTGGCCTTCCAACTGAAATTATTTGGCAGCACGCGATTTAGAGAATCCGACTGGAGCAGTCTTCAGGCAGACGAGAATCGTCCCGCGCGCATTCTGCCTGAGGCTTAAAACCTGCATGGCGTAAACAGCAATTCCTCACGCAAGGAACTTACCACGGTCGGGAAGATTCTCAAGGGTTGAATGCGCGCCTCCAGTGCCGGCTATGGAGTGCGCTCTGCCACCGCACTCCATAATTGACACACCGCGCGGATGGAATAGCCTTGGTGCAACTTCAATCAACATTATGAGATTCGGAATCAACAGCTTTCTATTTACATCGCCGTTCACGAATGAGAGCACGCGGTGGTTCAAGCAGTTCAAAACCTGGGGATTCGACACGGTGGAGATTCCGGTCGAAGACCCGTCGCATATCGATCCGGCCCACGTAAAACGGGAGTTGGACAAGGCAGGCCTGGTCTGCGGATCGGTTTGTGCCTGCATGGGGCCGGATCGTGACTTGCGCGGCACGCCGGATGCGCAGGAAACCGGGCTGAATTATATGCGCAGGCTGCTGGATCAAATGGTGACGCTGGATTGCCCGTCGTTGATCGGGCCGGTGTATTCTGCCGTCGGACGCGCGGATGCCGTGCCGCCGAACGAATACAAACAGCAATGGAAAACGGTGGTGAGACATCTTAAGTCGCTGGCGAAATATGCGCAGGAACGGAAGCGTCAGATTTGCCTGGAGCCGTTGAACCGGTTCGAGACGGATTTTATCAACACGTGCGACCAGGGCTTGCGCATGATCAAGGACGTCGGCAACCCGGCGTTGCGCCTGCACCTGGACACGTTCCACATGAACATTGAGGAGAAAGACCAGGCGGCGGCGATCCGCAAAGCAGGCCGGCAGCTTGGGCATTTCCACGCCTGTGGTTCGGACCGTGGCACACCGGGGAACGACCACATTGATTGGAAGCCGATTGCGGCGGCCTTAAAGGCCGTGGGTTACAAGGGGGATGTGGTCATCGAATCGTTTACGACGGACGTGAAAGTCATCGCGCGCGCGGCGGCGATCTGGCGGCGCATGGAGCCGACGCGGAATGAAATCGCGGTAAAGGGCGTGAAGTTTCTGAAGAAGGCGCTGAAGTGATGGCGCGGACGGCACAGCGCGCCGCTCCTGCCAAAGAAAAATTTACGATTAGCTCAATAACTTGTTCAAAACAATGAAAACAAAAAGCACTATTATTCCCGCATTGGCAGTTTTTCTCATCACCGGTGTAGTCTCGGCCCTGGCCGCCGATCCGGAGGCGGGGTTCGAATCGATGTTCAACGGCCACGATCTGAGTGGTTGGGACGGGGTGCACGAATTGTGGTCGGTCAAAGACGGCGCGATCACCGGACAGACCACGGAGGAACATCCTGCGAAGGAGAACACGTTCCTGGTCTGGACCAACGGCATGCCGGGCGACTTCGAGATGCGCTTTCAGTTTAAGCTGGTGCCGGGCGATGCGGCTGGATTCGCCAACTCGGGCGTCCAATATCGAAGCAAGATCGTGAAGCCGGAATATTGGGTCGTGGCGGGTTACCAGGCAGACATGGAAGCGGGTAAAACTTACTCCGGGATTTTGTATGAGGAAAAGGGCCGCGGCATCCTCGCCAACCGCGGAGAAAAAGTGGTCATCGACGCCCAGGGAAAGAAGAACGTGGTGGGTTCCGTGGGAGATGCAGCCCAGATCGAGGCTTCGATCAAGAAGGGCGATTGGAACGATTATGTCATCATCGTGAAAGGAAACCATCTCATCCACGAAATCAATGGGCAGGTAACGGTGGACGTGACGGATGAACAGGAATCCAAGGCAGCCAAGACTGGCGTGCTGGCCCTGCAATTGCACGCAGGCCATCCCATGATGGCGCAGTTCAAGGATATGCGGATCAAAATGCTGAACTAAGAAATGGGGAGGGATTAACCACGAAGGCAGGGTGGTCCAAAAACTTTTATGAAAACGCTGATCAGGACTACATCGATTTTGCTGCTGACGCTCTCGCTGGGTTTCGTCCTTAGTTCGCAAGCCGAGGGCAACAAGAAAATCGTGCTGGTGGCCGGAAGGCCGAGCCATGGGCCGGGGGAGCACGAGCATAATGCGGGCGTGTTGCTGCTCAAGAAGTGTCTCGACAAGGTGCCGGGGATCGAAGCTGTCGCGTACACGAACGGCTGGCCGAGCGACAAGAATATTTTCGATGGCGCGGCGGCCATTGTGTTGTACATGGACGGCGGGGACGGGCACCCGGCGATTCAGGGCGATCACTTGCTGCAACTTAACGAGGCGATGAAGCGCGGCGCGGGCCTGGCGTGCCTGCATTATGCGGTCGAAGTTCCGGCGCACAGGGGCGGGATGGAATTCTTGAATTGGATTGGCGGCTACTTTGAGACGAACTGGTCGGTCAATCCCGTTTGGGAGGCGGATTTTACAAAGTTGCCCGAGCATCCCATCACGCGCGGGGTGAAGCCGTTTAAGATCCAGGACGAGTGGTATTATCACATGCGCTTCCAGGACCAGAACGTGACGCCGATTCTTACCGCCGTTCCGCCGGACAGCACGCGGGAGAAACCGGACGATCCGCACGGCGGCAATCCCGTGGTGCGTTCGCGCAAGGGAATGCCGGAAGACACCGCCTGGGCATACGAACGGCCCGATGGCGGAAGGGGTTTCGGTTTCACGGGCGCGCATTATTTCAAGAATTTCGGAAACGAGAATTTCCGGCGGATTATTCTGAACGCGATTTTGTGGATTGCGAAGGCGGATGTGCCAGCGGATGGTGTTCAATCGACGGTGACCGAGGAGGACTTGCAGCAAAATTTGGACCCGAAGGGGCCGCGAAAATCAGCGGCAACCCCGCCGGCCGGCGCCAGAGGCGCAACCGCGGCCAAAGCCAAATATAAGAGCGGATTGGTGCGAGGCGGGAGCGTGGCAGTGGATGCGGACATCTCGGGAGCGAAGCATCTCTACCTCGTGGTGACGGATGGTGGGAACGGCTATAGTTGCGATTGGGCGGATTGGATCGACCCGGAACTCGTGCGCGCGGATGGACCCTCCGTCAAGCTGGCCAGTTTGAAATGGAAGTCCGCCAGCGCGGGTTGGGGCACCATAGGCATCGACAAGAATGTGAATGGCGGTGCGATGAAGATCGGCGGCAAAGTTCTCCGCGGGATTGGCACGCACGCGCCGTCGCTCATTGAATATGATTTGCCGGAGGGCGGGTTCGCGCACTTTGTTGCCGGAGCGGGACTGGACGATGGGGGCACGGAACAAAACGGAGGCGCACAGGTGGAATTCATGGTGTTCACCGAACCGCCGCCCGACAGATTGCTAAAGGTTTCCCAGGGTGGGAATGCAACTGCAGCCACGCATGGTTCCGGCCCGGAGTCAGCGCGTGAATCACTCAAAAGCTTCACAGTGGCAGATGGTTTGGAGGTCACTTTGTTTGCCTCCGAACCCTTGGTGCGCAATCCCACGGACATGGACATCGACGAACGCGGGCGCGTGTGGATTACCGAAGGCGTGAATTACCGGTCGAGCTTCCAGCCTTGGGGAATTCTGCAGCCCGAAGGCGACCGCATTGTGGTCCTCGAAGACACGGACGGCGACGGAGTGGCGGACAAAGCCACGACATTTTACCAGGGGCCGGAGATCAACTCGGCACTGGGCATTTGCGTGCTCGGAAATCAGGCGATTGTTTGCCGCTCGCCCAATGTGTTCCGGTTCATCGACACCGATGGAGACGGCAAGGCGGACAAAAAGGAAGTGTTGTTCAGCGGCATTGGCGGGGTTGACCACGATCATGGGGTGCATGCGATGGTGTTCGGGCCCGACGGAAAGTTGTACTTCAATTTTGGCAACGAATCACACCATCTCAGGGATCGGGATGGCCGGCCGGTAATTGATCTTGCCGGCGACGAGGTGAAGGATTCCGGCAAGCCCTATCGCGGCGGAATGGTCTTGCGGTGCAATCCCGATGGCAGCCAGGTGGAGGTGCTCGCCCACAACTTCCGAAACAATTACGAGGTGGCGGTCGATTCCTTTGGCACGTTGTGGCAATCGGACAACGACGACGATGGCAACCGAAGCGTGCGCATCAACTACGTGATGGAGTTTGGCAACTTCGGTTATTTCGATGAAATGACCGGCGCGGGCTGGCAAACCAAACGAAGCAATTTGGAGCCGGACATTCCGCATCGCCATTGGCATCAGAATGATCCAGGCGTCGTGCCGAACCTGTTGTTGACGGGCGCGGGCGCGCCCACGGGCATGGCGATTTACGAGGGCAATTTGTTGCCGGAGATTTTTCGCAATCAGATGATTCATTGCGATGCCGGAACGAGGACTGTGCGCGCTTATCCGGTGAAGCCGGACGGCGCGGGGTACCAGGCGGAGGTCGTGGATATTCTTACCTGCAACGATACCTGGTTTCGTCCTTCGGACGTGTGCGTTGCGCCGGACGGCTCGATCTATGTGGCCGATTGGAACGACGCAGTCGTGGGCGGGCACAACATGATGGACCGCGACCCGGCACGGATGACCGGACGGGTTTACCGCGTGGCACCGCGCGGCGCAAAGCCGTTCGTGCCCAAGCTCGACCTGGAGACGGCGGCGGGTTGCGTGCAGGCGCTGCAGTCGCCCAACCTTGACACGCGCCATCTTGCCTGGACGAAGCTCAAAAGCATGGATTCCGCAGGCAAAGCGGAATTGATGAAACTTTGGTCTCACGGTGACAACCCCCGCATGCGCGCCCGCGCCTTGTATTTGCTGGCGCAATTCGACCGGAAGGAAGCCGTCGAAATGGCCATCAAGGACTCGGACCCAGACCTGCGCATCACCGGCTTGCGAATCGCCAGGGAACAAAAGCTGGATCTGATTCCTTTGGTTAGAAAACTCGGGCATGATCCCTCGCCGCAAGTTCGGCGCGAGTGCGCCATCGCACTGCGGCATGACCCCGCCGCGGATGCCGCGTGGTTGTGGGCTGAATTGGCCCGGCAATATGACGGAAAGGACCGCTGGTATCTCGAAGCCCTGGGCATTGGCGAAGACCGCCAGGAAGACCGCTTCTTCGCGGCCTGGTTGTCCATGGTGGGCGACGGCTGGAACACGCCGGCAGGCCGGGACATTGTCTGGCGCTCGCGTTCGGCCAAAGCGCCCGCGTTGCTGGCCCAACTCATCCTGGACCCGAAAACCACGGAGAAGGAACGCGCGCGTTACTTCCGAGCGATGGATTTTATCAAGGGGCCAGAGCGGGATTCCGCGCTGATTGAACTGGCAAGCGCGGTGACATCCGGAAAATAAACTGGATTAAGAATCCATCTCGGCAGGACGGGCAGTCCTCTGCACGCACGGAGTGACACGCTCTACCTGGGCAGGTTCCAAGCCACACTCGGCATTTTTAACGGACGGAATAGGCGATCCGCCAAACAGTCCCATTGCCATCCTCGGTCACGAGCAGCGCTCCATCATGGGCAACCGTCACGCCCACAGGCCGGCCCCAAACACTGCGTCCATCCACGACAAATCCAGTGAGAAAGTCCTCGTACTCGCCGGTTGGAACGCCATGATTCAGTCGGATGCGCACGACTTTGTAACCCGTGCGCGAACCACGATTCCATGAGCCGTGCATCGCCAAAAAAATGTCGCCGCGATACTCCGCTGGAAATACCGCCGCGCCGGTCGTGGCGGTGTAAAAGACGATTTCTAGGGCGGCCGAATGCGCCTGCAACGGCACGTCGGGAACCGTGGCCTGGCCCGCCAGGTCGGGACGTTCGCCCGCATGCCGGGGGTCTTCATGATTACCCATGTAATACCACGGCCAGCCATAGTATCTGCCCTCCTTCACGCTGGTGACATAATCCGGCACCAGATCGTCGCCCAGGCCGTCGCGCTCGTTCGTTGAAGTCCATAATTCGTCCGTCTGCGGATTCAAGGCCATTCCCACGGGATTGCGAATGCCGATGCCGAAGGGACGGAGCGGCTCGTGGCCTTCCGGGTCGGTCACGAGAATGTTGGCGCGGTTGGCCTCGGGACCCCACGCCGCGCCCCGGCCGTGTTCCTTTTCCCAAAGCTGTATATCGTCGGCATTCTTCTTCGTCAGGCCTTCCGCGACATTTGATCCGGAGCCGATGGAGATGAACATGCGCTTGCCGTCCTTCGAAAAAGCCACATCGCGCGTGGTGTGCCCGCCGGTGGTTTCAGACAGTTTCGGCACAATGACCTGCGGGGCGCCGCTCGCCTTGAGATCGCCTTTGTGATAAGGAAAACGAACCACCGAGTTGTGATTCGCCACGTAGATGAACTGCGGATCGTCTCCCGGCGGATAGAACGCAACGCCAAACGGATGGTCGAGGCCGTCCGCAAAAACTTGGTTCTCGGACGGGGCTTCCGCTCCGTCGGCAGCGCGCATGATCCGAATGCGGCTCGGGCCCGTCTCGGCGATGAAAATATCTCCGTTAGGCGCCACGCGCAACAATCGCGGCCCGGAAAGGCCTTCGGCAAACAGCTTGACGGTGAAGTGCGGTGGAACGGACAGCGTGGCATCGGCGGGCCGCTTCACCACCCGCGGCCCGTTCCCGGCCGAAGGCGTGCTGAACAGCGCCGGCAAAGCCGCCAGATTGACGGAATGTTTAACGCCCGGCGCATCATTATGCCAATCACCGGCGTCCGGTGCCGCCGCAGCAGGAGCGGCTTCGGCAACTAATCCTCCAGCAGGCGCTTTCAAAGTGGACAAATAAGCGATCAGGTTGCGGCGATCCGCCGCCGAGGCAACGGGCACGGCCATGGCGGTTCCCGGAACTGCGGCCGGAGGATTCTCCAGAAAATGGTCCAGGGTGGCGGCATCCCAAACCAGTTTCGATTCGCTCAGCGCGCGCGAATAGTTAAAATTCGGGAAGGAAGCAGCGTGCCGGCCAACGACCCCGACGAGGCTCGGCCCCTGGCCCACGATAACGGTGGGTTTTGTTCCTCCCCCAACGGAGTGACAAAGCGCGCAGGATTGCTGGAAAAAAACCTTTCCCGCGCTGGCGTCGCCTGCCGGCGGATTTTCATCCGCGGCTTGACCAGTCGAACTGACCACACCAAAAAGAAGCCCCGGAATCAGCGCGCGTGTAAAGGATCGCATGGGAGAATTGAAACGAACGTTCATAAAATTTCCAATCTCAAATGTCACCGGCCCAAGGCCAATTCAGTCTGCATTTTGGCGGCAGGCCTTTTGACGCCGCGGTGCTTGGACGCATTCCCGCAAAATTCAATTCACGATTGCTGTGGCGCCACTCACGCGTTATAGTTTCCGTAATATATGAAATGGCTGGCGTTTGCGTTGATGACGGTGCTCTCCTGGGGCCTTTACGGAATCTTCCTCCACAGCGGCCAGACCGCCATGGCGGATAAAAACAACGCCCTCTACAAATCCTTTCTCTTCGTCGGCCTGGCTTATTTTTTGACGGCGGTGATTGCGCCGTTGTGCTTCCTTGTCGCGCGCAAGGCAACCTGGGATTTCCCGCCTCAAGGCATGGCTTGGTCGCTGTTCGCGGGCATTGTCGGCGCCATCGGCGCGTTCTGTGTCCTGCTGGCGTTCGGCAACGGGGGAAAGCCGGGCGTGGTGATGTCCATCGTGTTTGCGGGCGCGCCGATAGTGAATGCCGTCGTGGCACTATTGCAGCATCCACCGGCCGAAGGCTGGGGTTCGATCAAGCCACAGTTTTATCTGGGCATCCTCCTGGCCGCAACGGGCGGTTGCCTCGTCACGTTTTACAAACCACCGCCGCCCAAACCCGCGCCAGCCCCGGTCAGCCAGGCCGCGCCAGCGCCCAGCCCGGCGAGGGTTAATTAGCCGACTAAAATGTCCGATCGCTCCCATCCCTCACGCGCGGAAATCGAGGGCAGCCAGTTGGAGCAACTCCGTTCGCTCGTCGCCGAACTGTTTCCGGCCAACCTGTTTTACAGTCGCAAGCTCGGCGCCGCCGGAGTCACCTTCGATATCGCGTCGCTGGCGGATTTTTCCAGCCGCTTTCCTTTCACCACCAAACACGAAGTGGTCGAAGATCAGCGGGTGCATCCGCCGTTCGGCACGAACCTGACTTATCCCCTAGAACGCTACACTCGTTTTCACCAGACCAGCGGCACGACCGGCACGCCCTTGCGCTGGCTCGACACTCCGGAAAGCTGGGATTGGATGCTCGAGAATTGGACCGAAGTTTATCGTGCCGCGGGCGTGACGGCTTCCGACCGCATCTTTTTTGCTTTTTCGTTCGGACCGTTTGTTGGGTTTTGGATGGCCTTCGAAGCTGGGGCCCGTTTGGGCGCACTCTGCCTCCCCGGCGGCGGCATGGGCAGCGCCGCGCGTCTTTGTGCCATCATCGATAACGGCGCGACTGTCCTCTGCTGCACGCCTACTTACGCCGTCCGTCTCGCCGAAGTCGCTGCCCAGGACCAGATCGACCTTCGTCGCGCGCGTGTGCGAACGATTATTGTCGCCGGCGAACCGGGCGGCAGCCTGCCCTCGATGCGCGCACGACTTGCCGCGCTCTGGCCGGGCGCACGCCTTTTCGACCATCACGGCATGACCGAAGTCGGACCCGTCACCCACGAATGCCCGGCCCGGCCCGGTGTGCTGCACGTGATCGAATCCGCTTACTACGCCGAGATCATTGATCCCCTTACCGGCCAGGCCAAGCCGCCCGGCCAGCCAGGCGAACTCGTTCTCACTCCCTTGGGCCGCACCGGTTCGCCGCTGTTACGTTATCGCACCGGCGACCTCGTCAAGTCGGAACCCACCGACGCCCCTTGCATCTGCGGCCGCAATGACATGGCTCTGCCCGGCGGCATCCTGGGGCGCACGGACGACATGATCGTTGTCCGCGGCGTGAACATTTATCCCAGCGCGGTGGATGAAATCCTGCGCGCTCACGAGGGTGTTGCCGAATACCTCGTCCGCATTGGTGAGACCGAGTCGCTCATGGAGATCAGCCTGGATATCGAGCCGCGCCCGGACTGCTCCGACGTTGACGGGCTGGTCAGCCGCCTTGAAAAAAGTTTTCAGACCAACCTCAGCCTCCGCATCCCCATCACTGCCGTTCCCGTCGGCACCCTTCCGCGTTTTGAAATGAAAGCCCGAAGGTGGATCAGGGAGTGGCTCGCGGAAAAAACCGTTAATCCCAATCCCACTCCTTGAACCGATCGGCGGAGGGATAACGGAAGCCCGGCAGTAACGCTTCACCGTCAAGGAAACCGATGCTCTGCGTACGTGGAAAGCGGGCCATCGCTGGCCCGCTTTCGCTTCGATTCGTTAAACTTTTAACGCCTGCGGATTAAACTAAAGTTTCATCCCGCAAGCCGTACTCAAATCAGTGCCGCGAGGAATGCTCGCGCCGGCCGCCGCCGCCACCACCACCGCCGCCTTCCCGGCGAGGACCTTCACGCCGCCCACCGCCATCTTGACGGCCACCGCGATCACCCCCTCGATCGCCGCCACCACCACCACGGTCCTGGCGGCCTTCCGGACGCCCTTCATCACCGTGGTGACCTTCGCCAGCAGCGCCCCCAGTGCCGCCGTCCTGCGGGGGCTGGCCACCAGACATTTCGGCGTCACGATCAGCCATGGCCGCTCGACGAGACAGTTTGACGCGGCCCTTTTCATCCACGCCCAGGCATTTGACCCAGATTTCATCGCCAAGCTTGACGATGTCCTCGGTGTTCTTGACCCGGAAATTGGCCAGTTCGCTGATGTGGACCAAGCCGTCCTTGCCGGGCAGAAATTCGACGAACGCACCGAATTCCTTGATCGTCACGACCTTGCCTTTGTAGATCTTGCCAATCTCGGCTTCGGCGGTCATGCCCTCGATGGCTTCGCGGGCGATCTTCATGCCTTCCTCCGAGACGGAGTAGATGTTCACCGTGCCATCGTCCTCGATGTTGATTTCGCAACCCGATTCTTCGACGAGGCGCTTGATGTTCTTGCCGCCGGGGCCGATGAGCGCGCCGATCTTCTCCGGGTTGATGCGCACTGTCACGATGCGCGGCGCGTACTTGCTCATTTCCTTGCGCGGCTCGGCGATGGTCTTGGCCATCTCCGCCAGCACGTGCAAGCGGGCCACGCGGGCCTTCTCCAACGCCTCGGCCATCAACGGCTGCGGCAAGCCGCGCAGCTTCAGGTCGAGTTGAAACCCGGTAATGCCCTTTTCGGTCCCCGCGATCTTGCAATCCATGTCGCAGAACGCGTCTTCCCAGCCGATGATGTCCGTCAAAAGCTGATAGCGGGAAATCTTGTCCTTGTCATCGTGCTCCGTGCAAATGCCGACGCTGATGCCCGCGACGGGCCGGGTCAATGGCACCCCGGCGTCCATTAAAGCGAGCGTCCCGCCGCAGACCGAAGCCATCGAAGTCGAACCGTTCGACTCCATGATCTCGCTCGTGATGCGGATTGCATAAGGATAATCCTTGAGCGGCACCATGGGCTCGATCGAGCGTTCCGCCAGCGCGCCGTGGCCGATTTCGCGACGGCCCGGACCGCTAATGCGCCCGGTTTCGCCCACCGAGAAGTTCGGGAAGTTGTAATGCAAAATGAACTTCTTTTCGTTGCTGCCGCCGGTGTAGGAATCGAATTCCTGCGCGTCCTCATTCGTGCCGAGCGTCACCAGCGTGACCGCCTGGGTTTCACCGCGGGTGAAAATCGCCGAACCGTGCGCGCGCGGGAGAACGCCGATTTCGCTCCAAATGGAACGGACGCTGTCGAAATTACGGCCGTCGAGCCGCTTCCCGTCGTTCAGAATCAACGAGCGGACGGCTTCCTTCTGGATGTAATATTGCGCGTCCTTGAGGACGAATTCGGTCACTTTTTCCTCGCCGAATTTCTCGACCAGTTTCTTACCGACTTCCTCGAAGATGGCGCTGACGGCAGTTTCACGCGCCAGCTTGCCCGGAGTCAGCAACGCGGCAACGATCCGGTCGCCCGCGAGGGCCTTGGCTTCGTTCAGGATTTCCTCGGGGACAATGTTGAGCTTGATTTCGCGTTTCTTCTTGCCGGCGCGCGCGACCAGGTCGTTCTGCGCCTGGATCAGCGGCTGGCAGCTCTCGTGGCCAAACTGCAACGCGGCCTTAAATTCCTCCTCGGAAACTTCCTTCGCCGAGCCTTCGAACATGACGATGTCCTGCGTGTTGCCCACGTAAATCAGGTCCATATCGCTTTCGAGCATTTCGGAATGCGTGGGATTGGCGATGAACTTGCCGTTGATGCGTCCGATGCGCACTGCGCCCAGCGGTCCGTCCCATGGAATGTCGCTCACGCTCAACGCCGCCGAAGCGCCGATGATGCTGAGGATGTCCGGGTCGTTTTCGCCGTCGGCGCTGAGCACCACGGTCTGGACCTGGACTTCGTTATACCAACCCTTGGGAAAGAGCGGGCGGATGGGCCGGTCAGTAAGCCGGCAGGTGAGGATTTCCTTTTCGGTCGGGCGGCCTTCACGTTTGAAGTACCCACCGGGGAACTTGCCCGCCGCCGCGGCTTTTTCGCGGTAATCGACGGTCAAAGGGAAAAACTCCTGGCCCGGCTTGGCCTTGATCGCGGCCACGGCGGCGACCAGGACGATGGTTTCGCCTACTTGGACGGTGACTGCCCCGTCGGCTTGTTTGGCGAGCTTCCCGGTTTCAATAATGATCTGTTTGTCGCCCAGTCGGGCGGTTATTTTCTCTGGCATACGGTTCTATTGGTATGTCCCGCCGCCTCGGAGAAACTTCAGTGAACTCCGAAAACAATCGGAGCTGAATGAAATTGCTCAAGGCAGCGAAACTGTTTGTCCGCGTTGGGTTTAGGTGTGAAAACCGGCCTGGCAGCGGTCACCAGTCCGATCAATATACTGCAATGGAAATTCGTTTCGGGAGCGGCATTTTCACCCAGTGAAAGCCTTACTCCCATGGTTATTTGCGCAATTTAAGCTTCTTGGTCACCGCCGTATAACGGTCAGTGTCGGTGTCGTGGAGATAATCCAGCAACCGGCGGCGTTGGCCCACCATCACCAGCAAACCCCGACGGGAGCTGTGGTCCTTGACGTTCTTTTGCAAGTGTTCCGTCAGGTGGTTAATGCGCTGCGTCAACAGCGCGATTTGCACGTCCGCCGAACCTGTATCCCGCTCGTGCAGCTTGAAGTCGGAGATGGTCTTCGTTTTGGCTTCCATAATTCCAGTCAACAATTCAACAATTCTGTATCAATTTATCAGTATAGGCGGTCAATTTAAGGCCAATTTCCACCCCCTGTAAAGGACTTTTCCCCTGAATTACGCCTTCCGCGAATGCCCCTTTTGCGCCGCCAACTTTCCCTTCATAATCATAATCCTAATCTCTCCGGCGGGCCCTGGTCATTGGGCATGGGTCATTTCCAACGCCATCCACCCCCTTCGCGCATCCACCTTCAACACCCACGGCGCCAGCAAATCCATCCCCAACGCATTGTGTTCCCAGGTAATTATCTGGTAATTCGCGCGCCGGATTGGCCCGGCCTCAAACGTGTCCAACTCCGCCTGTGTTTGCTTGAGGCGCTCCGCCCCGTTGACATCGATCCTCGGGGCGTCGATGTCGGTCTGTTTCTCCGCTGGGATCTTCAAGCGCGCCACTTCCGGCTGGGCAAGCGTCGAACGATAAGCCCCTGTATCCAGCGCAAATTCCGCCGCGCGGCCATTGATCCGGACCTGGAGATACACCCGATTGTTGCGAATCGAAATGGGGATCGCGCCCGCCGGTGACTCCGAACTGCGCGACTCGAGCGTCAGCACGTCCCGGTTCCAATCCGCCTCATACGCCGTCTTGTTCAGCAGATTATTGCCCAGAATCCCCGCCACCTCGGTGTGCATGGCGCGATTGATGTGGTCGAGATTGATCACCGGCGCGTAAAACCCGGCGTAAGCCGCCCCGCCCAATTGAAAACGCGTGATCTTCGCAAAATCGACCCGGGCGCCGCGGAATTTGCGGCTGATAAGGCGGTCCCCGCCCGCGCCGTCCGTGGCCGCCAGCCGTTGCGCGAACTGCGGCGTAATCACCGTGAAATCCGCGCCCGTATCCACCACAAACACCCCCGGCACACCGTCCACCTCCGCGTTCACCCGCCACTGCCGCGTCCCATCATGACTCATCGGCACCTGGACCGTTTCATGATCCATGAAACACTCCGGATCGTACGAGGACAACTTCGACTTCGGCGCCCTCGGGTAACTCGCGCAACCAGCCAAAACCAGAACCACGCAAAGCACCAGGCCAACCGGACAAAATCGCTTCAAATACTTCATATCAGCGATCTTAAGGCTAAAGGCTGACGCTGGGCTGCTCAACTGGTTTTCACCGCAAAACAGGTTTGGCTTGGCTGGTTCCAGCTTCCCTAATCGTCCTCGTCCTCGATTCCTTTCTTTGGTAGGGCATGGCTCCCCGCCAAGCCATGGGCCACAGAAACTCCCAATCCAACCGTCGCACGCCCAGCTATTCCGCCGAAAACCACTCAGAACCCGTTTTTCCACACAACCCGCTGCCCCGCAGCAGCTTGTGTCAGTTTTCGGCATTTTTACCCGCCTTTCTCGCCAAAAAAAAGAGGTTTAATTTACTTTAATTTACTTTAATTGACCTTAATTTCCCCCACCCCACCGCCCGGCCAAAAACACCTTAAAAGGTTTGAGCCGGGACTACGCAGTCGACAACCACGAATGGACACGAATTAAACGAGCAGTGCCGGCCATGGGTCAGATTGGAATCACGCCACTATTCCGTGGAAGTTGTGGAATTACCCCGAAAAGACCGCGAGCCAGCATGCGGATTGCTCTTCTGGATTGTCAAAGAACCATCCCGCGCTCCCCAAGGGAGCCGGGCAAAATCCACCTCCCAGGCCAACCCCGCACTGCACAGCGGGCCAGTGGCCTTCTCCGCCAACCGGCGGACACTCTGCGCCCAATTTCCCCCACCCTCCGGGTTTGTCAATACTTTTCTTCAGTTTTGTTTTCTTTCACCCCATGACCGCGCCCCAACCTGGAAAGCGCCGCTTTCGAACCCCGACACGCTTTCGCTCGCTGCCGCGCAACCGCCGCCCAGAAGCACGGCATAGCAGGACTCACGCGTAAACCAGCAAATGAATATCATCCGGCAGATTGTCCGAAACATCGCGGATCAAGCTGCCGCGAAGCAGGTTCGCCAGGCCCTTGCGTTCCGTCGCGCCAACGATGAGGTGTGAGGCGCCCATGGTGGCGGTAATGTCCACGATGGTGTCCGCCACCGAATCGCTCACGGCATAGCAGGGATACACGGGATGACCGTCCGCCTTGGCCTTGGCCAGCATGAAGATTTCCCGCGCCTCGGGGTCGTCCTGCCACTTGCGCTTGTAATCCTCCTCCTTCAACGCCGGCAACGCGCGCACAAACAACAGATACAGCGGACGCCGGCTCTCCTTCGCCTCGCTGATCGCGAAATCCAGCGTCTTGCCGGGGCCGCGCACCGCGCACATCATCGGCGGGTTGGAATCCTCCAGCGGTTTGGCGATGAAGGATGTTTCCTGGACCTGGATCGGAACCGCCGCCGCCACGTTGACCGCCAACTTTTTCTTCTGCGAGCGCTCGCTCGCCAGCCCACGCAGAATCAAGCCGATCACCAGCACCGTGATCGTAAATACCCGCGCGCTCGGCTTGTCCCAAAAGAGCGAAATCTCGATGGCCAGCATGATCAAAAACGTGCCGAACATCAGCAACCGCTCCCAGGTCGTCAGTCCAAGTTTTTTGTCCGTCGAACTGGCGCCAAGATTGGTAGCGATGGCGCCCACCACTCCAACGGCGTACAAATCCGCCAACCCCGCCATGTCCTTCACCGCCACGACCAATATCGCGGGAATCACCGTGGCGACAATAATGCCAATATTGGGCACGCCGAACTTATTGAGGTTTTGGAAACTCGGTGGCAGCTCCCCGTCGCGCGACATCAGAAACGAAATCGCGATCAGATCGACGATGGCGGTATTGACGGCGGAAAGCAGGAGAAAGCCGAACACAATGCTGACCATCCATCCGGCGATGAACCCCGCATGGGCGCCCCAGGAACCACCGACAAACACCTGGGCCATGTAATTAAGCATGTAATCGCGCACACCCGGATGCCCGGGCGCGTCCACGTCATCTTTGTTGATCACCAGGCCGCCCAATGCATGCATCGCCAGGCCCAGCAGCGCCGTGAAGATGCACACCTCCAGCATCACCCAAACGAGCGCCGGCGTGGAGGTCTTCGAGACGTTGGGCTTGGCATCGCTCGTGCCCGGATTCAATTTCATAACCCCCGTCGCATTGGCAATCGCTTCCACGCCGGACAAAGCGAGCACCACGCCGACAAACCCCTTCCAATTTTTCCAAAACCCACCGGTCAACGGCTCGATATGGCGCACGGCATCGTGCAGGTGCGGCACGGAAAACATTCCCAATGCAACCACGACAATAACCGTCGGAAGCGACACCAAAAACGCCAGCCCGCCCGTGTGCTTCGGACCAAAGAAATTCAACCCGCCGATGGCGGCGATCGCGAACGCGGCGAAGATCTCCGGGTGCGGCACGCCCAGATATTGAAACGCCGACAACGCGCTGATCGCCGCGGTCACGATGTAATCCGCGATCAACAAAAACGCGCCCACGATGGAAACGATTTCCGACCGGTGACGCACGCTCGCATAGACCCCGCCGCCGTCCGGGTAATGCTTGCAGATGGCCATGTAGTTGATTCCCACCAGCGCGGTGAGCACGCACATGGCCGCGATCAGCCAAAACGAGGCATAGCCCGCCACGGCGAACGCCAGGCCGATCACGTAGGCTTTGCTCGTGCCCCAATCGCCATACAAAATGGCGGCGGCGCGCGGCGCGTCCACGTTGCGTGGCCGTCGCGTGTTGGTTGCGATCATAAGAAATCCCGAACTTGCCTGCTGCGGGCAGCGCAAGGCTGTTGCAGGTTGGGGAGCGTCGCTTGAAGACCGCCCTTGCCCTTAATGTTAACGCACACGAGGTTAGCTGTCGGGCTGGAACCACTAAGTGTTCCCGGCGCCGCAGGCGCCGTTAGCCCCAATCCGTTGCAAGCGGATATTTTGGGTCCCCCGCTGACCTGAAGAAACCAGGTCACTAAGCAGACAAAGAACTGAAAGATTGATAACGACCCCGGCCGGAAAAGTCAAGCGGCTGCAATGCTGATAGTGCTACAAGGGCACATCTCGACACTGTTCTTACCCCGGAAAGGTAGGGACGGCGTAGCGCGCCATCCCACGGTAACAATGCACCATGCTACAATTGGGTGGGTGTTTGGTTTTCCAAATTTTGGGTTATTTCCCCGATTTTTGAACGGCTTTCCGTGGATTAGGCTCTAAGCATCAGAATCATGGCACTTTATAATTTATGCGGGTGTTGCGGGCATCGGATTTCAAGTTCTCTGCAAAAATGCATGCAGTGCGGGTCTTTCCGCGACACTAATCACAGCCGAAAGCTGAAGAGCGGAGTTTTCGCCGGTATGGCTATTGTGCTCGTCGTTTTCGTCTGCCACTGGCTGTCCTGAAGGCAGCTTTGTTGCCATTCGGAATCGAAAAAGCGAGCCTGAGCAACCTTTGAAGCTTGAGACTTGGAGCTTTTCTGGTGTTTGGATTTCAGAGCTTGGTGTTTATCCTATGCTACACCAAACCAGCGTCCGGGTTCCGGCAACCTTCAATGCGCCGGGTGAACCGCGGCGGCTTCTCGTCAAATAATTTCTGGCCCAACTCAAAAGCGTTCGCTTGAAGTTTGCGTCGGCGGGCCTGGATCCAATCGGAAATGACTTGTGTCTCCTTCGCGGCCAATCCCGCGCACTGCGCCGCCGCATTCAGCATCATTAAATCGTGGTCGTCCCCCAGGTATTCGCTGAGGCATTTCATTTCCTTGGCTAGTTGTCCAACGGCTTCAGAACAGGCGGATTCCAGCAGACGCAACTGGTACCATAAATCCTTCACGCGCTTGCGCCATTCGTGCAGGTTCTCGTCCGTGCGCGTTTCGCCGGCGGTGCGGAAGGCTTTTCGCGCCCGCCGATAACTCCCTTCCAACCCGTCCAGCAGGTCCGACCAATCGAGCTTTTTTATTGGCCAATGTTTGGCCCGGTGGCGCGCCGCCAGCAGCGCCACTTCCAATTCGTCCTGCGCGTCCGCGGTTTTGAAAGCCTGTTGGTGCCGGCCGAGAAGGACTTGATCCAGCTTGTTAAGGCCGGGACTCGCCGCGCGTTTCTGGCTGCGCCGGAGCTTCGCTAAAGTCTTCACCAAAACCTCCGCATCCCGGCGCGGGGACAAGGCACGGGCGACGTCGCGAAAATCGCGGTTTTCCCGCTGGTAAACCTGCTCGCCCAATTGCTCGCGCACGAGCCGGAGCGTCGCCCGCACTTTCTTCAAATTCTTGCGCGCTTCGTGAAGCGCCCGGCCCTCGCCTTCGAGCCGCCGCCCCGCCAAGTGTTCGATGATCGCGCCAATCTCCTTTTTTGCGATTCGTCGAATTCCACTTCCAAGCTTTTCGCCGTCTTTCAAATGGAGCGCCATATTACCTGTTCTTAAGCAATAAAACCACTCTTTACTAAAAAACACGCGAGGGTACCCGAGCCAATCCCAAGGCAAAACTTCCCTTACCTGTGGCAGCCGACGAGAGGAGGCTGCTACGATCCCTTTGAATCCGCCTCAGGCTGACTCCCACCCTTCGTCTTCTCGTCCAAAAAAACCAGACGCACGCCGCCCTCCTTGGGCTTCGTGAAATTATCGAGCAGGTTCGGCGCGCTGGGCTGGGCGGAAAGCGGCGCGGCCGCCGGCTTGGTTGCTTCGCTCTGCGGATCCAAGGCCGAACGCAATGCGCCCTCAACCAACTGCGCGCAATGAATCTTCATCGGCGGCAGCGGCCCAAGTTCACCCGCCAGTTCTTCCGTCTTGAGCGCCAGGGCTTCCTCGGCGGTTTTGCCGCGGATCAACTCGGTGGCCAGGCTGGCGACCGCAATCGCCGTCTCGCACCCGAAGGATTGAAACGTCGCTCGATCAATCACCTTCTTCCCGTTTTCCTCCTTGAACTTCACCCACATCCGCAGCATCTCGCCGCATTCGGAGTTGCCGACCATCCCGACACTGTCCGCGCCGGCCAGTTCGCCGATGTTTTGTGGGTTAGCCATCGCTTCCCGAATCCGTTTTTCCAAATCCTGGTTCATGTGATGATTAATCGTTGAGGCTCCATGCAAGAGCGGAGCGCTAACAGCCGCCGGCTCGTTCACGCCAGTTCATAACGTCGGATGTTCGCATCCACCTCCTGCGCCCAGGCATCGATGCCGCCGCGCAGGCAGCGCACGCCGTCGAACCCATGCCCAAGGAAATATGCCGCCGCGTCCATTGCTTGTTTGCCCTGATGGTCAATGATGACGAAAACCTGGTGTGGATTCCATTTGCCGAGAATCTCCTGCATCACCGTTTGCGACAGCAGGACCGAACCCTCGATGTGCGTGGCGTTAAATTCCTCGCGCGAACGCACGTCGAGCAACTTGACGGATGGATCGCGCCGGAGCAGTTCGGCCAATTCCTTCGCGCTGATCAGGACCTTCGCATCCTGTTCGTGGCTGGTTTTGATGTGCTCCAGCACTTCGGCCACGTTCAGATTGTTGTTGCGCTGGCAGACTTGCTCCAATGTTTCGGCGGGCTGAAATCCACAACTGCTGCAACCGCCGATGTGATAGCGACGAAACAACGCGCGCTGTGCGCCGGGAAATTCCGCAAGCACGTCGCTCATGGGCGATTTGGCAGAGATGGTCATGTTCCAAAAAATTTCTGAATGCCGCGCACCACCTCGATGAACCGGTCCACCTCGGCGCGCGTGTTGTAAAAATAAAAACTCGCCCGGGCCGTCGAGACGATGCCGAGCTTCTTCATCAGCGGCTGGTTGCAATGATGCCCGCCGCGCAAGGCCACGCCGCGCTGGTCGGCCACGGTTACCACGTCATGCGCATGCACGTCGTCCAGCAGGAAACTCACCAGCCCGGCACGGCCGGTCTTCGGGCCAAACAGCCGGATGCCCTTCAACTGCGTCAGTTGTTCATACGCGTACGCCGCCAGTTCCTGGTCGTGCTTGAAAATGTTCTCCCGGCCGATGGCATCCAGGTAATCCAACGCCGCATGCAACCCGATTGCCCCCGAAATGTCCGGCGTGCCGGCTTCGAACCGATGCGGCGCCTTCTTGTAGGTGGTCTTGAAGAAGTCCACCGTCAGAATCATTTCGCCGCCGCCTTGGTACGGCGGCATGGCGTCCAGGACCTCCTGCCGCCCCCACAACACGCCAATGCCCGTCGGCCCGCAAATCTTATGGCTGGAGAACACGAGAAAATCGCAGCCGATTTTTTGCACATCGAGCGCGAGATGACCGGCGCTTTGCGCGGCATCCACCAAGGTCGTGACTCCGAGCTTGCGCGCCCGCTCGCAAAGTTCCGCAACCGGATTCACGGTGCCCAGGGAATTGGAAATGTGCGTGAACGCAAACAGCTTCACCTCCCGCGTCAGCAATTGATCGAGCTTGCTTAAATCGAGCAAGCCTTCGTCGCCCGTGACCGGCAGGTAGGCGAGTTTGGCCCCGGTGCGTTCCGCCACCAATTGCCAGGGAACGATGTTGCTGTGATGCTCCATTTCCGTGAGCAGAATCGTGTCGCCAGGCCGGAGATTTTTCGTGCCCCAGGCTTGCGCGACAAGATTGATGCCCTCGGTCGTGCCGCGCGTAAAAATGATTTCCTCCGGCGTCTTCGCGTTGATGAACTTCGCCACGCGTTCACGCGCGGCTTCGAAAGCAGTCGTCGCGCGGTTGCTCAGTTCATGAATGCCGCGATGCACGTTCGCGTTGTCCCGCTCGTAATAACGGTCCAACGCCTCGATGACCGCGCGCGGCTTTTGGCTGCTGGCCGCGTTGTCGAAATAAATCAGCGGATGCCCGTGGACCTGCTGGTCCAGGATCGGAAAGTCGGCGCGTAATTTTGCCCAATCGGTCATTTTATTAGGCCGGGTTGGAATGGTGTCCTGCGTGATCATTTACATCAACCCCAGTTGCAACTTCGCGGCCTCGCTCAGCATGCCCTGGTTCCATTGCGGTTCCCAAACGAGTTCGACATTCACGTCATCGACCGCCTCGATGGACATCAATTTGTTCTGCACATCCTGTTGCAACACCGGCCCCATGCCGCAACCGGGCGCGGTCAGCGTCATTTTCACATCCACGCGGTAGCGGTCCTCCGCGCCCGCGATGGGCGCCAGTTTGCAGTCATACACCAGGCCGAGATCGACAATGTTGACCGGAATTTCCGGATCATAACACGTCCGCAATTGGCCCCAAATTTCCTTGTCGAGTTGCTCCGCTGTCACCCTCCCGCCCAGAGACGTTCCGGCCGGAGCCGCGGGTTTCACCTCCGCTTCCATGCCCAGCGCGTCAGCATCCCTGCTCTCGATGCGGAACATATTGCCGTTGACCACCACCGTGTAAGTGCCGCCCAGCGATTGCGTGATGAGGGCTTCTTCCCCGGCCTTCAAAGTGATCTTCGTCCCCACCGGGACGATGGCCGCCTCGACATCACGCTTGAGAATGACTGATCCGCTGCTCATGATTACAAGTTACACGCTCCCTGTGGGGAAGCAATGCCGTGGGTATTGGTCATTAACCTAGTCGCTCTCATTTTCCGTGCTCACCGGTCCATCCTTCCCTTCCACCGCCGCGAGCACAGCGTGCCAGGAAAGGATGGCGCATTTGACTCGGGCGGGGAATTTGTGCACGCCCGCGAACACCGCCAGTTTGCCAACCCCTTCGTCGCTCACCGTGCCGGTGGTCATCATGTCATGGACCTTGGCGAACAGCGCCTGCACTTCGGCCTTGGTTTTGCCCTTGACGGTCGCGGTCAGCAGCGAAGCCGAGGCTTTTGAAATGCAGCAGCCGGAGCCCTGAAAACTCGCGTCCTCGACGACATCACCGTTCATTTTGAGAAACACGGTGTAGTTGTCTCCGCAAAGCGGATTGTAGCCTTCGCCCTTGCGATTCGCTCCGTCCAGAGTGTGGAAATTCCGCGGCGACTTGCAATGATCGAGGATCACCTGCTGATAGAGATCGTCGAGATCGTCGGACATTATTTCCCTCCAGCCACCAGCGGATTTAGTTCCAAACGGTCCCAGACAATTTTGTCCAGTTCTTCGCGGGCAGGCGCGAAGCGGATGCGATCGATGATCTCCCCGGCAAAGGCGTGAATCAACATTCGCTTCGCCGTCTCTTCGCCGATGCCGCGCGCGCGCAAATAAAAGATCGATTCCTCGTTCAACTGGCCGACCGTCGCGCCGTGCGTGCATTTCACATCGTCCGCGTAAATCTCGAGCTGCGGCTTGGTGTCGATGGTCGCTTCGTCGGACAACAGCAGGTTTTTGTTGGTCTGTTTCGCGTCCGTTTTTTGGGCGTCGGGCTGGACCAGAATGCGCCCATGGAACACACCCTTGGAACGGCCATCGAGAATGCCGTTGTAATATTCGTGGCTGTTGCAATGCGGCTTGGCGTGCTCAACGACCATGTGATGGTCCGCCAACTGGTCGTCGCGCGTCAGATAGAGTCCGTTCAACACGCACTCGACGCCTTCCGCCGCCAGGCTGGTGCGGATGTTGTTGCGCGAAAGCCGCGCGCCGGTCGCAATCGAGTGGGCGATGAAATTGCAGTTGCGGCCCAGGTGCGCATGAATCGCCGCAACGTGAAACGCCTGGAGGCTTTCGTCCTGAAATTTGCAATGCTCCACGCTCGCGTTTTCGCCGATTACCAATTCATCCACCGCGTTGGTGACATATACCCCGTTCGTCGTCGCCACGAAGCTTTCGATGACCGTGAGCTGGCTGCTCTTTTCGGCGATGATCAAATTTCGCGGCAGAATGGTTGCGCCCGCTTCCGGCGCTGTCGAAACGAACAATAGATGCACGGGACCGCTCACGGCCTTGCCCGCCGGGACGTGAATGAACGCGCCGTCCTGGAAGAACGCCGTATTGAGCGCGGAGAACGAATTGTCCTGCCCCTGGGTATATCGCGCCAGATGCTTCTCGATTATGGCCGAGTCATTTTGCAGCGCGGCGGCCAGGCTGCTGATTTTGACGCCCTCGGGTTGCGGGAGGATCGACGAAAGTTCGCGGGAGAAATGTCCATCCACGAAGACCAGCCGGCTCGAAGGGATGTTGCCAAAAGAAAACCGTTCCAAGGCTGCGGCTTCCAGATGCCCGGGCGAGAGTGCCGGGCGGAATGGCAGCCGCGCGATGGGAGCAACATTGGTAAAGCGCCAATCCTCATCATCCAGCGTGGGGAAGCCAAGCTCGGCAAACCGGGAAATGCCGGCCTTGCGCATGGGGAACAGCCAGGATGGACGGTTGAGCTCCGGTTCGAGTTGCTCGAACCTTTCCCAGTAGGGGCCGGTTTCTTTCATGGTCTGATTCTGAGTCGCTTGTGGCATAGCGCGAAAATCTGCTTTGCTGCCTTGAGTCCCAATGACTTGCGTCGGGCGAGACAAATACAGGGTCTATACTTCCATGATGCGGTTGCGAAAGCAAGTCTGGAGGCGAACTCGGATTCTGGTCCGTACAAAAAGAAGGGCCGGACAACAGGTCCGGCCTTTTCACACGGCACACTTGAGAACAAAGCGCACCAACAACGAACGAACTCTACCACAAACGGCGAAACCAGCTAGTCACCAGTACTGGTGACAAAGCGAACATCCAGCCTTGAGGCCCAAATCGCCGACCTGCCAGGGATTTCACGGTGAGTTGGTCGCTGCAAGGCTGACCTGTGAGCCGCGCGCGGCAGGCAGGGGAATCTTGGATGGCATCGGCGGAAATGGCGGCGGCATTGGCACGGGAGGTGGCAGTTGGGTGGTTAGTATGCGCAAAGTTTGGCGCTCGGCCGGAGTCATGGCCTGCCAACGATCCGCATTGCGGACAAATTCCTCCCGCTCCTGGTCGCTTAGGGCCTCAAGCCGCGGTAAAGTCACCAGAATCGAGTGACGCCTCGCTGGTGGCATTCGGTCGAACGTCACGAGGGCTTTCTCGATTTGTGCGCGTTCGGGTTCCGAGAGCACGTGAAGTGTCTTCTCTCGTTCCTCATCGGTCAATTTGAAGAAGTCCTGGAACCGGCTGTAAATATCGCGCCGCTGGTCCGGGGACAATTTCTTCCAATCGTCCAACCTCCGGTTGATTTCCCGCGCTTTGTCATCCGAAGGCGGTGCGACTCCCGGTGGCGGGCTGAGCAGCGGCATGTATTTGAGGACATCCTGTTGTTGTTCTGGCGAAAGCTTGTCCCAGATGGCGAGCCGGCTTTCGACCATCTGCCGATCCGCCTCGGGAATGGATTGAAGTTGCGCTGAGCGGTTGGCCGCGGACAATTGCCGAAGGTTTGAGAAGTACCATTCCACTTCGGTCG
Organism: Verrucomicrobiota bacterium; assembly: GCA_021325145.1. Taxonomy (GTDB): domain Bacteria; phylum Verrucomicrobiota; class Verrucomicrobiia; order Limisphaerales; family Pedosphaeraceae; genus JAJPHR01. The sequence goes on along the minus strand of JAJPHR010000064.1, from coordinate 26,883 downwards.
TCCGCAGGCTCAGTTCGCGGTCGTCCGCTCTCATGGCCAGATAGTGCTGCACCTTTTCAAGGATTCGCTTGCGGATCTCCGGCGGCCGATTGCTCAGCGCCTGTTCGCGCTCGGCCAATTTCATTGCCAGCAATTGGCGAAAGGATTCGACGGGAGATTTGGGAGCAGGCGGCATCGGCGGTTGCGGGGCTTCCACACGCGCTGGAGTTGGCGGCGCTGACGGGTCCGCCGCGACGACTGTGTTTACCAGCGTAGCCGCACTCAATCCCAACAGCAGGAAAAAAGCGGGGCGAAGTTTCGCGCTCATTCCATCAAAGCCAGCAGTTCAGTGTCCCCTCTGGGCTGGAGATCACCCATCCACGCGATGGCATCAAAGTTTTCGATCACTTCCGGATTCGAGGCTTCCACGATGGGATAAACCTCCGTCACGCTCCGGGCCATGGCCAGGCGGTTGCTTTGCACGTAGTGATGGTGTGAAAAAACACCCAAGGCCAAACCCAAAACGACGCTGGCCACAGCCGCCCGCGCCACCCAGGACGGCCAAAGCCACCAACCCCGCGCCCGGCTCTGCGAAGCGCGCGCCGCGGCCGCGCCGTCGCGCCCGGCGGCCTGGAGGACAAGCGAAGTGAAATTGGACGAAACCGCCGGCGCGGCTAATTCACCCAACAAACGATTCAGACCCGCCTCGGCTTCCCAGTCGCTTTTGGCCTCGGGATGGGCCGCCAGCCACGCTTGCAACCGGGCTTCCTCAGCCGCGGTCAATTCACGCCGCCAACTCAACTCGCGCAATTCCTGGTAAACGGGGTCATTCATAACAACGTCACAGCAAGGGATTAAAAACCGTCCGCAGTTCAAAGTTGCAAATATTCCGACGGCTCAAAATGAGACATCGACCATAGGGCGGGCAATCCTCTGTCCGCCGAGCGCTTGCACACCCTGACGGCGCGCACTCGCCGAAGCTTTCCAGCGAAGGCGGGAGTGACGCGTCCCACCCAGACGGGTGGCAATATCCGGTTACACCCGGACCCTACGCAGCTCCACAACCGGGAAAAAGAGTCTCTAATGCTCATTTCGGGGCCTCCCGCCAGTCTCCGGTTCGCAAATAGGGCTTGAGCTTCTCTTTCAAAGTTTCCCGCCCCCGGTGAATCAATGACTTTGTAGCTGACAACGAGCAGCCGAGCACTTCCGCGATTTCCTCGTAACTCAATTCGTCCTGTCGGCACAGCGCAATGGCCATCCGTTGGTTTTCGGGCAATTCCGCCAGTGCCTGGTCGATTTTCTCCTCCAATTCCTGGTGCAAAACCGATTCCGGCGCGGAAAATGTCTTATGATCCTCGAATTGGCGGGCTGGCTGATCGTCCGAGTCCGGGAAGGTGGCTTCGAGGGAATCAGCCGGGTGCCGGGAACGGCGGCGGATTTCGTTGAAGCAAAGGTTCCGGGCGATGGTGAACAGCCAGGTCGTGAACTTGGCCGAGGCCTGGTAGCGGTGCGCCGACTTATGTACTTGCAGGAAAACATTTTGGGCAAGGTCCTCCGCTTCCGTACCATCCCGGACAATCCGGAAAATGAGGTTCATCACTGGTTGTTTGTATTTATCCACCAGTTCGGCAAAAGCAGTGGCTTCCCCGCGTTTCACACGGAGCATTAGCGCTGCATCGGGATCAGGTTCGGGACCACGAGACATTGGCTTTTGACTCTATCATACACCAATGGCGCGGCAAGGTTCTGGATTTTCGGCGTCTCTGGGGAACGTCGCGTTGCGAGATCCCATCTCAAGGCGAGACAGACCCGGCAGAAGGGCTTCTTCGGGCCAGGACCGGCCCATTCGCGGTTGTCTTCAGAACCAGACACCCACGTCCACCGTGTAGATCCAGCCCTTATTACCCGGCGAGAAGGGCAACGCGATGTTGCCAGCCGGTGCCTGGGACTCGTAGAGTGCCTGGAAATTCATCCGCATTTCCTTGCGCTTGAAGGGAAAGTAGGTCAAGCCCAGCCCCAGCTCCCAGGGGTTGCCATAGGCACCAAAGACTTTCGAGGGTGCGGCGTAAACTTGCAATAACTTGGGCACGAGCATCGTTGACGCCTGCACTTGGAAGCCATGGTCGAAGACGTGGTCCACAGGGATGGGACCCCCGGTCACGTGAAAGTTATCCAAACGTCGGAGATAATACTCGCCTTCGAGCGACCAGCCCTTGAACTTCATCCCCGCCTCCAGGTCGAGCATCTGATACGTAAGCTGCTGGACACTGCCTCCCGTCCCGAACGGGTTGGGGCTGAAGATCAGTGTGCCATCCGAAAGGAAGAACTGGGTGTTCTCGAAACCGTTTTCCTTGGGCTGGGATTGCGCAGTCTCAGTACTGTGGGTGTAATGGACGCCCAGGAGCGTCGCCAGTTTCTTATGTTCTTCATAATCGCCAAACCCCAGACCGGGCCCGAATTCCCCGGTGGTCGGCAGCCACCATAGGGCTGTCGAAACTGTATCCAGCTTGTTGTCCAACTGGGCTGCGCTGACACCCAGCGTGCTGAGATTGTTTACCAACGCCACCTTATACTGTAGCCGGACGGGCTTAATCTTCCCTTCGAGCATGATTCCAGTCGAGTAGGAACCACGGAAGTACTCATCGGCCATTGTGCGGTGATCGATTTTAAGCCAATTCGGGAATGACTGACTGGTGCTGCGCGTCGTCGGTACTGAGAAAATACCCCCTCTTAAAGCCAGCCATTCATAGAATTCGTAGACTGCGTTTCCTCCGACATTGATTTGGGTTTGCTCGCCCATGGAACTATTTTGCGTCCAAACCCAGAATTGGTAGTCAAACCGCTCATCAAATAACCATCCTCGGAACATGATTTGCTCTCGGTTCAACTGGAAGTCCTGGCGCTGCTGGACTGGGATGGTGCGCCCAAACGCGTCAGTGTAGTTCGCATCGATTGAGCGTTTATTCAGATAACGCAAGTAAGTAAGAACGCCGAAACCCAGTTCCCCGAGAGGCCCTCGAGCAAGAACGAATCCTTTTCCAGGCTCATAAGCACCCCACTTGGGCTTTTCCACAACCTTGGCCTCTGCTGGAGGCGAAGGCGTTGCGGGCGGTGGGTTGGTGGCTTCGCCAGTCGTCGCCACCCGGTTCGTGGCTTCGACAGGTATCACCGCCACCGGGTTGGTGGATACGTTAGGTTGTGGAGGAACTTCTTCCTTGGGATGAGGGGCGCCCAGTTCGATTTCCAGCGCCCTGATGCGGGTATCGAAATCGCCAACCTTCTGCTCCAGTTCTTTCTTCATGGACTGGAGGTCCTGCAGTTCCCGAAGCATACGTTCTCGCTGCGGCGCGTTAGTTGAGGAATCCGGAGCGGTCTGCGCCTGCGCCAATCCAGCGGTCAAAAGCAGGAACCACAGCACAGTGATTGTCCCCAACACCAGCCTTCCAGAAATCCTCAGCCCTTTCCCGGCAAAGTTCATGGCATGGTATTGGTGGGTTAGTGCACCCGTGACGATGCAGCACGAGAGGCGCGTCTCCGGTGGGAGCGCTGGAATGACCGGCTTGGAGGTTTTGGTTTTCCAACTTCGTTCCCATTCCCATTGGCGGAAGTCGCTCCTTCCCTGCGCGTCCCCGATGGGAGATTGTAGACACGAACACCCGGGATCTCCGCCGAAGGAGTCGTCCACTCGCGATTGGCCAGCGAACGGTGGATCGCCTCCACTCCCACCGCCCAACGTTCGTCCACGGTTGTGCGAGAAAACTCTGCGTCCTTCCATTGTCCGACGTTGGACTGATGTGTATCCGTCAGAAAGGCGATGGTCCACTCGCGGTCGTCGTATTGTTTGGCGATCCGCATCACGTCGGGATCGTCCCTCAGATGGGCTGGCATTCTGGCCAGCAAGCGTCCGATTGAAGCGCGAAGCTCGCCAATTTCCCTGAGACGCTCCGTGGTAAACCGCTGCTTGCTGGAATATTGAATGTCCTTCATGCGCTCCAGTACCTGGACCATGTCCGTCGGTTTCTCTCCCTTGCTGGGAAAGAGATTGACCTGGACTAGGAGGGCCGTGGTCAGTGGCTTTTGGTCCCAGACGTAAGTGATCGGTGTATTGGAAACCAGGCCACCGTCCCAGTAATCCTCGCCATCGATCTCCACTGCGGAAAATGCGGGAGGCAGCGCACCGCTGGCCATCACATGCTTCGGTGTGATCCGGGTATTCTGCGTATCGAAGTACTTCGATTCACCCGTCCGCACGTTCACCGCCCCGAGCGACAATCGCATCTTGCCTGAATTGAGAAGGTCGAAATCCACGAGCTCTTCAAGTGTTGATTCGAGCGGGGAGGTGTCGTAGAAACTGACCAGGTCTGGAGATGCCGCCGGCACCACCAGCGGGGATGGAACGCGCGTCGAGAAGAACCCAGGGACGCCACACAGCATTACGCTCAAGACACTCACGCGGTCCAGAATTGGCCGCAGCGGGTCGAGTTCCGAGGGAAGCGTCAGCGGGGCGTACGCCGACACGCGGTACCAAAACTCACGCAATCGTTCGACGCGGCGTTCGGGCGGATTGCCGGCGATGATGGCGGCGTTTATGGCTCCAATCGAAATGCCGACCACCCAAGTAGGCATCATGCCGGCCTCGGCCAGACCTTCGTAAACGCCGGCATGGTAGGAGCCCAAGGCGCCGCCGCCCTGTAACAGCAGTATCTCGTGGTCAAAATTTCGCTTCATTAGTCGCTAATTTCTGGGAATAGGAGTTGGAGATTTCGCTTCCATATCTGAACTTTTTTCCCGCTTCGTTGTAGCGGGCGCTCTCTTTCCCGCAGCGCTCGGACCATACCAAGATTGGCGTTGCGGAATATATGGGGTCACTGACCCATCCTAAAAGCTCTGCCCAGTGCGCCGCACGTGCCGATGGACTCAAAATTTTCCGAAGAGCGCCAATCGATCAGCAGACCGGTTGTGGAGAAAGCACCCCATTTCTGCCTGAGGCCCGGCAGCCCAAGCTGTGGCCGCAGATAATCGCGCACCAGACCATGGACCCGGAACCGACAGCGAGCGAGAAGTTGTTCGAGGAGCCTCCCGATTTTTCCTTGGTGCTGGGCGGCCCATTATATCAAATCTACCGTCGGAGCCACTTGAGTGGCGACGCTCTGGAGTTGTTGCGCCGCCGCGTTCTGGTCATCTGCCTTTTCGTCTGGCTGCCGCCGTTCGCGCTCGCGGCCCTGGAGGGGCGCGCCTGGGGCGGCGCAGTCCAGGTGCCCTTCCTGTGGGATGTGCACGCGCAGGGACGATTCCTGGTGGCGCTGCCCTTGTTCATCGCGGCCGAATGGGTGGTGCACAGGGAGATGCGCCTCCTGGTGCGGCAGTTCATTGAGCGGGCACTCGTGCCGCCCGTGGCGCGGCCCAGGTTTGACGCTGCCATTGCTTCGGCCTTGCGACTGCGCAACTCGGTCGTGGCGGAGCTGCTGCTGATCGCCTTTGTCTATGTGGTGGGCGTGCTGGTCATCTGGCGGATGGAGGCGGCACTGAAGGTGCCGACATGGTACGCGCTGCCGGCCAACGGGGCGCTGCATCTCACCCTGGCCGGATGGTGGTTTATCACGGTCAGCCTGCCGTTATTCCAATTCATCTTGTTGCGCTGGTACTTCCGACTCTTCGTCTGGTCGCGATTCCTATGGCAAGTGGCTCGGATTGACCTGCGTCTTGTGCCGACGCATCCCGACCAGGCGGGGGGATTGGGGTTCCTCTCGTTGGTCGCGGGTGCCTTCGCGCCGCTGTTGCTGGGCCAAAGCGCGCTGCTGGCCAGCTGGCTCGCAGGCCGCATTTTCTTCACGGGCGCCAGACTGCTGGAATTCAAAGCCGAGCTGCTGGCGGCCGTGGTCCTGTTGCTTCTCTTTGTGTTGGGACCGCTGCTGATCTTTATGCCGCACCTGGCGCGGGCCCGGCGCGCCGGCCTGCGCGAATACGGCTCGCTGGCGAGCCGCTATGTCCGTGAATTCGACCGGAAATGGCGGCGTGGGGATGCTTCTTCGAGCGAGCCGCTGCTGGGCAGTCCAGACTTGCAGTCCCTCGCGGACCTGGGCCACAGCTTCGAAATGGTGCGCTCCATGAGGCCGGTGCCTTTTGGCAAGGATACCCTGATTATCCTGATAGCGGTGATCCTGCTGCCCGTGCTGCCGCTGACCCTCACGATGTTCTCGCTGGAGGATTTGCTCAAGCAACTGTTGAAGGCCGTTTTTTGAGGTCAACGGGTCCACCCATTCTGGATTTTTCGTTGCGCGCTTGCGTTCAAACCGATTTGCCATCAATGTGTTTTGGAGATGTCGTCGGTCATTCAACGCATGGAAGCCAGCGCCGCCGCGCGTCTGGCTTTGCCCCCGGGCCGCAAACCCGCGGAAGAAATCGCCCGTTACAAGACCTTCCTCAAGGTCGAAACCCACCGCCTCAAGATTCTCCACCGCGCCGGCGCCAGCGGACGCGAAATTTGCCGCGCCCGCGCCGCCCTGTTCGACATGCTGCTCAGTTCCATGTGGAACGCCGTCAAAGCCACCCTCTCCGAACAGGCCCAAAAGGAGTTCCCGCACATCGCGCTGGTGGCCATCGGCGGTTACGGACGGGCGGAGTTGAACCCTTTCAGCGACATCGACTTCATGTTTTTGCATGAAGGCCAGGTGGTCGCCGGCAACAAGCCCCTGCCGCATCTCTCCAAGCTGATTGACGGCATTCTGTACCCCCTTTGGGATCTCGGCCTCAAGGTCGGTTACTCGGTGCGCAACATCGATGACGCAGTCAAGGCGGCGCAGGAGGACATGCAGTCCAAGACGTCGCTCATCGAGTCACGCCTTGTCACCGGCAGCGAATCTTTGTTCAACAAGCTGCAAAAAGTCGTCCTGGCCAAATGCGTCGAAGGCTCCGAGAACGAGTACATTACCGAGCGGCTGGCGGACCAGGCCGCGCGCCATAACAAGTTCGGCAACTCGCCTTCGATGCAGGAGCCGAACATTAAGAACGGCTGCGGCGGCTTGCGCGATCACCAGAACCTCCTCTGGATGACCTTCTTCAAATATCGCACCCGCTCGCTCGCCGAACTCGAACAGCGCGAACTCATCAGCAGCGCCGAACGCCGGCAACTCGAAACCGCCTACGACTACCTGCTCCGCGTCCGCAACGAACTTCACTACCATACCGGCCGCGCCACCGATGTGCTGGGCAAAAGCGTCCAACCCGCCGTCGCCCACAATCTTGGATTCACCGACCGTTCGCCCAGCCGGCGGCTCGAGAAGTTCATGCGCGAAGTTTACACCCACGCGCGGAACATCTATTTGATCAACCGCACCCTGGAACAGCGCCTCGCGCTCTTGCCCGCGCCCAAGCGGCTCCAGTTTCTGCGCGGTTTCATCGCCCGCCGCCGCCAGCGCGCCGACGAGCAAACTGTGGACGGTTTCAAATTCATCGAGGGCCGCATCCATGCAGTGTCGGCCCGGGTGTTTCGCGATCAGCCCCGGCGGTTGATGCGCGTCTTCCTCCACGCGCAACAACGCGGCCTCTCGCTTCATCCCGATCTGGCCCAGCTCATTCGCAACCAACTCTCGCTCGCCGACCGCGCCTTTCTCTACGACGAACACGTCCGCGAAACCTTCCTGGGCATTCTAAACCAGCGCGGCAATGTCGCGCCGATTCTTCGCTCGATGCACGAAACCGGCCTGCTCGGAAAGTACCTTCCCGAATTTGGCCGGCTCACCTGCCTCGTCCAGCACGAGTTTTATCATCAATACACCGCGGACGAACACACGCTCGTCTGCCTCGAACAAGTGGACCGGGTTTGGGAAGCCAAGGACAAACCGTACACCGAATACACCGAGTTGCTCAAAAAGTTGGACCGCCCGTTCCTGCTTTATCTCGCCTTGCTGCTGCATGACACCGGCAAGGCCGAAGGCCACCGCAAACACGCCGAAGCCAGCAGCCAGCTCGCCGCCCGCGTCGCCGTCCGCCTTGGCCTCGACGGCTCGGCCACGCACAATTTGCGCCTGGTGATCGAAAGCCATCTCGCCATGGCCACCGTCTCTCAGCGCCGTGACCTCGAAGACCCCGCGGTCATCCGCGCCTTCGCCGGCCAAATCCAGAATGTCGAGGCGCTCTCCCTGCTGACCCTGCACACCTTCGCCGATTCGCTGGCCACCAGCAACAAGCTCTGGAACGACTTCAAGGATCTGCTGCTCTGGACCCTGTACCGCAAAACCATCGCCGTCCTTACCGGCAACACCGAGTTCCTGCTCGCCGATGCGAAGCAACGCGAATTGCTTGCGGAGGAAGTCCATCGCGCCCTGCCGGGACGCATCAGCGAGGAGGAGTTGCATGCCCATTTCGGCACGCTGCCAGGACGTTATTTCCAAATCCATTCCGCGCCTGAAGTCCAGCGCGATCTCGTCCTGACCCACCGCTTCCTCCATCTGCAAATCGCCGAGGAAAGCAACGCCCTCGAACCCGTCATCGACTGGCACAACGAACCCGACCGCGGCTACACCGTCGCCAAGATTTGCACCTGGGACCGCGCCGGCCTGTTCAGCAACATGACCGGCTCCTTTAGCGCCGCCGGCCTGAGCATCCTCAGCGCGCAAATCTTCACCCGCGCCGACGCCATCGTGCTCGACACCTTTTACGTCGTCGATGCGAAGACCGGCACCCTGGCCAACCGCGAGGAACGCGAGAAATTCGAGGCGCTTTTGGTCAAGGTCCTCACCGGCGGCGAGGTGGATTTTCACGCTTTGATCGCCAAACAAGGCGCGAGCCGCCCGCCCTATCAATCCTACGAAGGCGACCGCATCCCCACCCGCATCCATTTCGACAACGAGACTTCCGACACCCGCACCGCCATGGAAGTGGAAACCGAAGACCGCCTCGGCCTCCTGCACGCCATCTCCCAAGGCCTGGCCGAACTCGACCTGAACATTTCCGCCGCCAAAATCGTCACCGAAAAAGGCGCTGCCATCGACACCTTTTACATCAACGAACACGACGGCGCGAAAATCTACGACCCCGGCCGCCAATCCTTCATCGAGCGCAAAATCCGCAGCGCCATCACCAATCTCGGCTAACGTACCCCGGTCTAATCACTTCGTCGTCCACTTTACCGCCCCGGTAATCGTCCTCGGCCCTCAGACCCGACACAGAACCAACCCATACTCGACTCCAAGTCCCGGAGGGACGAAAGAATGTCGTTCTGGAATTGACGCTCTCTTTCATCCCTCTGGATGCGCCTGCCTACCCCTCCCAAAAAATCACTGTAAAAGCTCCGCCCTCCTTGCATAATGAACCGGCATTAATGGCTGAATACAGTCCAGTTCAACCTGGTTCGGGGATGACGCGCCCGCGCAAGCAGCACTTGCGAGGGCTCCTCGTCACCCTGCTTTTCTTCGCCGCCTGCTTCGCGCACGGGGCGGCAACTGAGTTGCTGCCGCCCGGTTTTCGACCGGTGCCGGTGGGAGTTCATGCTCTCGTCGGCGCGAAGGTTGTGGTCAAACCGGGGCAGGTTTTGGATTCCGCCACGATTATTGTCCGGGATGGCCATATCGAGAAAGTGGGCAAGGACATAACGGCCCCGGCGGACGCGCGCATTTGGAACCTGAAAGGAATGACGGTCTATGCGGGGTTCATCGACCCGTACGTTTCGTTCGGCAAAAGCGGTGGGCGGCCCGACAAGCCCGAACCCGCGCCGTCCGACGACACGATCATTGATCTTACCGCGGGCAACGTCAAATTTTTCGGCGTCAATCCCCAGGAACGTGAAGCCGGCACGGAAGGCCCGGGCTATCAGGTCGCCCGCGTCACGCCGGAGCGGCGCGCGGTGCAAACCTTCTCGCCGGATCGCAAAGCGCTCGAAGCTTTGCGCGAGTTGGGATTCACCGTCGCCAATGTCAGGCCGGACAAAGGCATCATCCGCGGCACCAGCGTCCTGGCGGCATTGTCGGATACCGGGCCGAACCGTGCGATCATCAAGCCGGACGTCTTTCAGAATGTCGTGTTCGAGCCGGGCGAACGCCGGCCCGCCGTTTACCCGGAGTCGTTGATGGGTGTCATTGCCGTGGTCCGGCAAAGTTTTCTCGATGCGCAACACTACGCGCTGGACCAGGCGGATTATCACAAGCATCCCGAACGCCCCCGCCCGCCATTCGATCCCGCGCAAGAAGCGCTCGGACCGGCGCTCGAAAAAAAGATGACCGTGATCTTCGAGCCCCGGGAAGCGCTGATGGTGGATCGCGCAACGCGGATTGCCCACGAGATGAACGTGAACTTTTGCATCGTCTCGTCCGGGCAGGAATGGCGTCGGCCGGAACTGGCCAAGGCGGCGGGCGTCCCGTTTATCGTGCCGCTGAATTTTCCCTCGGGGCCGCACTTGCCGCAGGAGGAGGATTGGGAGCAGGTGACACTGGATGAATTGCGCGCGTGGGACTGGGCGCCGGAGAACCCGGCGGTGTTGCACAACCAGGGGCTCGACATTGCCTTCACCACGCACGGCCTGGCCCAGAAAAAGGATTTTCGCAAAAACCTCCGGCTGGCCATTGACCGCGGCCTTTCCGAAGACAACGCGCTCGCCGCTCTAACCACCGTACCCGCACACTTGTGCGGCGTGGACAACCTGCTCGGAACCATCGAAGCCGGCAAGCAGGCAAACCTGACCATCGTGGATGGCAAGGGCTATTTCGATCCGGAGTCGAAAGTGCAATCGGTCTGGATTGACGGGGTTTTCCACCGCGTTTTCCCGGGCGACACGAAGGAAGAAAAACCGGGGAAGCCGGCCGTGGCCACTGAGGAAAAACCGCCCGCCGCTCCGGATGAGGAAAAGTCGAACGAGGCAAAGGAAACCTCGATGGCTGGCGAAGGCGAAAAAAGCAACGATGACAAAAAGCAGGCGGATAAGGAAAAGAAGCTCGCCAAACTAAAGGAATTGCAGAAGCGGGTCGCTCATTCACCCCTGGACGGTCGCGGCGCGCTGACGAACCCGCCCGTCGTGCTGGTTCGCAATGCGACGATTTGGACCTGCGGACCGGAGGGGAAAATCGAACACGGCGACCTGCTCGTGACCGAAGGGAAAATCCAGAAGGTGGGCGCGCATCTGTTCGACAACGCGCATCTCCCCAAGGACGCGTTCGTTATTGAAGGCGACGATTTGCACGTGACCCCCGGCCTGATCGATTGCCACAGCCACAGCATGATTCTCGGCGGCGTCAACGAAGCCACGCTTCCCTCATCGGCCATGGTCCGCATTGGCGACGTCGTGAATTCCGAGACCCGGAATATTTACGATCAACTGGCGGGCGGATTGACCGTCGCCAATTTGCTCCACGGCTCGGCCAATCCCATCGGCGGGCAGAATTGCGTGATCAAATTGCGCGACGGCGAGCCGCCCGAGGGCCTCAAATTCAAGGACGCCCCGGCAGGGATTAAATTCGCGCTCGGCGAAAACGTGAAGCAATCGAACTGGGGCGAACGCAATACCACGCGTTTTCCCCAAACCCGCATGGGCGTGCAAACCTTTTACGCCAACCGGTTCACCGCCGCGCAGCAATATCTGAAGGCCTGGTCGGATTTCAAAAAATCGGGCGGCCCGCCGCCGGCTCGTGATTTGGAATTGGAAGCCATCGGCGAAATTATCGAAGGCCAGCGCATGATTCATTGCCATGCCTATCGGCAGGACGAGATGCTGATGTTGATGCGCCTGATGGAAAAGTTCGGCGTCAAGGTCGGCAACTTCCATCACGTCCTGGAAGGTTATAAAATTGCCGATGAAATCGCGCAGCATGGCGCGGGCGGCACGACGTTCGCGGATTGGTGGGCATATAAAATTGAGGCGTTTGACGCAATTCCTTACAACGGCAGCCTCATGCACGACCGCGGTGTGCTGGTGTCCTTTAACTCGGACTCCAACGACCTCGCGCGCCGGCTTTATCTCGAAGCTGCCAAGGCGGTGAAGTTCGGCGGCATGTCGGAAGAGGAAGCGCTCAAGTTCGTAACGCTCAACCCGGCAAAGCAACTTCGCATCGACAAACACGTCGGCTCGCTCGAACCCGGCAAGGACGGCGATTTTGTCATTTGGTCGAAAGCACCGCTCGATTCCGCCACGGTTTGCGAGCAGACCTGGATTGAAGGAAAACAATATTTCGACAGCTCACGCGCGGAAGCGCGCGCCGCCGCGCTGGCCAGGGAGCGGGATGATCTGATGGCCAAGGCGAAGAAATTAAAAACGCTCTCCGGCGGTGGTGACGGTGGCGGCTCCGGAGACAATTCCTTCTTCGACGTTTCGCTGGAACACCTTTACGACGGCATCAACCGTCATTGCGATGACGATTAATTTGAAAAGCGGCGTCTTGCAGAATCGCCAGACGGATAACGACTCGCTTACTCTCCGCAGCAGGGTAGGGCGCGCCACTCCGTGCGCGCCGCCGCAGGCACGCGGGCGAGCGGCGGGCTTCCTCTCTGTGCCTCTGTGCCTCTGTGGTTTTCTCCTTCTCTCCGCACTGCTCGTCGTTGCCCCCGCTCGCGCCGAATCGCTGCTGTTGTGCAACGCCATTGTTCACACGGTTTCCGGAGATAACCTCGCGCATGGCTCGGTTTTCATCGAAAACGGAAAAATCGTCGAAGTGAGAGATGACCCGAAATCCACCCTCTCGGAGGAACATCCGAACGCCACCGTCATTGACCTCGAAGGCCAGCATCTTTATCCCGGCATGATTGCGTTGAACAGCGCGCTGGGCTTGAGCGAGATCGAGTCCGTTCGCGGCACGCTGGACAGCACCGAGATTTCGGAATTTCATCCGGACGTGGAATCCTGGATCGCCGTCAACCCGGATTCGGAATTGATTCCCGTGACGCGCGCCAACGGCATCACGCATGCCGAACCCGTGCCGCAAGGCGGCGTGGTTGCGGGGCTGTCCGGCCTCGTGGCCTTCGATGGCTGGACAGTCGAGCAGATGACGATCAAACATCCCACCGCCTTGCATGTGTACTGGCCCGCCATGCAGCTTGATACCACGCCGAAAGAAAAACTCCGCGACCCGACGAAGTTCAAATCCCTCGAAGATCAGGCCAAGGAACGTCAGACGAAGTTGCGGGCGCTTGATGATTTCTTTGCCGATGCGCGCGCCTATGCGAAGGCTCGCGAGGCCGGCACTTGCAATCTGAATCCGCCCTGGGAAGCCATGCTGCCGGTGATCCATGGGGACGTTCCCATCGTCATCCACGCCGACGAATTGCGCCAGATCAACGCGGCCGTGAAATGGGCGCAGACCAACGGCTTTGGCATCATTCTCGAGGGCGGGCGCGACGCCTGGCGCGCCGCGAGCCTGCTCGCCGAGCGGCACATCCCGGTCGTCTATCAAGGAATTTGGGACACCTCGAACGATTACGAGGGTTACGACGTTCACTTCAAGGCGCCGGAAATTTTGCGCCAGGCCGGCGTGAAAGTCGCATTCTGCCATGGCTCGGATAGTTTCAACAACGCGATGAGCAAAAATCTGCCTTACGCCGCGGCGCAGGCCGTTGCTTTTGGCTTGCCGGAAAATGAAGCGCTCAAGGGATTGACGCTTTATCCCGCCCAATTCCTCGGCGTGGCCGACCGTTTGGGCTCCATCGAAGCCGGCAAGGAAGCCACCTTGTTCGTGGCCGACGGCAACATCCTGGACATTCGCGCGAATGTGAAACGGATGTGGATCGCCGGCCAGGAAGTCAGCCTCGCCAGCCGCCACACGCGCCTTTACGAGAAATACAAAAACCGCCCGCCGCCAAAATGAATACTCCCGGGATAACTGATGCAAGCGCGGCTAATTCAAGAAATCGTAGCAGCCGCGAACGCAAAGGAATATCCCTGTTCTACACGGCGCGTGCTTGCGTTATACTCCTCGCATTCGCCCCATTTCTCGCATCCCGTTCTCTCGCGGCCCCATTGCCTGACGCCACTCCCACCCCGCTCCTTAACGCCCACGCGCACAACGATTATGAACACACGCGCCCGCTCTTCGAAGCCCTCGAGCAAGGCTTTTGCAGCGTCGAAGCCGACATCAACCTGATCGATGGCAAACTGCTGGTCGCCCACAACCCCAAGGAAGCCGTGGCCGACCGGACGTTGCAATCGCTTTACCTCGATCCGCTCCGCGAACGCGTAAAGAAGAACGGCGGACATTTGTATCCCGGCGGGCCGGAATGCACGCTGTTGATCGATTTCAAGACGGACGGCAAAACCACCTACGCAGCATTGCGCGAAGTGCTCAAAGAGTATTCGGACATCCTGACGGTCTTTCGCGATGGCAAAAAGGAAACCAAAGCCATCACCGCCGTGCTCACGGGTGGTTATCCGCGGGATTTGTTGGCCGCCGATACCGTCCGCTACGCCGCCGGCGACGGAAAGCTTCCCGACCTGGACAGCAACCCGCCCGCAAACCTCGTCGTTTGGATCAGCGAGGATTGGAAGCAGCATTTTAAGTGGGACGGAACCGGTGTCATGCCCGGCGACGAGCAAGCCAAACTTAAACAACTGGTTACGAAAGCCCACGACCAAGGCCGGCGCATCCGCTTTTGGGACACGCCGGATCAAGTTGTCTTTTGGAAAGAGTTGCAGGTCGATAACGTGGATTTGATCAACACGGATGACCTGGCCGGTCTGGCCAAGTTTCTAAACACGGCACATTAATTGATGCGATTGCGCCGGGAGCAAGTCGCGTATGGTTGCGGCCAGTTCAAAACTCGTGTCAGCCGACGTAAGGAGGCTCAAATCTCAGATTGCCAAGCCCGCGAATGTTGCCTATATTTTTTTTGTGATGGCGGCCGGTAACACAACCACGACTTTGTAGCGTCTGCGGACAGAACCGCGGACGCCAACGCCTCGATTTGACTTTCGAGGCGTTTTTCTTTGCGTTAGAACTAAATTTATGCCCGAACCCGAAAAGCAATCGAACGAACGGAAAACCCTGGATGATCGCCAGAAGATGACCGAATTGGAGCGCATCCGCCACTCCTGCGCGCACGTGCTCGCCACGGCCATCCTGCGCCTTTGGCCGGAGGCGCAGTTCGCCGCCGGTCCGCCGGTCGAGAACGGCTTTTATTACGACGTGGACCTGCCGCATCGCATCGCGCCCGAGGATTTCGAGAAAATCGAGGCGGAGATGAAGAAGGAGATCAAGGCCAACAACGTGTTCGAGAAGATGGTCGTTCCACGCGAGCAGGCGCTGAAGGACGCGCAAAGTGGACGGCTGGCGGCCCTCGGCGAGCGCGGCTTCCCCAGCAAGTTCAAATTGGACATCGTCCAAAACATTCCCGAGCACGAGCCGATTTCCTATTACAAGAACGGCGATTTCATCGACCTGTGCGCCGGCCCGCACGTGATGCGCACCGGCAACATCGGCGCGTTCAAGCTCACTTCCGTCGCCAGCGCGTATTACAAAGGCGACGAAAAGAACCCGCAACTCCAGCGTATTTACGGCACCGCCTTCAAGAACAAGACCGAGATGGAGGCCTACTTCAACATGCTGGAGGAGGCGAAGAAACGCGATCATCGCAAGATTGGGCAAGAAATGGGCATCTTCGCGATGGACCCGGATTACACCGGTCCCGGCCTGCCGCTCTGGCTGCCGAAAGGCGGCGCGATCATCGAAGAACTGGAGAAGCTTGCGAAGGAAACGGAATTCGCTGCGGGTTACCAACGCGTCCGCACACCACATCTGGCGAAGGAAAAGATGTATCTCACCAGCGGCCACCTGCCGATACTTTATGCGGAATCAATGTTTCCGCCTATGGAATTGGACGAACTAAAGAACAAGCCTGAAAAGCGAGACGAACGCGACCAGTTGGGTGAAAAAGTGGAGAAATTGAAAAGTTTGGTTCTTGCTGAAGCGGACAATCTCGTTACCGAAGGAGAAGGATCAACTCAACGCACGGATTTGGTTGGACAAGAAAGAGAAAAATTTCTTCTTGAGAAAATTCGTGAAATCCGAGACGAAGGGAACTTGGATCCAGGACTCGCAAGCCTCCTAGCTGAATTTGAGACTGAGCACGGCAATTTGTTAATGATGCCACAGCCGACTTACTATTACCTCAAAGCCATGAACTGTCCGCATCACCACCGCATTTTTGCGGCGGAGCCGCGCAGTTATCGCGACTTGCCGTTGCGCCTGGCGGAATACGGCACCTGCTATCGCTACGAACAATCCGGTGAACTCTTCGGCCTCATGCGCGTGCGCTCGCTCAACATGAACGACGCACACATCTATTGCACCGAGGAACAATTCGCCGCCGAGTTCAACGCGGTGAATGAAATGTATCTCAAGTATTTCAAGATTTTTGGCATTGACAAATACATCATGCGTTTCAGCACGCACGATCCCTCGCGGCTCACCGGCGACAACGCCAAGTTCGTCAACGAACCAGAACTCTGGAAGAAAACCGAGGACCTCGTCCGCCAGACGTTGATCGATTCGAAGATCAATTACGTCGAAGTGCCGAACGAAGCCGCGTTCTACGGCCCGAAGATCGACGTGCAAGTCTGGAGCGTGATTGGCCGCGAATTCACCCTGGCGACCAACCAGGTCGATTTCGCCGTGCCGAAACGTTTCGGCTTGGTCTATCGCGACCGCGACAACACCGAGAAGACGCCGCTGTGCATTCATCGCGCGCCGCTGGGCACGCACGAGCGATTCATCGGCTTCCTCATCGAGCATTACGCCGGCAACTTCCCGCTCTGGCTCGCGCCCGAACAGGTCCGCGTCCTCACCATCGGCGACGACGAGGCGCTGGTGAATTACGCGAAGCTGATCGTGAACGAACTCCGCGCCAGCATGGTTCGCGCCGAATCCGACTTCGGCACCGACAAAATCAACGGCAAAATCCAACGAGCCGAGCAGGCCAAAGTCCACACCATGCTCGTCATCGGCCCCCGCGACATGGAAGCCGGCAACGTGAGCGTCCGCGTCCACGGCAAAGGCAGCCTCGGCGCGAAACCGAAGGCGGAAGTGATAACGGATATTTTACAGGCGATCAAAGAACGTCGCCCTTAATGGTGGGCCGAACACCGGCTCGACATACCACTCCGCGAACTCAAACACCCGCACCAGGTCGAAGGCTGGTTGAATGAGCTTGGTCAGGCACTGCAAACCCGCAGCGAGATGATCTTGATCGGCTCCGACGGACTGCCGTGGCATGCCGCTCAAAAAGAAACGTCACAACCCTGTTACCCGAGGGCAGCATGGACGTCGATCCAATTACGGATTCCGAGTAGGTGGCCTATGCCGCTATGAGGCGCTCATCGGAAGCGAGTTTGAGCGTATGCACGGCTGGCATGTGAATCCCTCAATGCTCGCATCTCAACCACCAGCATCGTTCATCAAGTAAATCTCACACCAACCAACCTCACGTCACGGCAAGGGCACACCACGGTAAAAGCGCAGGTTGAAGTTAGTGGCGTTGGTGTCCTTGTATTGGAGCGTTCCTGTGTAATTGGTCAACGTAATCAGCGGCAGCCAGTTAGTCAGGTTGGTGGAGGCATCAAAGCGGTAGGCGACTGGTATTTCACCGGTCAAATTGAGTTGGAAACCCGCCTTCAGGCCAAGCCCCGTCAACGGCGTGAAGCCGAAGTTGTAGATCTTTGAAAAATTGGCGTAGATCGTTTTGCTTGGCCCCATCGAAATGGTCAGCGGATTCTGCGTGCCGCTGGCGTCACCGCTCCAACCCAGGAAGACCTGGTTCGTCTCGGGCGTCGCGGTAATCGTGACCGCTTGGCCGTTGGTAAACACATTGGCCTGCGGCACCACGGAAACGCGACCGTGACCCACCGGAATGACGGCAAGGGAAACCTGATTGCTGCCCAGCGCCACAAAGAGCGCCGACACGGTCGGATTGGCGTTGGTCAAAACAAAATACAACGGGTTGAAATTGCCGCTGGCCGCATTGCCCCACAGTGCAAAATAGTTGTTCGTTTGGGGCAAGGCACTAAGTTGCACACTCATCCCGAACGGATACAGCGCCGCCGACGGCGACCGCAACACCGACCCTCCCGCAGAGGACGCTGTGCCCAAGCTCGTGCCAAACAGCGCCTGCACCGATCTGTTGCCGTTCATCAAAACGCTGTTGGTCAGGTTTGTCCCCGAGACATCGCCCGCCCATTGCAGGAACGACCAACCGTTGGAAGGCGTGGCCATCAGGCCCACCACTGAATTGCTCAGATACGGCGAATTCGTCGGGTTAAGCGAAATGGTTCCTCCACCCGCAGTGATAGTCGTCAGGGTATAAGTCGGAACGATGGTGACGCTGATGGGATCAGATAATCCAGATTGGATAAAGTTTGCGTCGTAACCAAGCGCTTGCAGAGTGGCAGCCTGGTTCAGTATGAATGGGCCCGCGTACGGGGTCGAGGCAAAGCTCGGGGTACTACCGTCCAGCGTGTAGAAAACGTCCCCGTTGGTGAAAAAGTTTTGCAGTTGAATCATCACCTGGTTGCCGAACGTGTATTGTGCGTTGGACAAAATCTGGCCATTACCCAAGACAGTAATGACTTGGACTTTCAAGAGCGCATTAGAACTGGTCACCGAAGCCAATATGTTTGATGCCCTGACCGCGTAAGTGCCGGCATCGGAAGGCTGCACATTCGTCAAAACCAACGAAGAGTTAGTCGCGCCAGCCAGATCGCCACCGTTCAACTGCCACTGGTAGCCGAGTGGATTGCTCCCCGTTGCTGCCGCAGTGAAAGTGACGTTTGTGCCCGGCTTGACTGTCTTGCTTTGCGGTTGTGCCACGAAAGCTGGAGGCAAAGGGCACTTGCTGAGAGCTTGGGCGGCATAAATACCCTGAATTTCTGCCGCAGGCAATGCGCGATTATAGATAGCCACTTCGTCCAGCAGACCTGAGAACGGCTGGCAGCTTGACGACGTGCCAATTGTTAACGGCTGTGTGTTGGTAGGGCCCAGCGTCCCGCTGCCCGTGGCCAAAAGCACCCCGTTTGTATAGAAACGGAACGTGGCACCGTCGAAAGTGCCCGCCAAATGTATCCAATCATTGGTTGGCAGCAATACATGCGTAAATGCACCTACTGAAGGGCCGCCGCTAAAGTGCACTCCGTTGTTCGTATCCATGGCCATATGATAGTTCCACGTGGCGCCACAACCCGCGCTTCGCTTGCCCAGAATGTTTAGCGTAGTCAAAGCGCCGGTACGATAAGCCCAAAGTTCGACAGTGATCGAAGAAGTCGGAGCAAAGTTCAGACTGGGGGCGTTCGGAACCTGAACAAACGAACTTACTCCGTCGAATCCGAACGCGCGTCCCACCTTCCCAGCCCCAAAAGTCACGTTATTGAATAATGTCCCGCTATTCGTTCCGAGATTGTCATTTGCATTTCCCTCGCCCGACCACCAAGCAACTAGGTTGGAGGGCGAGACGCAAACCGGGTTGGTCACAACGAGGAACGCATTCGAGCTGGTAGCGAAGCCACCTGTATTTGTGATGAACACCGAGTAAATGCCACCGGCAGTCAGTTGAACATTGGTCAGCGCCAGTAACGAAGCTGTGGCACCCGGAAGATTAGTGCCGTTGAGCTGCCACTGATACGCAAAAGGATTCGAACCCGCAACTGATACACTAAAACTCGCATCAGCACCGGCTGGCACGGTGTGGCTCTGGGGCTGTGCCTGAATCGAGGGCCCCATCATGCACCTGCCGGCACTGGCCGCATTATAAATCGCCTGTATCTCGGCAGAGTTTAAGGCTCGATTGTACACCGCAGCCTCATCAATTTGCCCGTCGAAATAGTTCTGATTATTTTCATTACCTCCAATGCGCAAATTGGACGTGGCGAAATTGATGGTGGCAGGTCCGATCGCGTTCGTTGCAATTGGTTGTCCGTTGAAATAAAGTTTCATTGCCGAGTGATCGTACGTAAAAGCCACATGATTCCAAGCCCCGAGGGTAATGGGAATGGGGCAACTGATGGTTGCTGAAGGCCATCCCTGTCCGGGACTGTTGAAAAATCCCTGGAGAGAATTCCGGGACAAAAAGAATTCATAGCCGTTATTCCCTCCCACACCTCCCATCTTGGAGACAATGTCTCGATCGCTATTAGTGCTGCGAGTATTGATCCAGGCCTCGATGGTCAACTGATTGGTTATGCGCAGGCTGGGTGAGTCAGGCACGATCACATTACCGCTCAGTCCATCGAAATTAAACGCCTCGCCTACTGCACCCGCTGTAAAACCTACGCCGCCTTGTGGCAGACCACTGTTCGTCCCCATGTTGTCGTTGGCATTGCCTTCGCCGGCCCACCAACTGATCAGATTGCTGACTACAGAGTCACAAACTGGCACATTCACACTCAATGACGCGTTTGAACTAGTTATGAAACCAAAGGCATTCGAGATGGTCGCCGAATAGACGCCAGCGTTAGCCAATTGGACATTGGTGAACAATAGTGATGAAGCGGTTGCTCCGGCCAAATTCGTGCCGTTTAAGCTCCATTGATAGGCTAGTGGCGTTGAACCATCTACGAGGACCGCGAGAGAAACACTCTGTCCGACTAGGGCAGCCTGGTTTTGCGGTTGAACCGCTATTAGAGGTGGCTGGCCGCATTTTCCGAATGATCCAGACAAATAAATGCTCTGGATTTCGGAGGACGACAACGCCCGGTTATAGAGGGTGACTTCATCCAGCAAGCCAACAAAGGGAACGCCGCAGCCCCCGGACGATCCCAGCATTAAGGGAGCGTTGTTGAGGGGGCCAAGGGTGCCAGTACCCGTGGCTGCCACTACTCCGTTGGTGTAAAACAGAAAAGTGCTGCCATCAAAGGTCGCCGTCAAGTGCATCCACGTATTAAGCGGGAAAGGCAGATGGGTAAAGACCCCGCCGCTGTAAGTCGGACCGCCACTGTCGCTGTTGAAATGCAAACCATTGTTCGGATCGTAGGCCATTTGGTATTCCCAAGTGAGGCCGCAGCCTGTGTCTCGCTTGCCAAGAAAGCTGAATGAGGTTTGGGTAACTGTCGTGTATGCCCAAAGCTCGACTGTCATGGGAGAAGTGCCCGTAAAATTCAAGCTCGGCGCGGTGGGAATCTGCACAAAGCCACTTCCATCAAAACTGAACGCATGCCCCACTTCCCCTGCGGTAAAGCTGACTCCGCCTTGCAAGGTTCCTGAATTTGTCCCCGCTGTATCAACAGCGTTGCTTTCCCCCCGCCACCAGCCAATTATACCGGCTGGATTTGGAGTACAACCGGGAGGGATTACCGTGAGAAAGGCATTGGAACTCGTAATCGTTCCGAGACTATTGCTGACGGTTACGGAATAACCTCCGCTAGTCGATAACACATTCGTCACAGCAAGTGTGGTCTGTGTGGCTCCGGTAATATTCGTGCCACCCAATTGCCACTGGTATTTTAACGGGCTGGCACCCACAGCGGTCGCCGTGAAGGTCACATTAGCGCCTGCAAAAACCGTCTGGCTCTGTGGTTGGACAACGAAGTAAGGCGGCGGCAGGCACTTGCCAAAACTACCAGCATTGTAAATAGCCGCGATCTCGTTGGATGATAAGGCACGGTTGAAAATGTCCACCTCATCTATGAGGCCGTGAAAGTAACGTCCTCCGCAACCACAAGACGTGCGACCGTCCTCGGAACCGATCGTTACGGTACTATTGACGAACATCGGTGAGATCGTACCCGACCAAGGTCTCGGATTGCCAAACGCGCGGCCATCCAGGTACATTTGCATATTAGTGCCATCGTACGTGCCGGCGACATGATGCCATTCTCCAGCCGGGAAGGTCATGCCAATACCATTCAAGTCCGAGGTGCCCGGCCAGAAGCCTCCACTATTGGTACTCAAAAAGAGGTTTAGACCTACGTGACCTGGCGTGCTGTTCATTTCGATACCGTAGAAGTCACTGGTGACCAACCCTTCGATGGCAGAACCTATCGGGTTGCTCGGATCAGAATTCATCCAGAAGTCAATCGTGACCTGATTGCTGACATCCAGACCAGGAGACCTGAGGATGTTTATGTACTGGCCATTGCCATTCACGCTGAATGCCTGTCCTACTTCGCCCGGAGCGAATCCCGCCCCATTGACCAATGTCCCATCGTTGGTGCCGAACCTATCATTCGCATTGCCTTCGGCTGCCCACCACGAGATCAAGCCCAAGGGGGTTGAAGTACAACCGACTATTGAAAGTAGCGCATTGGAGCTTGTAACTGAACCTCCGGCATTGGTTATTACAACCGAATAATTGCCAACATTGGTAGATTGCACATTGGTGAGAGTCAAACTGGTGCCCGTCGCACCTGTCAGATTTGTGCCACCAAATCGCCACTGATAACTTAGAGGCGCAGCTCCAACGGCAATTACCGTAAAGGTAACATTTGTTCCCACCGGCACAGTTTGGCTCTGAGGCTGAGCGGTGATGGCAGGAGGGATAAGACATTTGCCGACACTGCCGGCATTATAAACTGCCTGAATCTCGGATACTGATAGTGCGCGATTGTAAAATGATGCTTCGTCAATCAAACCAGCAAAACCCGGGCAACTCGAAGACGTGCCCAGGTAAACCGGAGCTCCGTTCGGAGCTCCTAAATCCCCGGTCCCGCTTGCGGCCAGAACACCGTTGGTATAAAAAAGAAAATTCGTGCCGTCGAAAGTAACCGCCAAGTGCATCCAAACATTTGTGGGCATCTGGAAGCCGGTCGCTACCGAGCCATTTCCTGCAGTGAATGCCAAGCCCGCCCCCGGAGTGAGCGAAATTTGGTATTGGATGGCGCCACAAGCGCTGCCTCGTTTCCCAAGCAGGTGCATGGTCGTTGCCGAGCCGATGCGATTTGCCCACAATTCGATCGACATTGGGGCATTCGAAGTAAAGTTGAGCGCGGAATCGCCGACGATCTGGATGAAACTGGAGGTGCCATTAAAACTAAACGCCTGACCCACCTCTCCCGTTACGTAAGCGGGGTTGAAAAACGTGCCGTTCCCTGTGCCGGCACTGTCATTGGCATTACCTTCGGCGCGATACCAACCGACCAGACCTGGGGGAGCATTGGTGCAGGTCTGAGAACGAACCACGAAAGGAAACATCAGGAAAACAGCCGCGAAAAAGTGCCAAACGGGAAAAAGCTTTCTGCCGTTGCACTTCTCAATGGTCCGATTCCAACAAGGCCGCGCCATAGGTTTCATTTTTCCTTCAGAGTCAATGGTTGTTAAATTCGTCTAACTACTATTGTCTTGGATGTGCTGAGAATGGCAAGCGCGAAATGCACACGTTTTTGTTTCGAGAAAGGCAAAACAACAGTACCGACGCAAAAAAGGCACCGGATCAGCTGGATCTGTAGTTTGCGATCCATTGTTCATGGCGAAGGTATCTGGAGGACACGGAAGAACATCCAGGGTGCGCTGTTCACTGTTATATCGGAAGGAAATGGATAAATCGCAGTTGGGCCTGGGGCGTTGGTGATGGTCGTCACCACGGTCCAATTGACGAGATTTGTCGAGCTTTCCACTTCATAGCTTTCACCCAGAACCGAAGGCCAGTTGAGGGTCAGGACATTCGTTGTACCAAATGATTGCTGCGTCAGTGACAAGTTGATCGGGATACCGCTGATCAGCAGTCCGTTGGTTGAAACCACTGCACGAATTGTATAGGTGACATTTGTCGGGTCCTGGTCGGGTACTGCCAGAAACCATTGATCGTTGATATTGGTCCCCAAGAGATTCGTTCGAATGACGATCTGTTCGGTGTTTGTCCCCGGATAGAAGCTGGCACCAAAATAGGGCGGGGCATAAGGAAGGCTGGCCCGCTGCAGGTTCAAATCCGCATTGCCGCTGAGACTGTACAGTTCAAACAAGGCTGCTGAGTTGGTATGATCTACGACAAACCGGAAGAAGTTCGTTGGTACTAAACCCGAAGCGGAATGATATTGGAATGGGATTCCATTGGTCAAAGTGATAATGGTGGGCGGGGGGAACTCCGTAGCCCGGACGGCGTACGTAACCGGGTTGATGTCTTGGTTGAATACACCCAAGTACCATCGCCCTGCATCTAATGCGACCGGCGTGGAATTGGTTACCACCAGTAAAGCCTCGTTATTGGTACCAGGATTATCGCTGATGTAAGCGTGCGTGACAAGATCTGGCAAAGGCGGTCCTCTGGAGACCACAAGATCCACATTCCCATTGAGATTAAAGAGTTCAAAAAGCGCCGCCACTCCATTGCTGGAAACGTCATACTGGTAATAGCGCGGGACATTGCCGGTTCCTAACGTGTTGGTTAGTGCCAGCCCGTTCGTCAGGGTTGTGATATCGAAGCTCACTTCGATCGTGAAATTGACGGTCGAGGAAGTGAGGTTGGTAATACCCAAATAGTATCGTTGGGCGGGTACCAGCCGCGGACTTCCCGAATTCGTGCGAAGGGTTGCTACACCGGCCATTGTCGGTCCCAACAACAGAACATCAGATGCGTTGGTTCCGGGCAGCACATTCTGATTGAATAGCAGATCCACGTTGCCACTGGCGACCAGGATATTCGTGGCAGCGTTCGCCCAGGCTGGCACATCCACTTCGTAATATCGGATCTCGAACGGATTGACCGTGTTGGTGTTTGGGATTGCATGCGACAACGGAATGGCAAAGGGCACAATGGTGTCGAGGTTCAGGCTCAGTTGCCAGCTTACCAGGGTCGGAGCGATACGGGCGGGAGGTCCGGCGCGGTTGTCCAACACTTCCAACAGCCATTCACCCTGCGAACGCTCGCCCACAATTTGGGCCAGCGAATCCTCGGGCAGGAAGTAGTTGTTCCCACTAACCACTCCGCTCAAGACGAACGAATCAAACAGCATGCCCGAAGGACTGTTAGTTGAATCGATTTCCAGTGGTGTGCCGGTTTGCTGAGCCGTGAAAAGCGTGTGGTTTGTCCGCCAGGTGTCAACGCCCGCTAACGCGTTAGTACTGAACCCGCCCAACAGGACATTTGCCTCCGGCATACAGACGCTTGGAGGTTTGAGCAGGCCGCATTTGCCCAAATGGCCGACAGCATAAATCTCCTGAATCTCGGTCGCCGTAAGAGCGCGATTAAACATCGCCATTTCATCAATCAGCCCTTGAAAGGCCTCGCAGCCCGGCGAAGTGTCGCCAATCGTCAAGGGCTGGGAATTGATCGGCCCAAGCACGCCAGCGCCAGTTGCACTAAGAACACCATTTATGTAAAATCGGAACGTATTGCCATCGAATGTTCCCGCCAGGTGCATCCATACGCCTATTGGCATCTGCACGTGCGTGAAAGCCCCATCCGTATTGGCGCCGCTGGGGGTGCTGGCGTTGAATTGCAGGCCACTAACTTCATCCCAGGCCATCTGGTAATTGAACTGGGTGACATCGCACGCTACGCGCTTTCCTATAAAATGCGCTCTTTGCCCTGTTCCTATCCGGTAGGCCCAAAATTCGATGCTTAGCTGCGCATGCGGCGCAAAGTTGAGGTTCGGCGAGTCCGGCACCTGAATAACCGAAAACCCGTTGAAACTGAACGCCTGACCCACTTCCCCAGCCCCAAAACTCACGCCTGCCTGCGGTGTGCCGTTGTGACCCCCGATGATGTCCACATAATTCCCTTCCGCCGGCCACCATGCAATCAAGCCTTGCATTGGCGGGCTTTGTCGATAGGCATAACTTAGTTCGTAGATACCGCCCGCTTGTGTCGGCAGGGTGCGCGCTATGCGTCCATTACGTAGCGCCAGCAAGTTATTTCCCGTATTTGCCAAAGTGGGGTCGTTGATCACCGTCACTTTATTGGAGAATACATTCCAACCCTCAACCGTTGTGGGTGCCACATAGTCTCCCGCCACCGCCGTTTCAAAATCGCTGCTTAGGAAACTGGTGCTGGAGACGTTGGTCCCAAAAGGCGGCGTGACAAATTTAATCGGGATTTTGGCTGTATTAGTATCTTCGCTAAAGGTTGCATAAACGATGTGCCGTGTGATGGAGGTCACGGTGTAGTCCCACTCTGTCTCTTGCGGATTGCCGCCTTCGTTCATGATGATCACCACGTTCGTCGAGATGCCCGGGCCGTAATCAACCGTGAAGGTGCCGCTGCCGTTGATCAGACCCGAATCAAAAATCTTCACCCCGTCGTAGTAAACATGCATCGTGTCCGGCACGAAAAAGAAATCGTACGTAATGATGAGCGTGCCTTGGTTGACGCCTGTATTAAGCACGTTGGTTTCTGCCGAAGCATCGCCCGCCGTAAACACCGGAAACCCGTTGGTCGTATTGTATCCCGAACCGTAGCCGTTGGTGCTCAAGCCGCCCCGGTTCTCCGCCAGCAGTACCCTTGTCCCTTGCGGACTGATCAGGGTCAGCACCAGATCGGACGCCCGGGGATGATCAATGCGCACGCCGACCTCGGCGCTCACCACCCGGCTGTCAATTCCTACAAAATTGGTTGAGTACGTCACCGCATCATCGCCGATCAGTTCATCCCCCGCAGAAAGGAACTGGTAAGGTGCCAGAGGGGTCAAATCCAAGCCGAGAGTTTTGACAATAGTCACAGTTACCGGTGTTGGGCTGGGGTTATATACCAAGATGAACCACCGACCTGGATTTAAAGGCGGACTGTCGTACTTGGTGATCGAGAGCGAACCGCCGGGCGGATTGATCTGCGTTGTCTTGTCAAAGAGGCTGAAGGTGGGAAAGTCCCCCCGGCGGACATACAACTGCACTGGCGTAGGCGTTGCAGCGGAGATGCTGACAGAAATAGTCAGGTTCGTGGCATCTGTCGGGACGTCAATGAAGTCTTGGAAGAACGAGTTGCCGGCGATGGTGCGGGTGACGGCGTTGGTGGGGGGTTCGGGCACGATGGTGATGGTCAGGGGTGAATCCACCCGGCCGGTCTGGGTGAGGGAGT
>JAJPHR010000099.1 GCA_021325145.1 Verrucomicrobiota bacterium | reverse complement strand
GAAAATAAAACCCGAGCGCAAGCCCGACGACCCATTTCATCAACGGATAAAGCCCTGGCTTGTTCATGTCTGAACTCGAAAGTTGCCCACACGGATGCCAATCGTCAGCACGAGGCTAATCCTTCATCTCGGTCCCGGGGTCGGCGGGTTTCGGTTGGTGCGCCAAACGACCCGCCTTCCAGATATCGACCTTTACTGTGTTTTTCTGCTGCGCGCCAGGGGTGCTGCGTCCGTCGGCGACGTACTTATCGAGGAGCTTGGTCAGCCGTGCGACAATTTCGGGATGTTGATCCTGGACATTCTTTTTCTCGCCGATGTCTTCAGAAAGATCATAGAGCTGGATGGCCGGCAATGCGGTGGTGTCGGTCTTTGGCGTGGGAGCGCTCCACCCTCCCGAACCGGGACACAACTCCAACTTCCAGTTTCCCTGCCGGATTGAGAATGAGCCGTCAATGGAATGGTGGACGATCGCTTCGCGCAACGGTGCGGTGACCGCTCCTTCGAGCGCGGGAAGGATGCTGACACTGTCCTCCCCTGCCCCATCCGGCAGCTTCACCCCCACGATCGCCGCCACCGTGGCCATGAGGTCGGTCAGGCAGGTGATCTGGTCGCTGAAGGATCCTGGCTTCACGTGTCCCGGCCAGCGGACGATGAACGGTATATGATGGCCACCATCATATATGTCAGCTTTTTGACCGCGGAACTTGTAGCTCGGGTTGTGCCCTTTGCTCAATAGCTGGGGGAAATTGGCAGCGGGAGAACAACCGTTGTCGCTGGTGAATATGACCAGCGTATTCTCGGCGAGTCCCGACTTGTCCAATGCCGCCAGCACCTGGCCGATGGCATCGTCGGTCTGCATTACGAAATCACCATAGGCATTGATGCCGCTTTTGCCGGCCCAATCTTTTGTGGGCAGGATCGGCGTATGCGGCGAATTCAGCGCCAGATAAAGAAAGAACGGCTGTTCGCGAGTCGCCGCCGAGCCGCGTTTTTCAAGGTACTCGACCGCCTTATGCGTCAATGTTGGAAGCACATCGATCGCTTCAAAATCCGCCGCCGCCGGCCCTTTGCGAACCCATTTCTTTTCTGTCGTTGGCGCTTTCGTCACCTTGTCGTTCTCGATGAACACGAACGGCGGCATGTCCAGCGAGGCGCTGATGCCGAAAAACTCGTCAAATCCAATGCTGTTCGGGCCGTTTCGAATTGGTTTCTCGTAATCTACTTTCCAGCCGTCATCATAAGTGCGGGCGATGCCGCCTCGTTTGAGCGGCCAGTCCATCCCGAGATGCCATTTGCCCATGCACGCGGTGGCGTAGCCCTGCTGCTGCAACATTGCGGGAACCGTGAGCCGCCCGGGCTCGATCAGCCGCGGGCTGAATCCTTCCAGCACGCCCTTTTGCAAGCGCGACCGCCAGTTGTAACGCCCGGTGAGGATGCCGTAACGCGTCGGGCTGCAAACCGCGGAACTGGAATGCGCTTCGGTGAAACTCATGCCCTGGGTTGCGAGCCGGTCGAGATTTGGCGTGGCCAGTTTACCGTCCGGATTAAAATATTTAACGTCGCCGTAACCGAGATCGTCGCAGAGAATGTAAAGAATGTTGGGCTTCACGGCAGTCGGGGAACCCGCCGCGCCTATCAGCCAGACCAGCGCCATCGCAGCCCATACGCACAGTTTCAGCACGGAGCTTTTCATTTTGAGATTAATGCTACTGCACCAGTTTGCGACGGATTTGCAATTGCAATTCGCTAATCGAAACAAAACGCGGCTCAACGCGAGTTCTCCTGTCGATCAGCAGATCCGCGCTTGCCACCCAGGGCCTCAATGCGTTCCAGCGCCGCGCGACAGATTGCCGGCGCGGCTGCGGGCCGGCCCAACGCCTTTGCGTTGGCGGCCATTTCCCTGAGTTTTTTCGAACTCAACAATTGCCCCAAACGAAACGGCAAATCCTCCACCCGATTGGCTTTCGCGGCGGCTCCGTGTTCCAGGAGAAAGTCGCTGTTCGCGGCTTCCTGTCCGGGAATCGGATCCAGAATGAACAATGGCTTGCCCATGGCCAGCGCCTCCGAAGTGGTGAGCCCGCCGGGCTTCGTGATGATGAGGTCGGAGACGCACATCAACTCGTGCATATTGGTGACGAAGCCGAGGACGTGGGTTGGATGCCGATGGTCCTGGACGGCAAGTTCGCGGCGCAGTTCCTCATTTCTGCCGGCGACAACCAAAGTTTGAAAGGGCTGCTCCACATTGTCCAGTTCCCGCAGAATCTCCGCCACCGGCCCCATGCCGAAACCACCGCCAAGGACCAGGAGAATCGGAAGGTCGTCGCGCAAACCATAACGCTTGCGTACGGCGGCAGCATCCGGCGCGTTGGCAAACTTCGCAGAAATGGGAATGCCCGTCGGAAGCACATTCTCCGGGAGGGCGCCGCGCGCGACCAACCGGGCCTTGGTCTCTTCGGCCGCCACGCAATAGAGATCCACCGCTTCGCCCATCCAAAGCGCGTGGGCCTCGAAATCAGTTACAACACAAACCGCGAGCGGCGCCTTGTCTTCCCATTCCGGCTTTGCCTTGCCGAGGATTTCGACCGGCAAATAGTGCGTGCAAAAGACCACGTCCGGCTTGAATTGTTTCCAGTGTTTGATGATCCGCCGCGTGCTCTGGGGCGGAAAGGCGCGCCGCAGCTTGGTCAGACGCCGCACCAATTTCGGATTGTCGGTCTTTTTGAACAGCAACGCCCACAACTCGGGCGCGTGCTCCACCAATTTGACGTACCCATCCGCGTGGACCTTTTTGTGAAGCGGTGAAAAAAAGTTTTGCAGATCCACCCGTTCCACGACATCACGCGGCCGCAACGCGCGCCATGCCTCATCCAGCGCCGCCGCCGCCTGCAAATGCCCGCCCCCCGCCGTAATCGTCGCAATCAATACGCGCATAAATCGTGTTTAAGATTCTCCCGGATGATAGGCAAAAAGCTGAACGCAGAAAGATAAAAGAGAAGCTGTTGGTGGTGGTTTTCCTTCACTTTAAGGATTTCAAATACGCCAACAAATCACGCAGTTCATCCTTCGTGAGTTTCTCCTCGATGCCTTTGGGCATGATGGGAACGGAGGATTCCGCCATGGTTTTGATCCGTTTGGTTTCGATCTTGTTTTCCGCCAGATCGTTCGCGCGAAGCCAGATGACGTCGAGTGTTTGGCGAATAATCACGCCCGAGTAATTTTGGCCGTCTGTCGTCTCGACCTGGAACGATTCAAAGTCCGGCATGCTGCCGGCGCTGGGATAAATGATCGATTCGAGGAGTTTGGGCCCGTTGTGGACTTTTCCAACCTGGCTCAGATTCGGTCCCATTAATCCATTCGGCCCGCTGCCGCTAACGTTGTGACACGTAGAACAGGCTGCTTTCTTGCCAAAAAACACCCCCCTGCCGCGACTGGGATCGCCGCCTTCGAGCAGTGGCGCCAGCTCTTCGAGATGTTTTTGCCGCTTTTCCAAATCCACGCCCAGTGGCTCCAACATCTGTTTGGCGGCAGTGCGCACGCCGACGGAAAAATGGCTGAGCACACGCCCCGCTTCGTCCGGCGACAAACTCGACGCGGCCGGCGTCTTGCCCAACGCGATCACCAGGGACAAGCCAGCGGCGTCGTTGGAGGTGTGCAAAAACGAGCGCAGTAATGTCGGCAGAACCAGCGCATCGGCCTCCCCCACGCTTTTGGCCACGGACAACATTTGCATATCCGAGAGACGCAAGCTGGCCAGCGTCCGCGCCGCATTGAGCCGCTCCATGGGTGGATTCGGCAACGTCAGGTTGCTGCGCACCAACTCAAGCAAGTGCGGATCCACCGGAAACAAACGAGGCGCAAGCGCGGCAATAGCCGCGACTCGAAGCGCGTTGGGCTGCTTGGAATCGAATGCCAGTTTCCGGAGTGGTTCGTCCAATTCCGAGGACCATTCCGGGTGCCTCGCGGCGACGCCTGCCGCTGTCATCCGCGATGGCAAATCGTCCGATCCCAGCAACTGCGCGACCTGCACGAGCGAGAGTTGGCTGTTGTCCGTTTCGGCCGACGGCGGCGAAAGGTGCGTTTCCGCTCCAACGCAAAATAGCGGCAGGAGCAGCATTGTCCCAATGAGAGCGCAGCGCTTCGAAATGCTTTCGGCCATGACTCGAAATGCTTGAACAAATGAATCGGCCAGTCAAACCCGAAAAGAAATACTGTTGCGCGAAAGGCCTCAACGGAGGAAAGTTTCTCTACAGCATGAAAACTGCCGGAAGATTTTCATTGGTTTTGGTCACGGCACCAGACCTGAAGACGGCGCGCAAGCTGGCCAGGGCCGCATTGCACGCCCAGCTGATTGCCTGCGCAAACCTCATCCCAAAACTCGAGTCGCACTATCGCTGGCAGGGAAAGATTGAATCCGCGGCTGAGGTTCTGCTTCTGATGAAAACGACGCGTGCCAACATTGCCGCTCTCGAAGAGCTCATCCTTTCCAAGCATCCTTACGATACTCCGGAGTTTCTGGTCCTGCCGCTGAATGCCGGGAATGCGCGGTATCTGAAATGGATGTCCGACTGCGTCGAACGTCGCAGGACTGGCTGGTGAGGCCGGTCATCGCCTAACCGGTCTCGGACTACCGGGCTTGAGACCCAGCCGTCCGGTTTCCCGATGGCGGATTAACGACTTGGAACCTGTCTCGGTAGCGCGGTCAGTCCTCTGCCCGCCGGCGGCGCGCACGGAGTGACGCGCCCTGCCGAGATAAGCTCTTAGTTTCCTCCACCCGTGAGATCTCGAGCAAATTCCATCAGTTCTTTCTCGTTGAGATCTGAGACTGCCCAAAAGGTCATCCCGGCTTCGGACCAATGGATCACATGGTAACCCTGCCTCGACGCCAGCATGGCAGGTTGTGAGTCGGCTTCCTTGGCGGGCCAAACGAACAGATTGATGATGTGTTTGCGGTGTTGAAAAACCACTGCCGCCACGCTGCGCCCGTCGAGATAGTCCAGCCTGCCGCCGATGAGCGGGAAGTCCTGGGCTGCCAGATCTTTAACCGGCGGCGAGAAGTCGAGCTTGCCATTGAAATACGGTTTGACTGTGTGCTGGTCCGTGGACACCACGTCCAGGGCGTGGTTGGCCATCAGCGAACGGATGTGGCTGGAAACGATCTCATCGGTGAGCTGTTGCTGCGCCGAAGGACGGAGCAGCATCAGGGTCAATAGCAGCGCCAAACATGCGGTGGCTAGGCCGGTGGTCACGCCAGTCAACCAGTTCCAGTTCGGCAGGCTCCAGCGGGACTTCGTTCCCAATGGGGAATGCAATTCAGCCTTCACTTTTCGGCGCAGATCCATTGGCGCGTTGAAATAAAGCGAATCCTGTTTGAGCGTCTTTTTCAGGCTTTGCAAGTTGCGCCAGGCACGCGCGCATGCTGGGCAATCGTGAATGTGCCGTTCCAGCTCCAGTGTCGCCGCGGCTTCCAATTCACCGTCGGCATAGGGATCAATGAGCGGTTTGGCTTGTTGACAGTTCATGGTTGAGCTCCGCGATTGAATTCGGCGGCAAGCTGCTTTTGCAGCAGCTTGCGCGCGCGCGCCAGGCGTGACATGACCGTGCCGATGGGCACGTCCGCCAGATCGGCAATTTCTTTGTAACTGAATCCTTCCATCTCGCGCAAAATGACGACCTCCCGAAACTCCACCGGTAATTCGGCAATGGCGCGGCGCACCACATCGGCGTCGGCAAACTGCGGGTTAAGTGCTTCCGTGTTCGCCGAAGCGTCTTCAATGGCCAGGGTTTCATCATCGATTTCAACGGTGTTTTCCGGCGGCCGGTTTTTGCGCAGCCAGGTGTAAAAAGTGTTTCGCACGATGGTGAGCAGCCAGGCCCGCGCGTTTTCGCCGCGAAAGTTTCCAAAGAACCTGAACGCGCGCAAGCTCGCTTCCTGCGCCACGTCCTGCGCGTCGTGGTCGTTGCCAGCGAGCCAGCGGGCCAGATTGTAGGCCGCATCCAGGTGCGGCAGCACCGCTTGCTCAAATAATTTCAATCGTTCGCGATCGTCCACCGGGACTATTTGTTACCCGTCCCACCATTTAGCAAGACCAATCTTCTTTCGTTTTTATTCCCGAAAAGATTTCCGACCGGCGGCTGGAATAAACCCGGCTCCGGCACGGTCGGGATTAACAGATAGATGTCTCTCGTATGAAAACGACCATCCGATGCGCGGCCTGGACTGCCGAGAAATTCACTCCGGAAATACGCCAGCTTGCGCCGGGAATAAAACCGAACCCCGTCCAGTCTGGAAAACGGACCGGCAAACCAATCCAATCGAATAAACCAAAATTAAAACTGATGAAACATAAACCACACAAAATAACGGAAGTTCGGCAACTATCAGCGGAAGCTGAACACCTCGACCATGATACGGCTCACGACGGCGTTGACCGGCGGGGCTTTTTGAAATGCATGGCCTGGGCCGGCACGGGAATGTTATGGACCGTAAGCGGCGGCGTGCTGGGCTCAAGAATTCTTGGCCCGGCCAGCGCGGGCGCAGCGGAACCCCCCATGAAGGCCATGGGCGATTTCAGCTTCGTCCAGATCAGCGACAGCCACATCGGCTTCAACAAGCCAGCCAATACTGACGTGGTCGGCACGCTCAAGCAGGCCATCGCAAAAATCAACGCCCTGCCCACCGCGCCGGATTTCATTTTGCACACGGGCGACTTGTCGCATCTTTCCGAGCCGGGAGAATTCGACACGCTGGACCAACTGCTCAAGACCGCCAGGGCCGGACAAGTTTTTTATGTGCCCGGTGAGCACGATGTGATCAGCGACACCGGCAAGGAATATCGAGCGCGTTACGGCAAAGGCACGAAGGGCAGCGGCTGGTTCAGCTTCGACCAGCGCGGCGTTCACTTCATTGGCCTGGTCAACGTGATGAATATCGCCGAGGGGGCGCTGGGCATGCTGGGCGAGGATCAACTCGCCTGGCTGAAGGACGATGTAAGCGGCCTTTCCAGCAGCACCCCGATCGTGGTGTTTGCCCACGTGCCGCTGTGGTCCATTTATCCCCAATGGGGTTGGGGCACTCAGGACGCCGAACAGGCGCTGGGTTATTTGAAACGCTTCGGCTCGGTCACCGTGTTGAACGGCCACATTCATCAGACATTCAAAAAAGTCGAAGGCAACGTGACCTTCCACACCGCCACATCCACGGCTTTTCCGCAGCCCAAACCGGGCGCGGCGCCCAAGCCCGGCCCGATGAAAGTCGCCCCGGAAATTCTTCCGACCGTGCTGGGCATAACCGAAGTGAATTACGTCGAGACCAGCCACAGCCTTGCGGTCGTGGACGCAAAGCTCGGCTAAAACCAATTCCACGTTGTTTATGAACCAGACTCTCTGGGCGCGCATGCACGGCGGCGCGACACACTTCCCCATCGCTTTGCTGATGGTGTCGGTCGCCTTCGACCACGCCGGATTCTGGTGGCCCAACGAAGTCCACCGCGAGGAATTCAGCGCCGTTGGGTTCTATTCCCTGCTCCTCGCGGCAGCGGCATCTCCCGTGGCCGTGCTTTCCGGACTGGCGTTGAGCCAGGGCACGCTCCTGGGAACGGGCGCGCTGGCCATGCACCATTATTTTGTGTGGCCGGCGTTCGGGCTCATGATTGGACTCGCCGTCTGGAGGTGGCTGGTGCGTAGACGCGCAGCGCGGCGCGTAGGCGGCGGTTATCTCGCGCTGGCCACTCTCACCGTCGTGGCCATGATGACCGCCGGTTATTGGGGAGGCGAAATGCTTCTCGGCAAATAAGGAATAAAGGATTGTCATGACACTGTCTCCCAGACTCAAAGGAATAATCCTGGCGACTGCTTCGGGGTTGGCGGCGATCGGCGTTGCTTTGGCCGCGGGCGAACTGTTCCAAGTCCGGCCAACCGCGGCGTCCGGCACAAATGAAGCCTTGGTAATCCCACCTCCCGGCACGCCGGCGAACCAGGGCTACAAATTGTTCATGCTCAATTGCGCTCATTGTCACGGCGCCGATGCCCGGGGTGATGAAGGACCGGATTTGCACGGCTTGACGAAGTCCGACGAGCGGATTATCGCGATCATTCAAAATGGCAAAAAGGGTGAAATGCCAAGGTTCAGCGCCAAGCTCAATGATACCGAAACGCGGTCACTCGTTGCCTTCCTCCGAACGTTAAAGGACGATTGAAAACGATGGTTGTGCTATAGTATTAGCAACGAAGGAGGTTGCGTATGAGATTGAAAGACAAGGTCGCGCTGGTGACCGGCGCAAGCAGCGGTATTGGTCTGAGCATCGTGGAAAGATTCGCCGCCGAGGGCGCTTCGGTGGGAATGAATTATCGCATCGGCGGAAAGCTTAATCCCAAATCGGCGGCGGCACGAGCGGCAAAGCTGGGTCCAAACGTCATCCCTGTCGCGGGGGATGTCTCGCGCCGCCCGGACGTTGAGCAGATGGTCCAGGAGGTGGTGAACAAATTCGGCCGGCTCGACATTCTCGTGAGCAATGCGGGCATTGAAATCAAGCGGTCGTTCCTGGAGGTCACCGACGAGGACTGGAACCGCATTCTCTCGGTTAATTTGTATGGTGCATTCCTTGCGAGTCAGATTGCGGCGCGGCAGATGGCAAAGCAGGGTCAGGGCGGCAAACTCATTTATATCTCATCGATCCATGAGGATGTGAATCTTCCGGACCACACGCCTTATTGCGCTTCGAAAGGCGGCTTGCGAATGTTGATGCGGAACCTGTCGGTGGACCTGGCTCCGCTTAAAATCACCGCCAACAACATCGCGCCCGGTTTCATTGTCACTCCGATCAACGAGTCCACTCTCAAGGATCCCGAGGCGGTGAAGAACTCGCTGGAGGAAATTCCGCTCCGACGCTTTGGCAAACCCGAGGAAGTGGCCGGACTCGCGGTTTTCCTGGCCAGTTCCGAGGCCGATTACGTGACTGGCAGCACGTATTACATCGACGGCGGCATGGTTCGGCAGGTGGCGAAGTACTGACCAAGTGACGGCGGGGAAGCCGCCGTCACTACAACCGCTCTCCCGCTTCAGCGCCAATAACCGAATCCGGCATGCCGTTCCCGCTCGCAGCGCTCCCGCTCCCGCCGCTCACGTTCACATCGTTCACGCTCCAATTGCTCCCGCCGCTGTTGAGCGCGGAAGCGCTCATCACGGTCGCAATCCCGAATCACCACCGGGCGTTCGCAACTTACGAAGCCAACTGGCGGAGGCACAACTATTGCCGGAGCGGCGGGCACGAAAATCGGCGGACAGGGACGCCCAATCGCAATATTGATGGAGAAGCCACCTGCACGCGCCGTCGTTGCCGCGCTGACGCCAACCGCAACCAAACCAAGAAGAATTAATTTTTTCATACGTAAGAGTTGACGTCGCCTCTTACGGTTTCTTCACTGGGCTGGACTGCGCGTTAGTGTTTGCGCGTCAGGTGTTTACGCCTGCAAACGGCGGTTTTGAATAAAGAACTTATTACGGCGTCTGACGCGCCTTTCTTGAATAAGCAGGATACCCATGCGCTGGCCTGGGCTGGTATGAAACGCGCCGTTGGCACTGCTGAGGCGGCAACGGCACGGATTTCATTTTGCACACGGGCGACCTGTCGCATCTTTCCGTGGTTCGGACTTGGAAGTTTCTGGTGCTTGGAATTGGAGTTTGGTGGTTATTCCTCCGCCTCGGCCTTATCGCGTTTCCCAATTTGCTCGGGGTCGATTTCCACCGGGTCCATTAGCGTTTTGGACAATTTCAGCATGGCGTCGGCGTGAAGAAACGCTTCCGCCGCCATTGCCTCGTGGGATAGGGGCTCGCCCCGCGACAGCAATCCCGTCAGTGCCTGGGCCGCGAAATAATCTCGTTTGCTTATCTGCATGTCAATCCTTCCACTGTGCGATTCAGGTTTGTTCGTGTCGGACGAGAGGATTGTAACGTGCAGCCCCGTCACCTTGTCGAATCCTTTGTCGCGAACTTTGTCGAACCCCGACTGAAACAATCGACAAAGTGCTTTAAGAGTCCTAATCCTTGCCGCTGGAGATAATGGTCGCGGCCAGGCAGCCCAAGCCGCCGCACAATGCCCAAAGAGCGGTTGGATTCCGCGCGAGCAAAGCCATGCCCAATCCCGGCCCGGCTACCACGGCCAGTGCGGATGAAAAGCCCATCACGCCCATGTAACGCCCGCGCAATTCCACTGGCGCAAGATCCGCGACATACGCCGCTGAGACGGGCGCACTGGTCATTTCTCCGAGGGTGAAAATGAAGACCACCAGCACGAATACCGGGATCGTGTGCGCGAACGCATTGGCCGCGAAACCCGCCCCGACGAGGAGGAAGCCCGCGGCCAGAATCCGCCGCGGGGGAAAACGCTGGGTAATCGTGGTCAGCGGCAGTTCACATAGCACCACCAACACTCCGTTAAACGAAATTAAAGCGCCGTACGTCGCCGGAGAAAATCCGTTGCCCGTGACATACAATCCGAACGTCGAAGCCATTTGCATGAACACCAGCGTCATGGTTCCGGAAGCCGCGAGCATCCGCAGAAACCGGTGGTCGCGCGAGACCGCCCTCAGCGCGGGACGCCAGCCGGCCTGCGATTTTGTCGTGCGAACTCCATGCGGCAGCGCAACCCACGCCACGATGCCAAACAGCACCGAGGTCGCGGCATCGCCTGCAAACAACCAAAAATATGAATGGCCCGCCAGGAATCCCGCGGTCGCCGGACCGAAGGCCCAGCCTGCGTTGAATGCCATGCGATAACCCGAATACGCCGTCACGCGCTGGCCGGGCGGCACCAGGTCGGCGAGCAATGCGCTGCT
The DNA here is from genome assembly GCA_021325145.1 of Verrucomicrobiota bacterium. Taxonomy (GTDB): domain Bacteria; phylum Verrucomicrobiota; class Verrucomicrobiia; order Limisphaerales; family Pedosphaeraceae; genus JAJPHR01. The sequence goes on along the minus strand of JAJPHR010000099.1, from coordinate 15,025 downwards.
GGCCGGACGGTAGAATTCGCCCGCCAGCCCTGCGAGGCCAGTCAGCAGCACAATGGCCGGGAAACTGCGGGCCTGGGAAAGCAGCATCATCGTCAGCGCCCCGGAGAACATCGAGACCACAATCGTTTTGCGCCGTCCCAGCACGTCGGCCAGATGGCCGCCCAACCCGGAAGCCAGAAAATTTCCCGCGCCATACGCCCCCATGGCGATGCCAGCCTGCGCGGTGGAGTATCCCTGGCGGGTCATGTACAGCGCGAGGAACGGAATTACGAACGTGCCGAATTTGTTCAGGAACGTGCCGAAGAAGAGGATCCAGACCGGGCGCGGAAACGCCGACAGCCTGGCCCACAAACTGGTTTGATTCTGTTGCATTGGAAAACAAAAACCCCGCCGACTTTTTGAGCCGGCGGGGTGAAAACGATTTTAGTAAATTGTATCTAGCTTCGTCCCTCCTGCCGGCTGTGCGTGGCTTTCGCCTTAACGCCGCGTCGGTAAACGCGGGTGCACGGAGCCTGCCCTTCCGCCATCGCGGAAGACCAGAACTTCGAAGCCGGCATGGTGTGGGTCATCACTTCGAAGGACTGTGGGTTGAAATTACGGAGGAGTCAACAGGAAATCGCCGCCAGTTACCGCGGGGGTGCTTCTCAACATTGTTACCGTGGCTTTGGTAGGGATGGCGCGCTGCGCCGTCACCGTCGCCGGGCGCAGCGTCAGGCGACGGAACGAATGATCCGGATCGCAAGACTTCGGCGGCGCGTTCCGCCTGCTGGTCGAAACAAGGCGAAACAGGGCAAAACAAAGTAAACAGACCTGTTTTGCCCGGGTGTTCGCGTCAATTCGGGTAAATTCGCGTCTGCTTCAGCGCGTCGAGAGCGATTGGTTGCGCGCGATTGGCGGGTTGAGTTTTCCGGGTGGCGGCTTTGGCGGAGCCGTGGAAGTCAGCCATAGCACCCAGTCGCCTTCGCCGGGTGTGGGGAATTGGCACGTTTTGGCGCGGACGGCGGCTCGGGCCTGAGCGCGCTCTCCGGTACGGGCGTTGATCCAAACGGCGGCGGGCAAAGGCGGGAGAGCGTCCGAAGCCAGCTCAACCGTTTTCTCCTGCGGGACGTAAACAAGCGCCAGGTCCCCGGCTTCCGTACGGGCGGCGGCCACATGACGCCCGGGCGAAGCCAGGCCGGGTTGACTGGCGACCAGGTCCGGCGCGGGTCGCAACCGCCAGAAATCGATTCCGCCAAACACCGCAACCACGCCGGCCATTTGTTTGGCCGCGGGCAGAAACAGGCATTTTTGCCACATGGGCAGGGCATTATAGCTGACCGGTTTGGCGGTAAACGCGTTGTCAGCCACCCAATTCCAAACTCCGTAACTGCCGTAGCCGACGCCGGCGGAAGGGGCGTTGAGCAGGCTCCAATAAATCGCGCGCCGGACTTCGAACGCGGTCGCGCGGTGTGGCGATTGGGACGCCCGCTCGTTTTCGAATGGCGCCGCGAGATTGACAATCGGGCGATGCGGCTCCTTCATCCAATCGCGCGTCACCGGCCCGGCGACCATCCACTGCATCGTGTCTTCCGTCATGCCCTGCCCGCTCTCGTAGCCGAACAGATCAACCCAGGGCTCGCGCCGGAACTCATCCAGCACCCAGTAGGTTTCGCCGGGGTCCAGGATCACCGGCGCGTGCGAGCCCCCGCCAAACACCGCGCGGCCAATTCGTTTGCAGCGCTCCTCGTTGCGGCCGGGGGCATCGCCTTCGCATGGCATTATCCAGGCAACGTCATTCGCCCCCCAGCGCGCCACCATATAACGGAGTAAAAGAATCGCCTGATCTTCGGGCAGGGCGTCAGCGGGGTTGGAAGCCGGGCCTTCCCGGAGCGGCGCGATGGCACTCAGCAAGCCCGCGCGATTCAGCAGCTCCACGCGGGCATCCAGTTGTTTGAAATACTCGGGATTGATCGAGATTCTTTTGGCGCCGGACCACGGCGCGCGGCCCTTGAGATCGCGGCCCGGCGCGGCGGCCCATTGGGCCACGCTGAATTTCTGATACGCGCGCACCTGAGCGTAGTAGTTCCATTCCTCAGGTTTGGCGGCCAACGATCCCCAAACGGTGTCACTGAGCCAGAGAAACGGCGTCCGGTCCAGATGCTCGAGATGTCTCCCGTCCCGCGCCACACGCACGGGGCCGTGGAGTTCAAAACGAGAGTGCACGCCAGCCGAGGTGCAAAGGAACTCGCCGGTGACATTGTTCAGTGCGGTGTTCGTGCGGTCCGAGCAGGATGTTTTGAAGGTCCATTTGCCGGGCTGGTCGGGTGAAAAGCGCACCCGCCAGATGTTTCCGCCGTCCCAAAAACCGTTGACCGTCATCGTCTCGCCCAACGGAGACGTGAACACGGCGCTCAACGCTACATCCTGCACCGGGTTGGTGTAATTTCCCGGATTGTGAAACGCCTGTTCGAATCGGCCCCATTTTGCGACCAAGGGCAGCGGCTTGGAAACCGCGGGGAGCGGGGTTGCAAACGCCAAATACCAGCCACCAACCACCAGAAAAACTACAAGCTTCAAATGCCAAACAGAACCCATGATGGCGCTCGTAATGCCTGGTGTTTGGTGATTGGAATTTTTCTGGGGTTTGGAGGTTCGTGATTGGGGCTTCCCGTCCAACGGGCGCGGAATGTAATGACAGCAGTTCATAGGTCGGTCGGCTGCACTTCTAAATTCCCACGCATCAGACAGGAAACCGTTCGTGGTGTCAAATCCACTTCGCCGACTCGTTGGAAGCCTGAACCTTCTTGAGCTACTTCATCTTCTTCGCCGCTTGGTCAAAACCGTTTTGGTGGAGAACCACGCTGGTCACCTCGCCTTGGGGATTTTTCTCGAATGTGAGTTGTGCATCGACGGCCTTCAGAAAGAACTCGGTTTCAGATTCAGGAAATATCTCCAGTGACGATTGCCCGGTCATGCGCGTGAACAAGCGTTCACCCTTGCGACTCATGGTCAATGTCACGCCAGGCGCCAATTCGTACTGGCCCACATAGGAATCAAAAGCTCCCGGCGCAAGCTTGATGGCGACCCGCTGCCTGGGCGCGCCGGAATTCGGATCGAGGAGTTGCAGCCCGATTTTGTCAATGTCAGTGTCGGAATTCACCAGCACGACCACACCCCGCAGGCCTTTCCTATCGAATCCAATGAACGAGTGATATCCGCCAGTGCCGCCATTATGCCAAATCACATCCCCTGCGGTTTTCTTCATGATGTGCCAGCCAAGGCCGATCTGCATGAGGGACGAACCGGCCTCATGCCGGGGATTCTGCGTCAGTTCGAGTGTCGTCCGAAGATCCGTCTTCACCAATCCCATGTTCGCGGACACGAACTTTAAGAGATCATGCGCCGTCGAACGCAAAGCGCCGGCCCCAGCAAGCGTTGGAATATCCCAATTCGCCACTGGCTTGCCGGCCTCGTCATGGCCTTTGGCCAGCCGCGCTGTCATTTCCGGGGTGAGGGTGATCCGGGTATCGGTCATTCCCAAGGGCCGGCAAATGCGTGAGGTCACCAGAGCCTCGTAGCTTGTGCCTGCTTTCAGCGCCAACACATGGCCCAGCAAGCCGCCGCCGAGATTCGAGTACTCGTACTTTTCTCCAATATCCCGCGTCAGCCTGTAGCCGGACAGGAACGCGTACATTTGCTCCACCGTGTAGTCCGCATACGGGTTGCTCGGATCCTTGGGCGAAGCGTTGTCCGGCATGCGCGGCAAACCGGATGTATGCGTGGCTAAATCCACCAGAGTGATTGCCCTGCCCTTCCGCGTCGGAACTTTAGCCGACTCCGGAAGATACTGCGAGATTGGGTCGTCCAACTTGACTTCCCCATGTCCAACCATGTCCGCCAATAATGTGCTGGTGAACACCTTGGATATTGAACCGATTTCAAACACGGTGTCGCCATCGAAGCCAGAACCGCCCTCGGTAATAATTCGAGTGTCCTTATCATCAAGGACACCCACGACGATGCCAATGCCCGGTTTGGCTTTGCGAAGTTGTGCTGCAATCAGTTCCTTAGCTTTCATTTCAATGTCGGTTGCTTCCGATGCGCACCACGCGGCACACGGATAAAACCAAAGCAGCGCCATGCCGATGACGGCTGCCCAGCGCAAGGGACGTGATTGCTTTGCGGGAGTCGAATACGTTATTGGATTCATAATAGTTTTTGGGTTCAGCTTCTGGGGCGATTTAGCAAGATCAAGGGTTGAGATTTGGTGCGTTCGTGACTTGGGAAAACACCGGCGCTAACTTCAAAGCTTGTTCGCAAATGATGCAGTCGTTGCGGCGCACGGAAAATGGCGAGTCAGAACGCGGGCGCTGGTCGCGCATGCAAGTCACATCCCGAAAGAGTATCGGATATGTTCTTACCGTGTTACCCGTGACAAAAATCCGGGGCCCGCTCTGCACCTGGATATGCAGGTGAGGCCCGGTTGTATTTCCCGAATTGCCACACTTCGCAATCGGCTGTCCGGCGTGGACAACGTCACCGGGGGCCACCAGCGCGCTTCCTTTCTGCAAGTGGGCCATCAGCACGAATCGGCCCCCGCCAATGTCCAGGGAAATATGATTGCCCGCCACATTCTCCTCGTCGGTCTGCCCGATCGGATTGTCATCCAGATCATTCACCAGCACCGCGATCTTCCCGTCAGCCGGCGCGTAGAGGGTTTCGCCCCACGAAGGATACGAGGTCAACTTATTTTGGGGGCCTGTCCGTTCTTTTCCTTTTACCACACGTTCGATGTCGAGCGCATCCCGCTGGTCGGTTATCCCGTAATGATGATTGATCAACGTGCTCCACCCGCCTTGAACCACCAGCCACTCACCCCGAAATGGCGCGGCCAGAACGACCGCTTCCGCTTTTGGCGCCGGAGAATGGATACGAGCCAATTGCACCGCCATAAAAACTGATCCCGCCATAAAAGCCAGGTTCGTGGCCACAAAAATTCGTTTGCCCGGCAGCAGTCCCAAAACGATGATTGCCGCGATGCCGCCCCACACAATGACGTGGATTAGCGTCAATTCATCGGTGCTGAATTGCGCTGGAACAATGCACGTTTTTAAGGTCAATGCGGCCAGCAGCCAGAAGATCCAGCCGTTCAAAACCTGCCACCGATACGGGCGCAATTCACGCGCCCGGGGGGTCCGCCACAAGCGATACTCCAGCGTCCCGCGAAAAACGTGCCAAAGAATGAGGAAGACACGCACGGGGACCAGAAACATGATGAAAACGTACAATGCATTGAAGAACATCCCCGATTCATTGGCGGTCCAACCGACGAGGGCCAGCAGAAGGCCCACCAGAATGTCTACTGCGATCAAAGTGAGTGATTGAAAACGCGTCAACGAGGGAGACGCAGAACCTGGGCTGCGACTTTCAGGCTTCGCGGAAGCCGCCGAAATCGTCTCGACCTGCGTCTTGAATGCGCTGGCCTGTTGGTAGCGATGTTCGGGTTTCTTTTCCAAGGCACGCAACACGACTTCGTCCAGGCGCACGTCGATCTGCACTCTCCTGGACGGCGGCTGAAGTTTCTTGTCGGGCAGTTCACCGGTGAGCAACTGGTAAAACACCACGCCGAGCGCATAGATGTCGGCGCGATGATCTACTTCCGTCGGGTGTTCCATTTGTTCGGGCGCCATATATTGCGGCGTGCCCATCACCTTGCCCGCGTCCGTGAGTGAACTTGAGCCGGCGGCCGTCCCGCCGGCCGCCGGCTCGTCCCCAGTTCCCATCAACTTGGCCAGGCCAAAATCGGCAACTTTAACGCGCCCCCGCCGGTCGAGCAGAATGTTTTCCGGTTTGATATCGCGGTGGACAATCCCTTGATCGTGAGCGAACTGGAGCGCGTCGCATATCTGCGGCACAATCGCCAATGCCTCCCGTGGCGGCACGGGCTTGCTTTCCAGAAGCTCGCGCAGGTTCACTCCATCCACAAACTCCATTAGGAAGTAATACAATCCCCGCGGCGTGTGCCCGAACTCGTAAAGCGTGACGATGCCGGGGTGGTTCAGTTTGGCCAGTGCCCGGGCCTCTCGGCTGAATCGTTCCGCGAAGGCGGGATCGTTCCCGATGCCGGGCGGCAAAATCTTCAGGGCAATGACGCGATCAATGGCCGGTTGGCGGGCTTTGTAAACCGCGCCCATGCCACCCCGCCCCAGCAGTTCAAGGATTTCGAGTTGCGGAAAGTGTGGCGCAAGTTCCGCCGCCGTGGGTGGGGTGAAAGTGGGCCTGCTCCCGTCCTCGCCCGATATTTCGGTCTGGCTGGCTTGCAAGAAATCAGCCGCGCAATGCGGGCACACGCCGCCGGTGGAACTGACGGGCACTTCCATGCCGCAATGCGGGCATTTGGAGGCAACGGTATCGTGCATCACTCTCTAAATACGGATCATCACGGGATTGTTACAAGGGATTGTCACGTTCGTGCGCTTCATCCCTGACTCAAGACCTCCAGCACATAGCGCATCTCTGATTCGACGTCTTCCGGAGCGGCAACGGTATCGGCGACCACCTCGCGAAACACTTCGCGAAAACGCTTGCGCAAACGATGCAAGGCCACGCGCGCCGCACCCTCGGTCGTCTGCATCCCGGCAGCAATTTCGGCGTAAGGAATTTGGCCGCGTTCCACCGTGAGCTGCGGTTTGAGTTGGCGGAACTCGACGGCTTTGCCAGCCGCGGCATATTCCTGTTCCAACCGGTTCCCTGCACCGCCCAGCAAAGTGAGCGCCCACCGGCGATCATAGATAAGGTCCGGCGCGCACGCGTCTGAGCGCTCCCCGAGAAAACGCTGTTCCGCAATTGCGGTATCGAACGCCACGTGCGTCTGATCGCCTCCGCGCTTCTGCGCACGGAGCCGTTCCCATTCGTTCGCCAGAAACCGTTTCAAGGCCATGCGCAGGAAGGTGCGGAAACGCCCCTTTTCCGGCGCCACCACCCGCAAATAATTTTTAGCCAGCAGCCGGGCGAAAAATGTCTGCGTCAGGTCTTGCGCGTCGTGGGGCGATTGGCCCGAGCCTCGCACGAAAGCATAGAGCGGAAACCAATAGGTCCGGCAGAGAGTTTCGAGTGCCTGGGCGCAATCCGGCGACGCTTTGTCCTTCGCCGCGAGCACCACCGACCAGTGGGTTGTGACAAACAGGGGCCGTGGCCGCTCGTCGGCCAGGTCTTCGGATTCACTGGTTGACATTCAACCCAACTATAAGAAAATCCCGCTCCTTGTTACAGGCAAATGACCAGGAGCGCCGCAGCGAGTTCCACAGAAAAGCGATATCGGAGCCAAGCAATGGCGAATCTTTAGGGCGTGACACCCGCAGCCAAATCTGGTGTCACGAGCACGCCAATGGTCATCTGCATGCGGCTGCCGTCGTTCACTACAAAGACGAAGCTGGCGCAACCAATGAAGCCCTTGGCAGGCACGAAACGAACAGCATGGGCATTATCCAGAAGCGTGGCCTTGCCGTTCGTGGCCGCCGAGACGGAGTAACTGGCGTTGGAATTGAAGCCCGCGGTGTAATCCCGCAGATCAATTTCTACCGGAGAATTCTTCTGTGTTGTGCTGTGTGGCTCAGCTAGCCAGTTCAAATACTCTTCCAGCAATGTGTAGCCCCCGGGAGCAGCATTATTCCCGTCGGCAACCGCAGGATTGGAACCGGTCGCCAACTCCCAATAATCAGGCATGCCGTCGCCATCCGTGTCCACAGGCGTGCGCCCGCCTTGAAGTGTTCCCGGACCGCCCGCTGCAGCGGGATCCGAGATGACCTGGCCAAGCTTGCCGAGGGACGTCAATTCCCGAATCAGGCGGCTATCCACCGAGTCACGATGCAAGGACGCCCCGACGTTTGAAGCGATGCGTTTATACGCCGTGACAGCGTCCTCCATCGCAACCGGCGCGGGCGGGTGAAAGAAGGGCATGGGAACCGTGGTTGCGCCGGAGAAATCCGAATCGATAACGGCGCGGCCGTTGAGCTGGCCGTCGAGGTCCAGATCGGCGTAGTTGCCCGATTGATAGACCTGATCGGTGCCGGTGAATTCGCCGGCGAACGAAGCGCCGGATGAGGGCCCTTTGATGAAATAGTTGTTGATGAGATCGTGGTAGTGATTGGCCGCGGAATGGCCGCCGACAAAACCAATGCCGTAGTTGTACACCACGTTGTTGACGTATTGCACGTGTCCCTTGGATTTGGGGTTGCGGCTGTGATTGTTGATCCAGAGATTATGACTGAACGTGACGTAATCAACCTGGCAAAGACAGCCGAAGCGTTGCGGCGCGATGCCTTCGCCAATGATGCAATTCTGGCAAGTGAAGGTATCGTTCGTGCCGCCCATATCGACCGTGTCCCAGCGGCCCCATTGAACCGAGAGATGGTCCAGCATCAAGTGGCTCGCGGCCGTGATGTTCAGCGCACTCTTTTTCGCACCCGAGTTGAGCCCCTGTCGAAATCGCAGATGACGCACGATGACATTTTGCGAACGACTCAACGAAACCGAGTTGCCGTAGATGCCAGCGCCGTCGCCGGGCGCGGTCTGACCCGCAATCGTGATGTCGCTCGCAATGTGAAGTTCCGATGCAAGATTGATATATCCGCCGACGTCAAACACGACGATGCGATGGCCCTGACTGACCGCCTCGCGAAAAGAGCCGGAGCCGGAGTCGTTTAGATTTGTCACATGATAGACACTGCCACCACGCCCGCCGGTAACCATTGCGCCAAAGCCCTCGGCGCCGGGAAAAGCCGGAACCGCAGCAAGAGCGGAGCAACACGCGAACAGGCCAAGCGCCGCGATCAAAGGCAAATTCAAGAAACGGCGGCAGCCGCCGGGCGCGTGGGTTCTTGAATTGGCTCTATGGGCATCTCTCCACATTTGCAAACTAATCCTGCTTCGGCGGCGCCACCGGGTTGTCATTGAAGGTCACGTTGGTGAAATGCAGGTCGCGCGCGTCTTTAAACGTGAACCCGCGGCCAGCCTGAATCTGAACGTTCTCCAGCGTGATGTTCTGCAACGGGCTGGCCGGCAGGCCAACGATTCGCCCAGCCGATTTGCAGCCGGTCGCCTTCAGATTTCGGATTGTGATGTTGCGCATGACCGGTGTTCCTTTTTCAGGCGGCACCGGAATGCGGAAGGCTTCCGGCAACCAGGTCTTTCCGAGCGCGTCCATCTCAAAGCCAATCGCCGTGACCACGTTGTCGGCTTGAATGTCATCAAACAAAATGTCTTCCACCACGCCGCCACGGTCCATGTGGGTCTTGAATCGAGCCACATAGAAACAGCCGCCATCCGCCCGACAGTGCGAGACTCGCACATGGCGAATGCCGCCGGAAGTTTCGCTGCCCATGACGACCATTCCGTGCGCATACCCCACGTGACAATCCCGGATCTCCACGTTTTCAGTGGGACGATTCACGCGCAAGCCGTCTGCGTCCCGGCCCGATTTCAGGCAGATGCCATCATCATCGCAAACAATGTCGCAATTTGTGATCAGGACGTTGCGAGTGGAATCAATGTCGATGCCGTCCGAGCTGGCCGCATGCACGGGCTCGTGCGGTGCGCGAACTTTCAAGCCGTGAATCTCGACGCCATCGCAGTACGTCAATTGCAAATGCCAGAACGCCGCATCTTTGAGCAGCAAATCGCTCACGGTAATCTTTTGCGAGCGGATGATATGCACCAGGCGCGGTCGCGCCACTTTGAAATGAGGATCAATGCCGCCCTTCTCTGCCGCCCGCGTCCGCCAATATTCCTCCCACCAGCGCAGCCCTGAGCCATCGATCGTCCCCTGCCCCGTGAGTTCGAGGCCGGTCACACCGTCGGCATTGATGAGTGCCGCGGGCCATTTCATTTCCAGCCCCGCGATGCGGGTGTCGATCCAGGGATAATCGTTCGTGTCGGTCGATCCTTTGAGCACGCCGTCGCTTTCGACACGCAGATTAACGCCCTGCTTGAGAAAAATGGAACCGATGATGAACGTGCCCTTGGGAATCACGAGAACGCCGCCACCCTGAGCCGCGCAACGGTCGATCGCCGCCTGGATTGGTTTCGTGTTCAAGGTCTGTCCGTCACCCATCGCCCCATAATCAGTGATCACGTACCGGGCCTGGGCCGCAGAGGCGGGCGCACCTTTCGGTTCGGTGGAAGAAGCCGGCAGCGCCAACGCGCTGAATAGAAGCAATCCAAGCAGCGTTTGAGTTGAATGAAATGCGGCACGCATCGATAGTTTTAGTGCTTCACTGCTCATGGACCCGGTCCCGGAGACGAACGGGACTGCTCCGGGTCGCGTGGACCCATCTGGAATAGCGTAGGGCAACTGACGACCGCCGCAATCACTCAATCGGAGGATGGCGCATTCATAAAATGCGCGCTCAGCCACTTGCCCGGACGGTTACCTCGCCCACAAACCGTTGGATCAACTTTCGCGCCGGGAGCCGTCCAGCGCGGCATTGCGTGGCGGCGGCGCCGACGGCGACCCCGTGTCGAAGCCATTCGATGGGCGGAGCGCCGCGATCCATTTGCCGCACGGCTGCCGCAAGCAAAGCGTCACCGGCTCCCACGGTGGTCAAAGGTTTAACGCGTGGCGGGCGGGCGCTACACACGGTGCCGTCGCTTTGGTTAATAAGCAATGCGCCTTCCGCGCCACGCGAAATCAAGATCCAGCCCCGGCTCGCAGTCGAAAGCGCGCGACCGGCGCGAATGAGAGCACTTTCGGACTTCAACTCCCGACCGGCCCATTCAGCCAATTCGTGTTCGTTGGGCTTCACCAGAAACGGCCGGGCAGCCACCGCCGCGCGCAACGCCTCGCCGTCGCAATCCAGCACGCTTTTCACACCAGCGCGACGGGCGGAATGGATCAGCTGGGCATAAGCGCCGGAGGGAACGCCGCGAGGCAGGCTGCCCGAAAGCACGAGGCAGGAAGTGTTCGCGAGCAATTTTTTGGCCTGACGCTGAACGGCGCGCCATTCACCGTGCGATAGTTCCGGTCCGGGCTGGTTAAAGCGAAGTTGGCCGTCGCGAGCCGTCGTGACAATCACATTGACGCGAGAGGGAGCCCGCAACGGGACGCTGGTGAAGGCCAGCTTCTCGGCGCGCAAGCCCAACGCCAATTCGTCCCCCGGCGCGCCGCCCAACGGAAGCAGCAGGCGGGGCGCTGAAGCGGGTGTTGAAACCGGCGCGCGCCCCGCTGACATTTGGCTGGTTAGAAATTGCAGCCACCGCGCCACATTGATCCCCTTCCCGCCCGCCCAACGACTTTCAGCCTGAATCACGTTTTTTTCCTCCCGCCGCACTTGATCAACGCGCCATTCGGCATCGACTGAAGGGTTCAAGGCCAGGACCAAAACGTGCATTAAGAATGAGGATAAAAGATGCGGGGCGGCAGGAAAGAGAAATCTGCCCCGACCAACAATTATCATGCCCCACCAGCCGCCTCAGGGCACCGGAATCTGTTGCACCTGATAGAACAGGTACGGGAATCCGGCGGTGTTTGTGGGGTCGGTGAATGTTGTGAACGGCGATGGCGCATTCGTGATTATCGTCAGCACCGTCCAGTTGGTCACGGGCACGAGGAGATTGGTTGTAGCCAGCACCTCGTAACTCTCGCCCGATACCGAGGGCCAGACCAAAGTTGGTCCATTGGTGGAATTCAATGGTGGAAGGGTTTCAGTGAGCGTGATGGGTACTCCACTGACGAGAATGCCGTTGGTGGCAACCACGGCGCGAATCGTGTAGGTAATGTTGCTCGCGGCCGCGTTCGGCACACCCAGGAACCAAGTGTCGTTGATGTTCGTCCCGAGAATGTTCGTGCGAATGACAATCTGCTCCGAGTTTGTGCCCGGGTTCGTGCTGCTGAACGGATACGGAGGTGAGAACGGTATGAACCCGCGCGCGAGCGTCAGATCCGCGTTCCCGCTCAACTTGTAAAGCTCGAACAACGCCGCCGAATTGGTCTGGTTGATGACAAAGCTGAAGAAGTTCGTCGGTAAAATCCCGGGTGCCGCAGTGTAGTTGAATGGAACGCCATTCGTCAGCGGAATGATCGTCGGCGGACCGATCTCCGTCGCGCGGATCGCATAATTCACGGTGTTCACGTCATTGTTGAACACGCCCAAGTACCAACGCCCGGGTGTCAGCGGCACTGGCGTGGAGTTGGTGATCACAAAAATCGACTCATTATTCGTGCCTGGGTTCGAGCTGCTGTAATCGGAGCTGAGCAAGGTAGGTAGCGGAGGTCCCTTGCGCACCGCGAGGTCCACGTTGCCGCTTGGATTGAGGATTTCAAAGACCGCCGCAATGGCGTTGGACGAGACGTCATACTGATAATAAGTGGGCTGGCCAAGCGCAGCCAGACTGTTTGTGTACGGAATCCGATTGGTCAGGGTAATGATGTTGAAATCCACCTCGATGGTGAAAGTCGCCGCGGCCGGCCCTGGATTTTGAACACCAAGATAATAAGTCTCGCCTGGCAACAGCGGGGGCGATGATCCATTAGTGTTCAGAATAAAAGTCCCGCTGCCGTTGGGCGGGTTAATCGTGGGAAATAACTGGATACCGTTGGCAATCGTCGGCTCCGTATTTTGGTTGAACAGCAGGTTGACCGGATTGCCATTCACGTTGTAGAGCAGATTCGTCGCCGAACTTGCCCAGGGCGGCACGACCACCTTGAAATAGGTGATTGAGAATGCGTCCACCGTGTTCGTGTTCGGGATCGCGTGCGTCAAGGGAATCGCGAACGGAACGACGGTTTCCACGTTCAGCGTCAACTGCCAGCTTACCAGAGTCGGCGGGTTCGTCGGCCCCAATGGGCCGGCGCGGTTATCGAGCACTTCCAATTGCCAGATGCCCTTGCTCGGTTCACCCACCACCTTGTCCAGCGACTCTTCCGGCAGGAAATAATCCACCGGGCTGGCGCCGGGATTCTCGACGAGTTGGAAGGAATCCACCAGCAAGCCGTCTTCGTCCGCCGTGATCTGCAACGTCATGCCGTTCGTGGGCGCCGTGAAGTTGTACACATTGGTTACCCACACATCGCCGGCCAGGAAGTCATTGGTAACCCCGCCGATGATTGCATGAGCCGTCACGAGACAACTACCACCGGTCGATGGACATTTGCCGGCGCTGCCAGCGGCGTAGATGTCCTGAAGCTGAAGCTGCGAAAGCGGTTGGCCATAGACCGTCATTTCATCAACTAATCCCTGGAAAGGAGCATTGAAATTCGCGTCGCCGACGTTCCCGATGCCAATTCCCGGCGATTGGTTCGTATCCAAAGCGGCAAATGGCTGGACCGTGGTCGTGACCTGGTTCCCGAGAAGGCCGTTGAAATAAACACTCATTATTCCATTCGAGTAGGTGCAGCCGACGTGCGTCCACTGATTCAACTGGATCGGACCGAGGCAAGACACCGTGACACCATTCGTGTCGGTAACGAAAAAGCCTGCGGAAGACGGGGGGTTCATGACCATGGCATAAGGGTCGAGTCCGGGCCGGTTATCGGCTTTGTAGAGTATCCCGGAGGGATTGTCGGCCCGCGGATAAATCCAGCTTTCCATGGTAAAATTGTTCGTGAACTGCAGGTTTACCGGGTCGCCAACAACGCGAATTTTCCCGAACGACGTGTCGAATGCCTGCCCCACAACACCGGGTGCGTAGGTTAAACCACCTGTCACCGTGGAGGCATCATTGCCGTCGGCGGAATCAAGCATGTTCCCTTCGCCCTTCCACCAGCTCACAGGAGCCAGAGCCGGGCGGCCATGGCTCGCAAACGTGAGCGTATAGGTCCGGCCCGCAACTGTGGGCAGGGTCCGCACAATGCTTCCATGGTGGAGCGCCAGCACATTCGTGCCGCTGTTCGCCAGTACGGGAACTGTCACCACCGAAACCGCGTTCGAATCCACCACGCTCCAACCATCCACCACTGCCGGAGCAGCATTGGTTCCTGCCAGCACCCCCTCGAAGCTACTCGTCATCACTGTCACCGGCACTAAGTTTGTGCTGGTGGAACCGAATGGCGGAGTGGCGAATTTGATTGGTATCGTGGCGAAGTTGGTGTCCTCGCTGAAAGTGGCGTAGGTGATTTGCCGCGTAATTCCGGTGACCGTATACTGCCACTCCGTCGCCGTCGGATTGCCGCCTTCGTTCATGATGATCACCACGTTGGTTGAAATCCCCGGCCCGTAGTCAATGGTGAAACTACCGCTGCCGTTGATCAGGCCGGAGTCGAAGATTCTCACGCCGTCGTAATAAACGTGCATCGTGTCCGGCACCTGGAAGAATTGGTAATCAATAATCAACGTGCCCTGGTTGACGCCGGTTTGGACGATGTTTGTTTCGGCGGCAGCGCTGCCCGCGGTTTGCTGGGGAAATGAATTGGTGATATTGAATCCCGAGCCGTAACCATTCGGGCTCAACCCGCCGCGGTTCTCCGCCAGCAGCACCCGGGTTCCGTGCGGACTGATCAGGGTCAGCACCAGGTCCGACACCCGCGGATGATCAATGCGCACGCCCACCTCGGCGCTCACCACCCGGCTGTCAGCGCCCACGAAATTAGTCGAGTACGTTACCGCGTCGTCCAGCAAAGGCTCATTGCCGATGGATAGGAAGTGGAACGGTGGCGCCGGATTTAAATCCAGCAGGATAGTTCTCACAATCGTCACCGTCACCGGATTGGGACTGGGATTGTACACTCCATAGAAGTAGCGCCCGGCGTTCAGCGGCGGACTGTCGAATTTCGTAATGGACAGCGATCCTCCCGGCGGATTGAACACTGCGGACTGGTCAAAGACGTTCAACGAGGGAAAGTCTCCGCGCCGGACGATTAGTTCCACCGGCGTGGGACTGGCCGACGAGATACTCACCGAGATTGTGAGATTGGTCGCGTCCGCCGGCACATCCACAAAGTCAAAGAAGAACGAGTTGCCGGCGATGGTGCGGGTGACGGCGTTGGTGGGGGGTTCGGGCACGATGGTGATGGTCAGGGGTGAATCCACCCGGCCGGTCTGGGTGAGGGAGT
>JAJPHR010000077.1 GCA_021325145.1 Verrucomicrobiota bacterium | reverse complement strand
GCCACACCGGAGGAATTGCGGCGGGTGGTCTGCCCGGTGGGCATTCAAATCAAATCGCGGAGCGTGCAGGAAATCGCCGTCAGCATCATGGCGCAATTCATCGAGAAACGCGCGGAACTGGTTTATGAAAAGCAAGGCGCGCCCTCGCCTGCTGCGCGCGCGGAGTTGGTTTGAAGGCGTGGTGTTCGGAAACGTTGCGCTCCGCACTTTACTGAGGCATTACTCCTTTATACTAAATCGCTCACAACATGCGGAAGCTTCGCGACTTCCACGCCGTTCGCCTCAAGCCGCTTGCGGATTGCCGTGAAGATTGCCTCGCCAGTAGCCGGTGAAAGCAACGGCACTTCCCCGCCGGGAGCGCCAAAAGCCGCCACGGCGTCCCGGATGGCTTCACGCACGGAGATGGCCAGCATCAACGGGGGTTCACCCACCGCTTTGCTGCCGTGGATCACATTCGACTGCGTGGCGTGCTGAAGAAAGTTGACATTGAAAATTCGTGGCCGATCGCCGATCGCCGGAATCTTGTACGTGTCCGGCGAGTGAGTCAGCAAACGCCCGTGCTCGTCCCACTTCAATTCTTCGCAAGTCAGCCAGCCCATGCCCTGGACGAAACCGCCTTCGACCTGGCCGCGGTTCACGCCTTCGTTGATGGAATCGCCCACGTCCTGCAAAATATCCGTCCGCAACACCTGCATCATGCCGGTAAAGCCGTCCACTTCCACTTCCGTCACCGCCGCGCCGTAAGCGAAATAATGAAACGGCTTGCCGCGGCCCTTCACCCGGTCCCAATGAATGTCAGGAGTGCGGTAGTAACCGGTGGCCGAAAGACTGATGCGTTCGAGATAGGCCGCACGGATGACTTCATCGATTTGAACGGTCTGTTTTGAATCCGCGCATGCAAAAACAGCGCCGTCGCGGAAGACGATGTCATCGGTGCCCGGCGCTTTGCCGAGTTTTGCCGCCAGCAACTTTGTTGCGACCGGAACCAGCCGCGTTCGAATTGTCTCGCAAGCATTCCGAACGGCCGCGCCGTTCAAGTCCGTGCCGCTGGACGCCGCAGTGGCCGAGGTGTTCGGCACTTTGTCCGTGCTGGTCTGCATCACGCGGACGCGGTCGGGTTGAATGCCGAGTTCCTTCGCGGCAATCGCCTTGATGTTCGTGTGAATGCCCTGGCCCATTTCAGTGCCGCCATGGTTCACCTGCACGGAGCCGTCCTGGTAAACCAGGACGAGCGCGCCCGCCTGATTGAGGTGCGTGACGGTAAACGAAATTCCGAACTTGACCGGGGTCATCGCCAGCCCGCGCTTGTGGTGCGAATGCTGCCGATTCCAGGCCGCAATCTCCTCGCGCCGCTTCGCCAATTCGCTGCGCTGCTTCAACTCGTGCCAGATCGCCGGGATGCGGTTGTCCTCGATCTCCTGGCCGTAGTGGGTGGTGTTGGTTTCTCCTTGGCCGCGGTAAAGATTTCGTTCGCGGACGGTTTCCGGTGGCAGTCCGAGACGGCGTGCCACCCGGTCCATGATTTCCTCGATCACCAGCATCCCTTGCGGTCCGCCGAAACCACGAAACGCGGTGTTCGATGACAAATTGGTCCTTGCCACCTGGCCGCGAAATTCCACGTTGGGAATGTAATAACAATTGTCGAGGTGGAATAACGCGCGATCGGTCACCGCTTGCGAAAGATCGAGCGACCAGCCGCCGTTGGAATAGAGCTGCGCTTTGACGGCAAGCAGTGTTCCTTGCTCATCGAAGCCCGCTTCGAATCGCGCGAGGAAAGGGTGGCGATGCCCGGTCAGCATCATGTCCTGATCCCGATCAAATCGCACCCGCACCCGGCGACCGGTTCGGTACGCAGCCAATGCGGCCAGCGCCGCCGGTGTGTTGGCCTGCGTTTCCTTGCCGCCAAAGCCGCCGCCCATGCGCGGTGCTTCGACCACCACTTTGCTGCTCGGCAAATGTAAAACGTGGGCAATGACATTCTGCACTTCAGACGGATGCTGCGTGGAGGAAACCACTTTCATCGTCCCACCTTCGCCCGGTTCGGCCCAGGCCGCGTGAGTTTCGAGATAAAAATGCTCCTGTCCGCCGATTTCAAACTCGCCGCTTAACGTTATCGGGGCCTGGCTTAACGCCGCGTCTGCATCGCCGCGCTGAATGAAATTCGGCTCATTATGAAAACTTCCTTCGCGCATCGCCTGCCGCAGCGTCAGCACCGGCGGCAAGGATTCGTATTCCACCACCATCTTCTCCGCCGCCGCGCGGCATGCGGCCAGGGACTTGCCCACGACGAGCGCAACCGGATGCCCGTGAAAAAACACTTCGCGGTCCGCCAGAAGAATCTCGTCCTGTTTGACTGCGCCGACGTCATTGCGCCCCGGAATATCTTCGGCCAACAGCACCGCATGGATGCCCGGCATCCGGCGCGCCGGATCGGCGTCGCGTTTCAAGATTCTCGCCCGCGCGTGCGGGGAAAGCACCGGCCAGACCTCGAGCATTTCCCGTCCCGCGGTTTGATCGTCCGTGTAGATCGCTTCGCCTGTCACGTGTTTATGGGCGCTTTCGTGAGGCTCGGGCTGGATTTTTGGTTTTTGGTTTTTGGTTTTTGATGGAGGGCGCGCTTTTAGCGCCTCGCCGCCGGTGGTCTCAAAACAAAACTTTTCCAACAAGCTCGCAATCAACTCCCGCCGGTAGCGCGCATCTCCACGTGTATCCGAGATGGGCGTGAATTCCGCTCGAAGAATCGGCAATGCCGCTGTCACGGCTTCTGCGCCCCACCTCTGTCCCAGCAAAGCTGCTTCGGTCTTGCGCGCGCGCGCGGGCGTGGCGGCCACGCCGCCGTAGGCCAGCCGGGCGTGCCGGACGATTCCCGCCGCGTCGAGGTCCACGGTGAAACAACCCGCCACCGTGCTGATGTCCATTTCCCGGCGTTTGGAAACTTTATGCCAGGCGCATTTGCGCGTGAGGCCGGGCTGCGATGCGCCCCGTGGGATAATGATCGTTTTCAGCACTTCACCCGGCTGCAAGGCGGTCTTGCGGTAAGCGATGAAAAACTGGTCGAGCGGAATGCGGCGCTCGCCTTGCATTGAAACAAGCACCACCTGCGCATCCAGCGCCAGCAGGACGGGCGCGCTGTCGCCGATGGGCGAAGCCGTGGCGAGGTTTCCGCCCATGCTGGCGCGATTGCGAATTTGCCGTGACCCGAACACTCGCAGCATGTCCGCCAACGCCGGATATTCGCCGCTCAGGGATTCTTCGCACTGCGTCAGTGTCGCGGCTCCGCCGATGCGCCATTCTGTGGGCGTGGAGGTGATCGCGCGCAACTCCGGAACCGCCTCCAGAGAAATCAAGGTTGGAAACTTTTTGTATTTTTTGGTGATCTCCAAGCCGAGTTCGGTCGCGCCTGCCACCAGGCGCGCTTCGGGTAATTCTTTCACCAGCCGGAGGAGTTCGGCGAGCGTGTCGGGCCGGATAAATGATTCTGCTCCCGTTTCATACCGTGCCGATTCAATTGTGCCCTTGCTGGATTTGAGCCGCGTGACAAAATCAAAAGCATCGTCCTCCCCATGAGAATTCTCTCCCTGATTCGAAATTTTACGACTGAAAGCCTCACACGCCGCTTCGTGGATGGACCGATACCCCGTGCACCGGCAAAGGTTTCCACAAAGTTGGTCGTCGATCTGCCATTCCTCCTTCAGATCATCGCGGTAATAACCCTCGAAGAGAGAGACAATGAATCCAGGCGTGCAATAGCCGCACTGCGATCCGTGGCATTCCACCATTTTTTGCTGCACGGGATGCAGCTTGCCGCCCCCAGCCATGCCCTCCACCGTCACCACTTCCCTGCCCGCCAGGCAGGCTGCCGGCACCAGGCAACTGTTGATCGCCCGATAGCACGCCTTCCCCTGCGCGTCCCGATCAATGATCGCGACGGAGCAAGCCCCGCAATCTCCTTCGGCGCATCCTTCCTTCGAGCCGGTCAACCCCGAGTCGCGCAGATACTCCAGCAAGGTCGTGTTGGGCGAGCAACGCTCGACCTGCACAGACCGGCCATTCAAACAAAACTCAAAAGCCTCGGCCATGCTATTAGCCATGGTCGAGCATAGCAACAACGCGCCCTTTCGCAACAGTTGTTAGCTTGTACCCAGCCGCCCGAGGCTCTTTGATTTACTCCAACAACTCGTAAGCAGGCAGGGTCAGGAACTCCGCAAACGTTGAACTCTTCGACATCTCGGTGAAGAGCTTCGTTGCTTCAGGAAAATGTCCTCCCTTAAAACGCGGCGTGCCGATTTCCTTTTCAATCCGCGCCAGTTCCTGCGGGAGCAATTCGTCGTAGAGTTTTGCTGTGACCTTGCGTCCGTCGGCGAGGGGCGCGCCATACTTCAGCCATTGCCAGACTTGCGAGCGCGAAATCTCGGCGGTGGCGGCGTCTTCCATCAAATTATACAGTGGCACGCAACCCAGCCCGCCCAGCCACGCTTCCAGATATTGAATGCCCACCCGCATATTGGCCCGCAAGCCGTCTTCGGTGATCGTCCCCGTGGGGACTTTCAACAAGTCCGCGGCGGTCACGTTCACGTCTTCGCGCAAGCGGCTGATCTGGTTCGCTTGGGGCATGTGCTTGTCAAACGCCTTGAGCGCCACCGGCACGAGGCCTGGATGCGCCACCCACGTGCCGTCGTGGCCGTCGGTGGCTTCGCGTTCCTTGTCGGCGAGCACCTTGGCCAGGGCTTCCTCGTTGGCTTGCGGGTTGTTCTTGATCGGGATTTGCGCCGCCATGCCGCCCATGGCGTGCGCGCCGCGGCGATGGCAATTTTTGATCACGTTCAGGCAATACGACCGCATGAAATGCGTCGTCATCGTCACCTGCGCGCGATCGGGCATGACGAACTCCGGCGAGTTGCGGAATTTCTTGATGAAACTGAAGATGTAATCCCACCGCCCGCAATTCAACCCGGCCGAGTGCTCGCGCAATTCGTAAAGGATTTCCTCGGTTTCGAAAGTCGCCAGGATGGTTTCGATCAGCACCGTCGCGCGGATGCTCCCGCGCGGAATTTTGAGTTCGTCCTGCGCGAAATTGAACACGTCATTCCACAGGCGGACTTCGAGATGGCTCTCCAGCTTCGGCAGGTAGAAGTACGGCCCTGAGCCACGCGCCAGCAACGCACGCGCGTTGTGAAAAAAGAACAGGCCGAAATCAAACAAGCTGCCGGACACCGGTTGTCCGTCCACCAAAAAATGTTTTTCGACCAGGTGCCAGCCGCGTGGGCGAACCATCAGGGTGGCCGTCTTCTCGGCCAGGGCGTAGCGTTTGCCTTCCGGGCTGGTGAAGTCAATCTGCCGGGCCACGGCGTCGCGCAAATTAAACTGGCCCTGCAGGAGGTTCGGCCAGGTTGGAGACGTCGCGTCCTCAAAATCCGCCATGAAGACCTTCGCGCCCGAGTTGAGCGCGTTGACAATCATTTTACGGTCCACCGGGCCGGTAATTTCCGTGCGGCGGTCCTGCAAATCGGCTGGAATCGAGGCGACCTTCCATTGTCCTTCGCGGACGTGGCGGGTTGAAGCGAGGAAATCCGGCCGCGCGCCGGCGTCGATTTCCTTCTGGCGCTCAACGCGTTTGGCCAACAGGTCCCGGCGCCGCGCATCGAATTCCCGGGCGAGCTTCACCACAAATTGCACCGCTTCCCGGGAAAGGATTTGCGCTGCTTGCGGGTCCACCTGGCCCTTGATTTCCACCCCTTTGGGCAGACTGACTGAAGTATTCATAGATGATTTTTAATATAGTGTGGTTTGGCCTGTTACGGAAGGGGTAAAGCAACCCACGCCACAGAGTGGAGCGCAAAGTCCAGTTCCATCAGACGACACTTCCGACGCTCGCGCAGAGCAGGAGATCTGCGCTCCGTTACTCCAGCCAATGCTCGAACAGCGGGCCATCGGTGCCATACACCGGATCGCGCCGGGGCAATGGAACGCGCGCGATGGCGTGGTCCGCCGCCGGACGTTCGCCGACGTTGCCATAATTCATGTCCCATTCGTGCCCGCCTGGATAAGCTCCCACGACTCCAAAGTCCACCGTGGCGCCGAGGTTTTTGTGAGCGACGCCAGCCGGGATGATCACGACATCACCGGCGCGAACCGTTTGCGTGATGCCCCGCGGCCCGCCAAGCTGCACCATGGCCGAGCCGCTGAAAACACCCAGAACTTCGTGCGCGGTGCTGTGATAATGATGAAACGGATAAATCCCGTCGCGCCAGCTTCCGCTCCATCCGTTGGCGGAAAAAACCTTTTCAATGGTCGAAGCCGGATCATTTGCGGGCAATTTGAATGCGCCTTCGTAAATGAGCAATGGCAGCTTCGGGTTGTTGGGGATGTTTCCGTCATCCTTAAGCTGGTAAGCGAGCACTTGCGGAGTGTTCACCCGCTTTTCGAGTTGGGCCGAATGGGAACCTGGCGTTTTCACCTTCATACAATAAAATGCCTTGCCCGAGGCGCGGAAGCAAATGGGAGTTTATCCCGCCCCTTTGTGAAACGGGGCGGCTCCGAGGGTTCGCGGCGCGCAGAGGACTGCGCGCCTTGCCTCATCGGGCAGCTGATTTGAAGTGGCCGTAATATCCGGGCCAGTCTCGGAACATTATAACGTCCGCCGGAACAGCAGTGTCGCCGCTCCCATGGAAACTATGGTGAAGAGCGCCAGGAAAGCCAGGTCCGGCAGAATGGCGATCAGGCTGGTGTTTTTGAGAACCAGTGATTTGAAGCCGTGGACTGCGTAAGTGAACGGGTCGATGGTGGTGATGATTTTCATCCAGGCGGGAAAAGCTTGAATGGGATAGACCGCGCCGCTTGGGAAAAAGAGCACCGTGTTGAGCATGCCAAAGACCGCGCGCGGGACGAGCGGGTCGCTGACGCGTGCCATGAGCAGGAACATCATGCTAATCAAAGCCAGCGAGGTCATCACGACCAATAGAACCATCCGCGCCAACCGCGCAATGTTGAGCGGGTCGGGAATGCCGGCGATCAAGGAACCACAGACCACCAGGACCACACCGGAGATGATCGCCTTGATCGCACCCGAGAGGTTGAAGCCCAGGATCAACTCGAATTTGCGAATCGGCGTCACCAGATAGCCTTCATGCAATCCACGCGCCTTGTCATCGATGAAGATGATGCCGCCGCCGACCATCGCCGAAACAAAAATCGCCAGCACGATGGTGCCGGGCAGCAGATATTGGATGTAAGGCACGTACGGATAAATTTCGACGATGGACAGAGTGGCATCGGACGTCAGGCGCGAGGGTATGGGCTTCTGATTGCGCGCGCTGAGCAACAGAGTGAGCGATCCCTCCAATGCCGACGAAGCGAACTGATCCGTGTTGTCCTCGATCAGCGCGATTTGCGGATTGTTCCCGGCGAGGGTGTTGCGTGAATAATGCGGCGGAATGGTCAGCACGCCGTTGATCCGGCCGTTGCGCACATCGCGCAAGGCGCTCGCTTCATCGGTATAAGCGATGGGCTGGAAGGTGCGCGCATTGGCCGCGACCGCCTGGAACATTTCCTTGAGCTTGATGGCCGGGACGCCGTGGTCCTGATCCACAACGCCCAGGGTCAGGTTCTTGACCTTGCCACCGAAGGCATAACCCAGCACCACGAGTTGGACCAGCGGCATGATCAAGGAAATGATGATCAGCGTGGGACTCCGCCGAAACCGCCGCAGGTCGCGCTCAATGATGGCCAGGATGCGGTTCATGGTCGTTTGTCGTACATGAAAGCCGTTTGATAGCCGGACGGGGCTTGCAGCGTGTCACGCAATTGATGGCCGGTGTAGAAAACGAAAACATCATCGAGCGTGGTGCTCTGCACGGAGAGCGAATTGATCGTGACGCCGGCTTCGCGCGCGGCTTCCACCAGGGCCACCGTCGTGCGCGGGCCGTTGTGTGAGGAAATTCGGAAGACGTTGTCTTCGGCTTTGACTTCCGCCACCTCGGGCAGGGCTTTGAGAGTTTCCAGCCAGTTGGGCGGAGGATGGGAGAAGCTGACCTCCAAAATGTTCTTGCCGGGAACCGAGGCTTTTAGCCGCAGCGGCGAATCGAGCGCGACCAGCTTGCCGTGGTCCACAATGGCGATGCGATCGCACAGCTTGTCCGCTTCATCCATGTAATGCGTCGTCATCAGGATGGTGAGGTCGTGTTCGCGCTTGAGCTGCGCCAGCATTTCCCATACGGCAACGCGCGAAACGGGATCGAGGCCGGTGGTGGGCTCGTCCAGAAAGAAAATTTTGGGTTCATGCACGAGGCCGCGGGCGATCTCCAACCGCCGCCGCATGCCGCCCGAAAACATTTTGACTGGTTTGTCCGCCCATTGTTCCAGATCGACGGCTTTGAGCAATTCCTTGATCACGCGCTGGCGTTTTTCCCGGGAAATGCCGTAGAGCTTGGCGAAAATGCCCATGTTTTCCTCCGCGGTCAAATCCAGGTCGGAAGTCATCGCCTGGGGAATCACGCCAATCGTTTGACGCACCTCGTTTGGCTGGCGGACGATGTCGAACCCGTTGATGAGCGCCGTGCCGGAGGTGGGCGGCAGCAGGGTGGTCAACATGCGAAGAAGCGTGGATTTGCCCGCGCCATTGGGGCCGAGCAGGCCGAACACCTCGCCGTGATTCACCGTGAACGTCAGCCCATCCACGGCCACGAACTCGCCGAAGCGCTTGGTCAATTGGTCGACTTCAACGGCGAGCATGGGTGTTTAGTGGTAGCGTGACATACGCCGTCATGCCCACCGCGAGGCTGCGATCACGATTGTCGCACCGCAGTCGGATCTCAAACGTTTTTATGTCCCGCTTCGTGCGGCTGACATCGCGTTGCGTGGCATAGGAGGCATCGACTCCGCGAAAAAACACCGTCCCCTCACGCTCCACGCCGGACGGGAGCCGGACCTTCATTTTGTCACCGAGATGAATTTGGTCGATGTAGGTTTCCTCGACGTCCGCCCGCACCCAAAGATTGTCCTGATTAATCAAAGTGAGGATGCCCTGGCCCGGGCTGAGCACCTCGCCTTGCAACGCCGCGCGGACATCCACGATCCCGTCGATGGGCGCATGGATTTCGGTGTAACCCAGGCGCACGCCGGCCTTTTCCGTCTGGGCTTGCGCCGCCTCTTGCTGGTGCGACGTGGCTTTGAGGGTGGCCGCGCGCGCAGCGACCTGTTCGCCATTGGACTCGGCCAGCGCGACGGCCGCTTGCGCGGCCCGCGCCTGCTTATGCAGCGCCTCCACCCGCGCCCGGGTCCCTTCAAACGACGTCCTGGCCTGATCAAACGCCTGAGCGGAATTAACGCCCCGTTTACGCAGATCCTCCTCGCGCGTGAAAGTGAGCCGGGCATTTTCCAAATCGGCCTCGCCCTGGAGCACCTGCGCCTCGGCGGCGGCAAGACTCGCTTCGGCCTGCGAGACTTGATTGGTGGTCACGGCGGCCTGATATTTCAATTCTGCTTCGGCCTGCGCGACCTGGGCGGTGGCTTGCCGTTCGCTGCTCGCGTAGAACTTCAGGTCCGCCTGCCATTCATCCGGCAGGATTCTGCCCAACAACCGGTTGCTTGCGACCGTGTCGCCTTCCTTGACGAGAAGTTCCTGGAGGCGACCCTGGATTTCCGAACCCACGATCACCTCGTCGGTGGTCACGATGCCCGTGAGGACGAGTTGCCGTGGATGGCGCGTGACGGCGTAATAAATGCCGATGGCGACCAAAGCAAGTACCAGAAGCAGAATTGGAATTCGGCGTTTCATCGCAAAAGAGACCGCGCACGGACAAACTGACCACGCTAGTTAAGTTAGCAGTGGGGGAATGTCCAATGCCAAATGAGCAATTCCGCCATTATCGTGCGCGTCGTCGTTCTCGTCCTCGATTTTATGAAACGAAGTGAACTGGGACCGAGGACGACGACGAGGACGAGCACGAGCACGAGTAGGACGGGCACGATGTTGCTACCGCCGGCTTACTGCGAGCCGAGGAGCGAGGTCTTGGCTTCGTCGGGCAGGTTGGAGATACGAATCCACGCTTGCGCGGCGGCGGAATCGATCGTGAGCCATTGCCGGGCTGCGTTTTGAAGGGAACTGATCCGCAACTCCTCATTTCCAATTTTTTGCAGCCAATCCACGGCAACGGCTGGGTCCTCGTTTTGAAGATAGCCGGCATAAGTGTTCACGGCGGCGTCGCGGCTTGGGCCATCCGGCAGCTTCCCCAACCACTGGGCGGCGCCGGCCGGGTCGGATTGCGCCCATTGGTTGACAAGATTCTGAAAGGCGTTGTTCCGGGCATCGCCTTCGGGAAAATTGGCGACCCAGGCGGCGGCGGAAAGCGGGTCAGCCTGGCTCCATTCGGAAACGATGGAGTTCATGGCTGAATCCTGAGCCGGGCCCGCTGGCAGGCTGGCGGCGAACTTCGCTGCGTCCGCCGGCGCGCTTTGCGCCCAGGCAGAAAGGACGTTCCCCAGGGCCTGGTTGCGGGCGTCGCCCTCGGGCAATGCGACGGCCCAGTTCAAGGCGGTTTGCGTATCGGCCTGGGCCCAGGCGCTGGCGATCTCGCTGAGCGCCTCAGTTTGCGTTGCGCCTGCGGGGAGGCTTTGGGCATACGCGGCGGCGGCTTTGGGATCAGTCTGTGCCCATTGATTGTTTATTTGTGACAGGGCGGTTTGCCGCTGCGGTCCATCAGGCAGTTGTTGGACCCAGGAGAGAGCGCCGGACAGATCGTTTTGTGACCAAGTGGAGACAACCTGGCTGAGCAGGTTCCGCATCTGCCGGTTCGCCGGTTGCGTGGCGGCAAAGTCGGCGGCGGTTTTGGGATCGGACTGGGCGACCTGATTGTAGAAGGATTGCAAAGCGACGTTCCTCGCTGCTCCGTCGGGCAGACTGTTGATCCATTGACCGGCTCCCTGCGGATCCGACAGCGCCCATTGTGAGGCGACTTGACGAATCGCCTGGTCCCGCCACACCCCGGGCAGTTCCATGGCCACGCGAGCGGCCTTTTCCGGATCGGTGCCGGCGAGATTATTGGGGATGGCCTCCAGAATTTGATTGCGTTCCTGGCTCGGCGGAAGGTTCTGGGCCCATTTCAAAACGGCATCAGGATCTTCACTGGCCAGTTGATTGGCAATGGTGCCGGCGAAGTTGCGGCGCGCATTGCCTGGCGGAAGACTCTGTTCGTAGGTGATCGCGGCTTGCGGATCGGTCTGGATCCACTGGGCAGCGAGACCGTTTAGCGCGTTCTCACGCGCCGATGAGTCCGTGAGTTGCTGTGCCCATAATAGCGCCGCCGGAAGGTCTGAACCTGCCCAGGATGCCGCCACGGCCTGGATGGTTGCGGTTCGGGGCCCGCCGGCGGGCAGGGCCAGCGCCGAGGCTGCCGCGCCGGCTGGGTCGGAATTGGCCCATTGGGAGATAATGTTTTGCAGGCACTGCGCCTTTTCCGGTGCGTTGGTCAGGCTTTTGGCCCATTCCAAAGCGGCGGCGGGATTGTCCTCGGCCCATTGCGTGGCGATGACCCCGTAGGCTTGCGTGCGTTCTCCGGGCGTCATCTGGGAGGCGCGCGCAATCGCCGCCGCGGGATCAATCCCCGCCCATTCGCTGAACACGGTCCAAACCAAACCGTCCTGGGTGCGTTTGCGGCCGACGGCATCGAGGACGAGCAGCGCGGCGGCCGGGTCTTTTTCCGCGAGCGGGCCGATTACGGTTTGGAGCGCGTCCAGACGGAGTTGGCCGGGCGGCAATTGTTTGGCCCACTCGGCGGCGGCGGCTGGGTCGTGCTTCGCCCAGGCGGTGAGGACAGTGGTGATCGCCTGGCTGCGGTTTTGGTCACCGGGCGTCGCTTGGGCGGCGGCCAGGGCGGCCGGGGCATTGATCTCGGCCCAGCTTCCCAGCAGGGCGAGGCGCAGTTCCAGGCGCGATGGCAAGTTCGTCACCGTATCCACGAGCAATAGTGTCTGGGGCATCTCCAAGGGATCAATCGCGCGCGCCAATTCAGTGAAGGCGTCGGATCGATGCGTGCCCCGCTTCTTGAGCGCGGCCTGGAGGGCGGGTCCCACTTCGGCCAGTTTCAGTTTTTTGACCGCATTGGTGTTGTTGGGCTCTTCCGTTGAAGAAGTCTGCGGCTCCGAAACATTTGTCGCGGGTAATGGGCTGAGTTCGGTAGTGGCGACCGTCTCGGTGGCGCGTCGATCCAGGCGATGACTTGTGTAGATGCCAATGGCGAAGCCGATGCCGAGCAACACCGCCGAGGTGAAAAGCTTTCCTTTCATAACGTCTCCTGAATTGTCACGGCCAGAGTAGCGCGATTGAAAGGGTGTGGGAAGGATTTTCGTCTCCGTTAGAAAAGGATCGAGGACGAGGACGACGACGAGCACGAGGATGAGGGGCCCAGCCGGAATCGGACCAAGCGAGGGGACAAAGTGCTGGATAAAGAGGAGGAAAAATGACCGAACGGAAACATGGACGTTTCCTGAATTTGCGCTATTTTCAAAGGGCTTATGCATCGCTGGAAATGGTTTGCAATTTGCACAGTCCTGGGCCTGCTGCTGATCGTCTGCGGCTTGCTGGTGCCGGCGCACCTTCGGGCCGTGGACTCGCGGGTCATTGAACGGGCCGGCAGGAACACTCCCGCTTTGACGGAAAAAGGCCTCGCGCTGGTGAGCGCGAACAATTTGGGAGCGGCCCAGTTGCTCTTGCAGGCGGGCAAGGAAGCTTCGCTCGCGGACCACGAGACGCTGGCGGTGGTCGCCGGCAATCTGGCGAACGAGCATCCGGATTGGCAGGCCTGGGGCGGTCCCGAACCACGCCCTTTCTCGAGCAGCGATCGCGGGGTGGTGAACGCCGGTTCCGAGCCGTTCACGGAAATCATGATCCGCCAGGCCAATCGTGAAAAGGTGCTGGATTTTTTGCGCGCGTCTCCGACTGCGGCCGTGCAGGAATTACTGCGCTGTCGCCGGCTGACCAACACCACCTTTTTTCCACCGTCGCAGTCCGCGTCCGGCCAGGCGTTTGACGCGGCCCTGGCGATCTGCGGGTTGTTGCTGGAGCAGGGCCGGTTAAGCGGCGGCTTGAGTCAGGAGATGGCCGGGCTGGCCGCCAATGCCAATCGCGGAGGGAGCCCCCAACCACTCGAATATGTTTTCATGGATATGCTGTCGCTGGGGCAGCGGCTCAATTGGGGCCAGTTGGTGGCGTTCGTTGGCAGAATCGATGACGCGGGAACGCTGCGCCTGCTGGCGAATCTGGCGCGCAAATCGGACACGCAATTGGCGGTGCTGTTTTCGGCCGTGCAGCTTTCCGGCAAACCCGCGGACGCAGCCGGCTACCTGATGAAGTTCAGCGAGACGGGCTTTGGGGATTTGCGGACGAGCCTGCGTTTCGGAGCGGGTGGAGTGACGGAATTATTGCGGCGCAACCAGCCCATGCACGTCTCGAAGTTGCCCGGGCAAATCGCCCTGGATTACTGCTGGCAGATGCCGGGATTTGCGCTAAGCTTGAAGTGGTTTTTGTACCTGGCCGGCGGGTTCCTGCTGGCGGCGGCGATGCATTTTGCCAGACCCGCGGTATCGGCCCTGGAACAACCGCTGCAGGTGCGCGGGTTCCATGTGGCCCGAGAGATTTTGTTTGCGCTGGGTTTTCTGTTTGTGGTGCTGCTTCTGAGCGAGCCGTTTCTCGCCCAGGAAAGCCAGAAAGCGGAAATGCCCTTTCGGCTGCGCCTGCCCATGGTGGGCAGCGCGGTCGCTGCAGAAGCCGGCGCTCCGTCATCCATTATGAACTCAGTCAACCCCGTCATCCTGTTGACCCTGGCCCTGTTCTTCGTGCTGCAAGGTCTGATCTACATCGCCTGCCTGGTCAAGCTGGCTGAAATCCGCCGCCAGCGGGTCCCGCCTCGCGTCAAGCTGCGCCTGCTCGAAAACGAAGAGCATCTCTTTGACGCCGGTCTGTACCTTGGTTTCGCCGGCACGATTGTGTCGCTGATCCTGGTTTCGGTCGGCGTCATCAAACAACCGAGCCTGATGGCCGCTTATTCGTCCACCGCGTTCGGCATCATCTTCGTGTCCGTCTTCAAGATATTTCACCTGCGCCCCGCGCGGCGGACATTGTTGTTGGAATCGGAGGCGGCCAGCCCTGAACGGGTGGCGCCCGGCGTTGCGGCCAGTTTCGCCACTTCGCCATGAACCGCAGCATCCTCATCGTCATTTGCGACTTCCTGCTCGTCAGCCTGCTGGCATTTTCGACGGTGGATGTCAACAAACTGACGGACAACGGCACCGTTCGCCAGGGCAAGCTGGAAATGGCGACGAACCAGGTGGACAGCGCCAGGGACCTGACCGCGGTCATGCGGCTCGCCCTGGATGAGGAGCGGAAAGGGCGCGATCAGTTGCAGGGGGAACTCGCCCGCTATCGCGATACCGCCAGCCGGCAACAGGCGCTGTTAAGCGAGCGCGAGAAGCAAATCCAGAACGTCCAGCAGGAACTGCAATCCCGTGACCAGGAAGCCCGCCATTTGCAGCAGCAGCAATCCGAGTTGCAACAGCAGTTCGCCACGGCGCAAACGAACCTTCAGACGCTTAATCAGCAACTGCAAAGCGCTTCCACTGAAACCGTGCTTTCGAAGGAAAAGCTGGCCGCGATGGAAGCCGAGGCGAAAAAGCAGTCTGACCAGGCGGCGGCTTTGCAGCAGCAATTGGCGCAACTGGCAAAAAGCAACGAGGTCGTGCTCGCGGAAAAGCAACAACTATCCGGCAAACTCCAGGTGGCCGAGGCCGAGAAGCGCGCCGCCGCCGAACAAGCGGTTCGCATGCAGGAGGAAGTGAAGGTCGAGCGCGAAGAGAAGGCGAAACTGGCTGAAGGCGTGAAGGCACTCGCGAGCAAATCCAGTGAGCTGGCGCAGGAGGTGCGCGAGAATCGTCCCCTGGCCGCGAACACCATTTACAATCAATTGAGCACGAACCGGGTTCAGGCCAGTTTCACCGCCACGCGGCCCGGCATTTTTGGAAACGAAGCGACCAAACGCAAAGTTACCCAGACCGTGCTCGTCAGCGACGGCACGAATATCTTTGCGTTGTGCCATGTGCAGGACACGCCGCTGACGCTTTGGAACCCCGGCACGGAATGGGAGGCGCTCGAGGGAACGCTGAGCGGCAACACGACGGTGACGCCCATTCACTCGATGTCATTTCACTTGATGGACCCGCGCGTGGTGTTGATGCCGATGACCCGCGAGGAGGCGGCGCAGCTTGGGTGCAAGGTTTATCGCATCTCGTCGGACCCGTACAAGTTCCAGGATGCGGTGCTGGTCGGCACGCGGGACAGCTATTACGGCGAGTGCGGCTTCCAGATCGATCCGAGCACTCCTGAATACGTGAAGCTCGACCGCAGCTTGTTGAAGGGCCTGTTCGGCAAA
The DNA here is from genome assembly GCA_021325145.1 of Verrucomicrobiota bacterium. GTDB lineage: Bacteria > Verrucomicrobiota > Verrucomicrobiia > Limisphaerales > Pedosphaeraceae > JAJPHR01. Next base: position 163,922 of record JAJPHR010000077.1, on the reverse strand, counting down.
TTCAATCCTTCGAGCGGAGACCTGGTCTTCAGCAAAACGGGCGACCTCGTCGGCATCATGGTCAACGGAACTTATTGCATGATGGTGCACAACCTTGAGGCGGCTGCGACGTTCCAATTTGGCCGGAACGTGCGCGACCAGCATACCGGCTTCGTGCTTTCGCAATTGTATTCATCCGTGTCACAACTGCCATTTAAGCTACAGTAACCATTTTGGGCAGTGGCAGGCAAAAGGCATCTGAAAGCCTCCCTGTAATCCCTCAGTCTTGAGTGGGAATTGCCTGCGCCACGCATCCGCCGACCGACTTGCGTGTTGGCTAAAATTGGCGATGTTGGTTTGTTACGAGGGTCACCAAGGCCGACCGCCTGGAATCGGTTGGAGCATGGCGTTTATGCATACGATTCTGATCGCAGAGGATAACCCTGACGATTACTTCGTTCTCGAATATGCCTTTGGCAGGGCGGAGTTTGTCGCGAATCGAGTGCGCGTCCAGGATGGCGAGGAGGCGCGCGCGTATCTGGCCGGCGCGGGACACTATTCAAACCGCGTGGCCCATCCGATACCCGCCCTGGTCATCTCGGACCTGAAAATGCCGCGCATGAATGGCTTGGAACTGCTGCGCTGGACACGGCAGCAGCCGCTGCTGAAGAGGCTTCCTTTTATCCTGCTGAGCGCCTCCGGCAATCCCACGGACGTGAGCGCCGCCTACGAGGATTTTGCCAACTCCTATCATGTGAAGCCGAGCCGCGTGGAAGAGTTGATCGAGTTGCTCCAATATGTGCGGGCTTACTGGTTCAAGGCGAGTGTGCGCCCGGAGATTCCCGGCGATTACCTGGTGACAGCGCTTGGGGAGGGGCCATGAGCGTGCCGTCCCGGGAGGTTCGCTTCAACAAGCTGCTTTGGGGCACGGCCCTGCTGCCGATCATGCTGATGCTGGCAGCGTCGCTTTTGCTGGCGCGCCTTGTCGAGAGGCTGCTGAACGATGCGCGCTGGGTGGACCACACCGATCAGGTCATCGCGCAGGCGCGCAGTTGCAAGGAAACCGGCCTCCGAATGCAGAGCGGGTGGCGGGCCTTGCAAGTCGCCAATCGAACCAAAGACCGGGAAGCCTACGTCCAGTCTTCCCGTCAAATAGAGGAGAATTTTGACACGTTGCAACGATTGGTCAGCGACAATCCCGCCCAGGAGCGCCGGCTGGGAGCGATCCGCGCGTCGTTCAATCAATGGGGCGCGTTGGCTGCGAAGGCGGTGGAACGGCCCCAACCGCAAAAGGAGAACGCTGCGCCGGCCATCCCCGAGGCCGGGGAAGTTTTTTTCGACCAGTTTGCCCGCGGGCTGGATGAATTCGTGGGCGTTGAGGAAGGTCTGCGCCTCCGAAGGAACGACGCGCTCGAGCTACTGGACAAAAATATCCGGCGCTGGCGCGCACTGATTTTGCTTTCCGCGGGGACCTTCCTGAGCCTGGTCTTGTGGCGACAGTTGCGATCAATTGCGGGCCTGTATCAAAAATCGGAGGCGGCGGCGAGCGAACGGGCCGAGACCTTGCAAACGACTTTGGCCAGCATTGCTGACGCGGTCATCGCCACCAATGCCCAGGGGCAGGTAACGTTCCTGAATGGCGCGGCGGAAAAGTTGACCGGATGGCGCTCGGCGGAAGCCGAAGGCAAGCCCGCCGGGCAGGTGCTCAACCTTTTCCGTGGCAGCGATGGAGACCGGGCGCCAATGCAGGAGCCGTTTGGCAAGGTGTTGCAAGAAGGAATCACACTGGTGCTGCCCGAGGATACTCTGATGCGCGCGCGTGACGGAAGAGAGTTTCCCATCGCGGCGAGCGGCTCGCCCATTCAGGAAAAGGCCGGCAGTCTTCGGGGCATGGTGCTCGTTTTTCGAGATGCCACCGAGGAGAACCGCAGGCAATCGCTGCAAGCGCACCTGGCTGCCATCGTGAAGTCTTCGGATGATGCCATCATCAGCAAGGATTTGAATGGAACGATTACGGCCTGGAATGAAGCCGCCATCCGGATATTTGGCCACCAGGCGGAGGAAGCAATCGGCAAATCCATTACCATTTTGATCCCTCCCGAGCGGCAACAGGAGGAACCGGCGATTCTGGAAGCGATTCGCCGCGGGGACCGGGTGAACCATTATGAGACGGTTCGGGTAAGGAAAGATGGCCGGCCGCTGCACGTGTCCGTGACCATCTCGCCCATCCTGGACAAAAGCGGCCGGGTGGTGGGCGCCTCAAAAATAGCCCGGGACATCACCCGGCAAAAGGAGGACCAGGAAGCATTGCGCCGGGCCAGAAACGAATTGGAAATGCGAGTCGAGGAGCGAACGAAAGAGCTCAGCGCCGCCAACGATCAACTCCGGCAGTTGGACCAGTTCAGGTCCCGGTTCCTGGCGGCCATGAGCCATGAGTTGAGGACGCCGCTCAACTCGATCATCGGCTTTACCGAAATCCTCAAGGAAGGCCGGGCCGGGCCGGTCACCGAAAAGCAGGCGCAGTATTTGGGAATGGCCCATGGTTCGGCGAAGCACCTGTTGAACTTGATTAATGACCTGTTGGACCTGGCCCGGATCGAGGCGGGCAAGGACGAGGTATTCATCGAGCCGTTCGAGCTTCCGCCGCTGGTCCAGGAAGCCCTCCAGACGGTTCAGACCGCAGCCCAACTCAAACATTTGAAGCTCGAATCGGACGTGGCGGTGAACGCGCCGATTTATTCGGACCGGAAGAAGGTTTACCAGGTCATGCTGAACTTCCTGAGCAACGCGGTTAAATTTACGGACCAGGGAAAGGTCTGCCTGGAGGCGCGAACCGAGGGAGACAGGTTGCTGGTGACCGTGAGCGACACAGGAATTGGAATGACCCCGGAACAACTGGCCATTCTGTTCGGTGAGTTTCGACGATTCGAGCACCCCAACCGCCGCATTTACGAGGGCGCCGGTCTGGGGCTGTATCTCTGCAAAAACCTCGTCATTCTTCTGGGCGGGGAGATTTGGGCCGAGAGCGAGCGGGGCAAAGGCTCGCGCTTCTCGTTTAAGATCCCCGCCGGAGCGATCAAAGTTTTCCATGGCAAAGCACAAAATATTGTTGGTTGAAGACAACGCGCAAAACCGCGTCCTGGCGACTTTTCTTCTGGAAGAAGCCGGGATGGAGGTGGTCACGGCCACGACTGGCGCCGAGGGACTGGAAAAAGCGCGCGCAGTGCAACCAGACTTGATCCTGTTGGACATTCAACTGCCGGACATCGACGGTTATGAACTGCTGGCCCAGTTGAAAGGCCAGCCGGGCGTGGCGCACATCCCGGTGGTGGCGGTTACTTCGTACGCCATGGCCGGCGAGCAAAAGCGGGCCCTGGACCTGGGCTGCGCCGGATACGTGGCGAAGCCAATTGATACCGTCAATTTTGCCAAGCAGATTTTGGAGTACATTGAAGGCCCGCGGCGGAAGTTGAAAATACTGGTCGTGGAGGACCGGGTTGAGAACGCAATGGTGATCCGTGAAAACCTGCAGCATCGGGGTTATGCGGTCGTTCATGCCGCCAATGGGCGGGAGGCGCTCAAGGCCATGGGAGAGGAAAATTTTGACCTGGTCATCACGGATTTGCTGATGCCGGAGATGGATGGCTACCAATTGACCCACGCCCTCAAAACTGACGAACGATTCCAAAACGTGCCGGTAATCATCTACACCGCCACCTACACGGATCCTCAGGACCGGGCCCTGGCCCTGGATCTGGGGGCGGCGGAATTCATCATCAAGCCCGCGGAAACCGAGCCGTTCATGAGATTGATCGGTGAAGTTATAGGCAAGGCCGCCCGAGGCGAACTGCCGGCCGGGCGAACCGCGCAGCTTGATGAGGCCGTTTATTTGAAAACCTATGCCGAACGCCTCGTCCAAAAGCTGGAGGACAAAGTCTTCGAGGCGGAAGAGGCAAACCGGGGGCTGGCGCGCCTGAACAGCGAACTCGAAAGCCGGGTCGCCCAGGCGACGGCGGAATTGCGCGCCACCATTGACAAGCTGAACATGGCGAACAAGGAGCTGGAAAGCTTCGCTTACACGGTGGCCCATGATCTGCGAGCCCCGTTGCGCGCCGTTCGCGGCCTGGTGAAAATCCTGGAAGACATTCACGGCCCGAACCTGCCGGCAGAGGCGCAAGAGATTTGCCAGCGATTGGCGCACAACGCCGGTCTCATGGACCGGCTGATCGAAGACCTGCTCAACTACAGCAAGCTGGGAACAACACCGGTGACCGTCGCGCCCTTGTCCTTAAACGCGGCTGTCGGCCATGCCATTACCATGTTAAGTGCGCTGATTGAGCAAAGCCATGCCCAGGTTGAGGTCCAAACGGGAATGCCCGCAGTGGTCGGACATGAGGCGACCCTGGTGCAGGTCATTATGAATCTGGTCGCCAACGCAATCAAGTTCGTTGAACCGGGTATGCGGCCCGAGGTTAAAATCGACGCGGAACAAACGCAGGAGCGTGTAACGCTTCATGTGCGCGACAACGGCATTGGGATTGGCCCCCAGTATCAGGAACGCATTTTCCAGGTGTTCGAGCGGCTCCACGAAAGCGAGGCTTACCCGGGAACCGGTGTGGGCCTGGCGATCGTGAAAAAGGGAGTCGAAAAGATGGGCGGAACCTGCGGAGTAAAATCAGAACCTGGCCGGGGAAGCTGCTTCTGGGTCGAGTTGCCGGCGGCCAGCCGTGCGCTCGGCCGAATCACCGGTTAACCCAGTGATGGCGCGGGAATGTCCTGGGCAATCCTATGGCCTTATTTTGATGCCTCGAGCAGTTTCGTCTTTTGCGCCTGATATTCATTTTCAGTAATGGCGCCGGTGTCCCTGGCCTTTTTCAGATCGACCAACTGCTGGCCGACCGTGGGATTTTGAACTATGTGTTTGTCGCCGCCGCCAATGCCGATGCACCCGCTTAAGAGAAGCAAGGCCGAAAGAGCGAGGACACATGAACCCAGTGGTTTTTTCATTTTGATGAGGTTAGCCTGTTTTTGATCGTTTGCAGATTAGGGTAAATCGGATTGTTTGTGAAGTTTAAAGTCTCGTCAGTAGGCTGTGTCACCGTGAAGCCCAAGGTCCACTCCCCACATTTGTACGGGTGCAATGGTATTGCTCCATGCCAGCGCCGTTACATGGCTGTCAAAGAAGAGATAATTGGCGCGAGCAGAGTGGCGTTCGGGATCAAGTTGGCCCGGGTTGATGCTGTCCCGGTCCGCGCGATGTGAACCTGTGCCCTCCGGGCCGAGTGTTTCGGCGACGAGGATGGTTTCACTCTGTGCCGGCACGCCGGTGACTTTGGCACTGTCGTAGTACCAATTCATCCCGTAGCCGGGTTGGTGCGGGTAATCGGCACGGCGCTGGCTGGGGCAAAGAAAAACCTGCGCCGCCTGGTTGCTTTGCGTATTGCCGACGTAAGGCCACAAAAGTTCATCGTAACCAATTTCATCGCCATCATCGTTAAGGCCATAGTAACGCAACGGCAGGCGATCATTGGAATTTTGCGCGTAGAGCGTGAACGCGATCCCAATCTGCCGAAGATGGTTGAGGCACTGCACCTTCCGCGCCCGTGCGCGCGCCGACGCCAGCGTCGGCAAAAGCAGGGCCGCCAGGACCGCGATGATGGCAATCACCACGAGCAATTCAACGAGCGTGAATCCGCGGTTTGAGCGGGCGACGGTCATTTGGTTTCGCGCCTTTCGAATATCAGCGGCATTGAGACGCCGCCCTGGCGCAGGTTGCCGGATAGTTTGCCATCTTTCAACTCGCCCCGGAACACGCAGCCGATGCCACGCCACACCAATACTACATTCGGCGGCGAATGTTTGACGGAGGTTGCGCGAAAAGGCTCGGGCATCAGCAGTTGGAAATCGGGGTCCAGGAAGCCCAGCCCGGAGGAAAAGCTCCCGTCCCGCAATCGGGCAATGTCCAGCGCCATGGCGGCCTTCGCCTTTATTCCGAGCAACGGGCCAACGTCCATGTTCGCCTTCCAATGACCTTGCAGATCGGCTGGGCTGCTGAAGGCGTAATCCTTCCGCGCCTCCAACGCGAGTTCTGCCTCGCGGTCTGCGCGCTTGAGAGTCGTGGGCGTCGCCTTGCCGCCTTGAATCCAATTCCCGACAATCTCCGTGCCGCTGCTGTTCAGAGTGCCTTCGACCATGCCCGAGCCCGTCATCAAGGTGAGCTTCACGGCGGGCCGGTTCCAGGTTACGGATACGGGCTGGCTGACCGCGCCCTGTTCGGGGTTGTCCAATTCCGCGCGAAAAGTTCCGTCGGCGTTTCCGGCGATTTTCCAGCTCAGGGCTACGAAATCCACGTTCCCTTTCCAGTAACCTTGCAGGGGCGAATTGTCGCGCGGCGCGAAATTGCTTTCCGTCAGCCGTTCCGGGGTGGTGGAAGGAGTGTCGGTCCGCTTCAACACGATGTGGGTGGGGTTGCCGCCTTCCAGGTAATTGCCTGAAATCTCCGTGCCTTCGGCGTTCACCGTTGCCTCGTAAAATGCCCAGGGCGTCGCTTCGGCGTGGAGGGAAGGATAATGGTAAACGAATTTCCGGAGCGGGATGTTTTTCCGGCCCTCATCGACGAGGTCACCACTGGCGCGATAGTTGCCGTTCGTCTTGACGATGCGAATGACCACCCGGGTTTTCTCAGTTTCGCCTTTTTGAATGCCCGTCTTGCCCGTTTCCAGAACTCCTTCCCAGGCGCCTTGAATATCCGGCGCCGTTGCCGCTCCGGACGCCTGAATGATGTCCACCGCAAGAATGGGGACGCCAATGGCAAAGAACGCGGCCATGCCGATGGCAGTGGCAGTTTTCACCTTTGCCCAAGCCATGAGTTTCAAGGTTCCCTGCATAATGGCCAGGGTGGAACCACTGATAACGGTTCCTTTCGCAACGGCTGTGGTTGTAATAGCGCCGGCCAATCCAGCGGGAGCCGCGGTGGCGGTTTTGGCCGCCAGCGCACCGGTCAGCGCCACGGCCGGGACGATAACCCGGCGTCGCGCGAGCAAGGACCGCAGCTTTTCAATGGCCCGCGAAACCCGCATGCGAGCGGTGTTTTCGTTGGTGCCGAGGGCCAGGCCGACGTCGTTGAGGCTTTTGTTTTCGAAGTAACGCAGGAGAATGGCGTCGCGGTCTTTCTCCCCCAGCCTGGCGAGGGCATCATCCAGAACCGGTTCCAGCCTTCGCCAGGTTGAGTCATGTTCGTCCGTATTGAGGACTTGTTCCATTTGGGCCTCCTGTTCCCGTCGTTGGCGGCGGAATTCGGCTTTAAGCGCGTCAGCAGCGGCATAGCGGGTGGTCCGGTATAGCCAGCCGGAAAGAACGATTTCCGGGCGCAATGAACCGGCCTTTCGGGCCAGGATGATGAACACCGCCTGGGAAATGTCCTGCGCCAGTTGCGGATTGCGGACATGGCGCAGGGCCGTGGCATACACCAGGTTTAGATGACGGGAAACCAATGTTCCAAAAGCTTCTTCCGAGCTTTTTTCGACGTAAGCCTGCAAGAGCGACCTGTCATCCATGTTCACCATCACCTATATACGGACGCCCGTTTAAAAACCGCACAATCTTTTTCTGAGGAGCGGGAATGGCTTTTACCCTCGCCGAAAATCCCATTATTTTCTGGCTTTATCCCGCGAATGTGCTCTGCTTGTCAGGTTGCCATTTTCCGGACACCAGCCGGGCTGGAGTGGCAACGGTTGTAAACGTCCCGGCGTGAGAAGTTATGAATCGTTGTTGTACGTTGGTTTGTGTTTGGGGGGCTGCCTTGTGCAGTTTCTTTTTTATCGACCGGGTTTGTGCCCAGTCTTCTGTTTTCACCTATCAAGGGCATTTGCTTGGTTCCAATGGACTGGCGGTGACGGGGAATTTCGATTTCCAGTTTCAACTGCTCAATGCCTCGTCCAACCAGGTGGGCCAAACGTTGACGAACGCGCCCGTGGCGGTCAGCAACGGCCTGTTTACCACCACGCTGGATTTTGGCGGCGCCGCCCTGGATGGCACCGCTCGCTTCCTGCAAATCGGGGTCCGCACCAACGGCAGCACGAACACCTACTCCAATCTCAGCCCCACGCAACCACTGACGGCGGCGCCGTACGCGTTTCGCGCCGGTGTGGCGACGAGTTTTCCCGGCGCGATCGGGGACGCGCAGCTTTCCGCCAACGTCCCCCTGCTGAATGGCAATCCGGTCTTCACCGGGCATGTCACCTTGAACAACGGCACCGGAACGTTTTCCGGCACGTTGAGCGGGACGTTCAATGGCGCGGCGAGTGGCACTTTTAGCGGCACTTCCTCCGGCACCTTCAACGGCACGGCAAACGGCACCATCAACGGCAACGGCGCGGGATTGACCAACGTCAATATCACCAATGTCGTCGGCATTGTGCCCGGCAACCCCAACTGGCAGGTCGTGCAGAGCACCAGCCAGCAAGCCGCGAGTGATACGTCGTACCTGACTACCAATACCGCCCAGGTCACGCTGACCCTGCCAGCCAGTCCGGCCGTCGGCGATACGTTGCGGGTCTCGGGCGCGGGCGCGGGCGGTTGGAAGATCGCGCAAAACGGCGGCCAAACCATTCTTACCGGCAGTCTCGGTCTCCCGGCGGGACCTTCCTGGTCGAGCCGCGCCAGCACCCAGCCCTGGCAATCCGTGGCGGTGTCTGCCGATGGCACGAGGATGGTTGCCGCCGTCAATAACGGGTTTATTTTTACTTCCGCTGACTCCGGGGCGACTTGGAATCAGCGCGCCAGCAGCCAGCCTTGGTCCTCCGTGGCCTCCTCGGCAGACGGCAAGCGGTTGTTGGCTTCGATTAACGGCGGATCCAATTACGTCTCGATTGATATGGGCACCACCTGGGTTCAGCGCGCCAGTTCCCAGCCTTGGGTTTCCGTGGCCTCCTCAGTGGATGGGGCCAAACTTGTCGGCGCGGTGAACAACGGGAATATATGGACCTCGGTGGACTCGGGCACCACCTGGGTCAGCCGCGCCAGCTCGCAGCCGTGGGTTGGTGTCGCTTCCTCGGCGGACGGCGCCAAACTCGTGGGCGTGGTCAACAACGGGTTCATCTTCACCTCGATTGACTCCGGAAGTAATTGGGTTCAGCGCGCCAGTTCGCTGCCGTGGGTTTCTGTGGCCTCGTCCGCGGATGGCACCCGGCTGGTGGCGGTGGCCAATGGCGACAAGGTTTATGTCTCGGGGGATTCGGGAGTCAATTGGCTTCCGCGCCTGGGCACGCAGGCATGGCAGGCGTGCGGCTGCTCCGGCGACGGGACCCGGATGGCGGCGGTGGTCAATGGCGGCCAAATTTATACCTCGTTCGACTCCGGCCAAACCTGGACGCCGCGTGATGCCACGCGGGTCTGGCAATGCATCGCTTTCTCCGCCGACAGCACCCGCGCGGTGGCGGCCGAAAAAGGAGGCTTGATTTATGTTTCCCCTTCCACTACAAGCGTTGGCACGGCCGGATACCTTCTGGGTATCCAGTACTCTGCCATTGAGTTGCAATACATCGGCAACGGCCAATGGATGCCGCTGAGTTTTTCAGGAAGTTTCTCGGCCAATTAGTCCGTTCAATTCTCAGAAGTTCAATCACGATGCTGGCCCCGGGCCGCATCCGTCAGATCACGCAGACCCGTGACCAGGGAGTCAGGTTCCGGGCGCGCACAGTGGCATCTTGAAAGTATCGACCGGTCCAGTTCTGCGAACCAGAACCGCAACCGGCCAGCGCTCCCTCTTTGAGGGCGTCCAGGCAGGCGGTGTCGATTTGCACCGCGCCGGATTTTCGAGATGCACCGGGCGAAGCCGGTTGCTCCCGCTTCCGCCCCGCCCGATTCGAAATCGCAAGCGTACAACTGCATTAGAAAATGACCATCAAACAGCGCGCCGGCCAGTTTCTGGATGAGCTCGCCAACAACCAGTGGGAGCTGCTCGTTTTCGTCCTGACCCTGCTGGCTGTCATTGCGCTTATCGCCATCCTGGTTAGCGGTAGAAGGAAAAAGTCCCGACGCGAACCATGAAGCCGAAATAGGATGTTCGGCAGGACGGCGCTGCGCCGTCCTCGTTCGCCGAGTGCAGCGTCCCGACCAGAGCGCGTTCCGCCCGCTGGAACGCGGGCGGGGACATTGCAGTGCCGATGCCCTGCCTTCCCGGATTCGCGCTCGACAGCTTATTCCTGCGGCGTAACCTTCGTCACGTCACCGCTGTCTGACTGTGAGGCTGGGTTGCTAATTCGAGGCGCAATGATAACCGAGACGCAAGAGTTGTTGCTCAGGTTGATCGAGAAGAATTCCTTTAACAATTTTTCCGGTCCAACTGTGGCCCGCGACTTGCGCGCCAACCAGCCGCTGTGGCGATCCGTCTTGATGACCCGCCTGGTCCGGCCCACCTATCAAAGCCTGGAAAATCCCCTCACCACCACCCGCCCGCCGGTCAGCATCTATAACGAAGTGGATTTGCTCCCGCTGCGCCATGCCCCGGAGGACAGCTATTCCGCCGATCATCTCATCATTCACGCTGAACCCGGACAACAGGACCGCCTGGAAGCCCTGGCCCAACCCTGGAACGCCGACGCCTCCTGCTGGATTCTCGCCGACGAAGCCTTCCGCGGCATGGGCACAACCTGGCGCGTGGTGAAGGATTTTGCCCGCGAAGACCGCGTGTTGTACGTGATGTGGTGGGATTAGAGAAACATCAAGCACCAACAACCAAGCGCCAGAAAAGCTCCAAATTTCAAGCTCCAATTGAGAGCGCGTCGTCCTTGTTGGACGGAGCTTTTTGTTTGGATCTTGGAGTTTCTCTGGCGCTTGGTTGTTGGTGCCTGGTGCTTACGCCCCCGGCGTCCCGTTCACCAACCGATACCAATTATCCCTTTGCCTCGGCTCATACCCCAAATCCCTTATCAACCGCTGCATGTCCGCCACGCCCATGCGGAACGTGGCGCCCGCCTGGCTCACCACGTTCTCCTCGATCATGATGCTCCCCAAATCATTTGCGCCAAATTTCAACGCCACCTGCCCGATCTCCTGCCCCTGCGTCACCCACGAACTCTGGATGTTCGGGACGTTATCCAGGTAAATCCGGCTCAGCGCCTGCGTCCGCAAATATTCATGCGCGCCCACCGTCGGCGCCCGCAATTTCGTGTGTTCCGCCTGGAACGTCCAACTGATAAACGCAGTAAAACCCTTCGACTTGTCCTGCTGCGCCCGCACCCGCTCCAAATGCTCGATCCGATCCTCCACCGTCTCCACGTGCCCGAACATCATCGTCGCCGTCGAAGCCAGCCCCAGCCGATGCGCCGCATCCATCACACTCAACCAATCATCGCTCATTGCCTTCAGCGGCGAAATCCGCTTCCGCACCCGGTCCACCAAAATCTCCCCGCCCCCGCCCGGAATCGACCCCAACCCCGCCTTCACGAATTGCGAAATGATTTCCTCCAACGGCAATTGGAACACCTCGCGAAAATGAATGAACTCACTCGGGCTGAACCCGTGAATGTTCACCTGCGGAAATTTCCCTTTGATATGCGCCAGCAAATCCAGATACCACTGCAACGATAACTTCGGATGATGCCCGCCCTGCATCAGGATCTGCGTCCCGCCCAGCGCCACCGTCTCCTCAATCTTCCGGTCCATCTCCTCGAACGAGATCACATACGCGTCGTCGTCCCCCTCCACCCGGTAAAAGGCGCAGAACTTGCAATACACATTGCAAACGTTCGTGTAATTCACGTTGCGATCCACGATGTAAGTGACGATCTCATTCCCGCGACCGTCGAAAGCCTCCCGCTTAATCAACTGCCGCCGCCGATCCGCCAGCGCTCCCAACTCTTCCAACGGCAGCCGATACAGCCGCAACGCCTCCGCCTGGTTGATCCGTGAGCCATCCCAAACCCGCTGCAGCAACTCATCCAATGACGCGTCGTAAATCACCCCGGCAGTTTACCCTTCACTCACCTTCATCGCAACCTTCGTCTCCCGCTTTGTCGATGAGACGGCGTGGGCACTAACGAACACGAATGGCGCTGCTTGTGTGAGGCTTTCCCGGCTGGAAGCCGGTTTCCAATCGGTGGTGAGCGGTTCCGGAGAGCCTCGCTGAGGGAACAATTGGATTTGCTGCTGTCGAAGGCAGTGCTTCCAGCGCCAGGCCGAAGGAGTGGCGAACTCCCAAGCTGACCTGAGCTGGGAGCAGAGTTTTTCCTCCGCCTCCACCACTATTATAAATAACTCGATTTGCTTGAGTTTAATTTAAACCGCCCCCCCATCGCAAAAGAGGATTGTCGGAGAGAGGGCCAGGTCGAGGGTGAAAATCATCCCGGCTACCGAGCCCGCGTCTCCGCGAAAGAGGCTGGGTCTTGCGGTGCAAAGCTGGACTATGATGAATCAATGTCCGAAATTAAACATTCGGCTGCCGCCGCTTTTTTCGACTTCCAGGCCGTGCTCCTTCCACTCGTCGAAGCCGCCGTCCAACTCCATCACGGGAAATCCCTTAGACGCGAATTCATAACCGGCGTGGGCGGCCAGATGGCAGACCATGCTGTAACAATACAGGATGTTCGTCTTCTCCTTGCTCAGCCCTTCGAGCGTATCCCACTTGTCCCTGGGCAGGTTCACCGCGCCCGGAATGTGTCCCTTGCGATAGTCCTCCTCGGCGCGAACGTCGATGACATTGATGTTCTCATGCGCTTTGAGCATGCGGTCCAATTCCACCGGACCGGTGGTGTAGGTGATTTTGTTTTCGAAGTATTCCCTGGCTTTTACCGGGTCAGGAATGGTTAACGTCGTGTTCATACAACTTGTTCGATTGTTGGTTTTCCCTGTCAGAAAGGTCCTGAGCCTCCTTTCCAACCCGTAACACAACATAGCCGGCTTCCGCCGTTTTTCAACCCTCAGACGGAACGCAGAACTCCAACTCTGCCCACTGATAATTTGCTCACATTTCAAGCTATCAATTAAAATAATTCATGTTTCCGTACCGAACAGGGCATGACCACGTGCGCGAAAACACGTCATTTTCCTTGCCATAAACCGGGAATGATTTGCTACGCTATAAAACTGTCGCGAAAATTAACGCGACGTTTTGTCGTGCAATCGATTTTCTAAAACCAACCCATGGACCTGACCGCCCTAAAAGTTCTGTTGATTGACGATGAGGCGGATTTCGCGCGTCATGTGGGGGAAATCCTGGCGCAGTCGCGCGGCGGCACCTTCGAACTGTTCACCTGTGATCAATTGGAACGCGGCCTTTCCGTGTTGTCCGAAGGGCACATGGATGTGCTGCTGATGGACCTTTCGCTCCCCGACGGCGCGGGCATGGCGAACATTAAACGCGCCCAGGACCAGGCCCCGCGCGTGCCGGTCCTCGTGCTCGGCCACCTCGAGGACGAGGCCATCGCCATCGAGGCCGTGCACGAAGGCGCGCAGGACTACCTCGTCAAGTCACAACTCAACCCGCAATTGCTGACCCGCGCCATTCGTTATGCCATCGAACGCCAGCGCGCCGATGCCGCCTTGATGGAAGCCGAGCAAAAGTATCGCGGAATTTTCGAGCACATCGTCGAAGGCATTTTCCAAACCACGCCCGACGGCCGGTATCTCAGCGCCAACTCCGCCCTCGCGCGCATTTACGGCTACGCGTCCCCCGAGGACCTGAAGGCAAACGTGACCGACATCGGCCGCAAGCTCTACGTCGAGCCGGAGCGCCGGGCGGAATTCATCCAACTCATGCAGGAACACGATCTCGTAACGGAGTTCGAATCCCGCATTTACCGCAAGGATGGCAGCATCATTTGGATCGCCGAAAATGTGCGGGCGATCCGCAACGCGCGTGGCCGGTTGCTCTATTACGAGGGCACCGTGGAAGACATCACCGCCCGGCGCGAGGCGCAGGAAAATTTGCGCAACTCGGAGGCGTTGTATCATTCGCTGGTCGAAACCCTGCCGCAAAATATTTTCCGCAAAAACCTGCAAATGCAGTTTACGTTTGCCAACCAGCGTTTCTGCCAGCTGCTGGGCCGGACGATGTCGGAGATCGTCGGCAAAACGGATTTCGATTTTTTCCCCGCCGAACTCGCTCGCAAATATCAGGAGGACGATGGCCGGGTGATGGAAACGGGCAAATTCGTGGAGGCGGTGGAGGAACACCGCACAGCCACGGGCGAAATGGTTTACGTGCAGGTGGTAAAGACTCCGCTTCACGATGCCGCCGGCCGGGTGATCGGTTTGCAGGGAATTTTTTGGGACATCTCGGAGCGCCGGCGCGCGGAGGAAAAGATCCGCCTCGCCACCGAGGAACTGGCCCGCAGCCGCGAGGCCTTGCGCAAAAAGAACGACCAGATGGAAGAGGAACTCGGCATGGCGCGGGAGATCCAGCAGACGATGCTCCCGCAGCAATACCCTTCCTTCCCCTGGGACGCGACGCCTGCCGCCAGCAGCTTCCGCTTTTGCCACCGCTATCTTCCCACCGGGAGTGTGGGTGGCGATTACTTCAACGTGCTCGCGCTTTCAAACACTGAAGCGGGCATTTTCATCTGCGATGTGATGGGTCACGGCGTGCGCTCGGCCCTGGTGGCGGCGATGGTGCGCGCGCTGGTCGAGGAATTGAAGCCGCTGGCCGGCGATCCCGGCACGCTCCTCACGCAGCTCAACCGCGACCTTTGCGCGATTCTCAAGCACACCGGTTCGCCGATGTTGACCACCGCATTCTATATGGTGGCGGACGCCGCCGCCGGTTGCCTGCGCTTCGCCAATGCCGGGCATCCCAAGCCGCTGCTCGCTCATCGCGCTTCTGAAAAAGTTGAATCGCTCGGCAAGAACATGGGCAAAAGCAAACCAGCGCTCGGGTTGTTCGAGGACGCTCAATACACCACGGGCCGCTGCCCCCTGACCGAGGGCGATCTGGTCATGTTGTTCACCGATGGATTATATGAAGTGGAAGGTCTGCACCAGCAGCTTTATACGCATGAGATGCTGGCCAGCGCCGTGCGCCGGCGCGTCAAGCTCCCGGCCTCGCAAATGTTCGATGAAGTGCTGGCCGAGATCAAGGAATTCGCCCTGGATCACAGTTTTGCGGACGATGTCTGTCTCGTGGGAATGGACGTCACCTCGCTCGGCAATCTGAAGCCAGCCAAGGCGAGTAACTCCAAGCTGTAATCTCAGCCAGAATTTTTTGTTCCGGATATCTACGTAGGTGGGCGTTTTTTCGAGGTGTTGTCGGTCTTCCTCCGTTGGTTTTTGAAATATTGGCGGTCCGCGCGGATTTGTGAACATCATGTTAACAAGTCCTGACAACTTTCTATTGCTGGCCCAACCAAAGGCTTTAAGCTTCATACGATTTCACTCGCCGCTTGAAAGCTAAGGGTGTCTGTGCGGAGCTTCAGCGGTAACTGAGCGCGGAAAAAAACCATCTGACGAGCCACATGAAGATTTTTTTGCAGCACAAGGAGACGTTGCTGTTCTTCGAGAAACTCGATTCGTGGACGGCGAACCATCACGCCGCATTCGATTTCAAACAGGCGCGCATGGCCATGGACTTCGCGAACCTGTATTCCATCCACAACGTGCGCATCCTCGTTGTCGCGCCCACCAGCGCCGGCCATGTGCAGATGCTTCCGTTCGAAATCCCTGCCCCTGCCTTCGCGCCGCAACCGGCCGCCTGATCGTTGCTGTACTACTCGCGAACCGCGGGCATCCTCATCGGGGCGCGGCATTCATGCCGCTTCAAGCTGCTCATCGACAAAAGCCGTTCGGTTTCTTCACTCCTCACTGTCGGTCAACCAAACACCCACTTGCAAATCACGACTGAGGCGATGGTGGCGACAATGTCCGGGACGAGCCCGGCGAGGACCGCGTGCCGGGTCCGCTTGATGTTCACGGAACCAAAATACACGGCCAGGACGTAGAAAGTGGTTTCAGTGCTGCCGTACATCGTACCGGCCATCCGAGTGAAGATGTGGTCGGGGCCGCATTGCTTGACAATGTCCGTGAACACGCCAAGGCTGCCGCTGCCGCTGAGCGGGCGAATAATGGCCATGGGCAGAAGTTCAGGCGGGAAATGCACGAGTTGCATGACCGGTCGGAGCTTCTCGGTGAGCAAATCAATCCCGCCCGCGCCGCGGAACATGCCGATGGCCACCAGGATCGTCACGAGATACGGGATGATCTTGAGAATCACTTGAAAGCCTTCCTTGGCGCCTTCGACGAACTCCTCGTACACCTTGATTCGCCGGATGGCTGCGTAAAGCGGAAAGAAGGAGAGCATCAGGGGAATGGACAGGACCGAGACCACTTTTACGATGCGGATGAAAGTCTTATCGCCGCTGATTTCTTCGGGTGTGAGCGAGTGAAATAATTGCGGAAAGGAAAGTCTGACAAAAACGACCGCGAAGAAGAGAAAATAAGCGGTCAGAACCAGGTAGCCCCACCAGGCGATGGGTTGGAGCGGGAACGATTCCGCCGGGGCATCATCCGCACTCTTCGCCTCCGAAGCCTTCTTCTTTTCATCCGCCGGCGAAATGGGCGGCAATCGGAACCACGGCAGTTTTTCGAAGAGTCTGACGGCAGTTATGGCCGCAAGGAAAGCGCATAGCGAGGAGAGGAATGACGTGCCGATGATGGACGAAGGGTCTTTGGAGTTGTTCGCGACGAGGATGCCGACAGCCGTGGCTGGGATCAGTTGAACCGAACTCGTGTTGATTGCGAGAAAGGTGCACATCGCATTCGTGGCGGTGCCGGGCCGAGGGTTGAGCGTTTCGAGATCCTTCATCGCGCGGAGGCCGAGCGGCGTGGCGGCGTTCGACAGGCCCAGCATGCTGGCCGCAATATTCATCAGCATCGAGCCCATGGCGGGATGGTCCGCCGGCACGCCGGGAAACAGCCAAACCATTACGGGCCGGAGCACACGGGCGAGCACGCGCACCATGCCGGACTTTTCCGCGAGCCGCATGATCCCCAGCCAAAGCGCCATGATGCCGATGAGCGGCAGGGCCACATCCATGACCGCATACCGAGCCATGGTGAACGCCCCGTCCGAAACCTCTTTCATCCGATCGTTGTACCCGCCGATGGCGACGGCGCAGAGGATGAGGCCCAGCCAGATGTAATTGAGCATCGACGCGAGCGTAGCCGCTCCGGGAAAAGCAGGGCGAGGAAAATCCGACGGAGGGTGAAGGATTGAAGATCGAAGATTGAGGATTGGCAGGGACGACCAGCGGTCATTCCTACCCTATCAACCCCGCCTCCCTTTAAGGCTTTTCCGGAATTTCGATGACGTCGCCATCGCGAAGCCAAAGATTGAACGTGTCCAGCGGGCCAACCAGCTCGATCACTTTTTTGGTTGAGGGATCGGTGCGTCGGATTTTCACGCGGGAGAGATCCGAGGACGCGCGGAGAACATTGGCGCCACGGACTACCGATTGAAGATCAAAGGAGATCAGAGTGATGGGTGTTTGCATTGTCGTAGCCGGGGTGGTTCCCGTATTATTGGTGATCTTCGCGAGGCGTTCCTGGAAAGTCGGTGCGACAAGTGGTGGCCGGATTCCCGGGTTCGGGGGTAGTTGCCCCGCAGCAGGAGGGTTTTGTGCCTTGTTGACGATCTCCGCGAGGCGTTTCTGAAAATTCGGCACGGCGGGTAGTCCCAGGACTCCCGGCTTCAAAATCACTTTGAAGCTTTGGTCCTTGATGACAATCTCCACTGAACGGGTCAGGCATTTCTCCAATGTATTTCGAACCTCAACCGCCAGTCCGGGCCAGGTTTCGTTGACGAGGTGGTCCTGTTCGGGAATTTCCACGATGTCACCCCATTCCAACCAGCGATCCATGGAACAATCGCCTGAGTCGAAGGCTGGCGCCAAATTGACATTCACTTCCATCGTTCCTCCGCCTTGGACCAGGCGGCTGATTTTCATTCGGCTAAAGTCCGGGAAATGCAGCGGCAATCGATTATTGATCGCGGAGCCCTCAGGTCCATAGAGTACTTTCAGCAGTTCGTAGAGGGTGTAGCGATTGTAAGAGTTGGTGCCCCTGAAAAACAGATTCTGCTCGAAATCGCCGCGGCTCACGCCGATGATCGAGAGGCGTTGCAGGTTTTCGTCCGCCCCGGCTTTGCGGAGGAGGTCAACGATTTCTCCCGCAGTTCGGGAACGGGTGGAGGGTGGGCTTTGGGCGATCTCCCGCATGCGCGAAAGCGCCGTGTTCCCTTGCCGGTCTTGCAAGTTGAGATCGGCTTTGTGGGCCACTAGCAGTTCCACCATGGGTTTGTCCAATCGCAGCGCTGCCACCTGCGATGGTGAGGCGTTTTCCAATTCCTTGTAAGTGACATTTGGATCCGCGCCGGCGTCGAGCAGCAACCCGGCAAATTCAGGCTGGGGCTTAAAGATGGCCACTTGCAGCGGGGTGCGGCCATCGCCGTCCAGAATCTCCAAATTAGGCTTGCGCGCGAGAATCGCCTTGAGCATCTCGGGGGATCCCAGCCCGATAGCCCGATGCAGCGGTGACACATGCTGATCATTCTTGATGTCCACCTTGGCACCGCTGGCGAGCAGCAATTTGGCGTTTTCGAGCCGGTTGTCGTCTACTGCCCGGAGCAGGGCGGAAGAGCCGTCGTTGCGCCGTGCGTTGACGTCGGCTTTGTTCGCCAGCAAAAGCTTGATAATCTCGGGCCCGCCGGTCGCTGCGGCTTCCATGAGCGGGGTTGCGTCTTTAATTGTGCCGGCGTTGACGTCAGCTCCCCTGGCGAGCAGCAGCCTGGCAATTTCGACCAGGTCTTTGGAAGCGGCAATATGCAGTGGACTCCATCCTTCCTCATTCTGACTATTGACGTCAGCCTTGCTCGCGAGCAGCAGTTCGACCAATGCCTGGTTATTCGCTTGCACCGCCAGATGCAATGGCGCGCTTCGATGGTCGTCCTTGAGGTTTGGATTGGCGCCACGGACCAACAACAATTCGGCCACTGCCTTGAACCCCTTTTCGGCGGCGAAGTGAAGCGGTGTTCGCTGGTGTGAGTTCAGCGAGGTCACGTCCGCTCCGTGAGCCAGCAACACCTCAGCGACAGACTTGTAGCCATTCTCAGCCACCTGATGCAGTGCGGTGTTCCCTTCATCACCGGGTTGGCCGCCCGGGGTCCGGCGGATCAAGGGCGCACTTATAATGGCTCCGCGATTCAATAGCAGCTCAACCATCTCCCGGTTGCCATGTCTCGCAGCTATGAGCAGCGGAGTTTCACCCAATGAGTTCCGCGACTCGAGGTTGGCTTTGTGGTCCAATAAAAATGCAACCACTTTTAATCGGCTATTGGCGACGGCGGTGATCAAAGGGTCGTTGGCATTGACCAAATCGGGGCTGTCTTTAATCATCGCATCAAGGCGCTTGATTTCCTCGGCTTCGGGATCGGCGGGTTCGGATGGGGGCGCGGTTGCTGCCGCCGCGGGCGAGGAAGCGAGACGCGCCTGTTGCAGGCGCGTCTCCAACTCCTTGGCGGTTTCGTCGGCGGCTTGGATTTTGGCCATGAGCCCACGCATGACTCCATCCGTTTGATCATCGATTTGCTTTTCGATTTGGTCCCGCAGTACTTCAGCCCGTTTGACATCCGGATGGTTTGCGCCCATGTCCTTCAATAGCTTGGCGAGCTCTTGCTCGGTTTCGACCATCTTTTGCATCAAGGAATTTAGGACGGGATTGGGATAACTTTGCTGGACAGCGACACGGCGTTGCTGGGGCTTCAAACCGTCCAAATATTGAAATTGTTTCCTGGAGGATTCAGCTTCGGTTCGGGCGGCAAGGATTTGTTTCTGCAGTTCGTTTGACACGTCGTCGGAACCGCCCGGGGAAAGTGGCGCGACGGAATGGCCCACCTGTTGCTCGCTGAGTTTGACGAGGTCGGTTTGATCGGGGAATTCGCGCAGGATTCGCTCGTAAAGGGCGCTGGCTTCCTGGGTTTTTCCCTGCTTGCGGTAGCATTCGGCGAGGCGAAAGATGGCGGTGGCGGCGAATTGGTGGTGTTTGTCGGTTTCGTTGATGACGGTCTGATAAGCCTGAATGGCGGCGTCCAGGTTGCGATTGGCTTCCTCTTCGAACAGCCCTTTTTGCAGGAGCGCGCCGACGTCGTTTGTCGTGGCGGCGTGGATAAGGGAGGGTGAGAAAAGCATCAGCACGATTGGAACAAATCGGCGGACGAGAAAGAGCGCGAACGGGATGGCGCGGCATTCACGATGCGTGCTTTTTATTTCTAGTTTCAAAGTCGTCTTCATATTTCAAATTTTCCTAACGCCATTCTGGAAATTTTACGCCAGAGAATTGTCATGGATTTGCAAAATCGCTTTTGAGAATTCGGCATTGGCCATTCGTCATTGGAAATTCCTCGCGGGTCATTTGTCCTTTGTCATTGGGCATTCGAGGCGATAGCCGACGCCGTGGACGGTTTTGATCCAGCGCGGTTTTTCGGGGTCGAGTTCGACCTTGGCGCGCAGGCTGGCGATGTGGTTGTCCACGGTGCGGGTGGTGGGGAACGCGGCATAGCCCCAAACGATATCGAGGAAACGTTCGCGGGAAACAGGTTCGCCGGATGTTTCCGCCAGTAGCCGGAGCATAGCGAATTCCTTGGCGGTGAGGTGAAGCGGTTTGCGACCACGCGAGGCGGTCTGCTTAATGAGATCAATGCGGACGTCGCCGAGCGTGAGTGTGTCCGGTGCCTGGGCTTTGCGGCGGACGCGACGCAGCATGGCGCGGACACGGGCCAGGAGTTCGTCTGTGCTGAAGGGTTTGACGAGGTAATCGTCCGCGCCGGCATCCAGTCCGGCGACACGATCATCCACATGGCCCTTGGCCGTAAGCATGAGAATGGGCACGGGATTGGAGAGGCGCCGAAGTTCCGCGCAAACGGCGTAGCCGTCCAGGCGCGGCATCATGATATCGAGGAGAATTAGGTCGGGTTTCTCTTCGAGCGCGCGCTCCAAACCGGCTTCGCCATCGGCTGCGGTCAGGGTGCGATGCCCTTCAGCTTCGAGACAGTCCTTGAGCGCGGTGCGCATGGGAAGCTCGTCTTCGATGATGAGGATGCGAGACATATTACGGGAATGCGGCGTGCTCATGGTTGATTCCGCTTCAGCGGCAGTTCGATGGTGAAGCGGCTGCCCTCGCCCGGAGCGCTGCGGACCTGAATCGTCCCTGCATGCGCCTGCACGATGTGTTGGACGATGCTCAAGCCGATACCGACGCCCTGGGTTTCGCGGCGCAGTTCGGAACCGAGCCGGTAGAACCGCTCGAAGATTTTCTCATGTTCAGCCTGCGGAATACCTTCCCCCCGGTCTTCCACCCAAAAGCGAAGGACCGGGCAAACTGTAGATTGCTCGAATTCCAAACCAATCGAGATGGCTGAACCTTTGGGAGAATGTTTGATGGCGTTGTCGAGGAGGTTGATCAGAGCCTGCTGCATGGCTTTGCCGTCCATTTCGAACGGAAACGGGTCGCCAGTGATTTGAAGCACGAGTTTGACCTGCTGCTCTGCCGCGTAGGTTTCCATCAGCTTGACGGTTTGTTGGACGAGTGCCACGGCATCGGTGGGTTCGAATTCGTACTGCTTGCGGCCTTGTTCGATGCGGGAGAAGTCGAGCACGTTTTCGATGAGCGAGGAAAGGCGGCGGCATTCCTGCACGATAAAACGGAAATATTCATTTTGCTTTTTAGGGTCCTGCACCTTCCCGCGTTCGAGACCCTCGGCCATTAGCCGCACGGAGGCAATGGGCGCGCGCAACTCATGGGAGACGCTGGAAACGAAGTTGCTTTTCATTTCGCTGAGATGAAGCTGGCGATGAAAGGCGCGCCGGGCGGCAAAGAACCCGATCAAGGCGGCGACGGCGGCGACCGCGATGAGCGAGCCGAACATGAGCGCGCGCTGGCGTTGACGGGCATAGAGGATGTCTGCCTTGGCCAGAAGCAAACGTACGCGAAACGGAACGCTCTGAGCGCTGAGCTCTGACAGGCGCGTGACGGCTTCACCCAGAAGCGCGGGCGAAGATGCCTCCACTGCTGGCGAGATCGTCTGGCCGCGTAAAGCCAGTTCACGTCCGCCGATTTCCATCGTCGCAATGGCATAAGGTGGGATGGAAAGGTCCGCCTTGACGACGGCTTCATCTATTGCTTTGAGCACCACGGCCTTGGGAAACAGAAGGAGGTGGTAATTGGTTGACGATGAGGAGGGCTCGGGGCGTGCATCGGCGAGGACGAGCAGGAAGTCGTCGTCGGGTTGCTTGACCCAAAACAGTGTGTTAGTCCATTGGCTGATCGCATACTGTTCCCGGAAGTTCCGCACTGCCCGGCGGGTTTCATCCGCAGAATCCCACCACGCTTTGAGAGTAGCGGCGCGGGTTTCTGACTTCGGCGATGCCAATTCGTCAACGCGTTGTGCTTCCGCAATCAATCGGGGGGAGAAAATGGATGGCCGATAGGCGATCGACCATGCGAGGGTGTGGAGGAACTTGTCCGGCAATCCCGCGTGATCGGCCATTAATCGTAATGCGTGATAGCAAACGAGTTGCCCGACTGGCAGCCCCGTTTCCGTGAGTTGGTCCGACCTGGCCAAATCTGACTCAGCGAATTGCCTGGCTGCTTCACTGGCAGGAAGATTCCGCGTTTTCAAGCACAGCAGTCGATACTCCGCATTCGCGCGCGCCCCGATGGGTAGTTCGGTAGCAACGAATTTTTCAATGGCGGACTGCGCCGCCGCCCAGTCGGCCAGACCAAATTCTGCCTTGGCCGCCTCCTGCCACAATTGAGCTTGTGCCGGAGCCAGTTGCCCGACCCACTCCGGGGGCTGTGGCGCCAATGGATATTCCTGGGTCAGCGCCAAATTTCTTGTGTCCCCCGGACGCGTGCTGACCAGGCCATCGGATAAAGGCATCGCGGACAGATCCATATCAGGGTTTGCCTGTTTCCATGTTTGAAGATGCTGCTCGACCGATTCCCGGTCGGAATTGCCACTCCATTCCCCGAGGCCCAGGGAAACCTCCCGGCGGGCATGCAGTTCGGCGTTGAAGTTGCGGTAGTCTGCCAATTGCCGTCCAGCGCCATCAGCAATCGTCTGAGCCAGCCGCCGTGCCATGGACGCGCCCAGGTCTCTTGCTTCCTCTTCCGCCAGCCGTTTATCCTGGCGCAATGAAGCGAAACCGACGATTGCCAACGCAATCACCGGCAAAATGATCAGCACCCCCTGCCAGAAGAAGGTTGGCTTGCGCTCTGAACGGGACCGATCCATTTGAAATTCAGCCAATTCATACCAGATTGGCTGTGAAGGCGGGGAGAATTGTCATGGTTTTGCAAAATCAACAGCGATGACTCCGTTCGCAAGGTGAGGAGGCTTGGTCTTGTCGATCGTCCCTAAAAGACTGCCAGTACGTCGCTTGCTTGGTCAGAATACTGAAGAATAAGGGCTCTTAAAACGGTCCGACCTTGAACTTTGGCTTGCCTGGCCAAAGCTTCTGAGCGAAGGCGGATCCCAAAACCAATCCTGGAGCGGATCGAGGACGACGACGAGGACGAGCACGATTAGGGAGGCCTTGGGACGGGTTCAAAGTGCAGAAAACCCAATGTTTACCGGTCTTTGGACGGGTCCACGGGGTAGGTATATAACAAGGCCCCAAGTTGGATCCCCAAAGGCCAAATTGGGAAGACACGTCCAGGTTCCAAAATCCAAAGTCGAAAGGAATGGATCGTCCATTATCGAGGATTTAATGAGACTTAGAATTATTCCAAATATTGACAAGGTCTGCCGAGGAAGAGTAGATTTAAGCAGTTATGAGTTCCGTTGACCACTCCAAAATGGATAACCGTTTAAACGAGCGGCTGGCGACAAGCGGCTTTCGGTTCACGCCGCAACGGCAGCATGTGTACAGCGTCCTGCTCGGCAAGCGCGACCATCCGACTGTCGAGGAAGTATTTATGCGGTCGAAGCAGGGAATGCCGGACATCTCGATGGCGACGGTTTATAATTGCCTGGATGCGCTGGTGAAATGCGGGCTGGTCCGGCACGTAAACCTCGATCGCGCCGCCACCCGGTATTGCCCGAACATGAAGGAGCATTGCCATTTTTACTGCGAGGAATGCGGGGGGGTTTATGACATCGATTTTATGGCAGAGGGAAACCATCACGGGCTGAACGTGCCCGAGGGATTCCAGATCAAGCAGTATGATATTTCCCTGCGCGGCCTTTGCCGGGATTGCGCGAGCAAGGCCATCAAGTGATTCAACGGGCATCTAAGGATTTTTATGAGCACGGCTACTGAAACCATCGAAGAATTTGTAAATAAGGAATACAAGTACGGCTTCGTCACCGACGTGGAAACGGACACCATCGCACCCGGACTCAACGAAGATGTCGTGCGCTTGATTTCCATGAAGAAGAACGAACCCAAGTTCCTGCTGGATTGGCGGCTGAAGGCGTATCGTCATTGGCTGACGATGAAGGAGCCGAAATGGCAAAAGGCGCATTACCCGCCCATCGATTATCAAGCTTCCATCTATTACGCCGCGCCCAAGCCGAAGAAAACGCTCAACAGCCTGGATGAAGTTGATCCGGAACTGCTGAAGACGTTCGACAAACTCGGCATTTCGCTGAACGAACAGAAGCGGTTGAGCGGTGTGGCGGTCGATGCAGTGGTGGACAGCGTGTCAGTGGCGACGACGTTCCAAAAAGACTTGGCGAAGCACGGGGTCATCTTTTGTTCGTTTACTGAAGCGGTGCAGAAGCATCCCGAACTCGTGGAGAAGTATTTGGGCACGGTGGTGCCGTACACGGACAACTTTTTCGCGGCGCTCAATTCGGCGGTGTTCAGCGATGGTTCGTTCTGTTACATCCCCAAAGGCGTGCGTTGCCCGATGGAGCTTTCGACGTATTTCCGCATTAACGCAGCCAATACGGGGCAATTCGAGCGCACGCTGATCATCGCAGAGGAAGGCGCTTATGTCAGTTACCTGGAAGGTTGCACGGCGCCGATGCGGGACGAAAACCAGTTGCACGCGGCGGTGGTCGAGTTGATTGCGCTCGGTCGGAAGTCGCAGATTAAGTACTCAACCGTTCAGAATTGGTATCCCGGCGACAAGAACGGCGTGGGCGGCATCTATAACTTCGTGACCAAGCGCGGCAAATGCCTCGGCGAAAACTCGAAGATTTCCTGGACTCAGGTCGAAACCGGCTCGGCGATCACGTGGAAATATCCGAGCGTCATTCTGCAAGGGGACAATTCCATCGGAGAGTTTTACTCCGTGGCGCTGACGAATAACTATCAACAGGCCGACACCGGGACAAAGATGATCCACCTCGGCAAAAACACCCGCAGCACGATCATCTCCAAGGGCATCGCAGCCGGACGGGGACAGAACAGTTATCGCGGCCTGGTGAAAATCCTCAAGAACGCGGAGAACGCGCGCAACTTCTCGCAGTGCGATTCGCTGCTGATCGGCGACAAATGCGGCGCGCACACGTTTCCCTACATCGAGGTGAAGAACACGACCGGCCGCATCGAGCACGAGGCCTCCACATCGAAGATCGGCGAAGACCAGATTTTCTATTGCAATCAGCGCGGCATCTCGACGCAGGACGCCGTGAACATGATCGTAAACGGGTTCTGCAAGGAAGTGTTCAAGGAATTGCCGATGGAATTTGCCGTTGAAGCGCAAAAACTGCTGGGCGTGAGCCTGGAAGGCAGCGTTGGTTGAGCGGACTCCGACTCACCGTTTTCGACGCGCACTCGATTCCTAATTTTGAACTCTCACGAAACTGAAAACTGATGAACGCACCCATGCTTGAAATCAAGAACCTCCACGCTGGAGTGGAGAGTAAAAACATCCTTAAGGGCATCAACCTGACCATCAACGCCGGCGAAGTCCACGCGGTGATGGGCCCGAATGGCAGCGGCAAGAGCACGCTGGCGGCCATCCTCGCCGGGCGCGATGGGTATGACGTGACGGAGGGACAGGTGCTTTACTACGGCAAGGATTTGCTCGAAATGGATCCCGAAGAGCGCGCGCGCGAAGGGGTGTTCCTGGCGTTCCAATATCCGGTTGAAATTCCGGGCGTGAACAGCACCTACTTTTTGAAGGCGGCACTGAACGAGATTCGCAAGCACAATGGGCAGGCTGAGCTGGATGCCATGGAATTTCTCGCGGTGGTGAAGCAAAAAATGAAGCTGCTTGAACTCGACGAAACCTTGTTGAAACGAGCGGTGAACGAAGGGTTTTCCGGCGGCGAAAAGAAACGCAACGAAATTTTCCAGATGGCGGTACTCGAACCAAAGCTTGCCATCCTGGATGAAACGGATTCGGGTCTGGACATCGACGCGCTCAAGGTGGTTTCGAGCGGAGTCAACAAGCTCAAACGCCCGGACAATTCACAACTCGTGATTACTCACTACCAGCGACTGTTGAACTACATCGTCCCCGATTTCGTGCACGTGCTCTATGACGGACGCATCGTGCGCACCGGAACCAAGGCGTTGGCGCTGGAATTGGAGGAAAAGGGCTACGATTGGATCATCCAGCATGAATCGGTGGCGGGGGTATGAGAAGAACGCGGGCGGTTGAGGTTGGGAAAATCGTTCGAGAGACGGGGGATCTTCGCAATCCCGCCGCAAACACCAGAAAAACTCCAAACAACAAACGCCAGGCAGGGATTGGTGCTTGAAGTTTTGTGCTTTTCTGGAGCTTGGTGCCTGGATCCTGGCGTTGGGGAACCGTCCAGCCCGACTTGCTTTCAACAGGCGCGACGGATAGCCTGCAGGTTGCATGCGTCTGCTTGACCGCTATTTGTTGCGTGAGCTGCTGATCCCCATCGGTGTTTGCCTGGGCGCCTTCCTGATTTTCTGGATTGCCTTCGATCTTTTTGGATCGCTCTCGCATTTCCAGGAGCAGCAATTGCAGGTGAGAGACGTGGCGCGGCTTTACTGGTACCGGTTGCCGGAATTTTTGGTGTTGATCCTGCCCATCGTGCTGTTGTGCTCGTTGTTATACACGCTCACAAACCATGCGCGGCACAACGAGTTGACGGCCATTCGCGCCGCGGGCCAGGGTTTGTGGCGGATTTGCCTGCCTTACTTTTCCGTGGGGCTGCTCTTCAGTTTCGGGGTGCTCGCGATGAACGAGAAACTGGTGCCGGACAACTCGGAACTGGCCGACCAGATTGAAACCATGGATCGCCGCCCGGAAAAACACGCCGACCGCCCGAACAAGGAGGTGCAGAAGAACTTCGCTTTCCGGAACGGGCGCGATGGCCGATTCTGGGTCATCGGGTCGTACGACACCCGGACTCATGCCATGGTTTCGCCGCACGTGGACGAGAAATTTCCCGACGGTTCGGGCCGTTCGTTGATGGCCAGGCGCGGAGAGTATCTCGGCGGCGTTTGGATGTTTTATGACGCGCAGGTCCGCACAAATGCGCCTGGTTCGTTCGCGGTGCTCTCGTTGGAAACCAATAGTCTCGCAATGCCTGATTATACCGAGACGCCGGACCAATTCAGACGCGAGATGCAGATCAACCGCCGGCAGAACGCGGGTGCCAACAAAGCGGTGCGCTCCGTGGAAATGCCGATTGTTGAAATCCTTGATTATCTTAACCTTCACCCTGATCTGGGCTCGAAGGATAGATTCTGGCTTCACACCCAGTTGCAGGACCGCCTCGCAAAACCGTGGACCTGCCTCGTGGTGGTGCTGGTGGCAATTCCATTCGGCGCGGCTTCGGGACGGCGCAATGTGTTCGTTGGGGTCGCCAGCGCCATCGTCATTTGTTTCTGCTATTTTATCTTGCAACGGCTCGGGCTGGCATTGGGCACGGGCGGTTATCTGCCGGCCTGGATTGCGGCGTGGCTGCCGAACATTTCCTTTGGACTCACCGGTTTATGGATGACGTTGCGCGTGAGATGATGAAGGCGTATCCGGACAGCGCCGCAGATCCAGGCAGGGCGCGGCGCTCCGTGCGCGCCGTATTGGGCGTACGTACGGGCGGCGGGCAGAGGACTGCCCGTCCCGCCAGCAAAACCATGCCCGAAAGCGCTTGGATGCCCGCCGGAGTTGTAAGCATCATCAATCAAAAACATGAGTGACGAAGTGGCCGAACTGAAGGCGCGTTATGCCCGGTTGGACCTGCTTTACCAGGTCGGGAATGTCATTCATTCGACACTCGATCCGCAGGAAGCGCTGCAATTGATTCTCGATCAAACTGTCCTCGTGATGCGGGCGTCGAGCGGGTCGGTGGTGTTGATCAATCCCACGTCCGGCTTTTTGGAAATCCACGCGTCCATGGGACTTCCGCCGAACGCCGCAAATCTCAAGCTGCGCGTCGGTGAAGGCATCACCGGATGGGTGGCGCTCAAAGGCCAGCCGGTGCGTTCGGGCGACGTTACGCAACATCCGCGCTATGTCAAAGTGCGCGAGCATGTGCGGTCCGAACTGGCGGTGCCGCTGGTGGTCAACGGCACCGTGCGCGGCGTGCTCAACGTTGATTCGGACCGCAAGGACGCCTTCAGCGCATCGGACCAGGAATTACTTGAGGCGCTGGCGCTGTCCGCAGCCAGGGTCATTCAAAACACCTGGCTGTACGAACAACTTCGGTTGAAGGCCCGTCTCTTCGAAACCCTGGCGGGTGTGGGTCGAACAATCAACTCCGCGTTGAACCTGGACGACGCGTTGCGCGTGATTACACGCGAGGCCTGCCGCATGGTGCAGGCAAAAATGTGCTCGTTGCTCATGCTCGACGAGAACCGGGAATGGCTGGAGTTGCGGGCCAGTTATGGCGCGGGCGAAGCCTACCTGAAAAAACCCCGGCTCGGCGTCACGGACAGCCTCCTCGGCACGGTAGTCCGCCGGCGCAAGCCCATTCAGGTCGAGAATGTGCAGGTGTCCAACCGTTATCAAAGCACGGAGGTCGCGCGCGAGGAAGGTTTGGTCTCGCTGCTCAGCGTGCCTTTGGTCTTTGCCGGTGAATCCATCGGCACGCTCAGCGTTTACATGGACCGCCCGTACAAATTTTCCGACGAAGAGGTGCGCATTCTCTCCGCGCTGGCGGAGTTGTCGGCCATCGCCATTGAGAAGGCGCGCTTGTACGAGCGGGTGGTGGACGTGGAGGAGCAGTTGCGCCAGAACGAGAAGCTGTCCGCGCTGGGGTTGCTCGCGGCGGAAGTGGCCCACGAAATTCGCAACCCGCTGACGGTGATGAAGATGTTGTATCACTCGCTGGATTTGAAATTCACGAAGGGCGATCCGCGCAACAAGGACGCGCAAATCATCGGCGAGAAGATGGAACTGCTCAACAAAATCGTCGAACAAATCCTGGCGTTTGCGCGCACCACCGAGCCGGATCTGCAGCCGGTCAAGCTGAACGAATTGATCGAGGAACTCGGCCTGCTCGTCCGCCACAAGCTGCGCAATCAGAACATTCAACTGATCCAAAAGCTGGCGTCGGATTTGCCCGCGGTCATGGCGGATGCCACGCAGTTGGAACAGGCTTTTCTCAATCTGATCCTCAACGCTGCTGAAGCGATGCCCAATGGCGGGAAGCTCTCCGTTACTTCACGGACGCTGCGGCTTCCGGGTGACATAGACCGTCCAACGCATGTGATCGTTGAGTTCGGCGATTCAGGGGAAGGAATGACTGAAGAGCAGCGCAAGCGTGCGTTTACTTCCGTGCTGACCACTACCAAGGCCAAAGGGACGGGATTGGGGCTGGCGATTGTGGGCCGGGTGGTGGAAACGCATCGTGGGAAGCTGAAGATCAAATCAGCGCCGGGACGTGGGACAACGATCAGTATCACGCTGCCGGTGTGAACCGCCTGCTCTATTTTCAAGCCAGGTAAGCCGCGCGGGAAGGGCTGAGCGACAAAAGGACAAAAAGAAAGCGGGGTTGGCGTGCATCCAACCCCGCTGTTGTCTGTTCGGTTCCTCGATTCAGGAACGGCTTAGTAATCCATGCCGCCCATGCCGCCGCCGGGTCCGTGACCTGCGGGAGCCGGCTTTTCCTTCTCCGGCAGTTCGGTGATCAGGCACTCGGTGGTGAGCAGCAGCGCCGCGATGGACGAAGCGTTCTGGAGCGCGGAACGGGTGACCTTCTTGGGATCCACCACACCGGCCTTGACCAGGTCTTCGTACTCGTTGGTCGCCACGTTGTAACCTTCGTTGCCTTTGCGTTTCTTGACTTCCTGCACCACGATGGAGCCTTCGACTCCCGCGTTGGAGGCCAGGGCGCGCAAGGGAGCTTCGATGGCGCGCTTGACGATGCCGACGCCGATCTGCTCATCGCCTTCCAGCTTGAGCGCTTCGATGGCGGGCAGGCAGCGGATCAGTGCGACACCACCGCCAGGAACGATGCCTTCTTCAACCGCCGCGCGGGTCGCATGCAGCGCGTCTTCGACGCGGGCTTTCTTTTCCTTCATCTCGGTCTCGGTGGCAGCGCCGACATTGATGACGGCCACGCCGCCGGCGAGCTTCGCCAGGCGTTCCTGCAATTTTTCCTTGTCGTAATCCGAGGTGGTTTCCTCGATCTGACGGCGGATCTGGTTGACCCGGCCCTGGATATCAGCGGGCTTGCCGTAGCCTTCCACAATCGTGGTGTTTTCCTTGTCGATCACAATGGATTTGGCGCGGCCGAGGTCTTCCAAACCGATGGACTCGAGCTTGATGCCCAGGTCTTCAGTGATGCACTTGCCGCCGGTGAGGATGGCAATGTCTTCGAGCATCGCTTTGCGGCGATCGCCAAAGCCGGGGGCCTTGACCGCGCAAACGTTGATCGTGCCGCGGAGCTTGTTGACCACGAGGGTCGCCAGCGCTTCGCCTTCCACGTCTTCAGCGATGATCAACAGCGGCTTGCCAATCTTGGCCACCTTCTCGAGGACCGGGAGGAGGTCCTTGAGGCTGCTGATTTTCTTCTCGTAGTTGAGGACATAAGCGTCTTCAAGCTTGGCTTCCATCGACTCCGCGTTGGTCACGAAGTACGGGGAAAGATAGCCCTTGTCGAACTGCATGCCCTCGACCACGTCCAGCGTGGTTTCGATGGACTTGGCTTCTTCGACCGTGATGGTGCCGTCCTTGCCGACCTTGTCCATTGCGTCGGCGATGATCTCGCCGATGGTGGTGTCCCAGTTCGCCGAGACGGTCGCAACCTGCTTGATCTCTTCCTTGTCCTTGACCTTTTTGGAGATCTTGGCGAGGTGTTCCACCGCCGCGTCCACGGCCTTTTGAATGCCGCGTTGCAGGCTGATGGGGCTGGCGCCGGCGGTCACGTTCTTCAAGCCTTCGCGATAAATCGCTTCGGCCAGAACGGTCGCCGTCGTGGTGCCGTCACCCGCGGTGTCGCTCGTCTTGCTGGCGACTTCGCGGACCATCTGGGCGCCCATGTTTTCATAGGCGTCTTCCAGTTCGATTTCCTTGGCCACAGTCACGCCGTCCTTGGTGACGGTGGGCGAGCCGAATTTTTTGTCGAGGACCACATTGCGGCCTTTGGGACCGAGCGTGGCGGTAACCGCGCGGCTCAGTTTTTCGACTCCCTTGAGGAGCGATTGCCGGGCCGCTTCATCAAAGATAAGTTGTTTTGCTGCCATATTATAATTTGAGTTTTAAGTGTTGTGAGTTGAGGTGAAGCTGTTATTCGATGACGGCGAGGATGTCGTCCGAGCTGAGGATTTTGTATTCCTTGCCGTCCAGTTTGATTTCCGTGCCGCCGTATTTGCTGACGAGCACGCGGTCGCCCTTCTTGACTTCGAAAGGAAGTTTCTTGCCATTGTCGTCGGTCTTGCCGGTGCCGAGCGCCACGACGAGGCTTTCCATGGGTTTTTCCTTGGCGGAATCGGGAATGATGATCCCGCCTTTTTTGACTTCCTTCTCTTCGACGGGTTCCACGAGGATCCGGTCGCCGAGCGGTTTAACATTCAGTGCCATACTTTGTCTTTGTGTTTGTTTGTTTTAGTTTGTTTGTCGAATCAAATCCCGCCGCACTCGCATGCGGGAAAATATGTTCACCGCCGACAACGCAAAGGACCTAAAATCGCTTTTAGGTCCTTCCGCGCGTCGCGCGGTCTTGGTCATCCCTTCTTTTCATCGACGACTTCCGCGTCGATGATCGGGCCGTCGTCGTCTTTTTTGCCGCCTTCCTGTGGGCCACCAGCTTCAGGGCCAGCGCCAGGTTCGGTTCCGGCCTTGCCTTTGCCAGCCTGGGCTTTTTCCGAAGCCGCCTTGTAGAGTTCGGCGGAGACGGACTGCCAGGCTTCGTTGAGCTTCTCGCTGGCCGATTTGATGGCGGCTGCGTCGCTGCCCTTGAGCGCTTCCTTCACGGAAGCGACTGCGGACTCGATTTTGGAGCGGTCGCCTTCGGAGATTTTGTCCTTGTTATCCTTCAACATCTTCTCCGAGCGATAAACCGTGTTGTCCGCTTCGTTGCGGGTCTCGATTTCCTCGCGGCGCTGCTTGTCCTCTTCGGCATGCAGTTCGCCATCCTTGCGCATGCGTTCGATCTCGTCCTTCGAGAGACCGCTGCTGGCGGTGATGGTGATCTTCTGTTCCTTGCCGGTCCCCAGGTCCTTGGCATTGACATGCAGGATGCCGTTGGCGTCGATGTCAAAAGTGACTTCGATTTGCGGCACACCGCGCGGAGCCGGCGGAATGTCCGTAAGCTGGAATTTGCCGATCGTCTTGTTGTCGCGCGAAAACTGGCGTTCGCCTTGCAACACGTGAATTTCCACGCCGGGCTGGTTGTCCGAAGCCGTCGAGAAGATTTCCGACTTGCGCGTGGGAATCGTGGTGTTGCGCTCGATCAATTTGGTGAACACGCCGCCCAGGGTTTCAATGCCCAGCGAAAGCGGAGTCACGTCGAGCAACAGCACGTCCTTGACTTCGCCCTTGAGCACGCCGCCCTGGATGCCCGCGCCCACCGCCACCACTTCGTCGGGATTGACGCCCTGATGCGGTGGTTTGCTGACCAATTTGTGCGCGGTTTCCACCACGCGCGGCATGCGGGTCATGCCACCGACCAGCACCAACTCGTCGATCTTGTCCGCGCTGATGTCCGCGTCCTTCAAACAGGCTTTGACGGGGCCAACGGTGCGCTCGAACAAGTCATCGCAAAGCTGCTCCATCTTCGAGCGGGTCAGCTTCGTCGCGATGTGCTTGGGACCGCCGGCGTCGGCGGTGATGAAGGGGAGATTCAGATCGTATTGTTGCGCGCTGGAGAGGGCGATCTTGGCTTTTTCCGCCTCTTCCTTGATGCGCTGCAAAGCGTCCGGCTGCTTGCGCAAATCCATGCCCTGCTCGCGTTTGAATTCGTCCAGGATCCAATCCATGATGCGATTGTCCCAATCGTCGCCGCCCAAATGCGTGTCGCCGTTGGTGGCCTTGACTTCGAACACCCCATCGCCGATTTCCAGCACCGAGATGTCAAACGTGCCGCCGCCCAAATCATAAACGGCGATCTTCTCGTCCTTCTTCTTATCGAGACCGTAAGCCAGCGAAGCGGCGGTGGGTTCGTTGATGATGCGCAGCACTTCCAATCCCGCGATGCGCCCCGCGTCTTTGGTGGCCTGGCGTTGCGAATCGTTGAAGTAAGCCGGCACCGTGATGACCGCCTGGCTGATCTTCTCGCCCAAACGCATTTCGGCGTCGGCTTTGAGCTTGGCCAGGATCATCGCGGAAACCTCTGGCGGGCTGAATTGCTTGGGCTTCCCTTCAACCTCCACTTCGACGGCTGCATCGCCGTTGGCGGCGCGAACTACTTTATAAGGAACGCGCTTGATCTCCTCCTGCACCTCGTCGAATTTCCGCCCCATGAAGCGTTTGATCGAGTAAACGGTGTTCCGGGAATTGGTGACCGCCTGACGTTTGGCGGCGTCGCCCACCAGGCGTTCGCCCGTTTTCGTGAACGCCACAACGGAAGGTGTGGTGCGCTTGCCTTCGGAATTCTCCAAAACCTCCGGCTCGCCGCCTTCCATGACGGCCATACAGGAGTTGGTTGTTCCCAAATCGATGCCTAATACTTTTGCCATAAAATCGTTAATAAAAAGTCGTAAACTATCAAGCACTCTCAAGCACCGGGAGTGCCACAGTATCCAATTTCAGATAACACATTGATGGCAAGCTACTTATAAAACCAATTTCACTCCCGCGATAGCGCCAACTGTGACACAATGGCACACTTGTTCGGACCGTGTCACACCGGGTGGCACAGTTCGCACCATGATTATGCTTTGGATTCCTAGCCGATTGGGGGTTGTGTTCGGTCTATCTCACTTGTTTTGTTGAAAACCTGCCTTCGGTGCCGCACTTCTACTCTAATTGCCTATCCATGAGTCACTTGCAGCATTTTTGGGTTGGCAACCCGTCCGAGGGCCGCTTCAGCCGGGAAAAATTTGGCTTAATTTACTTTAATTTGGTTTAATTTGCCTTAATTCCTGACCTGGAACCTAGCCCGGTAGGGCAGGCAAGTCTTCTGCCCGCCTCGGCGCGAACGGAGTGCCACGCCCTATGGAAGGGGGCTCTTGCCTCGCGGGCCAGTGTGCCATGACCTGACGGCTCGCCCCGCAGGATCCGTTGGGCGCTTGTCCGGCTGCTGTCCTTAAATCTCATGTGCAAAAGCCCGGGCTTTCGTCGTTCAAACCTCCAGTGTGGAAGCGCATGTTCTTAGTATTTCAGTAAAATTAAGTATGTCAATATATTTATTCTATCTGGAGCCTGGCACTTTTTGCTTACAATCTGGTAATGCTCAGTTCGACTGAGCGGGCGCCCGGGAGTGTTTGCGCTCTCGTGGTGGTTGACTGGCAGGCGATATCAAGGCTGTCTTGGCGTGGATGAGCCCGCAGTTTGAGCCAATGCAGCAGCCAGTTCGCAAAGTGGTCGGCCGTTCTCCCACCATGTCCAAGCGGCTTGCTCATTTGGAGGACTTAACCCGCTTTTTGAAGCAGCACGCCCATGGAGCCCTCACCAGAGCCGAAGGAAATTACTTCCCGGTTCGAAAAACTGTTGGTCGCCCTCGCGTAATCGCAATGCGCGAAATCCTAAGCCGAGAACAAAGGAAAAGTTAGACACGTTGGGCAGTTGCCCAGCCCGCAATGCCTCATTTGTTGGGGCGGAGCGCAGAACTCCGCACTTCGCGCGGGGATAAGCAGCCACAACCTTTCCGCTTGACATCCTTCACTTTGCGATACAAAGTATCTCGCATGGATACAAACTGGGCGGCTGCGAATCTTCAGGCGATTCGTACGTTGATGGAACGGTCGGCGATCTATCGGCGCGCCCTCGCGCCGGTGATGACGTTCACAGGATTGGTCGGACTTGTGGCCGCCATCGCCGGCGCAAGGTTCGGCATCGTGTCCATGCCTCAATTCGCGATCTATTGGATGTGCGTCAGCCTGGTGGCCATTGCCGGTGATTTTCTGCTGGTCAGGCGTCAGGCGCTCAAGGAAGGCGAGCGATTTTGGTCCCCACCCACGCGCCGCGTCACGCAAGCGATTCTCCCCGCGCTGTTTGTCGGGTGCATTGTGGGCATTTTCCGCATGGTCTGGGCGCCCTATGCGCAGGACACGATTGTGCTCTCCTTGATTTGGATCCTGCTGTACGGCTGCGCGCTGCATTCCGCCGGGTTTTTCATGCCGCGCGGCATCAAAATGTTTGCCTGGGCTTTTCTGCTCGGCGGCTCCGCCTTGCTGCTGGGATTTGCCCGCATGTCCAAATGGCCCCCGCCCGAGTACGGCCACGTGGTCATGGGGATTTTCTTCGGTGTCGCCCAATTGGCCTATGGAATCTATCTGTACTTCACCGAACAGCGGAAGAATGAAGCGTGAATCCGGAACCGTTTCTCAACCTGGATCGAGTCATCCACGAGAAGGGACGCCTGGCCATCATGTCCCTGCTGGCCGCCACGCCGGAGCTCTCCTTCACCGAGCTGCGCGACACGCTCAACATGACCGATGGCAACGTCACGACCCACATCCGCACCTTGCAGGAAGCGGGTTATATCTCGGTGGCCAAATCCTATCAAAACAATCGCCCCCACACCGCTTGCACGCTGACGCCCGCGGGGCGGAAGGCGTTCACCGCGTACATCAATCTGCTGGAAGAGATCATTCAGCAGACCAGGCCTAAATAAAAATTATTGTTGAACGAAAATGACCGCGTTTGGTCTTTAACTTTGCGATACAAAGTAACGATATGAAAATTCTCCGCGCAGAGCATCTGGGCATGTGTTTCGGCGTTCGCGACGCCATCGAGCTGGCTCTGAAACAAAACGAAAGCGCCCCCCTCACCATTCTGGGCGATCTCGTCCATAACGAGCGGGTCCTCGCGGGTCTTCGCGCCCGGGGCATCAACATCGAAAACCAAATCGGCGGCGTGGAAACGCCCACCGTGATGATCACGGCGCACGGAACTTCGGAACGAACCTTGCAAGGCATTCGGGAACGCGGGTTGAACGTCCTCGAAGCCACTTGTCCCCTTGTGCGAGTCGCACACGAGGCGGTGCAACAACTCGTCGCGCAGGGATTTCATCCGGTCGTCATTGGCAAACATGATCACGTTGAAGTGCGGGGTTTGACCGATGATTTGGCCGAGTTTGATGTCGTGCTCACGGAGGAGGATGTGATGCTACTGCGCGAGCGCCCGCGCTTTGGCATCGCGGCGCAGACGACCCAGCCGATTGATAAGGTGCGCCGCTTGATTGCGCTGATCGAGGCGCGCTTTCCTCGATCCGAAGTGCGCTTTCTCGATACGGTCTGCCGCCCCACCAAGCAGCGGCAGACCGCCGCGATCGAACTCGCTCAACAGTGCGACGTGGTGGTGGTAATCGGCGGCGCGCACAGCAACAACACGCACGAGTTGGTGGCCACCTGCCGCCGGCATTGTCCGCGCGTTCATCATGTGCAGGCGGCGGCAGGATTGCGCGAAGAGTGGTTTGCGAGCGCAAGCACGGTGGGCATTACCGCCGGCACTTCCACGCCGGACGTGACCATCAATGAGGTGGAGCAGTGGCTGTATCGATTGGCCGAAAGCAAGGAGATGCTGCACTTCGCGAACCACGTTCCCGTTGAATTGCAACACGACTGACAACTGAAACCTGATCAGAACATGAAGACTAATAATCCGACAATTATTTCAATCCTCCTGGCATTGGGAATCGGATTCATGGCCGGCTGGGTGGATTTTCTCAATGACGAACCACAAGCCGCTGTTTTATTACTGGTGGTACTAGGCGGCTTGCTGGGACTCACCCGCCCCGGGATGCCCTGGCTCTGCGCGATCATTGCCGCCTTGAGCATCCCGGCTTTTTATCTCACTGCGAGCGCCCTGGATTTTCGCCCGGTGAGTTGGCCGCAGCCAAATCTGTTTGCCACGCTCATTGCTTTGATTCCGGCCTTCATCGGGGTTTACGGTGGTTTGGGGGTGAGAAAAGCTTACTGGCTCGCTCGCCGGAATGGGCTAGAATAGCGAAAGGGGCAAGTCAATGGAACCAAACCTCTGGCAAAGGAGATTATGAAAGACAGCAAGCGTTGGATAATTGTCGCCCTCTACGCCGTGGCCATGGCCTGGGTGGAATCGGCTGTGGTGTTTTATTTGCGCACTTTGTCGGGCCACCTTGATCCGGCGCAGACCGATGTACTGCCACCAGTGCACGGACTTGCCGCCACGGAAGTGGTGCGCGAGGCGGCCACGCTCATCATGCTCTGGGCAGTGGGGATGCTCGCAGGCAGGACCTGGCGCAGCCGCTGGGGTTACGCCGCCATCGCGTTCGGTGTTTGGGACATTTTTTACTACGTCTTTTTGGTCGTAATCACTGGATGGCCGACGGGACTGCGCGATTGGGACGTTTTGTTCCTCCTGCCCATGCCTTGGTGGGGACCGGTGATCTCGCCGGTGCTCATCGCCATCATGATGATTGTTTGGGGCACCCTGGCCAGCCAGGGAGAACCGTTCGAGCGGCCATTTCGCTCGGAATGGAAAGCCTGGGCGTTGAATTTCACCGGCATCCTCGTGGCACTCTACGTCTTTATGGAGCACGCGCTGCGCGTGGGCCCGGAAGCCGCCGTAGCGAAACATCCTACAACCTTCAACTGGCCGCTCTTCATCATCGCCCTCGGGCTGATGGCCGCGCCCATCGTCCACACCGGCAAACAAATCCGCTCACGGCGTCCCGTGGCGCTGGAAACCAGCCCGACGACCTGAGCTACCATGAACGCACTCCCCGCCACTTTGGATGTCCGGCAAATCGGCGCGCTCCTGCGCGGCGAACCGAAGTTGATTGGCGCATGGGTTCGCCGTTGGAGTTCCCGGAGACTGCTGCTTTATATTGCGGTGATCGTCATTGGGGCGGGATGCTATGGCGCCGCCATGGGCTCGTGGCGGGCGCTGCTTCAGGCCTTCTATACCGGAGTTAAATTTCCGCTGGTCATTCTGCTTACGACGCTCGGGAACGGATTGCTCAATGGCATGCTGGCCCCTTTGCTTGGCCTCAACATCGGGTTCCGGCAATCGCTGCTGGTGGTCTGCATGAGCTTTACGATCGCGGCGGCAATTCTCGGTTCATTCAGCCCGCTGATGCTCTTTGTGATTTGGAACACGCCGCCGGTTTTCGGTTCGTGGTCCTCGGTGTCCTCGGCTTATTGTTTCATGCAACTGGCCACCGTCGTGTTTATTGCCTTCGCCGGGATTGCGGGGAATCTGAAACTGGTGCCGTTGCTGCGCGAGTTGGGCGGCAGTTCCGCGGTTGCCTGGCGGGTTTTGTTTGCCTGGCTCGCGGTCAATCTGCTGCTCGGCAGCCAGCTTTGCTGGAACCTGCGCCCCTTCGTCGGCTACCCG
Organism: Verrucomicrobiota bacterium; assembly: GCA_021325145.1. GTDB lineage: Bacteria > Verrucomicrobiota > Verrucomicrobiia > Limisphaerales > Pedosphaeraceae > JAJPHR01. The sequence goes on along the minus strand of JAJPHR010000077.1, from coordinate 125,105 downwards.
GGCATACCCGTCGAATTTCTCACCCCGCATGCCTTCGAAGGAAATTTTTTTGAAGCCGTGTTCCAGGCAGCGAAACATTTATTGAACTCACAATGAATTTATTTTTGCGCAGAGGGTCCAATGACTGTCCACAACTGTAATAAGAATGACCGAGCACGCCTCAACCATGGATGTCCGGCAGATCGGCGTGCTCTTGCGCGGGGAACCCGAGCCGATCAACCGCTGGATGCAGGACTGGAGCGCGGCGCGAACGGCTTTGTATGTGGCGGTCATCGTCGCTGGAACCGGGCTTTACGGCGCGGCCATGGGTTGCTGGCGGGCCCCGCTCCAGGGGCTTTATGTCGCCATCAAGTTCCCGATGATCATTCTGTTGACCACACTCGGAAATGGATTGTTGAACGGAATGCTCGCGCCGCTGCTTGGGTTGAACCTCGGCTTTCGTCAATCCTTTCAAGCGGTGTTGATGAGTTTCACCATCGCGGCGGCCATCCTGGGTTCCTTCAGCCCGTTGCTCTACTTTCTGGTCTGGAACGCCCCGCCGATGACCACTCAGGCTTCCGGAGTTTATCCTTTTATCCGGCTCATCAATGTCGCCGTCATCGCCTTTGCCGGAATGGTGGGAAATGTCCGGCTCGGGCAATTGCTCGGGCGTCTCAGCGGCCATCCCAGTGTGGGCCGGCGCGTGCTGTTCGCCTGGCTGACGGTCAATTTGTTTCTGGGCAGCCAGCTTTCCTGGATCCTGCGGCCCTTCATTGGTTCGCCGGACCTGCCGCTGGAATTTCTGCGACGCAATGCATTTCAGGGCAACTTTTTTGAAAATGTGCTCGAAGCCATCAAACACTTTTTTTCGTAATCCAAGAACCTGAACTCCAAGAAGTAATATGAACGAACAAAACCCTAATCCATCAACACCTCCCGAACCACCCAGCCGGCCTTCCGGCGCGAGCGGTTCTCCGCCACGCATTCCGCCCGCGTCCTGGACCGCCTATTCTGGCGCGCTCGAACCACTCGGGGCCAATCCGGTGGAACGCACTCCCATCCAGGGGGTCATTGGCGCGGTCGAAGCCATTCTCAGACAGCCCCGCCGCGTCATGTTCCAAATGAAACAGCCGAACGCCGGAGGACTGATCACTTCGCTGCTCATCATCGCCGTCGTTTGCAGCCTGGTCTATGGCGTTGTGGTCGGAAATTTCTCCGGCGCGCAGCAATACTGGGCCGCGCCGTTGAAGATCGCTTGCGGCCTGCTGATTTCCGCGCTGCTCTGTTTGCCCAGCCTGTACATCTTCGCCTGTCTGAGCGGATCACAGGCGCGCCTGGCGGAAATGTTCGGGCTGGTGGCGGGTCTGCTGGCCTTGCTGACCGTGTTGCTGATCGGCTTTGCGCCGGTTGCGTGGGTTTTCTCGCAATCCACGCAGTCAACGGTTGTGATGGGCTCGCTGCACCTGGCTTTTTGGTTCGTGGCCGCCGTTTTTGGCCTGCGCTTTTTGCACGCGGCTTTTTGTCATCTGAATGCGAAATCCAGCGGCGGGTTCCAGGTCTGGGTCGTGATTTTCCTGCTCGTCGCCTTGCAAATGACCACGGCGCTGCGTCCGCTCATAGGCAAGTCGGACAAGTTTCTCCCGGCGGCAACGGAAAAGAAGTTTTTCATCCAGCATTGGCTGGATTGCTTCTCCACCGATCCAGCCTGGCGCGAAACGCCCGCGACAGCGCCGCGCCAGGACGCCCAGAAGTAGGCCAGTCACCAACATGCCCAGGGGGAACGGTAATCGCAGGGTTATATGAATCACGCAAAGCCGATCTCGATCCGCACCGCGGCGTGGCCGTTGGGGGCCTTGCTTTTTGCGTCCCTTGCTGGCGCTGGGTTAGTAACCTTGCGCATCGCCTGGACGGGTCGATTCACCTATTTGTTTTTGATTTGGAATCTGGTCCTCGCCTGGCTGCCGCTCATCTTCGCACTGGTTCTTTGCCACGAATACCAGAAGGAAAGACCCAGGAAGCGCTGGCGATTAGGCATGCTGGCTGCGCTCTGGTTACTCTTCCTGCCGAACGCGCCTTATATTTTTACCGACCTCGTGCATTTGGATACTTGGTTTCGCAACCATTATTGGGTGGACTTGAGTTTAATTCTGCTCTTTGCCCTCACCGGTTTCATGTTGGGATTTCTTTCCCTGTATCTCGTTCAGCACGTTGTGGCGGACCGATTTGGCCGGACTGTGAGCTGGCTGTTTGTCGCGGTCGTGGCCGGATTAAGCGCATTCGGAATCTACGTGGGGCGGTTTTTGCGCTGGAACAGTTGGTCAATTATAACGCACCCGGTGGGACTCGCCCTGGATTTGGGACACCGCGCGGCGCATCCGCTGACCAATTACCTGGGCGTGGTTTTCCCAATCCTTTTCGCAACTTTTTTGTTTCTGGCTTATTTAATGTTGTATGCGCTGACGCATTTGCAGCCCAGGCGGGAATCAGGAAGTTGACCGGCGGGATTCAGGGGGAACATGAAAAAAGCGCGATTCCAACGGCACGGAAGAGGGTTGATTGCGCTGGCGACCGCGACGGCTGTTTGGATTCCGTGCCTGCATTTTTTCTTCGCCAGGGAGGTGGGGCAGTTCAATCCATCGGGTGAACTTTCGCCCATGGCGCGGCGCTTGGCGGCGCGGCAACTGCTGGTGTGGTCCGCCCCGGGACTGCGCCAGCGGGAAACCGCCCGCCTGCGCCGCGGCAACCCGGAGTGGGATTTGATGGCGCGCAGTTTCGTGGTCTGGTCCCTGGCGGAAATGGGCCTCCGCAACCCACCCGCCCGACGGGAATACTTGGGGGCCATGGATGGGATCATTGACGACACTCTGACCGTGGAACGAGAACAAGGAATTTATTTCTGCCTTGGCCACACTGCCAAGGACCATCCCTACGTCGTGCAACCTCCGAGGAACCAGTTCCTGGACGGCGAAGTTGCACTCATGCTGGCCTCCCGGTGTTTCCTGGAGGACAAGCCCGCATACCGCACACTGCTCCGCGACCGCTTGGCCCTGATGACGCAACGCATGCAACAAAGCCCGCTCTTGTCCGCGGAGAGTTATCCGGATGAGTGCTGGATTTTTGACAATGTGATCGCGCTCTGCGCCATGCGACTGGCTGATTGCCTGGACGGAACTGATCATTCCCAATTGACACGTCAGTGGCTGGGATTGGTAAAGGAAAAGCTGGTTGATCGTGGAACTGGACTGCTGGTTACCAGTTACACCACCGCCGGCCGGGTACTGAAAGGGCCCGAGGCCACTTCGATTTGGATGGTGGCGCATTGTCTCCGATTGTTGGATGAAAACTTCGCGCAAGATCAGTATCGGCGCGCCCGCAAGGAATTCGGGCGCACACTCGCCGGCTTCGCCTGGTCGCGCAAAACGCCCGCCGACTCCGCGTCGATCCTGCCTTCATTTCAGATCGGCGCAGGAGCGAGCGGAATGGCCTTGATCGGGGCGAGTGCTTTTGGGGATGTCGATTACCTTTCCGCCTTGGAGGCGACACTCGATTTTTCCGCGTTCCCTTCGGAGAAGGACGGGCGACTGCACTATTGCGCCGGCAACCAACTGGGTGACGCGGTGATGCTCTACGCATCGGTGCTGGGGCCGCTTTGGGAACGAGGCAAACATCAGGCCAACCATGAATAGAGCAAGACTCAAACGCGTCGGAAGAAGGCTGACAGCACTGGCATCGTTGCATTTTTTCTACGCCAGGGAGGTGGGGAATTTTACGCGGCCGGCCGGTCTTTCGCCCAAGGCTCGGCAATTGTCGGCGCGGCATCTTCAATTGTGGACTGATCCAGCTTTGCGCCAGCGGGAACTGAACCGGATGCGGGCGAGCAACGCGGAATGGGATTTCATGGGGCGGACGTTTCTCGTCTGGTCCCTCGCGGAAATGAGCCTGCGCAATCCCGCGGACAAGCCGCAATATCTTCAGACCATGGACCGGATCATCGAGGAAACCGTGCAGCTCGAACAGAAGCACGGGATGTATTTTTTCCTCATGCCTTACGCCCGGGTCAGCCCGTACGTCATGCAGCCGCCGCGCAGCCTCTTCCTCGACAGCGAAATCGCCTTGATGCTCGCGGTGCGCCGGATGGTGGAGGAAAAGCCCGAATACCAGCCGCTGATGCGGGAGCGAATCGACCTGATGGAGGCCCGAATGCGCCGCGGTCCGGTGTTGTCGGCGGAGAGCTATCCGGATGAGTGCTGGATGTTTGACAACGCGGTGGCGCTGGCCGCGATGAAATTGGCCGACAAGCTGGACGGCAGCGATCATTCAGCCTTCCAACGGCAATGGCTCGAATTGGCGAAACAAAAGCTGGTGGATCACAAAACTGGTTTATTGATTTCCAGTTTCACGACCGAAGGCCAGCCGTTGGATGGGCCGGAAGGGTCGTCGATCTGGCTCGTGGCGCATTGCTTGCGCCTGGTGGACGAGGATTTTGCGCGCGACCAGTATCGTCGCGCGCGCCAGGAACTTGGCCGGAGCCTCGCGGGTTTCGCCTGGTCGCGGGAATGGCCCGCCTCGTGGAAAGGGCAGATGGATATCGATTCCGGCCCGGTGATTCCTGTTCTGGAGATCAGCGCGGGCGCAAGCGGCATGGCGTTCATCGGCGCCAGTTCGTTCCACGACGCCGACTATCTGAGGTCCCTGGCTGCCACACTCGACTTTTCCGCTTTTCCGTCGGTTAAGAACGATCGTTTGAAATATTGCGCCAGCAATCAAGTGGGCGATCGGCGCTGTTGTATGCGTCGGTGTTGGGGCCGCTTTGGGAGAAGGCCGCGCCGCATGGAGGAAGGCCATGAAGATCGAGGATGGAGGATTGAAGATGGAAAGAACGCATTTATCTGAAAACGTTGAGTCACCGGCTGACAAGCTGCTCCCTTCGCCCAAACTAACGAGTGAGAAGGCTGCCGCGTCGCGAGACAAAAGCTGGCCTTCGCCACAACCTCTGCTCTATCGAGCGCTGGTGCTCGGAGTGCTCTTCTTCCTGGTGCACCTGGCTGGACTGCGCGAATACACCGCCTTTCTGAGCGGAACGCCCGCGATGGTGGAAACCAGCATGAGACTGTCCTTCTTCTATGGCAGCATCTACATCCTGCTCTATTTGGGCGCGGTGGTGCTGGCGCCGATTTTGGTGATCGCCGCCGGCATTTTGGCGTTGTGGCGAAACTTCACGGCGGGCGACGGCGGGTAGAGTTTCTGCCGGCATAAACTAAAGGAGTATCCCTGGGTCGAGCTGCCCCGGACACCCGCGGGGTACGCTCCATCACAAGACTGAGGCTCGAACAGGATTTTGGCGCAGGAGCTTGTATATTACCTTGCCAGAGGAGGTATGAAAAAACAATTGCTCCAGCAAAGCTCTTGCCTTGTTCGCAATTCTTGGCGACAGACATCCAATCCATATTTTGGACAGCTTGCGATGGGCCGCGAATCACAACCAAGGACTGACGGCGATAAACTCTCGTTTTCATCGCTGGTGCTTTGGGGCGAATGCAGTCGGGCTGGAAAGCCGCCATGCAATCGGGCTGTTCCAACTCATTGCGAAACAGTGGGTTTGAGTTGGTCCTTGCAAATTGCCGGAGTTTGCCGGTTGGCAGCGGGTGGAACGGTCCAGTCGCTTCAAGACGGTGGTTACGAACTTGCTTACCTCAGTCACAAACTTTAACAGTTTGAATCCTGATATTAAATCTGGTTCGAGGCCGATTCACTCGGTCGGAATATTGGCTGAGGGATGGCGTGGACGCATCGCGGCAATTCCATCGTCATGGTGGCTGGTGGCGGCATTGCTGCTTTGCGGTTGGGCAGCGGGCATTGCGAACGGAGCGACGGAGCCCGACCGGCTGCTGAACATCTTCACGCGTGAAGAAGGCGGCAGCACACACTTTTTTGCGCAGAACCTCGCCGCCGGGACCGTGACGACAACGTTTGAAATGCAACTGGAAAACATGGCCGCCAGCGCTCCTCTCCCGTACACCACGAACGTCCCCGCAAATCAGACACTGGAAGTATTCACCCTGTCGCCCATCAAAAAAGACGCCGCCGCCAGATATCGTTGCGTGAATTCGGCCACCCTGGGCAATGCGGCCGCGGTGCATGACGATGCGCATGTCTATGATCTGCCGTACGCGCCGGGCAGCACGTTTCGTGTCAGCCAGGGTTACCACGGCTCCTTCAGCCATACCGGGCCGGATGAGTATGCCATCGATTGGGCGATGCCAGTGGGAACGCCGGTTTGCGCCGCGCGCGCGGGAGTGGTCGTTAAATCCAAGGATGACGAAGATAAAGGCGGACCGCGTCGCCGATATCAGACTCACGCCAACTGCATTCTAATCGAACACTCTGACGGCACCATCGGAATCTACGGACACCTCGCGAAGGACGGTAGCAGGGTAAAGGTCGGACAGCGCGTGAAGGCGGGCGACGTGATTGGCCTGTCCGGCAAAACCGGGTTTGTTGAAGGCCCGCACCTGCATTTCGCCGTATTCAAAACCAGGAACGGATCGGAACGCGAGAGTTTGCCCGTGAAGTTCCGCACTGCGGACAATCTGGCACTGACTTTGACAACCGGCCGGGAATACACAGCGCCGCCGCATGGGGAGCAAGTCATGGGCACTGCTCCCATCACGACGGCGAGCCGGTAGAAAACCAGCCCGCTGTTGAATTCGCCAGCGCGAATTCGGATCAGCAGAATCAGCGCGTCATGCCGGTGCCGGTCCCAATGGCCAAAGGATTGCCAGTGCTGGCCGAACCGTTCAGACCAGTCGCGTGAGGTTGTTCACTGGAACCTTCCAGATAGGTCTTCTGACTATCATTGCCCAAGGCGCCACGATTTTGGGTGGCACACCCCGCCAGCAAAGCGGAGATCCCGAGCAACATGAGCATTCGTTTGGTTATTTGAGGTTTCATATGATTTCGCAGGAGGTTCATTTGATGGTTGTTCGGCTGCTTGAAATGTGCCGGACGCGGCTCCACGCCGGCAATGTTGGGGATCAATGTGTTACAAACTAATAGCATTTTTTAGCTCGATTTGCAAATCGCATTTTGCAACTCACCGGCTTGGACGTTCGCAAATTGCCCCGGTTTACAACGCCTCGGGAAGTTAGAAAGTGGTGACTTCGTCGGCCACGGGGCGGACCGCGGCGAGTTTGGTGGCCACGAGAATGTCCGGACAGTGGAACGCCCCGCTGCGGCCGCACCAGTTGCCGTAGTGAATGGGTTCAAGGACGTTAAGGCCTTGTTTCGCCCAGCACTCGCGGATAAACCGCTCCTCATAACTCACGGGCGCGGCGCAATGGTTCCGCTGGGAAAGCTGATAATCCCGGTTCGCGCAGGAGACGTTCACTGTGCCCAGCCCTTCGCTGAGGAGACGTTTGGATTCCTCGTTAATCAGGAAAAAGTTAATCGCACAACGACCGCCGGGCTTCAGAACACGGCGAACCTGGCTCAAGTAATTTTGCATTTCCGCTTCTGCCATGCGGGTGAACGCCGCAGGGATCAATACCAGATCGAAATAATCGTCCAGATAAGGGAACCAATAAACAGCCGGTTTGAATCTTCCCTTGGGGCGGAATAATTCATCGTAAACGTCGGCCAGTTGAAAATGAAAATTGGGCCGATTGGCCTCGAGATGCTTTTGGCACCAGGCAATGCTTTCGGCATCCACATCGAAGCCCCAATAGCCACCCCGGTCGGCGAGCCGGAGGGTGAGCAAACGGGCGGAACAGCCGCAGCCGCAGCCCACTTCCAGCACGGAGGCATCCGGCTTAAGCTCGGCCAGTTCCAGAAGATGCTGGATTGATTCTTCCGCCACCAAATCCAAGCCAATCCCGGTTTGTTTTATCAAGCGCCGGGGCGGAACGGATTTGTCGCGTTTGCCAATCAATAATTCGAGATTGTCGAGTAGCGAGTGATAAACCCTGGTTACCATGAGTTGGCTGTGCCGTAGCGGCAGCCGTCAGGTTCCCGGTAATAAACCAGATGAACGGCGCACAGTCAACTTGAAATCTACCTCCCGTCTGCTAAAATGAGGCGGCACGAAACCGACCAGACGCCAGCGCATGCGCACCCTGAAATCCTTTCTTCACCTTTTGGTCATTGCCCCGGCCATGGGCTTGCTTTCCGGCAGCGCACCCGCCCAGAATTCCTATGTCAATTTCGAAGGCAAACAAACCAGCCCAATCCGATTGTCCGCCGACGCCTCGCGGCTGTTCGCGGTGAACACGCCGGATGCGCGACTGTCGGTGTTCGATGTGTCGCATCCTGCGAGCCCATTCTTGATTGCCGAAATTCCGGTCGGAGTCGAACCGGTTTCCGTGAATCCGCGCACCAGCGACGAAGTTTGGGTGGTTAATGAAGTTTCAGATAGCATCAGCATTGTTTCGGTTTCGCAAAGGCTGGTGACGGACACGCTCTATGTGAAAGACGAACCGGCCGACGTAGTGTTCGCCGGCGGGCGCGCCTTCGTTACCGCCGCGCGCAAAAACCAGGTGGTGGTGTTTGACGCGACGAACCACACTCAACTCGCGGTCATCCCGCTCTTTGGAGAAAACCCGCGCGCGCTCGCGGTGAATACGAACGCCACCAAGGTTTATGCGGCATTCGCTCTTTCAGGGAACCACACGACTTTAATCCCCACCAACAGCGCCCCGCCGCAATCGCCGCCGACCAACACGAACCTGCCCGCGCCGCCTCAAGTAAGCCTGATTGTGGATGCCACCAATGCCAGTTGGTATCCCTCCATCATCAAATACGCCATGCCTGACAATGATGTCGTCGAGATCGATGTGGCGACGCTGACCATAACCCGTTATTTCCCCCACGTCGGCACAGTGAACCTGGGCATAGCCGTGCGGCCCGGCAGCGGGGATCTTTATGTGGCGAACACGGATGCGCGGAACCTGGTTCATTTCGAACCTGGTGTGCGCGCCCATGCTGTGGACAATCGGGTCACGCGCATTTCCATCGGTTCGGGAATCGTCACTCCTTTTGATCTGAACTCCACCATTGATTACGCTGTCCTCCCGAATCTGTCAGCGCTCAGCAACGCCCTGGCCCAACCAACCGCCATCATCTTTGATCCAAGCGGCGGCTTTTTCTACGTCGCCGCGTTCGGTAGCGATCGGGTTGCGAAGGTCGATGCGGACAATCCCACGAACATTTTAACGCGCGTCGAGCTTTGCCCGACCGCTCTCGGTTCAGTTGTTGATTCGCGGAACAAGCGGGGACCGCGCGGCTTGGCCCTTAATGCCAACGCACACGTGCTCTATGTCCTTAATCGTATTGCCAACAGCATCTCGATTGCCGATACGCTCGCGAATGCGGTGATAAAAGAAATTCCCACCGGCAGTTTTGACCCCACGCCGGCGGTGATTCGCAATGGCCGCGGCTTTTTGTACGATTCAAAACTTTCCGGCAACGGAACGATGGCTTGCGCGGCCTGCCATATCGATGCCGAAATGGATTTGATCGCTTGGGACCTCGGCGATCCGGGCGGCCAGATGACCAGCAACAAAACCGTTTTGCCCATTCTCAATACCACGAACACCAGCCTCTTTCATCCAATGAAGGGACCGATGGTGACGCAGACGTTGCGTGGCCTGAACACGCTTGACCCGTTCCATTGGCGGGGTGATCGCACCAATTTTGCTCACTTTAACATCGCCTTTCCGTCCCTTTTGGGTTCGTCCTCGCTGTCCAGCAACGACATGGCGGCCTACACCAACTTCATCAACACCATCACCTACGAGCCGAATCCGAACCAAAACCTGGACCGCACTTATCCGACCAATTTTGCCGGTGGCGACGCCAACAACGGCCTCTTCCTCTTTTCCAACACCAACTACGCTGGCGTTCCCGGCCTGGTCTGCAGTTCGTGCCATACCGCCCCGCCAGGGCCCGGTTCCGACCGCTTGATTATCCCGGGCACTTTTTTGCAGGAATCCCAGGATTTCAAGGTGCCGCAACTCCGCGCGATTTATCAAAAGACCCACTTTGACAACACGCCCGGCACCAACACCATCGACGGGTTTGGCTTCACCCACGACGGCACCATTCCGACCATCCAGGCTTTTCTTTCGCAGCCCGTGTTTGTGACCATCCGCGGCAATCCGACCGTCAAAAATAACCTGGCCGCGTTCGTGCAATGCTTCGATACCGGGACCGCGCCCGCAGTCGGCTACACGCGCACTGCCGTGGCCGCTAATGTTAACAGCCTGAGCCTGTCCAATGACTGGAACCTGCTCGAAAGCCAGGCGTCGGTTTCGAATATCGATCTCGTCATCAAAGGCACCGTTGACGGAAAACTCCACGGTGCGGTTTACCAACCTGCCGCGGGAACCTACCGCTTGGATTCGACCCGGATGACCACGTTGACTCGCGCGCAACTCCAAACCAAAATCCTCGCCGGCGATATCCTTACGTTGATGGGCGTGCCTCCCGGCTCAGGCGTGCGCATAGGCATCGACCGCAACCAGGATGGCATCCTCGACGGTGACACGCCGCCGCCCGCGCTCAACATCACCCAAACCAGCGGCCAAACTGTCATCACCTGGCCTTATAACGCCGCCGGATTCACCCTCGAATCCAGTTCAAATCTTTCAACCACGAACTGGACCACCGTTACCAACGCGGTTGAAATCTCTTCCGGCCAAAACACCATCACCAACCCGGCCGCGACGGGCACGCGGTTTTACCGGCTGCATTTTCAATAGAGGTACAGTCAACCGTCCCAAAATCCAGATTTTGGAGCTTGATGTTGGTGTTTTATTATATACCCTCCTCTGGATCCGTCCCACCCGTCCCAAGGCCGGTAAACATTGGGTTTCCTTACTTTCGAGCCGTCCCAAACCCGTCCCAAAGGTTCTTTTCATCCAAATCCTGACGATCTTAATCCCTCAGACCGCTCGCTCCCCAACCCTGTCCAATTCCCCTTTGCTCTGGGCCTCAGCACCAGTTAAAGACCTTTTCCAGGTGACAAAGAAAGGACACGGCGGTAATACGGCGGTAATAATCGTGCCCTAGCTTTTTGCCCATGAAAACGAAACACTCCTTTTCGGTATTGGCGGGCAGGACCAAGGCAGCGGTTCTCCTCCTCTCTCTCATCGGGTCCCTCGGGATCGCAACGGTTGTTCCGGCGGCTTCGCTTTCCGAAGTTCTGGAGCAAGGCATCTATTCGGAGGAAACCAAGGGCGACTTGGACAGCGCGCTCCAACTTTACCAGCAAGTGGTGGCGGATGCGAAAAGCAGCCAGGCCGTGGCCGCGCAGGCGCAATACCATCTGGGCGTTTGTTATTACAAGAGGAAGGATTACACGAACGCGACGGCAGCTTTCGACAAGTTGGTGAAGGATTATCCCGACCAAAAGGACCTGGTCGCGCGCGCGCAGGAATACCTGGCCGGCACAACCGTTCTGTTGCCCGCGCCGTGGGCCGATGGGGAAGAACAGCGGATGGATATCAAGCTGCCAAACGGATTCAAGATCGGGTTGATCACGTGTTCGGTAAATGCCGCCGAAACCAACGGCCACAAAATCTGGCGGCTGACCCGCCACACGTTTGCCGGCGTGCAAGCCGTCAGCCGCGTGGAAGTGGACGCAGACACGTTCAGCCCGACGCACAGCTTTTGGAAACACACGATGATCGGCGAAGCCGACACGACGTATCTTCCCGGGCACGCGGAGATAAAAACGAAAGGGAAGGACGGGACCAAGAACATGGATTTAACCGGTGCGGTCTTCGACAATGAGGAAGCGTTCCCATTGATGCGCCGCCTCCCGCTGGCCAGTGGTTACAAAACGGATTTGCGGTTCCTTTCCAGCCTGGCCGGCGGCTCGGTAGTTCCAGTGAAGCTGGAAGTCACGGCCGTCGAGAAGGTGGAAGTTCCAGCAGGAACTTTCGAGTGTTACAAGGCTGAATTGAATATCCATCAGACTTTCTGGTATTCGACTGATCCACACCGTTATCTCGTCAAGTTCGAAGCCGAAGGCATCGTGGTGGAATTGGCGGAAGTCACGCAGCGCAAGGCCGGAGAGCCGGTGTGCTATCAGGATGCCCAATATCACTTCTCACTTTGCTCGCCATCGGATTGGAACTTCTTCCTGGCGGCGAAGAGGACGGAAAATTCCAAGTCCGAGATCACGCTTCTCGATCCCGACGCGCTGGCGAATACCCAGGTGGTCGTCGGCTCCCCGGACAAGTTCAAGCCCGAGCAGAGGAAATCATTGCGCGACTGGGCGGATTCGGAAATCGCCGACCCGGAAAACGGCATGAAAGATCTTAAAGTCCGCCCCGATAGCTGGCAGGAACGGACTGTGAGTGGTCAACCGGCCTTGAGTGTCATCAGCGATTTTGTGGATGGCAAGGACAAGAAGGTTGCCTATGCCGTGTTCAGCTTCAACGGCACCAATGGCGTCGACCTTCACACGCTGATCGATGCGAAGGATTTTGACGCGTTCAAGCCGAAATTCGATGCTCTGGTGGATTCCTTTAAAACGAACTAAGTCGCACGATGCCTTTCAACGGTGAGCATTTGTTCACGCGACCCGCGCGCACTTCTCTGCGCGCGGGTGCTTCTGCTTGCCGTTGCCGTAGCGACCGGCAATGAGAACCATCCTGCGAAAATTGTCCATCCTTTCAGGCCGTTCGAACGAGTCCTGGCTGGTGTTGCTGCTGGCGCTGGTGGTGCTGGCGCCATCGATTTGCCTGCTCTGGTTCATGAACCAGGCAGTGCAAAATGAGCGGCTGGCGGTGCGACAGAAGCTGGTGGATGCGTATCGCGGGCATTTGACGCTGGCGCAGGAGCAGTTGGAAGCCCGTTGGAAAACGAACGCCGCGGAGTTGGACGCGGAGGCGAAAATAATCCCGGCGGCGATGCTGTTCGCGCAACAAGTGCGTGCCGGTTCAGCGGACGCCTTGATTTGCTTCGACGCCGCCGGGAAGATTGCCTATCCGGACCTGCCGCCACAACCAAAGCACGAAGTCCGCGATGCCGCCTGGGCCCAGGCGGAACGGGTGGAGTTCATCGATCCAACCAATGCAGCCGGCGAGTTCGCCCGAATCGGCGAGGGTGCGACGAATGTGGATCTTGCCGCCCGGGCCTTGCAAGCCCAGGCGCGCTGCCTGGTTAGGGCCGGGCAAAAAGAAGCGGCCATCTCGCTGCTCCTGGGCCCGCTGTCGGAAGCGAGGTTCCGAACCGCGACCGATTTTGAGGGCAGGCTCGTGGCGCCCAACGCTCAATTGATGGCGCTCGAATTGTTGAAAGGTTCAGCGCCTGAAAAAGTTGAACCGCCGCTCGATCGGTTGAAGGCGGAGTTGGTGGATTATGAAACCCCGGGCCTCTCCGCGCCGCAACGACGCTTCGTCATGCACGAGTTGCTGCGGCTATTTCCGGATCGCGTCCAGTTTTCCACCTTGATGGCGGAGGATCTGGCGGCGGCAGTGGTCGAAGCCCAGGCTCTCCAACCAGCAGAACCGACTTTGCGCCCTACCAGACTTCCGGGCGTCTGGCAATTTGCCTCCGAAAGTGGCCGGGTGGTGACCTTGCACCAGACGGAAAGCCTGGTCGCCCGGTTAAGGGCCGCGACTATGTCCCCAACTTTGCCGGCGGACGTGCGTGTCGATCCACTGGTTCCGGGCCGGGAACGCGAGGGCGCGCTTTTGTCCCTCCCATTGGGGCCGAAGCTGCCGAACTGGCGGCTGGCGCTTTCGTTGAAGGACCAACGGTTGTTTGACGCGGCGACGAGCCAGCGGGTGGCTTCGTATGTTTGGATTGGCGTGCTGGTGGTTGGGGTTGTGTCGGTATTGGCCGCGTTTGCGTTGCGGCTCGTGCGACGCCAGGTGGCATTGACTCAACTCCGAAACGATCTCGTTGCCAACGTGACTCATGAATTGAAGACGCCACTTTCCTCCATGCGGCTGCTGGTCGATACGCTCTTGAACTCGCAACCGTTGCATGAACAAACCGCGCGCGAATACCTGCAATTGATTGCCAAGGAAAACGTCCGGCTCAGCCGGTTGATTGACAACTTCCTGACTTTTTCGCGGATCGAGCGCAACAAATACGCATTCGATTTTAACGAGACCTCCGCCGCGTCAATTGCCGAATCGGCCGCTGGCGCGGTGCGGGAACGGTTTCAACCGCCTGGCTGCCGGTTCGAGGTGAACATTGCGCCGAACTTGCCGTCCGTGATGGCAGACGCCGATGCAATGGTAACGGCCTTGTTGAATCTGCTGGAAAACGCCTGGAAGTATTCCGGAGAGGACAAACAGATCACGCTGGCGGCCAGTGCCGTGGACGGCAGCGTTTGCTTTGCGGTGCGGGATAACGGGATTGGGTTGTCGCCGCGCGATACCAAACGGATTTTCAAACGATTTTACCAGGTGGATCAGCGCCTGTCCCGAAGCGGCGGCGGCTGTGGACTGGGATTGAGCATCGTGAAATTTGTCGTGGAGGCGCACCGTGGAAATATACAGGTCGAGAGCGAACCGGGGCGTGGCAGCACGTTTACGATCACTCTGCCCGCGGCGGGGAGCGATCCAAAGGAGGATGGAACATGAAACGATGGTGTGCCTTTAGCGCCAGCGCAGGAGCGCGAGTCTGTGAGCCGCAGTCGGTCGCGGAGCGACCATCGAAGGTAGCCGTGGGTTTTCAACCCACGGTGGTCGATATCCCCGGTTGCCTCCGTCGCGGAGCGACGGTTGAACCATGCCAGAGCAGCTTGGGCGGGCCTTGGTTGGATTGGCTTCAAGCGTCGCTCCGCGACGCAGGGCGTTCCGGAACGTGTTTCCCGTGGGTTAAAACCCACGACTACCATCGTGACGTTGCTGCGCGACGGCGATTTCGCTCCGCTTGCGCGATGCGTTTCCTGGGCCCGCGTCGTACAACCGCAAGAGTTTATGCATAACGGTCCGAAAACCATTCTGATTATTGAGGATGATGCGGCGTTGTTGCGCGGGTTGAAAGACAACTTCGAGACGCAAGGGTACGCCGTGCGTACGGCGAGTGACGGGCAGCGCGGGTTGGACGCGGTGTTGAAGGAACCGCCGGATTTGCTTTTGCTCGATCTGATGCTGCCGAAGGTGAACGGGTATGAGATTTGTCGCGCTGCCCGGTCTAAACACCTGGACATGCCCATTATCATGCTGACGGCCAAAGGGCAGGAAGACGACGTGGTCCGCGGGTTGGAACTCGGCGCGGATGATTACGTCACCAAGCCGTTCAGCATCCGGGAGTTGCTGGCGCGCGTGAAGGCGTTTCTCCGACGTCAAGGGCCGGAGAACGCCGCGTATGCGTTCGGGGATTATCGGCTTGACCTGGTGGCGCACAAGCTGTTCAAACGGGGTGTGGAGATCGAATTAACCGGCAAGGAGTTTGGATTGTTGGAGTTTTTCGTGAAGCGCGCGGGCCGCGCCCTGACGCGGGACAGCATCCTGGATGCGGTGTGGGGCCAGGAGGTGATTGTGACCGACCGCAGCGTGGACCGATGCGTAACCACGCTCCGCAGCAAGATTGAATCGGACCCGCGGAAACCTGTGTTCATCCAAACGATCCGGGACATCGGGTATCGATTCGAGATGCCGGCCTGAAAGGAGAATGAATATGAACGCGATGCTCGAGTTGCAGAACGTTACGAAGTACTACGGCGCGTTCAAGGCGGTGGACGAGGTGAGCTTCAGCCTGGCGGCAGGAACCATCTGCGGTTTTCTGGGCCCGAACGGAGCGGGCAAGACGACGACGCTGCGGATGATTCTGGACATCATCAAGCCGACCAGCGGGACGATCACCGTGCTGGGCCGGCCATCAGCGCTGGAAGTGCGGCATCGCATCGGCTATCTGCCCGAGGAAAAGGGGCTGTACAAAAAGATGAAAACGTGGTCGGTGATCGCGTACTTTGCCACGTTGAAAGGCCTGAGCCGCAAGGCGGCAAAACAACGCGCGTACGAATTGCTGGAACGCTACGGCTTGAAGGATTTCGCCATCAAGCCCACGGACGCGCTCTCCAAGGGCATGGGGCAAAAGGTGCAAATGCTGGCGGCCATCGCGCATGACCCGGAATTCGTCATCCTGGATGAACCGTTCTCGGGGCTCGATCCGGTCAACCAGCAGGTGATGGAGGAAATCATCCGCGACATGACCAGTCGAAACCGCACGGTGCTCTTTTCCACTCACGTGATGCAGCACGCCGAGCGGTTGTGCGACCGCATCGTGCTGATGGCTAGGGGTAAAAAGATTTTTGACGGCACGATTCCCGAGGCGAAACGAATCATTCCCCGGCGGGTCCGCATCGAAACGCAGGACGACATCGCGCCGGTGCGCGGGCGGAGCGACGTGCTGTCGGTCCGCCCGGTGGACAAGGCCAACGGAGCCATGCAAACGAACGGCGCGGCACAATGGGAATTGCAGTTGCGGGAGAACGCGGACCCGCAATCGATCCTGCAGTTTTGTTTTGAACAAAGAATTCGGTTGCACAGTTTCAACCAGTCCGAGCCCACGTTGCATGAAGTGTTCGTGCAATTGGTGGGACCGGAAGCAAAGGAGGCGGGGTTCAGATGAAATACACAGCTTTAGTTGCCCGGCGTGAGTATGTGGAGAATGCCCGCACCAAGGGGTTTTGGATTGGCCTTTTAACTTTTCCGATCGTGATCTTCCTGATGATTCAGGTGCCGGTTTGGCTGACGGAAAAAGTCGCGCCGATTCGCGCTTTCGTTTTGGTGGACGAATCCGGGAGGTTCGAGAAGCTGATTGAGTCGGCCCTGGAAAAAGCCCATCAGCAGCGGGTGCTCGAAGCGCTGAGGGAGTATGCCGCCCGGAACGTGACGCGGTCCGTGAGATCAGCCGGGGCGAAACGCGAGTTGAATTTGCCGGCGGAATTGGACGAGATAAACGAGCAAAACGCCCAGGCGCTGGAAACCTTCATTAACCACGGCGGCGCAGAAAATGTTTTGAAGCAACTGAAGCCCTGGTTGAAACCGGGCGCGCCGGCGTTCAGCGAGCCGAGACGGCGGTTTGTGCGGGTGCCGTTGCCGGTTGGCATCGGGGGAAACGAGGACGCATCGGACGGGAAGGGTTTGAGCCTCGTTGCCTCGGCTGCTACGAGCAGCAGTAATTTGGACCTGGCGGTGTTGGGGCGGGAGTTGAAGCCTTATTTGCGCGGGCAAAAGAAAGTCGAGGTGGATGGCCGCGCGGTGGAGTTGAGCGCTGCCATTCTTATTCCGCGGGATATTGAGCAGAAAGTGGTGCGGCCCGGCGCTGGATCGCCTTCCGCGCAGAGCCGCGGCCCAGCCATTGAATACTGGTCTGCGAATGTAGCGGAGGGCGGGGCTGGTTTGAAGGACGAGGCTGAGCGGGCGGTGAATGGCGAAATTCGCCGCCGCGAATATTTGGCGCGCGGCATGGATGCCGCGGTGATTCGGGAGGTCGAGCACACTTATGCTCCATTCGCCAGCCTCAACCCAAAGAAGGAGGCCGGCCAGGAAACGGTCAACCTGGGCGACAAGCTAAAACAATGGGCGCCCAGCGGATTTGTCTATTTGCTTTGGGTGGCGATTTTCAGCGTCACGCAGATGCTGCTGGGCAACATCATCGAGGAAAAATCCAACCGCATCATCGAAGTTTTGCTTTCCTCGGTGACGCCGGGAGAACTGATGATGGGCAAGCTGTTCGGCATCGCGGCGGTCGGATTGACCCTGATTACCGCCTGGATGCTGTCTTTGTTTGGCATTCTGAGCTGGAAGGCGGGCGGCGTGTCGGATGTTGCCGGGCAATTGCTGGCGGTGCTGAAAACGTCCAATTTGCTCCCCCTGTTTTCCCTCTATTTTCTGTTGGGCTACCTGCTGTACGCGGGGTTGATCCTGTCGCTCGGCAGCGTCTGCAACACGCTCAAGGAAGCGCAAAGTTACATGGGCATCATCACGATGATTATGATGGTGCCACTGCTGACCATGACTTACATCCCGACCGATCCGAATGGCGTTGTGGCGCGATTGCTTTCGTGGGTGCCAATCTACACCCCGTTCACCATGATGAATCGCGCCGCAGCCGATCCGCCCTTGATCGATTTGATCGGCACGCTGGTGTTGCTGGTCGCCAGCACGGTGGGCGTTTTGTGGATGGCCGGGAAGATTTTCCGCATCGGGATTCTGCGTACCGGGCAGCCGCCGAAGATCGTGGAAATGCTGAGGTGGGTCAGGGGGTAGCGCCGACGAGAGATGAGGACTCGGTTTTCTCTCCTTGTGAACCTGAAAATAGCTTACGGCTTCATGGCCTGCACCATTTCGCGGGTGGCGAGAATCGAGAACTTCTGCCGGCATGCCCGGAAACCATGATAATATTCACCTTCGGAAGCCAATACCGCCAGGGTTTCGCCATGGGTGTGGATTTGCTTATGGCGCAAAGCGCCTTGCCTGGGCTGCACGTCGATATCCACCACGAGTTCAGCGGCGATCTTGAAATACATATCCGCACGACAGAGTTGGATCGTGCCTGAGATGCAAACATCGGCGGTGGCGGCCTGCGAAGCATCCACGACTTTTGCCCCCTGCGCTTCCAGGTCGAGTTTCAGACTATCCGCAAGCCAGACGGCGAGGTCATTGAGCGCGTACACATGGCTTCCCACTGAGCCAAACGCACCGCGCATGTTTCCGATTTCCTGCCCGTCGGCTTTGGTAGTTCGCTTCTGCAGGTCGCGCATGTCTTTGGTCCAGATCTGCTCCTGTTCCGGCGTAAACTCCACATACTTGTATTGATCCGGCTCGTCGGGTCGAGTTTTCAGGTCAAGGCTGACCAGGTTCGGCGCGCAATCGAAACCCTTTAGACAAATGGTTGCGCCTTTTAAATCCTGGGTGGCCAGCGCGGGAATGGTTGGTCCGTATTCCTTGAGCAGAACGCGCCGCCCATTCGTCACGCAACCGGTGCCAAAAACCGTTGCCGTAACCAAGGCCAGGAGCGGCACCCACCAAACGGAACGTCGAACTGTCATCGATAATCCCTTTCTCTTTGACGATTAAGCCCACTGCTCTGTTCCACTAGCGGAGCGGGGTTGAGTGAGCACACGTACCGGCACGAGCCTGTTCTGGGTGGAACTGGCTGTCAATTTGAAAGCTCGGGCCATGAATACGGCCCGGTGGAACTGCGTCCATTTTGTTAAGGGAACGCAGGGTGAACATTGGGACAGGCAACGATGCGGTCTTTATGAAAACGTGGCTTAAATCGACTCGGAATCGAGGTCCGGCTCTGGCCCTGGCACTGATGTTGGCGTCCGTTTCAGGCGGGCTGGCCCAGGACCAAACCAAACCCTCCACGAGTGAAAATGCACCGCGGACTGCCGCGCCAGCGCCAGCCGCTCCCGCTCCAATTCAGTTGCCCACTTTGATGGCCGGTCCGCCGGACGTTTCGGCGCCCCAAAGCTCGCCGTTTCCTTCACCGCCGACGCGATTTTCAGCCTGGACAAGCGAAATAATCAAAATGGCCCAGGCCGGGATCGATGAGCGGGTGATGCTGACCTACATCGACAGCGCGGGCACATTCAATTTGGGCGCGGACGAGATTGTGTATCTACGGGATTTGGGCATTTCCAGCTTCACCATCGCTACGATGTTGCAACACGATGCCGATATAGTTACCGGCGCGCGGCCATTGACGATGTCCGCCACGCCCGCTCAAGATCCCGCGATCCAGATCACTTTCGCTCCCAACACGGATGTTTCCGGTTCGATCACCCAACCGCAACCAGCCGCAACGGTTCCCGGACTGGTGACCAGCGAACCGACGCCGGCAATCGCTCCGGTTGTGCCCGCACTGCCACAGGTTGATTCCAGCGCCATCGCACCCGATTCGGGGACTCTCGCCTCAACCCCAGCACCAAGCGTTACCGCTCCGTCAAGTCCCGCCAAAGCATCCTTGTTTGCGCAACCAGACCGGGCGCCGCAAACGCAGCGGATGGTTTACCCCGTGCGCCAGCCTTATCCGGTCGAGCTTGTAGCGCCGATCACGATTGCCCAGTCGCCGCCGGAGCGGCCGCTAAACACGGTCGTGATCAGATTCATTCCGTAAGCCGGCTCCACTGGAAAACGGAGGGCTGTTTTCTTTTGCCCGCCCGGGCTCATTGGAAGCGCTGAGATTCAGGAGCCATTCAAACTGGACAAAAATCATTCCAAAAAACAGAGTGAAGCCATGAGAATATTTTTCAGCATGGTGGCGGTTGTATTGGCGCTTTCCGTTCGCGCGGATGGACAGACCAATGCGGTTCCGTCAACGGGTGCTGCCGGGCAAACGGTCGAGACCATCGTCTGCCTGCGGCATGGCGAGAAACCGCCCGGCGGGCTGGGGCAATTGACCTGCCGCGGTCTCAATCGCGCCCTGGCTTTGCCCAAGGTGCTGCTGACGAAGTATGGCACGCCGCAATTCGTGTTTGCGCCCAATCCCACGCAAAAGGTGGACACGAACGCGTATTATTATGTGCGCCCTCTCGCGACCATTGAACCAACCGCCATCCGCTGCAGCCTGCCGGTCAACACGCAATTCGGCTACCGGGAAATCCAGGGACTTGAGACTGAGCTGCAAAAACCGGCATACCAAAGCGCCACCGTTTTTGTCGCGTGGGAGCATGGCCTGCTTGATCAATTTGTAAAAGATTTGGTCAAGGCCAACGGCGGAGATCCGGCGCAGGTGCCGGGCTGGCCAGGCAATGATTATGACACCATTTTTCTCGTAAAAATCACGCATGCCAGCGGGCATGCCTCCGTGGCTTTTACGATCGATCACGAAGGGTTGAATGGTTTGAGCGATGAGTGCCCTTGAGTTTGAAAAGGGCGGAAAGAAGAATGAGACGCCATCTCCGTTTCCACGCGCAACCTAGTTAACGCATTCAATTCCGCCTGCGCCTGGAACTGGATGCGACTCATTCATTCATTAAACTTTAACTTGGAAAGCGCCGCTGGCGGAGTTAAGGAAGAACCATCGCAACCAACGAATCAGGAACAGCATGCAAATGATGATTGGCAATTTGACCATTTTGGCAGCCGCGCTCAGCGCGGTGGCCCTCGCGGGGTGCGCCTCGGCGGGGAAGTCCGGCGAAGGACAAATCAGCAAGGCGCCCTTCGGCAAGACCCGGGACGGCACACCGGTGGACCTTTACACCTTGCGCAACGCCCACGGCGTCGAGGCGCAGATTTGCAACTATGGCGGCCTCGTCACCTCCATCAAAGTGCCCGATCGCAACGGGAACTTCGGCGACGTGGTGCTCGGCTACGACAACCTGGACGATTATCTCAAGAGCAGCCCGTTTTTTGGCGCGATGGTGGGCCGCTACGGCAATCGCATCGCCAAGGGCAAGTTCACCCTGAACGGAGTCATTTACACGTTGCCGGTAAACAATGGCCCAAACTGCCTCCACGGCGGCATCAAGGGTTTCGATAAAGTCGTGTGGCAGGCCAAATCGCTCGCCACGCCCGACGGCCCGGCGCTGGAACTAAATTACGTCAGCCCGGACGGCGAGGAAGGTTTTCCCGGCACGCTCAAGGTCACGGCGGTTTACACGTTGACGAGCGACGATGCGCTGCGATTGGATTACACCGCCACCACGGACAAGGACACCGTGATCAATCTGACGCAGCATTCGTATTTCAATCTGGCCGGCAAGGGCGACGTCCTCGGCCACCAAATGTATTTGAACGCGAGCCAATTCACGCCGGTGGACAGCACGCTGATCCCGACCGGTGAGTTGCGATCCGTGGCGGGAACACCGTTCGACTTTCGCCAGCCAACGACCATTGGCGCGCACATCAACGACAACGACGAGCAGATCAAGATCGGGAACGGTTACGACCACAATTTTGTGTTGGACAAACCGGCGGGCAAGTTGGGCCTCGTGGCGCGAGTAACGGAGCCGACCACGGGCCGGGTGCTGGAAGTGCTTTCGACCGAGCCGGGCGTGCAGTTTTATACGGGCAACTTCCTGGACGGCTCGCTCACGGGCAAAGGCGGCTGGAAGTATCAATTTCGCAACGGATTTTGCCTCGAAGCGCAGCATTATCCCGATTCCCCGAATCATCCGAAGTTTCCCTCAACGGTCTTGAAACCGGGTGAAGTTTACCGCAACACGATTATTTTCAAGTTTTCGGCCAAGTGACGTGGCGGTTCGGCGCTGGAACACAGAGCCGGGGCAGGAGCTCTGCGCTCCGCCCAAGTGACAAAGGTAATGAAAACACTGCGCATCGGCTTAATCGGCGACTACAACGCCGAGGTTCCCGCGCATCAAGCGATCCCCAAGGCGCTGGCCCTGGCCGCCGAAAAAACCGGGCCATGCCAGGTGGAAGCAACCTGGCTGCCCACCGGCACGCTGACTGACGATGCGCAAACGCGGTTGGGCAATTTCGACGGACTCTGGTGCGTTCCGGCGAGTCCCTATGCCAGCATGGACGGAGCGTTGCGAGCGATCCAATTTGCGCGCGAACGCCCGATGCCGTTTCTGGGCACGTGCGGCGGGTTTCAACATGCGTTAATCGAATACGCGCGCAACGTCCTCGGGTTGCGCGACGCCGATCACACGGAGACAAATCCAACCGCCACGATGCCGCTGGTCTCGCTGCTCGCCTGCGCATTGGTGGAAGCGGAAGGCCGGATTGTGTTGCGGGAGAATTCGCGCATCCGAAAAATCTATGGCGAGGCCGAAGTGTCTGAGAAATATCGCTGCCGGTTTGGACTCAATCCCGCCTACAAGGA
The DNA here is from genome assembly GCA_021325145.1 of Verrucomicrobiota bacterium. Classification (GTDB taxonomy): domain Bacteria; phylum Verrucomicrobiota; class Verrucomicrobiia; order Limisphaerales; family Pedosphaeraceae; genus JAJPHR01. Next base: position 102,365 of record JAJPHR010000077.1, on the reverse strand, counting down.
CCGGCTGGACGATGGCCGGCTGCGCTTCACCGGACACGACCGCGAAGGGGACGTCCGCGTGTTGGAACTCGAAGGCCACCCGTTTTTCGTCGCCACGCTTTTTCAGCCGGAACGTTCCGCCTTGCGCGGGGTTACGCATCCGCTGGTGTGCGCCTTTGTGCAGGCCCAGCGAGAAACGCTTTAAGTCTTTTCAGAAATTCATCCGCAGCCTGGTTGCCCGCCGATAAATCGGCGGGCCATTCTCTTTCGCCCTGCCGGGCTTGCTGGCAACTCAGCCCCCTTCGCCGCTGGCGCTGCCTGGCTTGTCCAGAAATCGGCGCAAGTGATGCGAGAGGTCCAGAAAATCCAGCGGCTTGGTGATCACGGCGCGGCGCGAGGCGTAATGCGAGCCCGCGAAACTGGGCGTTCGATTCAGCCCGGTCATGAGAATCACCGGCACATCCCGGCGAATCTCACCCAGTTTTTCGGCCAGCTCAGCGCCGAGCATGCAGGGCATGGTATGGTCGGTGATGACCAGGTCGTATTTGCCCGGATCGGCGCGGAACGTGTCCAGCGCCGCGGTGCTGTCCGCGCGCGTGATTACGCGGTAACCCATCTTGCGGAGATGCTGCTGCAGCATGCCCAGGATCAGAATTTCATCGTCCACCACCAGCAGGCGTTCATGCCGGCCCGGCAGCAATTGGTTTTTGGCGGGCGTTGAAGTCACTGCGGCCTTCTCCGCCCGCGGCAGGTAAATCCGGAACGTCGTGCCGAGGTCCTCCTTGCTTTCCACTTCGATATGGCCGGCGCACTGGTTGATAATTCGGTGCACAAGCGCCAGCCCCAAACCCGTGCCTTCGCCGGCTGGTTTGGTGGTGAAAAAAGGATCGAAAATATTATCCATGACTTCCCGGCTCATGCCGTGGCCGTTGTCGCGCACGGTCAGACAAACGTGCGGCCCAGGGCGAAGCGGAGTGAGTTGAGCCGTTTGGTCCCGCGACAACTCGACCCCTTGGATCACATATTCGAGCCGCCCGCCCTTTGCGTGCATGGCATGCGCGGCGTTGGTGCCGAGGTTCATCATCACCTGGTGCATTTCGGTGGCATCGACGACGACTGTGTCTTCGGTTGTTTCCACGTTGGCGCTGATTTGGATCGTGGAAGGGAGCGTGGCGTTGAGCAGCTTCACGCATTCCTTGAGAATGGCGCTTAGCCTGACCGGCGCGCGTTCGCCGTCGCCGCGCCGGCTGAAGGTGAGGATTTGCTTGATCAAATCCTTGGCCCGCCCGGCGGAACGAAGCACTGCTTCCAAATTTTGCCGCGTGAGACCCGTTACCTGGTTGTTGGCGAGGGCAAGCTCGGTTAACCCCAGCATGGCGCAGAGAATGTTGTTGAAATCATGGGCGATCCCGCCGGCCATGGTCCCGATGGCTTCCATTTTCTGCGCGTGATTCATTTGCTTTTCCAATCGCGCGCGGGCCTGCTCCGCTTCCTTGCGCGGCGTGATGTCGTCGATGAAGCCCTCGTAGTAGCGCGCCGCGCCTTGGGCATCGCGCACGACGCGCGCGCTTTCGGAAATCCAGATGACTTTGCCATCGCGCCGGCGCACTTCGTACTCGAGGCCGCGCACTTCGCCAAATTGCTCGACCTCCCGTTGAAAACGTTCGCGGAACATGGGATCGACATAAACCTGGTGGCTGATGTCGGACACCTGAGACAAAAGTTCCTCCGGGCTGTTATAGCCATACATCCTGGCCAGGGCGGGATTCACCGCCAGATAACGGCCATCCGGCGTGCTTTGATAGATGCCTTCCACCGCGTTCTCGAACATGCCGCGATACCTGGCTTCGGCCTCGCGGGTCTGTTCCTCCCCGCGCTTGCGAGCGGTAATGTCCGTCAGCAGGACGATCAAGTGGCGCGGCAAGCCGTCCACCGCCGGAGCGGGTGTGAGCGTGAGTTCGCACCAAATGGCGTTCGCACCGTTGCGGGCACAAAGAAACTCGCCCTGGAACGCCCAGCCATAAAGCGCCGCCTCGCGAATTGCATCCATTGCCGCCGGATCATTCTCCGAACTAAACAGAAAATTGATATTCTGTCCCATGATCGCCGCGCCGCTGTATCGGGTGATGACAGTGAAGCCGCGTGAAGCGTGCACAATGGGACAGCCCGGCGAAGTGGTGTCGCAGATCAAGATGCCCACCGCGAGACTGTCCATCGCCTGGGCCAGGAGGGCATTTGGAAGCGGCGCGGCGGTGCCGCCCAGAGTGCGGTCGCGTTGAATTCCGTTGATCTGACTGCCTGTAAAAATTTCCTGCAAAAAATCCATATTCGATCTGCTTTCCATTCGTCATCGCGGCAACTTCCTCAGCCGAAGACGGCTGCCCACAGTAGTCACGGAAGATTGGATGCCCGTTGCAAATAGGTGACAGCAGGGTTTTTGCCACAAATTTTTTTGCAACGGAGTAAAAGACTATTAATCGAATCAATTGGATGGCTGAATGGAATTCATGCCGGTAAAGAGCGAGCCAGCCGACGCATTTTGCGCCGGCTGGCTGCTTAAACATGGTCCGAGGAGGCCTTTGGCCGTTTCAGACCGTGTTTCTCAGACGGTTCCGAGCGCGATCAGAACCGCCGGACGAACCTTCCGCCTTGTGGTTGGTTCGACATTGTTAAAGGACATAGCTGGGGTCATGTTCGTCCCGGTCTTTGGGCGCGGCCGATTCGCCGGTGGTGCAGATGTCCTCGGCCCCGGCGTCCTCGAAGATGCGCTCGGCGTCGGCGATTTCATCCGAGTTCTCGGTATGAACCGAGAGCAGGATGTTGCCCGCCTTGACCTTGCCTTCGTAGCGTTTGGCTTCGAGCTCGGGAATGCCCAGCCCGATCAACCCGCCGGCGATGCCACCCACGGTGGCGCCTACTGCGGCTCCACTGAGCGCCGCCAGAATCGGCCCGGCGGCAATGAACGGTCCGACGCCTGGAATAGCCAGCGCGCCAATCCCCGCCAGCCAGCCAAGCGCGCCACCTACCACGCCGCCTGTGCCCGCTCCGGTGGCGATTCCTTCCGGCGCTTTGGTGTGTTTCTCATGGGCGAAGTCACGGGTCGTGCCCTTGTCCGGGAACAAGACGGAGACGTCATTGTTCGAAAAGCCGGCGTCTTTCAATTCTTCCACGATTTGTTCTGCCTGGCCGCGAGTGGTCGCGATGCAGAATACGGATTTCTTTGACATACAATTACCTTTCTCTTTTTTTGGTTAGCGATTTCAGTTGATCCTATGACTTGTGCATTCGTTCCGCCCGTTGAGACGCGGGCGGGGACATCGCAGCGCGATGCCCCCACCCAATGCACCTAATTCTCGGAATGCGTCGCAGCAGAACCCTGTTTGACCTGGAGCTGATTATCGACGTTTTGCTTCTCCGCCAGGCGGTCGGCGATCTGGCCGATGCGCATCTTCTCTTCCTCCGAATTGACCGGGCCGCGCAAGGTCACCTTGCCATCGACGGTGATGACTTTCACGTTGCGCGCATTCATGGAGAGATTCTCCGCGGACATAATGTCCTTGCGAATGCGGGCGGTGAGGTCGATGTCGGCCGGGCGATTGCTTTGGTTCATGGGGGTAAGAGTGCCGCCGTTGCGATCGCGGACGTTCTCGGCGGTGTTGTCCGCATCGGTATTGAAGTACGGCTCGACCTTGTAATAACGATACACGCCCACGACATAGTCGGGCTGGCTGGCATCCGGCCAATCGCGAGACTTGAAGCGTGGCGCGGCCTTCAGGGCATCCTTGGTGGTATCGAGCAAAACCCCGCTGTGGTCGGCGTTGTAGTGCAAGGCTCCCGGAGGAATTGCGCATAATTCATCGCCCATGCCCAGGAAGCCGCCGGTGCCGAGGACCACTTCAACCACCCGCCCCGCCGGCAGGTCGATCATGAGATTTTCCACCTTGCCCAGCTTTTCATCGTTCAGATTGCGGGCGGAAAACCCAATCAGCTTGTCGGCGGGCTTGAGATAGCCGAGACGATCATGCGACTGAACAATGTGGTTTACGGCGGGTTGACCATTCACCGCGAACCAGGGCTGGATGTTGTAGTATTGATAAACTTGCGCCACCCGGGCGCTTTCGACCGATTCACCCCACTTGGAATAATCGAACACGGGGGCGGAGTTGAGCCGGGCCTGATCCAGGTTCACGCGGACGAACGAATTCGATTCGTCATGCGCGAACAATTCCGGCGGCAGGGCATAAACCTTTTCGCCCACTCCGAGCGCGCCACCGCTGGCGACGAGCACTTCCGCAATGCGGCCGGCTTCCAAATCCACGGCCATGTCCTTGATCTTGCCCACCTTTTGGCCCTGGGAATCGCGGACTTCCAGGCCGATGATCTTTTTTGCCTCCTCGACCTGACCCAGACGGGGCAGTTTGTGGAAGAGTTGAACCTCATCCCGATCGCGGGTCCGACTTTGATCCGCATTGCTCTGTGCGCCAACTTGCAGCGCGAGACAACATGCGGTGACAGTTCCGAAAAAAACTTTTACTGGTGGTTTCATATAGAGCCTTTCAATTTGTTCCTGGCTTTCATGTTTCGGCAGCGCTTTCGCTGTCCGAGCAAACCTATTCAGCTAGGGGAATGCCAAAGGGCGCCGCTGCGCGCAGGGTTTTGATTTCCAACGATTTACGGAGCGAGCCGTAGGATTCAAAGGGGCTTCCTCTCCGCATTCTGCAAGTTGCTGGTTGCAAGCTTCCGCAAATTGCCGACGCGTCGCTTGGGAGCGCATCCAGTATCAACGACTTCCGTTGGCACTCATTCTGCAAAAGAGTTCATGGGTGGTGTTCCGAGGTCAATGGTAGCACGGGCAACCGGCCTGTGCGGGTCGACGACCCCACTCTTTCCAGTCCGTCCTGGAAAGACGTGCATCTATTCCGGGATCAGAAAGAACGGGGCGAGTCGTGCGTGCCATCCGGGGAGTTTTATTTTTATGCGTGCCATTTGGAAAGGGTCCGTCAGTTTTGGCCTGGTGAATATTCCCATCGCGTTGTGGCCTGCGGTCAAGCGCGAGGAACTGTCATTCCGTCTGCTGCGGAAAAGCGATCTGAGCCCGGTGAATTACAAACGGGTGGCGGAGGCGGACGGGAAGGAAGTTCCGTGGGGCGAAATCGTCAAGGGTTACGAATATGAAAAAGGCCGCTTCATCGTGCTGCGCGACGAGGATTTCCGGCGGGTGGACATCGAGGCGGCGCAGCAAGTCGATATTCTCGATTTCGTGGAGTTGACCGAAATCAATCCCATGTATTTCGCCAAACCGTATTACATGGAGGCGTTGAAGGGCGCGGCCAAGGCGTATCACTTGTTGCGCGAGGCGTTGCAGAGCGCCGGCAAGATCGGAATCGCCAAGGTGGTGATCCGCAGCCGGCAACATCTCGCGGCGGTCAAGCCGCAGGGACAAAACCTGGTGCTGGAGTTGATGCACTTCGCGGATGAATTGACCAAACCCGTGGCGGTGACGCCTGCGACCCCGGTGAGCAAAGGCGAAATGGCCATGGCCACGACCTTGATCGGTAAAATGACCGTCAAATGGGACCCGGCGCGCTATACGGATGATTACCGCTCCGCCTTGCTCGAATTGATCGAGAGCAGGATCAAAGCGGGCGGGCGGGCGGGAAAAGCGCCCGCGCCGCGCGCGAAGGCTCCGGGGAACGTCGTGGACCTGGTGCAGGTGCTGAGGGAAAGTTTGGCGGAAACGAAAAAGTTGGGGCGTGAGAAAAAAGTTCGACGCCCGCCCGGCAGGAGGAAGGCTGCGTAATGTCCCTACCTTCCGGGTCGCAATCTGCGGCAGCTTCCCTCGACTTCCGGTGGCGAAATGCGAAATCAACGCCCGGTTCAGGGCGTGGCCAATGGTTCTAAATGACTGATGGAGGCCAACTTAGCGCCAAGACACAAGCTTGGTACGGATCGCGCTTGGTATTGGCCTGTTCGAATGGAATGAGTAAAACTCGGGATAATATGCGGCCATGAAAAAAGAGTTATCAACTGCGACGTTGGCCGCACCGGGTTGAGCTTTGCATTTTAAACTGCCTGCCTCCTCCAAATGGCGCCGGTGTTCGCAAGGATTACCGGCGCCCTTCTGTTTGCACGGTCTTTGGAAGTTGAAGCGATGGCGGTTGCGCAAAGTCCAGCCAGCCACCGTGAGATAGGAAGGTGAAAACGAAAGCTTTCCCAGCCGCGTATTGAGTGTCTATGATATTGCATCATGCCTTCACGATATGGTGCTGGTGAATTGTATGGCTTTGATTTCAGCACGCTCCCGCCGGAGCGAGTTCGTGAGTTGTCTTTGGCCCCGTACAAGAGTTTCGTGTGTCCGTTTAAGCCAGTGCAAGCTGGAAAAGGATTCCCAAAGCGTAACAGGAGGCATTGACGTGATGTATGCAACTGAAGACTGCTACCGATAACGCTGAGAGGTTTTGCAAAGGCGAGATCGAGCGGATGCTCAGAAATTCACAGACAAAGGTAATCATGCCGGTCGTAACCTTTGGTCTAATCAAATCGTTCTCTTCAAACGGAAGGCCATTCTTCACCGATCCAGAAATCCGTAACGCATATCACACAGCGGTAAGAGAACTAAAAGGCTTTCTCGGTCACGATGTTCACATTGGAGCCAAGTACGAAGACGCCTACGGCATGCGAATGTCGCGTTATAAGGTTCTAAAATCCGTCGATCATCTGAAGTACGAATTATTGTCGCCGTACACCGACTGCGCAAAAACTCTCATCGCTTGGATCCCATCCCGAATTCAACAACATATCGAGCAACGGCTGGGAATCGTGCCCCTGCTTCAAGATATCAGCAAGCGGGTGAGTTTGGCTGAGGACAAGGACCAATTCTTGACGTTGGTACGGCAGCAGATTGATAGAACTCCAGCGAATTTCGAAATTTTCAGCTTCGCGGTAATTAAGGTGCATCTGGAGAAGTTCGCGTGCAAGATTTACCGGGATACCCGCACTGCGGCGCACGACAAAGGAGTCGATCTATCAACCAACTTTGGGGTGGTTTACCAAGTCAAGAAACTGAGAATACTTACCGAATCGGATGCTGACCGCGTTTATGCTGAGTTGAAGTTGAATTTCGATCGGGAGCGCCTCGTGGATGGAAATGTGATTTTAGTCATCGATGACATCTCGAAGGATGTAAAAAAATACCTGATTGACATGAAGGTTCAGTCGATCAGCAAGGCAGACCTTCTGAAGGTGGCGGCGGGCTTCGATGAGCCAGAGGACCGCCAGAAGGTGTTGCGCTTTGTGTTCGAAGAATTTCGGCGAGAGTACTCAAGCACGATTAAGTAGCAGAGCTACACAGTTTCCCCCAGCACGGCCCAAGGAGAAAGCCCTTGGAATGCGACTGCCTCAGCAGCCGTTTCGGCTTCCTGCTCGGTAGGAAAAGCACGCTCTAATTTGGTAACGTAATCGATTGGGTAGTGTCCTTCGATCACACTCGTCGTGGCTGCTCCGAACCCGTCACTTTCAACGAGTATCACTGAGTTCCCGGAAGCATCTCCGCCGGCAGTGAAGATCGCTTTACCGGGAGGATTAATGCCGAGTTCCTGGCGGATCTTGTCCACCTCTGCTTGCAAGCTCTTGAGTCTGGCAAGTTTTTCTTCTTTTGTCATATTTGGTTTCATTTATGGTTCTGATCCAGTCCAAAGTCTTTTCCCAACAAGCAATTGTCCAGCTTCGCGTGCTTTGCCCTTTTGGTTGCGATAGCATGAGTCTCGAACTCGGAAGCAAGTAAGGCAATCTCCTGTATGTTATCCTAGGTGAGGCCCATGTTACACGGGCTGGCATTTTACAGCAAGGGGATTGTTACATGGGCACGACTGATGGGCAACTTGGCGGAACGCAATCAGGCTTGGAAGGCAAAGCGGGGATGAAAGCTGGCTATTTGGGCGTTTGGCCCGCGCCTGGATGTTTGGGACTTGAACCCGGGGCGTCGCTTGCTGGCTCGCTTTGCCCCGGGCTGTAATATCCCGCGCCTTCAGCCCGGGGAAGTTATTTGGCTCATTCCATCCCCATCTTTTTGCGTTTGCGGTAGATGGTGGCGTCGTCGATGCCGAGGATTTTGGCGGCTTCGGCGACGCTGCCGGTGCGTTCGAGGACTTTGCGGACGTGGAGTTCCTCGAGCTTTTCCAGGGAGACGAATTCGCCGGGTTGCGGCAACGGGCCGGCGGACTGACCGGTGGCGGATTGGTCGAGCGGGAGATCTTCGGAGTCGATCTTCTCGCGTTTGGCGAGGATGACGGCGCGTTCGATGGCATTGCGGAGTTCGCGCAGGTTGCCGGGCCAGGCATAGGAGCGCAGGCGGGTGGCGGCGGGCTCGGAAAAACCCTGGAACACGCGGCCGCATTGGGCGGAAAAGTGCTTCAGGTAGTGGTCGGCGAAACGAAGGAGATCGCCCTGGCGGTTGCGGAGCGGGGGCATCTCGACGGCAATGACGTTGAGCCGGAAGTACAGGTCTTCGCGAAACGCGCCTTCGGTGATGCGCTTTCTCAGGTCGCGATTGGTGGCGGCGATGACGCGGATGTCCGCGGTGCGGATGACGTTTTCGCCGAGACGTTCGTATTCGCGTTCCTGCAGGAGCCGAAGCAGCTTGGGCTGGATTTCCATCGGCAAGTCGCCGATTTCGTCGAGGAACAACGTCCCGCCGGTCGCGGCTTTGACCTTGCCCCAGTGGTCCTTGATCGCGCCGGTGAACGAGCCTTTGACATGGCCGAACAACTCGCTTTCGAGCAGTTCCTTGGACAAGCTGGGGCAACTCACGGTGATGAAGGGTTTGTCGGCCAGGTGGCTTTGATCATGGATGGCCCGGGCGACGACGCTCTTGCCGGTGCCGCTCTCGCCCATGATGAGGATCGAGGCCGGAGTTTTGGCGGCGCGGAGCAGCACGTCCATGACCTCGCGCATGGCGGGCGTGGTGAAGTCCAGGAGCAACTCCGGGTTCTGGGATTTGGTTTCCTTAACTTCCTGTTCCAATCGCTCGATGTTGCGGCTCATGCGATTGAAGCGTTGCAAGCGGGCGAGGACGGTGTGGAGTTGCTCGCGGGTGAACGGCTTCTCCAGGAAATCGAGCGCGCCCTGGCGCATGGCTTCGACGGCGGTCTTGACGGTGCCCTGGGCGGTGAACATGACGACCGGGAGATTGGGCTCGGTCTTGATGATTTGCTGGAGGACGTCGAGCCCTTTTTCCGCGCCGAGGTTCACGTCGAGGAGCACAGCATCAAATTTGTCCTCCTTCAAGAGCGACAAACCCGCCTGGCCGGACGCCGCCGGTTGGGCGTAGTGGCCTTCGTCTTCGATGAGCAGGCAGGTGGCGTCGCGGAACGGTTTGTCGTCGTCAATTACGAGAAAATCCATAGGTCATTCAGTGGGTTGAAGGTACAGCAGTCAGGCGAAGTATGAAAGTGGCGCCCTGGCCGGGCGTGCTGGCGCAGGTGAGGTCGCCTTTCATCGCCAGGGCGAGTTTTTTGGCGATGCTGAGGCCCAGGCCGGTGGAAGGTTCGCCACCGGTGGGCTGGGTGGACAGGCGGGCGTAGCGGCGAAAAAGTTTACGCTTGTCTTCTTCGGTAAGGCCGGCGCCCTGGTCCTGGACGTGGCATTCGACCCGCTCGGGTCCGGGCTGAATGGAAATTAAAACTTCCCTGCCTGGGGGCGAGAATTTGATGGCGTTGGAAATGAGATTGTCCAGCACCTGGTCGAGCGCGGCCCCATCGGCCAGGACCGGCGCGCCCTCGGCGGGCAAATTCGTCCGCAGCATGATTTCCTTGGCGCGGGCGGCTTCCCCGTATTGACCGACGACACGCGTAACGGCATCCGCCAAATTGATGGTCCGCAGCGTGACCGTCAAACGGTGATCGGCGGCGGCATTGGCCAGAAAGGAGCGCACGAACGTGCGCATCTTGTTGCTGGCATCGTGTATGTTTCCAGCCATCAAGCGCAGCTTGCCGTCGCCGTCGGCGTGGACGCGATCGAGCAGGAGTTGCGAACTCATTTGCATGCTGGCGAGGTGGTTTTGGAGGTGATGAGAAATCATGGCCAGCAATTCCTCCTTGTCCTGCGCCAGCCGTTTCAGGTGGTCGCGGGTGGTCTTGAGCATCAGGTGAGTGCGCACCCGGGAAATGAGTTCCAGCCGGTTAAAGGGTTTGGTGATGTAATCCACGCCGCCGCTTTCCAGCGCGCGCACAATCAGGTTTTTGTCGTCCGCGGCAGAAAGAAAGATGATCGGAATGTCGCGCCAATCGGGGTTTTCCTGGATGCGCCGGCAGATTTCGAATCCGTCCATGCCGGGCAGGATGACATCGAGCAAAATAAGATCGGGCCGGCGGACGGCCAGCCGGCGCAACGCTTGCGCGCCATCGGTGGCGGGGAGGATTTCGAAGCCGAGCTTTCCCAGCATCGTGCCGAGGACCTGGATGTTGGATTCCTGGTCATCGACCACGAGGAGGCAATCGTTGGCGGTTGTCTCGGTGATTGGATCAGACATGGCTGGCGGGTTTCGATTCAATGGCCATGATTACAGCGGGAAATTCGGAAAGTTGCCGCTCCAGGTCGCGCACGGCGTAGGCTTCGGCATGCGCGGCCAGAGCTTCAGCGTAAGCGGACAGCGGAGGGCATTGGGTGCTCCGGGCGAGCTCACGCAATTTTTGGGCAAAAGCCTGGGTGTCATTGATGGCGAGCGTCTCGCAGAGAAGGCTCCATTGTTCGGTTTGCAAGGCGCGGAGTTCCGCCGCGAGCATATCCCAATCCCCGGCTTTTCTGGCCGTGGCGATGGTCGCGGGTTGGGCGGACGGGGCCGCTTCGGGCGGTATTTGGCCGGACGGTTCCAGCGGGCGCGCCGTTCGTCGAAGGAACTGCGCCAGTTCCTTGTAAAGCACGCGCCGGGAGAACGGTTTGCGAACATAGCCGTTGAAGTCATGCCGCAAGTCCTTTTCGTCATCCACCTGGCTGGAGGCGGTGATGGCGATGACCGGGAGTAAATCGAGGGCGGGAAGCTTGCGAATTTCCATGAGCGTTGCGCGCCCGTCCATGATGGGCATGCGAATGTCCAACAGAACGAGGTCCGGTTTTGCGTTGCGAATCGATTCGAGCGCTTCCTGGCCGTCACGGGCCAGTTGCAATCGATGGTGCGTGCCCTCGAAAATGCCGGCGATGAGTGAGCGGTTCGTTTCATTGTCATCCACCACCAGGAGCGTGGCGGGGGCGAAATCATTGAAATCCACGGTTTCGTCGGCCTCGATGGCATCGGTGACCGGCAGGCGGGCGGAAACCTGAACGTCCGGAAACCGCAAATGGAAAGTTGAACCCTGCCCCGGCATGCTTTCCACCGAGACGGTTCCGCCCATCAACTCGGTCAGGCGTCGGACGATGGTCAAGCCCAGACCCGTGCCCTGATTTTCGCCCCCGGAGCGTGGATCGGACTGGACGAATGGTTCAAAGATTTCCCGCTGCTTTTCGGGCGAGATGCCGATGCCGCTGTCGGCAACCTCGATCGACAAACATCCGCGACTGCGGTCGCCGGATTGCTGAACCCAATCGGCCTGGACGCGCACATGGCCTTGGTCGGTGAATTTGACGGCATTGCCCACCAAGTTGACGAGCACCTGCCGGAGACGCAGGCGGTCCAGCAACAGGGCCTGGGGGAGCGTGGCCGCTTCGAGCTTCAATTCGAGCGCCTTCACCATGGCCTGATGCGCAAACATGGTTTGAACAAAGCCGAGCACCTCCCGCAGATCCGTGGGTTCGAGATACGGCTCAAGTTTACCGGCTTCGAGTTTCGAAAGGTCGAGAACATCATTGATCAATTGGAGCAGCGACTTGCCGCTTTGGCGGATGCAGCGGACATATTTTGTTTGCCGGGGGGCCAACGGTTCGTTTTCGAGCAGTTCACCGAAGCCCAGGATGGCATTCATCGGGGTGCGAATCTCGTGGCTCACGTTGGCGAGGAAGGCGCTTTTTTCCACCACGCTCTTCTCGGCGCGCGTTTTTTCCTCGAACAACGTCTGCGCGGCCTTTTCCTGCCGCGAGCCGACCCACACCAGGTAAAGCGCCAGCAGACCGGCCCCGATGCCGAGAAAGCCGGTAAACAGGCTGGTTCGTTGGCTCAATTGAGTCTCCCGGCGAATCGCCGCCGCGCTCGTGGCCAGCATATTTGCGCGGGCATGGTTCAGCCGGGCGACGACTTTGCGAATATCATCCATCGTTGCCTTTCCCTTGCCGGTGGCCACCACTTGCAAGGCGGCGGAAAAGCCCGTTTCGTGCCGCAGTTTGATGGTATCCTTCAGTTCCATCATTTTGACCTCAGTCAAACCGCGAAGTTCAAGAATGTCTTGTTGAAGAATGGGGTCGTGCAGCGCCAAATCCGTCAATTGTTTGAATGCCATTGGCAATGCGGCCTCGGCCTGCGCGAAGGGCTGAAGGTAAGCCCCGTCGTCCGTCAGCAGGAAACCGCGCTGGCTCGTTTCTGCGTCCTGCACGGCCGAAAAAAGATGGTTCACCGCTTCTCCAAATCGCACCGCGTCAGCCGAAGCCTTTAAATTGCTGGTGAGCTGGTCCCAGATGATCATCCGAGTGACCACGCTGGTGACAGTAAGAACCAGCCATATAATAACGACTGGCCCGATAATGCGATGTCGAAACTGATAAAGCATGCGATCCGCCGATCGGAACCAAGTCCAGTCCGACGCGTTAAAAGCAGTTCGGAAACGTACTCCGGCAGGTTCTTCCTGTCCAGCAGGGGATCGGCATGGGGGCGGCCGCGCTTTCTTTCCCCTTCTGCGCAGTGGAGTCATGGCATTCCGAAGCTCATCGCCAATGTCGCCGGAAGAACCATGGCGTCGCCAGTCGGCAGGTTGCCCGTGCCACCCATGGAAGGCCGGCCGCGAAGGTCTCCCCCGCTCCTGCCACGGGCCGAAGTATGGCGTTGGCCAGTTTAGCAGAAGAGCGGAGGAAAATGGCGCGGCCGGGAGGTTTCAAGCGCGGCGGCCCATCAGGAAACCAATCAGTGCTCCGATGCCAAAGGCGACGCCGGCGGACTGGTAGGGCTTGGCGCGGACCATTTTGTCCGTGGCCCTGGCGCCGGCGATGGTTTTCGTCTGCATCAAAGCGTACGTATCCTTGGCGGTCTCCATGGTGTCGGCGAGGCGCTGCCGGGCGCGGACCACCTTGTCCTGGGCCACATCCGCGGTGGCGGCGATCAGCGCGCGCGCATCGTCCACCACGTTTTCCATGCTTTCGTGAATGCTGTCGGTCTGTTTTTTGGTGCTCATGATTTTGTTCGTTTGAATTTAAGGTTGCGTTTCGTGGCTGGAATCCCGGCGCAAGCGCCGGAGGCTCCAGTTTCCATCGATGGAATGATTCAGTTCAAACCCGCCGGCCCTGAATCAACCGCACGAGGATGACGACGACGGCAAGGACCAGCAGGATGTGAATGAAACCTCCCATGGTATAGGAGGAGACGAGTCCCAGCAGCCAGAGAAGAATGAGGACGATTGCAATGGTTTCGAGCATAACGGTATCGAGTTGAGTTTTATTTTTGGGTTCAAATGAGGCAATGTATGGTCCTGGGCAGCCATCACCGCGCGGGTTTCAAGGTCATCACCCCGCCGACAATGACACTGGCAATGCCGCCCACGAGCAGCCAGATGGATTTATTGGTGGGCGTGCCGGTGAAGAATCGGGAAAAGTCCGATCCAATTGAATCGGAAGCGTGGATGCCAAGCGCGATTAACAGGATGCCGGCCGCCAACAGTGCGAGTCCAAGGGGTTTAGTCATAAGTTTGTCCTTTCCTTGTGATTTTGTTCCGGGTTCCGTTCGAAGGGTTATGATGGTGATTGCGAGCGGCCTCGTGGTTTGGATTTTCACGCGTCCGCGTTTCCATTTCTTCCGCATTCGGGCAGCCGAGGTCCGGCTTGCCAGAGCGCAGGTCATTGCGCGCCTTTCGCGCGAGTCGTCCATAACGCGCCTTGATCTGTTCAAGTTCGGATTCGGAAACATTTTCGACGTCCAGCAAAGCGTTGTGCGCCGCTTCACTGGCGCGAATCAATTCGGCCAGCTTTAATTGAATGGCCTCGCTGTCCCGGTTCTGCGCGTTCTGAAGCAAAAAAACCATCAAGAAGGTCACGATGGTGGTCGCGGTGTTGATGACCAATTGCCAGGTGTCGCTGAATCCAAAAATTGGGCCCGTCAGCGCCCACATAAAAATCACAAAGACCGCAAGGCCAAACGCGGCGGGATGCCCGGTGAATCGAACCGAGGCGCGGGCAAAGCGCCCGAACATGTGCCCGATGGCGGCGCCCACGTCAGTTTTCGACATCCGTTTCTCCTCAAAAGGCTTCACGCCCTACTATGTGCTTAAACCATGCCGCGGGAGAAACTCCGTATTATCAGGGGCTTGGGAAATCGTGCGGGCGCATTTTGCGATGGATGTCGCCAGCTAGTCGCATTTTGCGAAAGCGTCTCTGATCGCGAGCGTTCCCAAGTTGGGGGCCCCGTTAACCCAGCCTGCCTGCAAATTGCGTGCTTTGGGTTCGCCCGGTCGCAATCTGCGGTGGAAAATTGGGCGAATTGATTCTGCCGCCTTCGTAAGTCGTTTATTCGGAAGCTCTTTCGAAATTAGCGACAGCTGGCATTGCCTGTGCAACTTTAAATTAGGCAGCCTCAAGCTGCCGCAACCTGAACGAAAGAAAAGCATATGAACAAACTCACAATGAAAGGCGACTGGAACGTTATTAAAGGCAAGCTGAAACAGCGGTTTGCCAGCCTTACCGACAACGATCTTCAGTACGCCGAAGGGCAGGAAGACGAGTTGGTCGGCAGGATTCAAAAGCGCACCGGGGAAAGCAAGGAAGAGGTGGAGCGAATTCTGCGCGACTACAGCCACAACTGATGCGCTTAACCAGCCTGCGGCTGGGTGGTCATGGGCCATACTGTGACCCGGTCCCCCAACCTGTTACCTCATGGGTTGCCTGTGCAGCCCATGAGAATTAGTTGGCCGCAAACTAAATTTCCCCTAATCCGAATAACCATTCGGATTTTTTTTGTGCCAGTTCCAAGCCGTGCTGACGATGTCAATCAGCTTGGGATATTTCGGTTTCCAGCCAAGCTCACGGATGGCCTTGTCCGCGCCGGCCACGAGCTTGGGCGGATCGCCCGGACGGCGGGGCTTTTCGACGGCGGGAATTTTTTTGCCGGTCACCTGTTCGCACGTTTGAATGACCTGCCGGACGGAATAACCATCGCCGTTGCCCAGATTATAAAATCCCGCTTTTCCAGGAGCGAGGGCCAGGATGTGCGCCTGTGCCAGGTCAATAATATGGATGTAATCCCGGATGCACGTGCCATCGGGCGTTGGGTAATCCGTGCCAAAGATTTCGCAATGTGAAGCCTGGCCGAGCGGCACTTTGAGCACGTTGGGAATGAGGTGGGATTCGATGCGATGATGCTCGCCAAAGCGTTCACTCGCCCCGGCCGCATTGAAGTAACGGAAGGCAACGAATTCCAACCCATGAATCTCGCGATACCAATGCAGCATGCGCTCGAACATCAATTTCGACTCGCCATACGGATTGATCGGCCGCTGCGGCAAATCCTCCGTGATGGGCACGCGCTCCGGCGGCCCGTAAGTCGCGCAAGTGGAACTGAAAACGAACTTCTTCACCCTGGCCTGGACGGCGGCCTCCAACAATTGCAAACCGTTGCAAACATTGTTTTGGAAATATTTGCCGGGATTGGTCATGGATTCACCCACCAGGGCGTTGGCGGCAAAGTGAAGAATCGCTTCCGGACGGGCGGCGGCAACCGTCTGCGCGAGACTCCCATCCCCGCCGGGTTGCGCGAAAACGAATTTCGCGCGTGGATCCACCGCTGAGCGATGGCCCTCCGTCAGGTTGTCATAAACCGTAACCTGATGCCCCGCATTGAGAAGTTCCTCAACGCACACGGACCCGATGTAGCCCGCCCCGCCGGTGACAAACACATTCATGGCGGCAAATTAAGCCAACCGGCGGCGAGTTCCAAGTTCCAAAGCTGGCGTTGGAACTATTTCAGGCAAATATCCTCCAATCTTGTCACTCCGTGCCCGCCCTGCCGGAATAAATTTTTAAGGAACCCGGAAGCAATTCATTGCGGCAGCGCCGCGCCCGCGTTCGAGCGCAACGTATTAATCGCATTGATGGCGAATTGCACCGCGACAGCGGACAACAGCAAACCCATGATGCGAACAGCGAGGTTCATGGCAATCGGGTTCAGCCAGCGCGCGCCGCGCGCGGAGGTGCGCAAGATCAAATAACTCGTCAGCGACACCCCGAGAATACAGCCGTAGAGCGCGATGTGTTGCCGAACGCCCTGAGCCTGGTTGTGGAGCAGGATTGCGGTGGAAATGGCGCCCGGCCCCGCGAGCATCGGCACGGCCAGCGGTGTGACGGCAATGTCCGTCTTCTCCGCGCCGGCTTTGGTTTCTTCGCGCGTTTCCTGCACGCGCGACCGCTGCGCGCGCAACATGTCGAGCGCCACCAGCAAGAGGACGATGCTGGCGGCCAATTGGAATGCGGGCATGGTTATCCCGAGAAAACGGAAAATCCATTTCCCGGCGGCGGCAAAGCCCAGCAGCACCACTGCCATGGTGAAACAAGCCAGGCGCGCCATCCGGATCCGCTGCTCCGGCGTGTCGTGCGGCGTCATGGCAATAAAAGCCGGCACCGTCGCCAGCGGATCGACGATCACGAACAATGAACTCGACGCCAATAAAATGTACTCGGAAAGATTCATGCCCAACGCATCGAGCAAGTCCACGGCAACGGAACGCACCCCGAAAGCTTTCGGCTCAATTCTACCCGGCACAGGCCAAGCCGAAACAATTCAGTTGGATCGGGGAGCGCACGCGCCCTCGCGTGCTGTGGCTGGCGCCTCGCCAGCCACACGAGGGTGTCTGAATGATCCACCGTTTGTTGACGGCCGAGCGCTCCGGTTCCGACCGGCGAGGGCGCCGGTCGGCACACGCGGGGGCGCGTGTGCTCCCCAAAACCAACCGCATCGCTCCGGCTAAGCAGGCGTGCAAAATGAATCCCACACGGGTTGACTCGAAAGCATTCAAAAAGCGCGACGCAGGCAAGGGCGAGGCGCGCTTTGACCAGGCGGGTCGGCGCTTTGGGGGTAAGGGCGGGAGTCATTTCTGAGATTTGTCTCATTTACAATGGCAACCCCTTGGATTCACGCGGAGCCGGAGCTCTGCGCTCCGGCCCGGCCCTCACTGCTTGACCACCTTGACCTGGCCGGTGGTGGGATCGTAATCGAGCTTGAGGCCGTAGGGCGCCGGCGGAACTTTGTTGATGAATTGTTTGTCCACCAACTCATTCAAGTCCTTGGGATAGCGGCCCTCCTGCACGTTGAACATCTGGATGGCCTGGGTGAGGCGGGCGACATCGACCGTTTTAATGGTGCTTTCCTTGCCGCGGCCCAACGCGTTCAGATAGTCCGTCGGCGCCGTCAAGGGATTGCTCCCGGATGAGTTCGTGAACATTGTCGCAGGCGCGTCGCTCGGCGAGGTTTGCGTTGTGGGTGGCGCTGACGACTGCTTCTCGCCGCAACCCGCCAGGCACAAAGCCAGCAACATGAACGGACCAGGAGGCGTTTTCATGGGCCAAGTGTAGCCGCTCTGCCCGTAAAAATCAAAGTGAGTCGCGCGCAACTCAGTGTGGTCCAGACTTGATGAAAACACCGCCGGCGGCGGAACCAGGTTCACGGCTGGCGGGCGGATTACTCCAGCAACACAACAGGCCGGGCAAAATAATTTGCCCGGCCCGTGTTTGAATTTGGCCCCAGGGATCTGGGAATGCGTCTCTTACTTGTTCGTAGAGGGCGCCGCAGGAGGTGCGGGGGCGTTGGTTCCGGTGGCAGGAGGGGTCGAGGTATTCGAACTGTCGCTGCACCCGACAAACACCATTCCACTCAGCACAGTTAATAGTACAACTAGAGCTATGTTCCTTTTCATGCGGTAAAAGTAGCAGATGGGAAATTGCCGCCAAGCAAAAAATTTCAGGAAAGTTTGTATGGGGTGAAACCCCACTTGCGGAACGAAGACGACACCGGTCTTCCAACCGGCGGTGAAATACTCGGGTTAAACCCGGTGCCTGGGGAGAGGGCTGGAGTGGGGGTGGACGTTTTCCCTGACAGGCGCACCCTAATTTTGGCGGCCGGCTTGATCCGTATCCATTGATTTAACTGGGTTTTGCACCCGCCAGCGTCATCGCGGCCAGTTCGCGCGCCAGCTCAACTAGGCCCCCGTCCTCGGCCAGGTTCCCGAACCGGAAGTTCGGCAGGCCGCTTTGCTGCTGGCCAAGCAATTCGCCCGGCCCGCGCAATTTCAGGTCCGCCTCGGCAATGCGGAAACCATCCGTCGTCTCCTCCAGCACCTTCAATCGCTGTTGCGACTCCGGGTTTTTTGCAGCGGCCACGAGGATGCAGTAGGAATCGTGCGCGCCACGCCCGATGCGGCCGCGCAACTGATGCAGCTGGGCCAGCCCGAATTGCTCGGCGTTTTCGATTAACATGACGGTCGCGTTGGGCACATCCAGGCCCACCTCGATCAGCGGCGTGGCCAGCAGCACCTTGATCGTGTTGGCGCGAAATGCCGCCATCACCTGCTCCTTCTCGCTGCTCTTGAGCCGTCCGTGCAGCAAGCCCACCGCATGCGGAGCCAGGACGGTCTTAAGGTTCGCGAATTCCGTGGTGACGGCCTTGAGCCCGCCTGCGGTTTCCTCGACACGCGGATGAACCACATAAGCCTGCCGGCCCTCGGCGAGTTGCTCGCGCACAAAGGCCCACACCTTCGGCAGCTTGTCCGCGGTCCGCACAAACGTCTTGAGGCGGCCACGCCCCGGCGGCATTTCGTCGATGACGGACAAATCCAATTCACCGTAAAGCGTCAGTCCCAAGGTGCGGGGAATCGGCGTCGCCGTCATGACCAACAGATGCGGGTAATTGCCTTTGCGAAGTAGTTTTTCGCGTTGCGTGACGCCGAATTTATGTTGCTCATCGATGATCGCCAGGCCCAATCGTTCGAGCGCGAAACCGGACTCAATCAACGCATGCGTGCCGACCACCAAACATTCGGACTTCCGATTTCCGATTTCGGATTTGTAACTGCCTGTCTGCAACTCGACGGAAATGCCCAGCGGCGCAAACCATTTGCGAAAAGTTTGGAAATGCTGTTCGGCCAATATTTCGGTGGGAGCCATCAGCGCAACGTTGTAACCGCTTTCCAAAACCATCAGGGCCGAACAGGCTGCGACGAGCGTTTTTCCCGAACCGACGTCGCCTTGCAACAAGCGGCGCATCGGGTGCGCGCCGGACAGGTCGCGGCGCAGCTCGCGGAGCACCCGGGTCTGGGCCGCCGTAAGTTGAAAACCGAGCTGATGGAGGAACGGTTTCATAAGCCGGTTATCACCCGCGCACGGCAGCCCGCGCGCTTTGGCCTCAAATTTCCTCCGCCGCGACTGAATGTCCCGCTGCAAAGTCAGGAACTCGTCGAGCGCCAGCCGGCGGCGCGCCGCTTCCAAGTCCTCCATGGCCTGCGGAAAATGCAGCGCGCGAATGGCCTCCGCCCGCGAAGGCAGGCGTCGATATTGAGCCGCCGGGCCGGCGGCGTCCTTGACGCCCGGCTTCCGCAATTCCGGCCACGGCTCGTCAATGGCCGCCCCGAACTGTTCGAGCGTGCGCCAGATCAACGAACGCAGCCAGCGCTGCGGCATGCCTTCGGTAAGCGGATAGACGGGGGCGATGCGGTTGACATGAATGAAACTTTCCTCACCGCCTTCGATGACTTCGGTTTCCGGATGATCGATCGTGCGGGGCTTCAGGGAATTGGGTTTGCCGAACACGAAAACTTCATCGCCGGCCGCAAAATAGTTTTGCATGAACGGCAGGTTCCACCAACGGCAATGCAGCCGCGCCGTGCCGTCTTCGAGGATGATTTCGAAAATGGACCGCGTTCCCGAGCGATAGCGTTTCAGTCCCAGGGCGACGATCTTGCCGCGGGTGGTGCCGGGTTCGTCCAGTTGCAATTCGGCAATCGTACGGAAATGCCGCCGGTCTTCGTGGCGGCGCGGGCGATGCAACAACAGATCCTCCACTGTGAACAGGCCCAGCCGGTTCAATTGGGCCTGCCGTTCCGGGCCGACCCCGCGCAGTTCCTGCACCGGCTGGGCGAGCGGAGGCAGGGAAGCATTCGATGGCAGTGCCGACATCTCAATTTACGATACAAACGGCGAGGGCGGCCTTCAACGGGCAAATCGGCCCTGTTTTAATCGTCCGCGTCGTCGCCCTCGTCCTCGTCCTCGATTTTCTCTCCCCTTCTAACGGCGGAGCCGTAACAGAAGGTAGCCGGATGGCAGAATTTCATCTTAACGGTTCGCAAGGGCTGGCCATTCCATCGAAAACAGCCAAGAACACGCCTTTTCCACATAACCTGCTACCCATCAGGCATTTGCGCTATATTTCACGCTTTTCAGGGCCTTCCCGCGCCAAAAAAAGAGGTTTAATTTGGTTTAATTTACTTTAATTGACCCTAATTTCCCCGACCGGTTTAAACCTCCAAGACAGCTCATAAGAGCCGTCGCAGGTGTGCCAAAATGTTCCAGTTACGACCTTGAGCTTGGACTTTGGACTTATTTTGATTGTCAAAGAACATCCCCGCTCCCCAAACGGAGCAAGGCAAAATCGCCACCATCACGCGCCCAAACTCACCGCTGGGCCTTGGACGTTGGCTCGTCTCGCCGTGGCTGCTTTTGAGCGAAGGCGGGTCATTGGACATTCCGGCGCTTCGCGCTGGCCCTCCCATTCCGTCACTGCCCCGGTAATAGAGCACTTGCCGCCCTCTCGGGCAACTTAATTCTGAATATTCCTGTAATACTTCAGTGAAGTGCCAAAGCTCGCTCTCGGGCGGGCGCACGTTTAAGGCGGACAGGGATGTCCGCCTTCCAACTCGTCCGGCGGCGGGCCATCCTAACCCTTGACGTTGGAAACGATCCAGCCGCAAGGTCTTGATCATGATTTCTCCGGCGTTATCCCGGCGTTCGTTTTTGAAAGTCGCCACCTTGCTGGCAGGCAGTGGGGTAATCTTTGAGCCATGGCGACTGGCGCAGGCAGGCTCGAACAAGGGACCGCTCATCGCTTATGTGGGCACATTCAGTTCTCCTCTGCGTCATGTGTCGCCAACCCAGGTGGACCTGCCTCCGGGCAATGGGCGCGGCATTCACCTGTTCGAAGTCAATCGCGCGACGGGGATATTGTCGCCCTGCGGAGTATTTGAGCAATCTTCGAGTCCGGATTGCCTGGCGATCAATTCCGCCGGAACCCGCTTGTATGTCACCAACGAGACCGACGAACAGGAGGATGGCAGGTCAGGGTCGATCAGCGCTTTCGCCATCAATCGCGCCAACGGACAACTGACGTTGCTGAATACCATGAGTTCGGGCGGGCGCGGCCCCACGTACCTGAGCATTCATCCGTGTGGAAGGTTCGTGTTGGTGGCAAATTATTTCGGCGGCTCGGTGGCGGTGCTGCCCATTCTCCCCGACGGCAGCCTCGCTCCCGCGAGCAGCGTCAGGAAGGATGCGGGAATGGTGGGGCCGAGAAAGGCCGCGAACGCCCCTCCGGGAAGCTTTGCCGTCAGCGGACACGACGTTCCGCACGCCCACATGATCAAGGCTGATCCCTCCGGACGCTTCGTGTTGTCCGCCGAGTTGGGATTGGATCAAATCCTCGTCTGGAAATTTGATGACCAGGCGGGTGTTCTGGTTCCCAACGATCCCGCTGCGGTCCCGCTGCCGCCGGGCGATGGCCCACGACGCTTTTCTTTCCATCCCAATGGGCGTTGGTTGTACTCATTGCAGGAAGAAGGATCGAACCTGATGCTGTTTGACTACGATGGCACGCAGGGACGGCTGGCCTCGCGGCAAACTGTGTCCAGCCTCCCGGCGGGGTTCGCCGGCAGCAGTTTCGCCTCCGAGATCATGGTTTCTTCCGATGGCAGGTTTGTCTATGTGGGCAATCGCCTGCATGATGGCATCGCGTGGTTTTCCGTCGGAAAAACTGGCCAGTTGACTTTCGCCGGCGAGGAATGGACCCGCGCGGACTATCCGCGCAGCTTCAATTTCGATCCCACGGGAAATTTCCTTTATTCATGCAACCAGCGGGGCGACGCCATTACCGCCTTCCGCGTTAATCGCAAATCCGGCGCTCTTGCCTTTACCGGCCAATACACACCCGTCGGCAATCCTTCAGCGATCGTATTCCTCGATCTCGGGAAGGCGAGGTAAAGCAACGCGCCGGGTAAGGGGCCGCTCTTCGTTCCAGGTTCACGGGGATTGGAATTAGGAAGGAGACGATTTGGAGCGGCCGCTCAAAGCCGCTCTTTATCGTCCTGGCTTTTGGTGTCCTCGCTGAGAAACTTGTGCGACAGCCAGAGCAGTCCTCCGACCAACGAAAGCGCGCAAGTAGCCAGTCCCAAACCAACCAAAATATCCGGCAGTTTATCGCGTGAAACGAATCTCAACGGATACAGAAACGCACCCACTCCAAACAAAACCAGGAAAACGGTGCCAATGATCAATCCGGTCTGCCGGACGGCCGCGCCGCTTTTGAGCACCACCTTCCAATAGCCCAGCGCAATGCCGCCTCCCGCCAGGAACGCCAGCAACGTTCGGAACGACACCTTGAATGAAAATCCCGCCGGACTGGATTGCAGCGATTCCAATGAAGCCAGCAGCGCGCCAAAAGCCAGGGCTGTCGAAAACACGATGACCTTGAAAAGATCTTTCTCGTTGTTGGCGTTCATAATCGCAGTACACCGCACTGGGCATTTTGAAACCCATCCTGGCAGGGCGCGCCACTCCATGCGCGCCGGCGCACGCACAGGGCTGCCCGCCCTCGCGAGATGAATTCTTAATCAAATCCGCCGGCTTACACCAACTCCGGCTCTTCGATCTCTTTCGGCGCTTCGACGAAAGGCGTGCCGTCGGCCGCTTCGGGATACTCGAAAATCCGGCCTTCGAAATTGCGGATGACGACCCGGTCGTCGTCGCGGGAGAGAATGTAATCCGGATTGACGGGCACTTTCCCGCCGCCGCCGGGCGCGTCAATGACGTATTGCGGCACGGCGTAACCGCTCGTGTGTCCGCGCAAGCCTTCCATGATCTCCAAGCCCTTGCGCACGCTCGCGCGGAGATGCGCCGAGCCGGCGATGAGGTCGCATTGGTAGAGGTAATATGGCTTGACCCGGCACATGAGAAGTTTCTGCACCAGGGCGCGCATCACGGTCACATCGTCGTTCACGTTGCGCAAGAGAACCGACTGGTTGCCGAGCGGGATGCCGGCATCGGCCAGGCGTCCGAGCGCTTCGCGGACCTCGGTGGTCAGTTCGCGCGGATGATTGCTGTGGATGCTGAGGAACAGCGGATGATACTGCTTGAGCATCGCGCACAAACCAGGCGTGATGCGTTGGGGCAGGAAAATGGGAATGCGCGAACCAATGCGCAGGAATTCCACATGCGGGATCGCGCGCAGTTGCCCCAGCAAATAACCCAGCTTGTCATCGCTTAACAACAACGGATCGCCGCCGCTCAGCAGCACATCGCGGATGGTTGGAGTACGGCGTATGTAGTCTATCTGCTTCTCGAATTGCGGGTGAAAATCGTAGCCGCTCGCGTTGCTGACCAGCCGCGAGCGCGTGCAATAACGGCAATACGCCGCGCATCGGTCCGTCACCAGGAACAACACCCGGTCCGGATAGCGATGCACCAATCCCGGCACCGGCGAATGCGAATCCTCCCCGCAGGGATCGGTCATTTCCCACGGCGCGGTGTTCGTTTCTTCGATGCGCGGAATCACTTGCCAGCGAATCGGGCAATTTTCGTCCGCCGGATCGATCAAATTGAAAAAGTAAGGCGTGATGGCCAGCGCCAGCTTGCTGTTCGCCAGCAGCGTGCCGGCGTGTTCCTCCGGCGAAAGCGTGGGCATCAAGCGCTGCAATTGCTCCAGCGAAGTAATGCGGTTCTTAAGCTGCCACCGCCAGTCGTTCCAATCGGCCTCCGGAACATTGTGCCAGAAACCGCGCCCGGAAGATTTGAACTGTTTGAGTTGGTCCAGTTTGACGGCTTCACCCGTGTCGCCGTCATCGCCCTCTGAAGTATCATTTGACATGATGTCGAACTATAAGTTGAGACTCCGACGTGTCAAGGGAACGGACAAAAATACCGCGAATTAAGACGCAACTATTTGATTATTAGGGGTTAGTGAGCACGCTGGCGGTGTCGTTTTGCTCTGGAACCGCCTGCTTATCCTTGGGGCGCATTTCTTCGAGGCGGGTATCCAACCCATTTAGAACGCGCACCGTTTCCATCGTGAGTTGATCGAGTTTTTTGCTCACGATGCCCTTCGCCAGCTTGGGCACAGCGATCTTCTGCCGCTTCTTCAGGTAATCCTGCAAGGCCTGCCGATAAGCATCCACCAACGGAACCAGCTTCTGCGAAACCCGCACGCGCAGCAGCATGAATTGCTGAATTTTATCCTGCAGGATCACTCCCTGCCGGACGAACTCAAACCCTTGAAGAATGCCTTGCAAGGTGATCTCCGTGCGCAACGGCATTTCGTCGGCGGCGGTGCGCACTTCCACCGGCGGACGGATGATCTCCTCCAGCTTGCGCCAGCTTTCGTCGTCCGGCCAGGTTTGCGTCAGGTCGCGCTCGGTGAAATTCTCCACCTTCAGCGCCCACCATTTTTCCAAATCACGCTGCGTGTCAAATTGGGAATGAAACGCCTTCAGAAAGGCCATCTGCCAGTTGAAATGCTGCGACAATTCGTCGACGAATGCGCGCAGGCAACTCCGGCCATCCGGCAGTCGCGCCAGGTCGCAGACCAGCAATTGCGCGCTGTTGCGATACGCCGCGGCGGACGGCCCGAGCAGTTCGTCTTCGCCTGGCCAGCTCAATTCATCCAGTGTCAAGGGCGGCTGCGCGCGCAATTCTTCATGCGCCTTCGCGAGCGGGTTGGCCATCACCAGGCTCGACACGTCACCCGAAGCCGTGGCGTCCGCCACCGAACCAAACACCCGCACACCCCGGTCAGTGGCCATTTTCTGCGCTCGTTCCGCGGTGGTATCGACGGCGCTCCACGAGCGATCGGTCCTGGCCGTCAAGCCATCGAAGCTCGAGCCATCCTTTCGGCTGGGCGGACGGAGCACCAGTTCCAAGACGGCGTCCTGTCTCAGTTGCTGGGCCAAACCATACGTCAGCCAGGCCGGAATTTCCGCGGACCGGCCGGTCGAAGTGCGATTGGCCATTTCCAGCAGCAACGTTTGCACCACCGCGTCGATCAACCGCGGAACCTCCATCCGGTCGGGCAGGTCCATTCGGTAGGACCAGCCGTCCGAATAATGAGTGGAAGCGATCTGGATGGTTTCATTGCGATTCTGGGCGGGATGCAGTTCGATGCGGATGGCCCCGCGCCACTGATCCGTTTCACCCAAAGCCCGCAGCAGTTCGTGTTTGATCCGTTCGCACGAAATCGCAAGCAGGTTCGGCTCCAACCGGACCAAATCCGGCCCCTCGCCCATCGTCGGCATCCAGCCGGTGGGAGGTTGCGCGTGGACAATGAATTGTTTGGAAAGACTATAGTGAAAACCCGAACCCCGGAGACGGCTTAAATCTTCGCCGAATGGGCTTGGGGAACTCTCCTGCGCCCGGACCACCCCAAAAAGCCCCAAGGCACAAAAAATAGCGGCCGATCTCATCACAACATCACGCAGTCCAATACAACCGATTTCACGGCGTGTGGCAAGTGTGAAGAATCAACCGCATCGTTGCGGCTGAGGACTAACGGAACTTTCCGGCCAGACGAAGAGCACCAGCCACGCCGGGACTCCACCCGTGGTGGGAGAAGAACGCCGGGTGAAGGAGCTTCTCCGCCCGCTATTTCCTCCGCCCGTTCACCAGTTCGTTCGCCAAATCCTTCGCGTCATACACCTTGTTCAACGCTTCCACAATCGCGGGCGAACTGACCGACGTCGCCCGGCCCTGCTTGTCGCTGTACACATCGTCCCAGGAAAGACTTTGCAGGTTGCCGTCGAAGATAATGCCGACAAACTCCCCGGCGCGATTTACCACCGGACTGCCGGAGTTGCCGCCAATGATGTCCGCCGTGCTCACAAAATTATACGTCGTCTTCAAGTCCAGCCGCGACTTGCGCTTCTCCCATCTCGGCGGCAAATCGAACGGCGGCTTGTTCTGCATTTCCTTGGCGCGCTCATAAAGCCCCGCCAACGTGGTAAACGCCAGCACCTGCTTGCCGTCTTCCTCATAGCCTTTCACCGTGCCGAAGGACAACCGCAGCGTGAACGTCGCGTCCGGATAACCCGACGTGCCCAAAATGGCGTTGCGCGCGCGGGCAATCGCCGCATGCGCCTGCTGTTTGGTTTCGTCCTGCTCCTCCATGACCTTCCGCAACGCCCGCGCCTCCGGATCGACCAATCGCGCCAGCTCGATCATCGGATCGTTCGCCGCCGACACCGCGCTCGCGCCGCCTTCGTAAAGCTTTTTCCGAAACGCCACGTCCCGCACCTTTGTCTGCGTGATCAATTCCACCGCGCGCTCACGCGGTGATTTCCCGGCCAGGGCCTTTACCACCAGCTCATTCGTCGGTCCCAACTCCGTGGCGAGGAACGTCAGTGAGTCGGACAGCGTGAGAATTTCCAGGTCGTTGTAAATCGGCTTCTCCGAGAACAAACCCAGTTCGAGCGATTCCTTGCTCGAGTCCGAGTATTCGCGGAGCCGTTCGCCATTCGGCTTGGGCCGCTCCTCACCGGCGCGGAGCAACGTGCGCGCAATCCCGAAACTCTCGGAATTGAACGCCGCACCCTGTTCGAGCAATCGGTACCGTTTGGCCTGCGTCGCCATTACCCGGGTGGCCTCGGCAATCTTGTCGTAAGCGGCGGCCGCGTCGGCGAACTCAGGCTTGCCTGCCAGCCGCGCCCGGAAATCCGCCTCTTCCTTCGCCTTTTGACCAAACAAATCCGGATCCAGCAACCCTGCCAGCCGTCCATCGAAAGCTTTGCGCGAGTTCTGCACGCCGAAAAAATCATCGCGCGCCCGCCGGGCGTTTTCCTGGCTGCGCGCGCTCCACGTGCCGAGCAAGACCTCCAAACGCTTGAGCGTGCTCAGCCGATAAGGCAGCGCCACATCCCGATAATACTCCAACTCCGCCGTCGTCAGCAGCCGGCTCGTGTGCCCCGGATGACCCGAAACAAAAATCAGATCGCCAACCTGCGCGCCCGCCGTGGAAAAGCGCAGGTAATTCTTCACGTGCACCGGCTTGCCGTTTTCGTACGCGCGAAACAGGCAAATATCCAAATCATAACGCGGAAACTCGAAGTTATCCGGATCGCCGCCGTAAAACGCGATCTGCTGCTCCGGCGCGAACACCAACCGCACATCCGTGTAACGCTTGTAACGATACAAATGATACGCGCCCCCCTGCCACAGCGTGACCACGTCCGAGCGCAGCCCCGTCTTGTCCAGCGATTCCTTTTCGATCTCCGCAATCACCTTCCGGCGCGCCAGAAACGCCTTGGCCGGATCGAGGTCCTTCGGCACCGCCGCGTTCACCCGCGCCGTCACGTCCTCGATCGACTGCAGCACATTCAACTCGAGATCCAGGCACTTGATCTCCTCGGCTTCGGAATGCGCGTAAAACCCGTCCCGCAAATAATTCGTCTTCTCATTGCTCACCTTCTGCAACGCATCCGCGCCCACGTGGTGATTGGAAATCAACAATCCATCCTCGCTCACGAAACTCCCCGACCCGCCCGAATTGAACCGCACCGACGACTTTTGCAAATGCTCCAGCCACGGATCAGTCGCATCGAACTGATACCGCTCCTTCAGCATCTGCCGCGGCGGCTGATTGAAAAGCCACATCCCCTCATCCGCCCGCGCCGCCAACGTCAACGTCATCGAGCAAGCCGACACCATAAGCATTAACAATGAAAGTCTCATTTATGCCCGAAACCTAAGCGAAAGCCGGGTGCTCGTCCATTTCAAACCGGGGCGAAAAACTCTCGGACGGAGCGCGTGCTTGAGCAGGACGTTGACGTCCAGAAGATGCCTCATGGGAACTCCGAGAGCAATTTCTTGATCGTCTCCATGCTCACTGTCCGATCCGTCACTCCTACGGTATAGCCGTCTTTCTTCACAAACTCGACCGTGCCCGGCTTGGGCTCGGCCTTCTGAAGAGGGGTAAGTGTGACCTTGCCACCCTCGTCCTCCAGTGCAAAAACCTGTCCGGCTTTGATGCCCGGTATTTGCACGCGACGTCGATTGTCAGCTTTGACCGTTATCATGGAGGACATCTCCCACCAAAAGCAGACGTTTTCAACCTCTTTCGGGATTTCGGATCCACACGGCGACACCAAGCAATAAGTCAACGGAAATCCCTTGCCAGTCTGCCCATTACTTCCCCCACTTCCCAAACTTCCCAATCACCCGCTCCAACGCATCCAACCCGATCTCCAGCTTCTTCATCTCGGGCCCGAAGCTGATGCGACAGTAGTTTTCATAACGCCCGTGGGCGCGGCGGTTGCCGGGATTCACGTCGAAGAAAATGCCGGGCACGATGATGACGGATTCCTTGAGGCCCTCGCGGAAGAAATTCATGCCATCGTTCAACGGCTTGGGGAGTTGCGAGAGGTTTGCCCACACGTAAAATGCGCCCGCCGGCTCGGCATCCACGCCGATGCCCATGCGCTTGAGCCGGCCCAGCACGTATTCGCGCTTGTGCCCAAAATGGCTCTGGATCGCGGCGGTTTCCTGGGCGGCCACTTGCGGATTGAGCAGTTTCGCAGCGACGCTTTGGAACGGATGATTCGCCCCGCCATCCAAAAACGAACCCGCGCTCGCGATGGCCTCGATCACCGCCTTGGGCCCCAGCGTCCAACTGATTCGCCAGCCCGGATAACGCCAGTTCTTGGTCAACCCGTCCACGACGATGATCGGGTCCTCGTCCACGTTCTCCACAAACGCAGCCGCCGAAACCATCTTGCTCGGTTCCTTGGCATTGTAGATGTAATGCGAATAAAACTCGTCAACTATCAACGAGCATTCACATTCGCGCGCCAATTCGCACCATTCACGCAACTCGCCGTCTTCGATCAACTGGCCCGTCGGATTGCACGGATTGCTCACCAGCAGCGCGCTCAGGCCGCGTCCGAGAATCTCCTTCTTCAACGCCCCCAGCGGGATTTTGTACCCGCCCTCGGCGTCGAGCAAAATCGGGATGGACGTGAAAGCCTTGAAGACGCTCAACAATTCCTCATACGCCGTATAATCAGGGATGAAGTGGCCCATGTTGATGTTGCCGAGCGCGCTGGCCAGGCGCGTCAACGCGAGCCGCCCGCCGCTCGCGATGCTCACATTGTCACGCGTGTACTGGGAGGTTTTGCCGCGACGGAACGTATGATTATAAAAATCCGCCACCGCCTGGCGCAAATCCCGGCTGCCCGCCACCGGTCCATATTGCTGCGACGTGGCATGGATGGTGACGCTTTCGATGCGCGCTGGCGCGCCTGGGATGGGGCCGGTTTCCGGTGAGCCCTGCCCGAGGTTCGCCCAGTTCGGATCGTCGTAGCTGAAGCCGTGTTGCGCGGCTTCGTGCATCACGTAAATGACGCCCGTCCGCGGGACAAATCGGAAACCGGGGATGATCGATTCTTCCATTCCGTTAATCAGTTCGGTCGTTGTTGCGAAACTACCCGAGGGCCACCCGGCTGGCCAATCAAAAGTGCTTGGCAGCCGAAGTCGGAATGTATTCGAAACATTGTGGCGGTCGACGCAAGGAGGCTCTGACGTCTTGGGAAAAATTGGTGCCTCCTCACGCCGCTGCTGCGAATCGGCAAGGTGTTGATTTCCCCGGATGCGCTCACCGGCCGCGATGCCTCTCCGTCCTTGGCAGTTCCATCTGCGTGAAGTAATTTACGCCCAATGACGGATGCGTACCATCAATTGCTCGACGCAGCGATTCAACACCTTGAAAGCTTAAAAGCCAGGGGCGTGCGCTCTGTCCCAATCGATCCGGCCAACCTCACGGCGCTTGCCCGTCCAGCGACACCGTCGCCATCGCGCTCACGCCCGGAATCTCCCGCGCCCGTTGCACGCCCCGCAGCGAGCCCCGCGACCTCGCTTTTCGCAGCGCCCTCATCGCTGGTTCTGAGTCCGGAAGCCAAAGCGGCTGCGTTCGCCGATTTGCGTTCACGGGCCATGGCCTGCGTCAAATGCACGCACCTCGCCAATTCGCGCAAGAATGTCGTGTTCGGCGTCGGCAACATCGATGCCACCCTCATGTTCGTCGGCGAAGCGCCGGGAGCCGATGAAGACCAGCAAGGCGAACCGTTCGTCGGCAAGGCGGGTCAGCTCCTGACCAAAATCATCCAGACCATGGGCTTGAAGCGGAACGAAGTTTACATTGCCAACGTTCTCAAGTGCCGCCCAGACACCCCCGGCCAGAGCGCCGGCAACCGCAAGCCAACCCCGGAGGAGATGCAAACCTGCATCCCATATCTCCACGAGCAGATCGATTTGATCAAGCCCCAGGTGCTGGTCGCGCTCGGCGCAACCGCCGTCGAGGGCTTGCTCGGCAAAACCGTCGGCATTACCCGGTTGCGCGGCAACTGGCAGATTTACCGAAACATTCCTCTCATGCCCACGTATCATCCGGCATATCTCCTGCGCAACCAGGCCCTGAGCGAGAAGCGCAAGATCTGGGAAGACATGCTCGCCGTCATGGAAAAACTCGGCCTGCCCATCAGCGAGAAGCAGCGCAATTTCTTTTTGAAGGGGTGAGTAAGTTGTGGCAAATACCGAATCCATAGAGCGGCTCAAGCAGACGAAGGATGAGTTTGAATGGATGCGAATTGCTGTGGAATCCCAGCGCCACCTCACCTGGTTTGCTCTTTGCACTTTGCTCCACGAACTTACAATAACCGTATGAACTTGCATTCCGTGGGCCAGTTTCCCAGTTACCGCCCCCGCCGGTTGCGCCAGTCACCGGCGTTGCGGCGGATGGTGGCCGAGACACATCTGCACGTCTCGCAACTGGTGCTGCCGTTCTTTGTGCGCGCCGGCCGAAAGTTGCGCCACCCTATCGGCGCGATGCCCGGCGTCTTTCAACTCTCGCCCGATGAACTGGTCCGCGATGCTGTCTGGGCTTACGAGCAGGGCGTGCCCGCCGTATTGTTATTCGGCATTCCCGAAACCAAGGACGCCCGGGCCTCCGGCGCATACGCCGCCAATGGCATTGTCCAGCAAGCGGTGCGGCGCCTTAAGAAAGAGTTGCCGGAGCTGCTCGTCATCACCGATGTCTGCCTTTGCGAATACATGGACCACGGCCACTGCGGCATCGTTCAGCGTGATAAACGCGGCGCACGCATCCTGAACGATCCCAGCCTCAAACTCCTTGCCCGCGCCGCTGCCAGTCACGTCGAAGCTGGCGCGGACATCGTCGCGCCCAGCGACATGATGGATGGCCGGGTGCGGGCCATCCGTGAGCAACTGGATCGGCAAGGCTTCATCGACACGCCCATCCTTTCCTACGCCGCCAAGTTCGCTTCCGCCTACTACGGCCCGTTCCGCGAAGCCGCCGAATCCGCGCCGCAATTCGGCGACCGGCGCAGCTACCAAATGGACCCCGCCAACGCCAACGAAGCCTTGCGCGAAGTCGCCCTCGACATCCAGGAAGGCGCGGACATGGTCATGGTCAAGCCCGCGCTCGCGTACCTGGATATTTTGCACCGCATCAAAACCCAATTCGGTTATCCGACCGCCGCCTACGCCGTGAGCGCGGAATATTCCATGGTCAAAGCCGCGGCGGCCCAAGGCTGGATCGATGAACGCGCCGTAACCTTGGAAAGCCTTCTGGCAATGCGCCGCGCCGGCGCCGACATCCTTATCACCTACGCCGCCGCTGACGTGGCGCGCTGGCTTAAGGAGAAGCCGCCGATTAAAGGTTGACGAGATCGTCGGGACTCATCTCATCGCTGTCATCCTGTTTGGCAGGGATGGCGCGCTGAGCCGTACTCTCCCGTTAAGAACAATATTGAAAGTCATCCGATCGTCGGCGAGAGAAGCTTTTTAGCTATTCGGGCATCACACGCCAATGGGATGCCAGGCGGTCTTGAACTCGACCGTATCCAGGATGCGATACGGGTCCTCGGCCGAAGTCGTGAACCAATCCTTCAGCGGAAGTGATCTGGCGGCGTAACGCTTGAGATTGTGCGACGTCCCGGCTTGCAGTGCTGCGCCGAGATCCGTGAGGCCGGTGCCGTCCACAATGGCATTGATGTCCATGTGGCTGGCGATATGCGGTGCCAGTTCAGCGCCACGGCCCGAAAGCACGTTCACCACGCCGCCGGGCAAATCACTGGTGGCCAGGATTTCCGCAAACGTCAGCGCCGGCAAGGGATGCTTTTCCGACGCCACAACCACGGCGGAGTTGCCACTCAGAATCACCGGGCACAACAACGAGACCAGGGACACCAGCGCCGGTTCGCCCGGGGCGAGGATTGCCACCACGCCGGTTGGTTCAGGGACCGTGAAGTTGAAGTGCGAAGTCGCCACCGGGTTCACGCTGCCGAAAATCTGCGAATACTTGTCCGTCCACCCGGCGTAATAAATCAGGCGATCGATGGCTGTGCGCACTTCGGCGCGCGCCCGGGCGGGACTCACGCCGGTGGAACGCGCAAGTTCATTGGTCAATTCCGCCGCGCGATTCTGAAGCATCTCACCCGCGCGATACAGGATCTGGCCTCGCAAGTAAGCCGTTTTCTTCGCCCAACCGTCGAAAGCTCCCCGCGCCGCCGCCACCGCATCGCGCAGATCCTTGCGCGAAGCCTGGGAGTAATTGTCCAGGTGTGCCCCGGCGGAAGATTGGGCCGGGAGATAGCGCCCGCTCTCGCTGCGGACAAAATTCCCGCCGATATAAAGTTTGTAAGTCTTGCGGACTTCCAGATGAGTGTTCATTAGATCACGGATTGACCACTGTCCTCTTAGCAATTGTCCCGCTTCGTCGCAATCCCAAACCGGGCCGCCTCAACTGTCAGGCGCATCCGATCACTGACTCGATTGTGGGTGGCCCTCCGCCTGCCGCCGCTTCGCGCGCCTGCATCGCCCTTGATTTTCTATACTATTAGATTACATTCATTACTAAATAGTACCATCTGATAACCAAATTCTTCGCCCCAACGAAAGGTTTCGTATGAAAGATGTCCAAGAGATGAACCACTGGATCAAAACCCACGGCGACCTTGCCCTCGACCTGATGCGCATTTACCTGGGCATCGGACTCATGATCAAGGCGGTGTTCTTCATGAGCCACTCGGATTATTTCCTGCAGCTTATGGAAACAGTCGGCAGCATGTGGTTTGCTCCGGCGATCCTGATGCACTACGTCATCCTGGCGCATCTGTTCGGCGGGCTTTGCCTCACACTGGGTTTGATCACGCGAGCCGCCGCTTTAGTGCAACTGCCAATCCTTCTTTCCGCCATGTTCTACGTCCACTTGCCGCACATGGTCAGTTCGATCGAAGCGCGGCAGAGCATGGAATTTGCGGGCCTGGTTCTTTTCCTGCTAATCCTCATCTCCGTTTACGGCGCAGGCCGGTGGTCGCTGGATTACGTGCTGGCCAGAAAGGAGAATGCCGCTTTGTTTCGCACCGACCCCGAACCGGCGAAGCTTTAGAAAAAGTTGGCTGGAAGCCGCGAGTCTCCAGTTACGTCAACACATCCGCGACCGTTTGAAGGATGCTTTTTTCCGGGCGTGGTGTGGGCATGACTGGCGGGCCAGTCCGCCGGCTAATCACTTCCACTTCGGTCTCACCGGGTGCCACCGCGCGGACCCAGATCGAAACGTTTTCCCCAAAAGTTGTCACTCCCATTACGCGCCGGGCGGAGATGTGGCCGCTGGCTGTATCAATCTGCACCACCCGCAAGTCGTTCATTTCCACCGCGCCAAGCACAGCGTTCCAAACGGGATCGTATTGGGCGTCGAAGAGGTGCCGGGTTCCCTGGCCCTCCAGTTTTGCAACTGAACACGGAGTGGAACAACCAGCGCCAATCAACAGACAAACCAGCGCTAATAAAGGAAATGGCGTTTTCATT
Organism: Verrucomicrobiota bacterium; assembly: GCA_021325145.1. GTDB lineage: Bacteria > Verrucomicrobiota > Verrucomicrobiia > Limisphaerales > Pedosphaeraceae > JAJPHR01. The sequence continues at coordinate 68,147 of JAJPHR010000077.1, read as the reverse complement.
CTGCTTTTCGAGATGCCTTAAATGCTCCCGCTTTTAGAAACTATGCCATTTACAGGCTCTTCCCATGGGGTCTTTTTCCTCGCGGACAGTCGCAAACCTAAACATCAAAGATGCGTATGAACCGGGATTTCCGAGCGATTCGCTCCGTTTTACTTATCCTGCCAGTTCATAAGCCGGCAATTCGACAACTATGGCAGGCTCGGCGTGATATTCTGTGAACAACCGATCCCCGGAGAACAGTACGGGCTCAAGCAATGGACAGGCCAGATGAAGCGTAAACCGGTGGCCTTACTTGATTGGCGCAAACAGCACGTCCAAGTCTTCCTGGCTGAGCTTGACGCTCTCCTTGCGATCTTCGTTCAAGAGGCCTTCGACGAGTTCGCGTTTGCGCTTCTGGAGTTCGAGGATTTTTTCTTCGACGGTGCCGACGGTCATCAGTTTATAGACGAACACCTTTTTTTCCTGGCCGATGCGATGGGCGCGGTCAGTGGCTTGGTTTTCCACCGCCGGATTCCACCACGGATCGTAATGAATCACGGTGTCGGCGGTGGTCAGATTCAAGCCGGTGCCGCCCGCTTTGAGGCTGATGAGGAACAGCGGGACTTCGCCGCCCTGAAAGCGCTGGATGGGCGTGGCGCGGTCCGTGGTCTGGCCGGTGAGCAGAACGTAATTTATTTTGGCCTTGGCCAATTCCTGCTCGATAAGCGCGAGCATCGAAGTGAATTGGGAGAACAAAAGAATGCGGCGGCCCTCCGAAATCATTTCCGGCAGTTGGTCCATGAGCAACTCGAGCTTGGCCGAGTCCTGCACTTTTCTTGCGGCGTCGAACTTGAGCAATCGCGGATCACAGCAGACCTGCCGCAGCTTGAGCAGGGCGTCGAGAATGACGATGTGGGCGCGGGACATGCCTTTGTTCGCGACTTCGGCGCGCACTTTCGCGTGCATGGCCAAGCGGATGGTTTCGTACAGGTCGCGTTGCGCGCTGGCGAGTTCGACGTTCTGCACGATCTCGGTTTTGGGCGGCAACTCCTTGACGACCTCCTCCTTGCGGCGGCGCAATAGGAACGGCGCAACCCGCCGGGCGAGTAATTTTCGGCGCTCCTCGCTCTGGCCTTTTTCAATCGGGTTGCGGAACACTTTGCGGAAGCGGACTTCGTCGCCCAGGAAACCGGGCAGCAGAAAGTTGAACAGCGACCACAATTCGCCGAGGTGATTTTCCATCGGCGTGCCCGTCAGGCAAAGCGGATGCCGCGCTTTCAACTGGCAGACGATCTGTGCGTACAGGGTCTTGGGATTCTTGATGAATTGCGCTTCATCCAGAATGACGCAGTGGAACTCCTGCTCCAACAACACCGCCTGATCGCGGGGCAGCAACGGATACGAGGTCACAATCAAATCGTAATCCCGCAATTTCTCGAAATGCTGCTTGCGATCGAGCCCGTGTAACACGAGCAACTTGAGCCCGGGCGCAAACCGCTCGACCTCCTGCCGCCAGTTGGTCATCAGGCTGGTGGGAGCGATGACCAGGCTTGGGCGATCCATCCGTCCGGTTTCCTTCTCGTGCAGCAAATGGGCGAGCGCCTGGACGGTTTTGCCCAAACCCATGTCGTCGGCGAGAATGCCGCCGAGGCTGTATTCACGAAGGAATTGCAGCCAGTTCAATCCTTCCTGCTGGTAACCGCGCAACTCGGCGTGGAAGTCGCGTGAAGGCGGCACCAGTTTAATGCCTTCAAAATCATGCAGCTTGCGGCTCAATTCGCGCAGGTCCGATCCGCCCAGCCAGCGCCATTCCGTAACGCCCGGCATGGCGGACAATTCCGCCGCCCGCAGTTTAGACATTTGCAGCCGGCCCTTGCGATCCAGCGCCTGCGGATTGAACAACTCCAGCAACACGCCGAGGCTTTCCTTCAGCCGTTTCGCCGGGAACGGCAGCAGCCGTCCATCCGGCAAATGAATCGGAAGGATGTCGTTGTCCTTCATCGCAGCCAGACCCTCCTCGGAAAGCGAGCGGGGGTTCTTTTGGATGTACTCAAGCAAAACCGGCAGCAGGTTGAGCTTCTGTCCATCGAGTTGGACGCCCAGTTCAACCCCGAACCAGTCGATGCCGCTGCCCGGTGCGGCATCCAGATACCATTCCTCCGGTTCCACGATGCGAAAGTGAAAATCTTTATCGATGGTCACTTGCCATCCAGCTTCACGCAAGCCTGGCACCTGGTTGTGACAGAACTCGAACCAGGCGGTGGTTTCGCTCAGGGTGAGTTCCTGCGCGTGCTTGCCAAGACGATAAGTGGGGAAAATATCCTCCGCTTCTGCAAACCCCAGCGACGATAACTGCGCGTATTGAGTGATTTCATCCCGCACCTGGCGCTGGATCCGACGGAGCTTGCCCTCGCTGAATTGTTCGATGTACGCGCCCGGCGTGCCGGGAGGCAGGCGATGGCCTGCGTAGTCGAACTCGACGCGGGCGAGGTTCAGGTCCAGCTTTTCGGGATCTTTCGCTCGCCCATAATAGTAACCGTAATAGCGCTCCTGCGGCACCTGAACCGAGAAGAGGTGAAGACAAGGCACCGGCTTCAAATCCACGACGGTTTCCACCTCGATTCGCTGCGGCGCGGGCACGTGCAGTTCCGGATAACGCCGGGTTAGTTCCTCACCGAGCAACTCAGCCTGGTCCGGCGTTACCATCGGCGCGTTAAACCAGGCCTCGGCCACCGCCGGAGGCAAGCCGGTGTCGAGCGGCCCGCAAGTTGCAGCCGCCTCGTCCACATACCACGGCGGCGCTACGGGCAGGATGGCCGTGGCTGGCGGCGTGACAGCCAAGCCGGGCGATTGCATGCCTGCCTGGTTCGCGGTCCAATCGAGCTGCGCGAGGCGGGGCAGTCCCAGTTTTAGTGGCGGATGCTTTCGACCGGTCCCCTGCCAATGACAGCGTCCAGTACGAACGATTTCCTCCAGCAGCGCCGCGCCTTCCGTGCCCGCGAGCACGTTAGGGCCGTAGGTGGCGGGCGGCTGCATTATTTTCAACTGGCGCGCGATCCGAATATCCACCGGCCGCGCAAAGCGGTTGCCGTATCCGTCAAGCAAATGATCGAGGTAATAGTTGCGGCCCTGCCCGTAATCGCCTTTCAACAATTTGCGGACCATCTGCAAATTGACCTCCAGCCGCGGGCGATGGGCAACGATGAACCCGGGAGAAGATTTCTCGATGTTGAGCACGTAAGCCAGGCGCTCTGGTTCGTCGGCAGGCTCAAGTTCCTGGCCGGGAGCGGGCGGGTTTGCCGCCTGCTGCATTTGCTGCAACCACTGCTGCAACGGTTCGGATAGCTGCGGCTTTGGCGGTTGTGCTCCAGGCGCTTTGACCGTCGCAGGGATGACCCCGGACGCCTGCATAAGCGCGGCGACGGCGTGCTCGCAACCAGCCTCCACCGGGCAGTCGCACATGCTCTCGACGTACGTCTGTCCAACCTCATCCACGCCCCAGTTCACGTCGACCTTGTAAATCTCCTCGCCCGGGCCTCGCACGATGGCGAGGATTCCACCGCCAGCGCTGGAGCCCCAGTTTAGCACCGCGCCATCACGGAAGCACGCGCGGCCCCGCTCCAGAACTTTGGGCGGGAAGTGCGTTCCCCAATCGGGCGGCAAGGTTGCAAACCGTCCCGGTCCCATGCCTGGGAACTTCAAAAATTTCATGTTGTTGGAACTTGGTTGTTCAACAAATTGGGAGCTTTACCAGCGCGCCCTCGCGCCGCCTCCTTAGAATATAAACCGTGCGTGAAATTTGCGAACGGTTTCGGGAGAGATTCTATAATGTCCTCGTGGCAATAACCGGCGGTTCACTTTCGGTTTCGAATCGGCATCAACCCCAGATCCAGCACCAGCCACATGGGAACGGCGAACAGGGCGATGGCGGCCAGCCGTTCCCATGTCCAATCCAGATAATGAGTCTGGATCGGGAAGATTGCTATCATGAAATAGTTGGCGAATCGCGTGTGCCCGAGGAACGAGCCGTACTTCGGATACCGCCGGCGAATGCCGCTGTACAAAGCGGCAACCCCAAGTCCCAGCACCAGCGCTGTGACCAGCAGATTGATTGGCAGCATGGCGTTCCATTCCACCCGCGGTCCGTTCGGGCCATGCGGCTGGAAGTACGGGTAAATCCACTGGGCCGCCGCCCACAAAAAACTGAATCCGGTTTGGATCGCCGTGCGGAAGTTGGTTTTTGCGGACGTAAGTTCGTTCAGCAACCAGCCAAAGTAGAGCGGCACAACGCCCCAAATGAGCTGCACATGCCGGAACGGCGTTACAATCAATTCAGCAAACGTGGACCAATAATGACTCATGCGTTGCGCCAAATCATCCTGCCGGCCGAATCATTTCAAAGCGATCCCGCGTCCGGCAATACCAATGTGGCGAGGCCATGCGCCCGATGACCTTGAACTGATCGCTACGCACGCGCAACTTATCCGCATCAAACAATTCGTCACGCAGATGTACCCGCTTGACCACGCCGATGATCAAACGATTGTTGCCGATCTGCAACGTCCCCCACTCCGAACATTCCAAACTGGCGGGGGCCTCGGCAATGCGCGGCGGCTTGACTGCTGAACTTGGAGCGGCAGTGAGCCTGGCTTGCTCCAATTCGCTGACGCCATAGGGCAGCGGCGCGGAGCAACGGTTCATTGCTTCAGCGATGCCTTCATCCACGAGGTTCACCACGAATTCATGGCCCAGCCGGATGTTACGCGCGGTGTCCTTGGGCGTGCCGTCATCGCGATCGCCTGGCGCGAATGCCACAATGGGCGGGTCATCCCCGAACACGTTGAAAAAGCTGAAAGGCGCCGCGTTCACCACGCCATCCGGTCCGAGGGTGGTTACCAGCGCAATGGGCCGCGGCATCACCACGCTGGCAAGGATGGCGTAAGCCTGATCGGCATGCCGACCTTCCAAATCAAGTTCCATCGAGAGAGTGTACTTGGCAGAGAACGGCTGGCAACATCCTTGACCAGAGCGAATCTCGGTGCGAATTGCACCAAAGTTTTGTTACCCGTAGGGGGAGAAGGATGGGAAATAGTACGTTTTGCCAGAAGTAACTGTTACCGCAGGAGCGTGGCCGGGGAATTTGTGTGGATGATCGATGGGGTGGATTACGCGACCTGTTCCTGACCCGGAGCCGGCCTTAAAGAAAGATGACAATGCGCATGTGAAGCAGAAAATCCGGGCTTGCAATCAGGTGGGATTTGGCTAGTTTTCACGGTTCGCCGCCTGAAACTTGCGGCGGTCGCAACTTAAAATGATTTATGGCAACAGCTAATGACCTTCGCCGCGGTATGGCAATCAATTACAACGGGGATATCGCAGTGGTGCTCGACAGTCAGCATCGAACGCCGGGAAATCTGCGCGCTTTTGTTCAGGCCACCATCCGCAGCATCAAAACCGGCAAGTCCTCCGACGTGCGCTTTAGTTCGACGGAGAAGATTGAGGTGGTGCCAATGATGACGCGCAAGATGGAATTCAGTTACAAGGATGGCGGGGATTACGTCTTTTCCGACCCGGAAACCTATGAAACCGTGAATCTGACGCCGGAACTGGTGGGTGACGCGAAAAATTTTCTGGTCGAGAATTCGCCGGTGACCATGACTTTTGTGGAGGACAAGGCGGTATCGATCGAACTGCCGTCCAGTGTGGTGCTGACGGTGACCGATGCGCCCGAAGGCATTCGGGGAGATTCGGCCAACAACGTGCAAAAGCCGGTGACCATGGAAACTGGCATTGTTGTCCAGGCTCCTTTGTTCATCAAAACAGGCGAGAAATTGAGAATCGACACGCGCACGGGAAAATACATGGAGCGAGCGTAGGAATTTTTTTCATTGCCAAACGGGAAGTTCCCGGCTGGCGCGGTTATTGGCGCGTCCTCGTTGCGGTCAAACCTCCCGGTATTTTCCTGGTTTCAGATCATAATTCCCGGCCCAATGTTCAGTATGATGGTTGGCTCGGTGCCAGTCCGCCGAGGGCACGTGGAAACCGTTTTCGGCTCCGATGTTTTGGCTGCGCGAAAGCAAGGGATAGACTTCATCCAGTTGGTAGTGGCGGAGTTGGTTTGTAAGGTAGGTCGCATAGCGTTCCGGGTCCGGGTTCCACCTGCTTTTGATCCATTGCCAGCGGTCCATCCAGACCCCAATCAACCAGCAGGTATAGGGCGGGCGACGGGAAATATGGTAATGCTGAAGCGAACGGCAGGGAGCGCGGTTGTACGATGAAATCGAGAAGATCTCCTGGTCATCGCGATAGGTCCGGCGACAATGCTCCATATAGCGCAAACAATCGCGCGACGGCACTGTGTCGTCCTCGATATGGATAATGAAGTCCGCTTTCCGAAATCCGTCCTGCCAGGCCAGGTAGGTGTTTCTTCCGATCCCCAGTCGTGTGGGATTGAGGGTCACTCGGGTTTCGGCGAAGTCGATGGAATTGACCAACGCCAGCACTTGTTCATTGCCTGGCTCGACATGGGGCAGGAGTATGTAATCCCCAATTCCTTCGCAAGCGCGCAACGCCGCCAACACAGTGCGAGTGTAATCAGGCCGGTTCCAAAGCACCATCGTAATGACTTTCTGTGACTTGGAGTTCATTTCTCTCGATTTTTTCAAGCACGCCGGTTCACGCCAAACACAGGATGCAAGTGATTACAGGATAATCAGTTGCGCGTTCCTCATGAAAAAAAGCTGCTGCTCGAACTTTCGAGCAGCAGCCTCCCCTAGACCCTGGCCAGTCTCTCAGCTAAATCGCTTGGCCTGCCGGCTTCAGGCGCTCTGATAATCGCAACTATCTCTACGATAGTAACTTGCATAGGATCTTTGGTTGCGGGCCTTTGAGGGACTGTCCACAACCACGTAGTCCTATCCTTTAATACGTAACGAGAGTGCCAAATCTTTCAAAAATCTTTACTTTTTCGAAAATAGTTTAAAAGTTCGGCTCGGAGAGTTGCCTGAAAAAAATATTATGATTTTTGAAAGATTTGGCCTTTTCGTTACGTATTAATAGAGTGAACTCGATGACTGAACCTCCGCGCCCAAACGATGACAAAGGCCTGATCCCCACCCGGGCGTCCCTGATTCAGCGTCTCAAGAACGTACACGACGATGAGAGCTGGCGGGACTTCTTCGATACTTATTGGAAACTGATTTACAATTCGGCGGTGAAAGCCGGATTGTCCGATGCGGAATCCCAGGACGTGGTGCAGGAAACAGTCCTTTCGGCCTGGAGGTCTCTGCCACAAATGCAATACGATGCCGGGGGATCCTTCAAAGGGTGGCTGCTGCAATTGACGAGCTGGCGGATAAGGGATTATATCCGGGACCGGCAACGGGGAGTCCAACCACTGCGGGGTGAGCCCGAAACCGGGACCGGCACGGCGTTGATTGAACGCATACCCGATCCGGCGGGATTTGGATTGGAGGCTGTCTGGGATGAGGAATTTGAGCTGAATCTTCTGGAAGTTGCAGTCGAGCGGGTCAAACTTAAAGTCGATCCGAAAGATTATCAGATATTCGACCTCTACACGTTCAAGGAATGGCCTGCCACGAAGGTTGCAGAAACCCTCGGCGTCAGCCGGGGCCGGGTGTATTTGGCCAAACATCGGGTGGGAGGATTGATCAAAAAAGCGCTCAAAAAATTGCACCGCACTCCGGTTAATAGAAGGCTTGCACCAAAACCCTAAACCCTATATATGAACTCGAATAAGGAAAACAAATGCAGCTCGCTGGAATGGTCCATGATTAGAAATGCCAACTCAACGTCCACTAACCTGGGCAAACACCGGCGCACGCTGCTGGCAACCAAGCGAAGCATTTTGAGAAAACTGTCACTCCGCATCCGACAGGAGTTGTCCATGTCGTTGGAATGACAGTGGTAAACTCCGAAACTGAACCCTCATGCCAAAAAAACGAAAGCCCGCCAAACAAAAACCGGTACGATCCGCAAAGAAAAAAACCGCCGCAAAGAAGGGCCGGCTTGCGAAGAAAAAAGTTCGAGCCGGCTTCAGTCCCAAGCCGGCTATTCCTAGCCGGAGGATGCTTGAGACGCTAACTGGGCCCAGCCCCAGCCCGATGCCGCATCCCACAGAAACCCCTAGTCCCCATTAGTAGGTGTTGAGAAGGCCAGTGGGACAGGCGTTCTGATGGCGGCTGGAAACCTCGGAGGAATCTCTTTGAGACCCGGTAAATCACCGGCTGGAGGACAACTTGCGCGGGCTGGTGTGGGATTGAATCCCCGGCGCAAGCTGCTGCTCAGGTGTGCCCTTTCCCTTGGCGATATTGTAATGCTAACGGCCGCAGTTCGCGATCTGCATTACTGGTATCCGGGAATGTTCTCGACTGATGTTCAAACGGCTTTTCCCATGCTTTGGGAGAACAATCCGTATGTTACGCCCTTGAAGGATGGAGATAGTGAAGCTGAACTGATCAATTGCAGGTATCCTTTGATCAATCGATGCAACAAAGCTCCTTATCATTGCCTGCACGGATTCATCGAATTCCTGAATGACCGTCTGGGCCTTGCCATCAAGCCAACTGTGTTCAAAGGAGATGTGCATCTCTCCGCGCAAGAGAAGGCGTGGTACTCGCAGGTGCATGAGGTGACAGGGGAAGATGTGCCCTTCTGGCTGATCGCTGCGGGCGGCAAGTACGATGTGACGATCAAGTGGTGGGATTCGCGGCGGTACCAGGAAGTCGTCGATCATTTTCGCGGCCGGATTCAGTTCGTTCAGGTGGGCGAGTTGGGTCACCACCATCCCAAGCTGGACGGCGTGATTGACCTGCGAGGACGAACGAACCTTCGACAATTGATTCGATTGGTCTACCACTCGCAAGGCGTGCTTTGTTCCATTACCGGCTTGATGCACCTGGCGGCTGCGGTTGAAACCAAGCCAGAATTCCCGTGGCGCCGGCCCTGCGTCGTGATCGCCGGGGGCCGTGAGCCTGCCCATTGGGAAGCTTATCCCGACCACCAGTTTATTCACACCAATGGCGCCTTGCATTGTTGCGCGGATGGCGGTTGTTGGAAGGACCGGGTTGCCCCGTTGAGGGATGGCGATCCTCGTGATCGCCCTGCTTCGTTGTGCGTCGATGTCGTCCAGGGGCTGCCTCGTTGCATGGACATGATCGCTCCTGCTGAAGTGATCCATCGGGTGGAACGCTATTTTGCGGCGGGGGTTTTGAAATATCTTTCGCGGCCTCAAAAAGCCGCTGCTGGAAAAGGCATGACCGCAACGTCAGCGAATTCTTACGACCAGCAGCCGTTGCATATCTCCAGTGCGGGAATCGCGTGTGATCAATTCATCAGGAGCATTTCGGCTTATCCCGGCGACTTCGCTGGACGTGGAATCGTCATTTGCGGCGGTGGAGTAAAGTACTTCACCAACGCCTGGGTCTGCATCAATTTGCTGCGGCACCTGGGGTGTCGTCTGCCCGTGCAGGTATGGCATCTTGGGCGGCGCGAAATGGATGGCCAGATGCGGTCTTTGCTGGCTCCGCTGGGCGTTGAGTGCATTGATGCCTTGGAAGTGCGAAAACGCTTTCCGACGCGGACTCTGCAGGGCTGGGAACTTAAGCCCTATGCAATTATGCATTCGCGGTTTCGCGAAGTGCTGCTGCTGGACGCGGATAATGTACCGGTGGTGGACCCGGAGTTCCTGTTCGAGACTTCCCAATATCGTGAGACTGGGGCGATTTTCTGGCCGGATTTTCCCCTTCTCAAAACTGAACGAGGGGCGGCAGTCTGGAGAAGTTGCGGGTTGCGGCAACCGAACGAGCCCGAATTCGAAACCGGCCAGGTTGTTCTCGACAAGCAGCGGTGTTGGTCTGCCCTTTGCCTCACCATGTGGTTCAACGAGAATTCCGACTTTTATTATCGGTACGTACATGGGGACAAGGAAACCTTCCATCTGGCCTGGCGCAAGTTGCGGCAGCCCTACTCACTCGTTCCCAAAGGCATCCATTCGCTTGCGGGCATCATGTGTCAGCATGACTTTGCGGGAAGGCGGATCTTTCAACACCGCAGCCGGGACAAATGGGACTTGTTCCTGCACAACAAACGGATTCGCGGTTTTCGATTTGAGAAGGAATGCCGCAATTACCTACTCCGACTACAACAAGTCTGGGATGGCGGCATGGGAATGACGCGGAAAAACGCAACGGGAAACTGGCCTCGTCCACGAAGGGTCACCCAGCCAGCCAGAATCGAAGCCGTCATCATTTCTGATTCCGGAAAACAGAGTTTGAAGGGGAAAACGCTGAAGAATCTGGCGCGAACCGATTGGGATGGCACACCAGTGTGTCTCCAAGTTGAGGATAATTACCGGCAGGCGCAGTGTCTCTGCCTGGCTTTGGAGCGTGGTTTCACAGCCGATACGGACTACGTTCTTGTGCTTAAAGAGGATTCGGAGTTCAATCGACACATCCGCCATAATTTGCTCGATTGGAAGCCTTTGAGAACGAGAATGGTGAGCTTGGCAAGCCTATACAATCCACTGGGCCGGCAGATTCGGGACCTGGCATGTGATGTGTCTAATCATACCCGCATTGTCGATCCCCGGTTCATATCTGACAGCCAGGCGTGGCTTATCTCGCGGGCGACCGCCCGGTATCTGATTCGCCACTGGGACCGTGCAGGGGCCGCTTTCGAGTTGAAGCTGCGCACGCTCGCGATTCGACTCCGGAAGCCCATTTTCTATCATGCGCCGTCCCTGGTTCAACCTTTGGATTCCGATTGCAAGTCACGCCCAAGACTTGCTCAAGCAGCGGATTTCGATCCGAACTGGGCTGCTTAGTTTCAGTTCAAGCAACGCGCTGCTGGAGCAGGAATGGAGCGGGTTGCTTCCCGTCCGCAGATTTGGTTAGCATGCGACGGCCCAATCAGATGAACACAAACGCTTCCAACGAACCACCCCGCCCTGCCATCCCCGACCACGAAGTATTGCGCTGTATCGGGCACGGCTCGTTTGGAGTCGTCTGGCTCGCCCGCAATATGATGGGAACCTTTCGGGCGGTAAAAGTTGTTTCCCGGCGCTCATTCGAGAACCCGCGGCCATACGAAAGAGAGTTGGCCGGCATCCGCCGTTTTGAACCTGTCTCCCGCTTGCACGAGGGGTTTGTGGATATTTTGCACGTGGGCAGCAATGAAGCGGAGGAGTATTTTTATTACATCATGGAGTTGGGGGACGATCAAATTCAGGGCCAAACGATTGATCCCGACAGCTATTCGCCCAAGACACTCGCCCGGGAAATTTCCCTTCGGGGAAAGCTCTTTCTGGAAGAGTGCGTGCAACTGGGCCTTAGCTTGAGCGCAGCCTTGGGGGAACTTCATGATCTTGGTCTCGTCCATCGCGACATCAAACCAGCCAATATAATCTTCGTAAATGGGGTGCCAAAACTGGCGGATGCCGGATTGGTGGCGGATATCAAGGCTCCCCTTACGAATACGGGCACCAAAGGTTATATACCCCCCGAAGGCCCCGGCACGGCACAGGCTGACATTTATGGGTTCGGCAAGGTGCTTTATGAAGCGGCCACCGGCAAGGACCGGGAGGAATTTCCTGAACTGCCTGCGCTTCCCACGGACCCACTGGAAAGCCGGCGCTTTCTGGATCTCAACGAAATAATCCTGGAGGCTTGCCAGAACGATCCTAAAAAACGGTATCGCTCCGCCTGGGACATACATTCCGACTTGCAGATGATTCCGGACAATGTCTCCGTGCGGGAAGTCAAAGTCCTGCGCAGGCGACTGGCTCGCCTGAAGCGCGTTGCTCTGATCTCAGCCTTGGCTCTGTTGGGTGTCGGGAGTGTGGGCTACCAAATTTATCGCGAGGTGCGGAGCCGGATAGAAGCTCGAGATCGCGAGGTAAACGCGAATGTCCTCAAGGGAAATCGAGCCCTCGAAGCGGGTGATCTGGGCGGCTCGGTTCCGTATTTTGTGAACGCGTTGAAGTTGGAGGAGGGGATGCCGGACCGGAAGATTTCCGATCGGCTCAGGTTGGGGGCGGTGCTTGCCGAATTTCCCAAGCTGACCCAATGCTGGTCGCCAGCAAAGGAAATTCATGACGGCGAGTTTAGCCCGGATGGCAACAAGGTCGTGATTGCCGGCTTTTCTGACCCAACGCAGATCTTCGACCTGGCGTCCGGCAAATTGTATGCCCCCGCTTTTGGCGCTCCAAGAGGTGTGCTCAGCGCCGAATTTAGCTTCGACAACCGGTTTTTGGTTACCTCCTGCCAGGACGGTTCGAATATCACGTGGGACGCGGTGAGTTTAGCCAGGCGAGATGGCTGGGGCGAACAAACTCCTCTTTTCAATGCCAGGTTCAACCGGGCGGGTACGCGAATTGTGGTGGCTGGGAAGGATGGCTTTGCGCGTGTTTTGGATGCGAACACCGGCGATCGCCAGCTAATGCTCAGGCATGCCGGCCCGGTTAGATTCGCCGACTTCAGTCACGATGGACTGTTTATCGTAACAGCCAGTGAGGACGGCACCGCCCAGATATGGGATGCCGGCACCGGACAACCTTTTGGTGCCTCTCTTAGGCATGGCGGATGGGTGTATTATGCGGCGTTCAGCCCGGATGATAAGTTAGTTGTCACCGCGTCCTCGGATCGCACCGCCAAAGTTTGGGAAGTTGAGGGGAGCAGGCAGATCCGGCCTGATCTGGCTCACCGTCAGGGTGTTCGGAGCGCGGAGTTCAGCCCCGATGGGAGGTGGATCCTTACGGCCAGCTTGGATGGCACCGCCCGGCTTTGGAGCGCCAATGATCTCAAGCCACTCGAGGGCAACTCCGTGCTCGATCACGGAGCGCCTCTCAGTCGAGCCACCTTCAGTCCTGACGGTCACCTGATCCTTACCACGAGCCTGAGCGGATCAGCCCGCGTTTGGGATCTTGCCGGAAGCGGCCTCTTCCCAATCCCGACACAGGCCGTTTTCAACCAGCAGGGGACGCGGTCTCTGCTGATCATTGCAAATGAAAACATCGAAGTCCGGGATGCTGTTTCTGATGTGCTGATTTCGATCTGCACGAATGCCGGACCGCCGCTGGCGAAGGCCGAATTCAGCCGAAACGGGCACTGGATACTTGGCACGTCCAGGTTCGAAACCAACGCGCAAGGAATGCATTTGTCCCTGCAGGTTTGGGATGCTGAGCGAGGCAAAGCGATTGGACCTGCTCTTCCATTTTCCAAGGAGCAATTTCGCGGCGCCGCTTTGAGCGAGGACGGCCAACGCGTCGTGGTCTTCCACGATCGTTTGGCCCAGGTGTGGGATGCACTTTCCGGCACGAATCTCACCGCGCCCTTGCCTCATTCTGCACCCGTTACGCTGGCGATGTTCAGTCCAGTTGGGAATCGACTGGCAATCGCCTGCGGAAATGATGTCATTCTTCGAAACGCCATTAGTGGCCAGGCAATTGGTGACCCCATGGCTCATCCGGTGCGCGCTGGCCATGTGGAGTTCAGTCCCGATGGGGCTTGGTTGGCTACTTGCTGTCGGGATCCTCTTATCACCCCGCGCTTTTGCCAAATCTGGAACGCAACAACCGGTCGTGCTGCCAGCGGGAGGTTATGGCATACGGACGGAGTTTTCTTTGCGGCCTTCAGTCCAAACAGTCGCCGTGTAGTCACTACGGGCGAGGACTATGCGGCTATGATCTGGGACTTTGCCGCTGGAACCCAGGTCGGCTCAACACTCAATCACACCAAAGACGTTGAGATGGCCGTGTTCAGCCCGAACGGCAAGTGGATTGTGACCGCAAGTGCGGATTGTACTGCGCGAGTTTGGGATGCGGAAACCGGGTATCCCTTGACCCTTCCTTTGCGGCATTTTGCACCAGTCATCAGCGCTCGTTTTTTGGCGGATGGACGCCGGATTGTGACGATCGATGACCATGGCCATAGCTGGATTTGGAAACTGCCCGTGGATAATCGTTCAATAGAGGATCTTAGCCTGGTTGGGCGATTGGTATCCGGCGGCATCGAGAATTTCCCCAGAGTCGCCACGCAACCGCTCGAATCCCTGGAGACAATTTGGGGAAGATTGGTCAGCAAACATCGTTCTGACTTCACCACCATCCCGGCGGAAATCGCGTCGTGGCATGATTCTCAGGCCGAGGAAAGTGAGGAGAACAGGCAATGGTCCGCGGCGATCTTTCATCTCAAATGGCTGCTGACGCGCAAGCCCGGGGACCAGGATCTAATTTTGAGACTGTCCCGTGCCGAGGAACAATTGCGAGCCTCGCAACAAGACTCCTTCGAGAACTCGAACCACAAGTCCGTCCCGAAATAGTTGGTTCAATTAGACTTTCGACGAAGGCTCGCCTTGCCCGGTCTTCTAATTCCGCCCAGCCGGGGGATCTCATTACAAAGATTTTTTACGATTTTTGAAAGATCGGGGGCTTTTCTTACGTATTAAGGGGAGACAATGACATTTATTGCCATGAACCCGACCATGCGAGTCGTCCTGCAGCACCGGCAGTCCCGTCTTTATTTGAGTGAAACACGAGCCTGGACCCCCGACATTGCCCAAGCCGCCAATTTCGAGCAAATCCTGGCGGCCATCGAGTTCGTGCGCCAGAACAAACACGCCCATCTGGACATCCTGATGACTTTTGGGGAGCCTCGCTATGACGTGCGGATCGCCGCCTCTCCATAAACTGAAAGAGCACATCTCAGCAACTTGCCTCTCGATTCCTGGGAAAGAAGGGCCAGCAGCATGGGGGGCTTGCTTCAATCGCCCGGATCCAACGGCGCTCTCAACCCAAATTTCTTGGCCAGTGCCAGTGCCGCATTGAGACTCTTGACGCCGGCGGTGCAGGTGGGATGGGAAAGCGAAGCCGCCGCCGCGCCAACCGCCACCAACAGGCACTTTGACAAATCCCAACCCTCATGAATCCCCAGCAAACAGCCGGCGCAAAACGCATCGCCCGCCCCGGCGGTTCCGGCAATGTAACCGGCAGGCAGTTTTAGCGACGATTGCCAAATGTCATCACCCTTGCGGGTTCGCGCGAATCCGCCTTCCGGGAAATGGATAATTACGATCTCCCGGACGCCTCGTTGCAAAAGCACCCCTGCCGCATGCCTCAAGGCCACCGTGTCCAGGGTCCCGTCCGCCTGCCGGATCTTGAAACCCGTGGTCTTGCCCGCCTCAATCTCATTCAGGATGCAGTAATCCATATGGTTGAGAGCCGGCCCCACAATCCGCGCGAAACGATCACTGTCTTCGCTCACGACATCGACGCTGGTCTTCAACCCCGCGGCTTGCGCCGCCGCCAGCAATCGCGCCGCCTGGGTGCCGAATTTGGCGTCCGGCTGATCCAGCGCATCAAGCAGCAGCAGGTAACCCAAATGGAAGATGCGAGCCTTGGACTTGCGGAAGTCCAGGTCCGCCCCCCGCCAAAGCGCGTTCGCCCCGCGGGCGTGGAAAAAGGTCCGGTGCCCGCCCGCCTGTTCGGTCATTACGTCCGTATAAGAAGTCGGCGCCTTGGCCGTGACCCCGAGGTGGCGGGTGTCGATTTTATGGCGGTGGCAATCCTCAAGGATCTGCCTCCCCAAGTCGTCATCCCCAACCAACCCGGCGGCGGCGAGCGGGAAAGAAGCGCCCAGCAGGGCGAGGTCCAGCAGCACGTTGTAAGGAGCGCCCCCGGTGCCCTGGGACTGCCCGCGGATGTTGGCCAATTGCTCCCGTTGCGGATAAACATCGATGAGTTTGACCTGATCGATGATCCAATTACCGCCGGCAAGTATGCCGCGACGAGCCTGGGCTGGCCTGGCTTTCATGGCGGGTTTAAATTCCTTTGAGCGCTCGCGCACAAGGGTACATACTGTAAATGCAGGCGTTCAAACATTGCGGTGGCACCAATATGGTGAATGCAAAATAGCGAGCCATAGAACCAACGGTTTTTCAAGCCAAGAAATGCTTTTCAATAGGCCGGGTCACATGTAAAGATTTCACATGCCAGAGCTTCCGCAGAAGGGTGAAAATGTTTTTCGCGGCATCCCCGTCTCCGCCGGGGTTTGCCGGGGCAAAATTCTTGTGCTCGGCAGGTCTCATGCGGCGGTCCCCCATTACGAAGTCACGGTCGCGCAAACCCCCGAAGAAATCAGCCGCCTGGAGAAAGCCCTGGTCGTAACCCGCCAGCAAATCCTCGACGTCCAGCGCAAAGTCAGCGCCAGCATGGGCGCCGAGGAAGGCGGCATCTTTGATGCCCATCTGCTCGTCCTCGAAGACCGCACCTTGCTCGACGAAGTCATTCGCAACATCGAGGAAAAAAAGGTCAACGCCGAATACGCCTTCCACGTCGTCGCCGAGAAATACGCCACCAGTCTCGCTGCCATCGAGGACGATTACCTTCGCGAACGCGCCACGGACATGCGCGATGTCACCGCCCGCATTCTCGACAATCTTTCCGGCCGCCAGGAAGAGGTGGATCTCAAGAAGCTCAAGGAACCCTGCATCATCATCGCCTATGATCTGACACCATCCACCACCGCGCAACTGGATCGGAAGACCGTCCTGGGCTTCGCCACCGAAGTCGGCGGACGTACCTCGCACACCGCGATCATGGCCCGCTCGCTTCGCATCCCCGCCGTGGTTGGCCTCAAAGGCGTCAGCAACGAACTCGCCACCGGCCAATACGCGTTGCTGGATGGCTTCAATGGGGTCGTCATTGTCAACCCCACCGACCAGACTCTTTTCGAGTACGGCCAGATCATCCGCAAGCAGGTCACGCTCGAAGAAAAGCTGCGCGATGTGCAGGCCAAACCTGCGGTTACGCTCGATGGCCATCGCATCACCCTCTCAGCCAATATCGAACAAGCTTCCGATGCCGAGGAGGTCCGTGCCAGCGGGGCCGAAGGCGTGGGCTTGTTCCGCACCGAGTTCCTTTTCATCAACCGCGAAAAGCTCCCCACGGAGGAGGAGCAATACCAGGCTTATCGCCACGTGGCGGCGGCTTTGAAACCGCAGCCGATCGTCATTCGCACACTGGATCTGGGCGGCGACAAGTTCCTTTCCCATCTGCAAGTTCCCACCGAGATGAATCCATTCCTGGGCTGGCGCGCCATCCGTTATTGTCTCCAGGAAAAAGGCGTCTTCCGTTCCCAACTCCGCGCCATCCTCCGCGCCAGCGCCGAAGGCAACATCAAGATGATGTACCCCATGATCTCGGGGCTCGACGAGCTTAACCAGGCCAATGCCGTCGTCGAAACTTGCAAAGCCGAGTTGCGCGCTGAAAAACAACCTTTCGATCAAAACCTCGAAATCGGCGCGATGATCGAGATTCCCTCGGCTGTCCTCGTGGCCGACAGTCTGGCCCGGCGCTTAAAATTCTTCAGCCTCGGCACAAACGACCTCATCCAATACACCCTGGCGGTGGATCGCATGAATGAAAAGGTCGCCCATTTATATGAGCCGACACACCCCGCCATCCTGCGCCTGATCAAGGCCACGGTCGATGCCGCCAAAAAAGCCGGCCTCTGGGTCGGTGTTTGCGGTGAAATGGCCGGCGACCCGGTCCTGACTGCGCTGCTGCTCGGTTTGGGCGTGGACGAATTGAGCGCCGCGCCGCCGCTGGTGCCGCCGGTGAAGTTTCTCATTCGCCGACTGAAGTTGAACGAAGCGAAACAACTCGCCGAATTCGCCCTCGGCTGCGAATCCGCCTCGGAAATCCTTTGCCGCTGCCAGGCTTTCGCCCGCGATATCGCCCCCAGCCTTTTTGAAGGTAAAATATGAAAGTAATCATCCTCGCCGCCGGATACGCCACCAGGCTTTATCCTCTTACACTTACCCAACCGAAACCGTTGCTGCCCGTTGCGGGCAAGCCGATGATCGACCACGTCCTCGACAATCTCGCCGCCATCGAGGGCATCGACCGTGTCTATGTCGTCACTAACGCCAAGTTCGCGGGCCATTTCCAACGCTGGGCCGACGCCTACCGCGGCAGCAAAACCCCGCTAGCCTTCACCATCGTCAACGATGGTTCCACCGATGACACCAATAAACTCGGCGCCATCGGCGACCTCCACCTCGTCCTGACCCGTGAAAAGGTTGATGACGACGTGATGGTCGTGGCCGGCGACAACCTGTTCAACCAACGCCTTGACGGATTCGGCCAATATTGCCGCCAAAAAAACGCGCCCGTTCTTGCCGTCTATGATGTCGGCAACCTCGAAGAAATAAAAAAATACAACTCCATCTCCATTGATAAGGACGGACGAATAACCTTCTTCGAGGAAAAGCCGAAGAACCCCACCAGCACTCTCACCGGCATCGCGCTCTATTATTATCCCAAGTCCGTTCTGCCGCTGATCCATCAATATATTGCCGAAGGCAACAACCCCGACCAACCCGGCCGGCTCGTCCAGTGGCTTTATCCCCGCGTGCCATTTTACACCTGGAAAGTCCCTGGCCTCTGGTTCGACATCGGGTCTAAGGAAACTCTCGAAGAAGCCAACCGTATTTTTGCAAAGAAGTAGGGACCTCGCGCTACGCGACATGTTTAATCCTATCGTCAACCCGGCTCTCTGAAGCATGGAGTCCCGGCTTTAGAGCCTGTCTCGGTAGGGCGCGTCACTCCGTGCGCGCCGCCGACTGGCAGAGGACTGCCCGCCCTACCGGGATAGGTTCTAAGCCGGTTGTGCTGTCGCATTATCGAGCCGTTAAAAGTTTCAACCGCGTCATGTTAGCGCATGCCTTGCTGCCGCAAAGGCGGACTCCGTGCGACCCATCTGAAATTGACACCCTCAAAGTGATGCACGATTATCCCATCATTATGAAACTCATCCGCCGCGCGTGGTCCGTTGGTTTGGCTTTCGCCGCGTTATTTTCCCTCTCCTCGTCCACCAACCTGCGTGCCAACGATTGGCCTCATTGGCGCGGTCCGGATTATAACGGCATCTCCCACGAAACCGGCTGGCAATCCCATTGGCCAGCCGAAGGCCCCAAGCGCCTTTGGAAAGCCTCCGTCGGCACCGGCTTTTCCTCCATCACCGTCAGCCAGGGCCGCGCTTACACCATGGGCAATCAGGATGACACTGACACCGTTTATTGCTTCGACGCCGAGACGGGCGCGGTCATTTGGAAGCACTCTTATCCGTGCAAATTGGACCCGCACTACTACGAGGGCGGCACCAGTTCCACCCCCACCGTCGATGGCGACCGCGTTTACACGCTGAGCAAGAGCGGCGATTTGAATTGCCTCGACACCGCCGCCGGCAAGGTCATCTGGAGCAAAAATATCCATGACGACACCGGAGCTGGAATTCCCACCTGGGGCTTCGCCAGTTCCGCCTTGATCGAAGGCAACCTGCTCCTGTTGAACATCGGCCAATCGGGCGCCGCCTTCGACAAAACCACCGGCAAAACCATTTGGAGCTCTGGCACCAACACCGGCGGATATGCCACCCCGGTTCCCTTCGGCTCCGGACAGGACCGCCGTGTTGCCATCGTTGCCTGGCGCACCCTCGAAGTCGTCCGCGTTTCCGACGGCCAAAGCGTCTGGAGCTTCCCTTGGAAAACTCAGTATGACATCAACGCTTCGGATCCCATCATCGCGGGCGATCTGATCCATATTTCCTCCGGCTGCGGCCACGGCAATGCCCTGCTCAAGATCACCGACGGCAAACCTTCCGTCGTGTGGGAGAACAAGGAACTGCAAACTCACATTGCGAGCTGCATCGCCTGGCAGGACTGCGTGTACGGCATCCACGACAATGCCAGCGGCAGCGAACTCCAATGCC
Source organism: Verrucomicrobiota bacterium (assembly GCA_021325145.1). Classification (GTDB taxonomy): domain Bacteria; phylum Verrucomicrobiota; class Verrucomicrobiia; order Limisphaerales; family Pedosphaeraceae; genus JAJPHR01. The sequence goes on along the minus strand of JAJPHR010000077.1, from coordinate 48,381 downwards.
TCGACTGGAACACCGGCAAGCTCAAATGGGCCAACCCGCAATTTGGCAAAGGCACGATCCTGCTCGCCGACGGTAAACTGATCGGTATGACTGACAAGGGCGAGTTGCTCGTCGCCCAACCCGACCCCGGCGAGTTCAAGGTCATCTCCCGCGCCCAGGTTCTGGGCGGCAAATGCTGGACCGTTCCCACGCTCGCCAACGGCCGCCTCTACTGCCGCAACGCCAAAGGCGACATCGTTTGTCTGGACGTTCGTGCGAATTAACCACGGAAGCCCGCATCCAGGCGGACTTTCATGCTTTCTTTTCTGTTTCCTTTGCGGGCGCTTTGGGCGCGCTGGTGGCTGGTGGCGACTGCGGAGGGAGCGTCGCATGACCGGGAGCGACTTTATCGATGTTCGGCGTGACGTCGGCATCCACGTTGCGGACGGCCCAGGCGATGCCGCCGAACAGGATGTTTTGGTAGCGTTCGCTCGTCCAGACGTCCTCGCGGTGGCCCATTGAAGTGTAGAAGACACGGCCTTGGCCATGCATGCGCGCCCAGGTGGCGGGATAGGACGGACGTTGATAGGGTTCGCCGACCATGCCTTCGGTTTCCTGCACCAGCAAGACGTGCAGATTGCTCGAAAAATCTTTCAGCGAATACCATTCCTCCATCGTCTCGAAGCTTTCGCCGCAGTCTTTGAGCCCAGGGAAATTCTGGTCGGTCACGCGCATCTTTGCCTTCTGTTGCTTGCCGTGGATGATGAATGCGCCGCCGATCATGCGGACATAAGGGTCGGCGTGATCGCCGTAATTCTTGTAACGGGCCGAGCGGTCCTTGGTGTCAAAGCCCGGGCCTTCGCCGGTGTGGAAGGTGTCGGTGGCGGAGTGCGTGCCGATAAAACCTTTGCCCTGTTTGATGGCGTCCAGGAAAGCCGCCTTGCCTGCCGGGGTCATCGGTGGGTTTTTGTCGGTGCCGGCTTCGGTCAACAATCCGGTTGTGTAAAAGAAAAACGCGTCAAACTGCGCCAAGTACTCCGGCGTAAACAGGCTGCCGTCCTTCGAGAACGTAAATTCGAGCCCGTGTTTCGGCCCCGCTTCGGCGAGGATTTGCTCGGCGAAACTAGGCTTGTTCCCCTGGCGTTTGATAACGCTGTGTTCGTAGCCGGAGGATTTGGAAAAGAAGAGGACTTTTTTGGGGTTGGATTGGGCGGCGCGGCTGCAGGGGATGTAGCCAGTCAGGCCGAGGCCGAGCGCTGCTGCGCCGGTACGGAGGATCATTTGACGTCGGTTCATAAGATTGGGGTGCGAGTCATAAAGTGATTGCGGTTTCGCCGGGAATGTCGCCTGTTTTTCGGCTGAAAACAAGCTTTTCTGAGCGTGCGGTCATGGTTCTGCGCTGGCAGGGGAAACAGGATCACGCAGAGTTGGGGTTCTGCGCCCCGCCCGGCGTGTCTTTTGTTTTGCATCGGCAGGGGGAGCGGGCTAATAAATAGTTTGGTTCGGATTGCCGAATGTTTTGAGCCGCGATGAAGACCGCCGCATCCATCGAACAGGGAAAGAGCGGGGAAGCCACGAACGCCGCGGAGGCGGAACGCCGGCGCATGCACGAGGAGGAATTTCACGCGGCGCTTGCCAAACTGGGACAGAGCCTCAATTCCGCGACCACGGCGCAGGAAGCGGCGCGAATCATCGGCACGGTGGTGGACGACCTGTTCGGCTGGGATGCCTGCGCGGTGAACATGTACGTGGATGGGAAGGTTTATCCGATTCTGAACATGGATATCGTGGACGGGAAGCGGTGCAACCTCGAGGCGCACGAGATTCCGTCGATGCCCAGCTTGCGCACGCAACGCGTCATGGAGCACGGCGCCGAGATTTTTCTCGTGGACCATCCCACCGCCCTCGCGCCGGATGCCAACCCCTTCGGCGACACTTCCCGGCCCTCGGCCTCGAGCATGATGGCGCCGATCCGAAATCGAGCGCGGGCGGTGGGCATCGCCACGTTTCAGAGCTACAAACCGCGGGCGTACAACGAGCATGACTTGAAAATGCTGCAAACGCTGGCGGACCATTGCGGCGGCGCGCTGGAACGCATTCGCGCGGAGCAGGAACTTAAAAGTTCCGAGATGCGGTTCCATTCGATCTGGGAAAGTTCGGTGGACGGGATGCGGCTGACGGATGAGCGGGGGATGATCGTGGCGGTCAATGAGGCGTTCTGCCGGCTGGTGGGCCTGCCGGCGGCCAAACTGGTGGACCACCCGTTCACGGTGACTTATGCCGAGACCGAGAATCTCGACCAGATTTTGCTCAAGTACCAGCAACGCTTCCAGAGCCGGAGCGTGGAGAAGCTGATCGAACGCAAGCTCACCTTCCGAAGCGGCAAGACGGTGGACCTGGAGGTGACCAATTCGTTCATCGATTTGCCGGATGAAAAGCGGTTGTTGCTGGGGCTCTTTCGTGACACCACCGAACACAAACGCGCCGAGGAGGAGCTGCGCAAGTCCGAGGCGCAACTCCGGTTGTCGTGGGAGAATTCGCTGGACGGCATGCGGTTGATTGATGAAGAAGGCATTTTCATGATGGTGAACGAGGCCTATTGCCGGATGGTCGAAAAGCCGCGCGAGGCCCTGCTGGGCCAGCCGTTGTCGGTTGTTTATGACGAGGTTGGAGGCCGGCGGATTCTGCAGCATCACTGCGAGCGGTTCCGGAGCCGGACCATTTCGCCCCACCTGGAGAGGGAAGTCACTTTGTGGAACGGAAAAAAAATCTACGTTGAGCTTTCCAACTCCATGCTGGAAGTCGAAGGGCAGCCCACCATGTTGCTCAGCAATGTCCGCGACATCACCGAAGCCAAGCGGGCGCAACGCCGCGTCCAACTCCTCGAACAACAGCGCGCCCTGGAAAAGGAACGCGACCGCATCGCCCGCGACATGCATGACGACGTCGGCGGCAGCCTCACCCGCATCACTTTGCTCAGCGAGATCGCCGAAGCCGAAATCGCGGCGGGCAAATTCGCCGCCTCGGAGGAAGCCAAACAGCGGATCCAAAAGATTTCCGCGATGTCCCGCGAATTGGTGCGGAACATCGATGAAATCGTGTGGGCGGTGGATCCCGGCAACGACAGCCTGGAGAAGTTCGCCAGCTATATTTGCCACATGGCCGAGGAGTTGCTCAAGGTTACGCCCGTCAATTGCCGGCTGGATGTGCCGGCCATCCTACCGAACTGTTTTCTGGGCTCCGATTTGCGGCACAATCTTTTCCTGGTGGTCAAGGAGTCCCTGAACAATGTAGTGAAGCATGCGCGAGCGTCCGAAGTCCTGCTGCAAATGAGGATCGAAGGTTCGGAATTCAGCATCATGATCGCGGACAACGGCCGGGGTTTCGAGACCGGAGAGTCGAAACCATTCGCCCTGGGGTTGAACAACATGCGCCTGCGCATGGAGAAGATCGGAGGCGCCCTGAAGCTGGAGACGCGCCCCGGGCACGGCACGCGCGCGACCTTGTCCGTCAAGCTGGGGCGATGAACCCGGGCGGGCATATTACATGTTTGGGTAATTGCGCGCTGTGGTCCAGCAGGTAAACTAACAGACCGGTTTCATGGCCATAACTATTTCGGTAGTCGATGATGATGATGAGATTCGTGAGAGTCTGGTCTTCCTGTTGAGCCAGGAAGACGGCTTTCGTTGCGTGGGCCAATACCGCACGGCGGAAGCCGCCATGGTCGGCGTGCCCCAGGACCGCCCGGATGTGTTGTTGATGGACATCAACCTCCCGGCCATGAGCGGGATCGAATGCGTTCGGAAGCTCAAAGTTGTGCATCCGGACCTGCTGGTCGTGATGCTCACGGTTTACGAGGACACGGAAAAGATTTTTCAATCCCTCGCGGCGGGCGCGTGCGGCTACTTGCTCAAGCGGACTTCCCGCACCGAACTCAGCCAGGCGATCCGGCAGGTGGTTACGGGCGGCTCCCCGATGTCCAGTCACATCGCGCGCAAGGTGGTGCAGTATTTTCACCAGACGCCCGCGCCAAATGAAATCGCCAGCCTGTCCAAACGTGAGGAGGAAGTCCTGCATCACCTTTCGCAGGGTTACCTTTACAAGGAAATAGCCGACCGCCTTTCCATCAGCATCGATACCGTGCGCAAACACCTCAACAGCATCTACAACAAACTCCATGTCCATTCCAGGACGGATGCGGTGGTGAAGTATTTGCAGAAGTGATGGCACTTGGAACTTGGTGTTTTTGGCCTCGATATTTCCGGCCAAGATTGTAAAAAAAGGAGACCGCATCACCGCGACTCTTCGCGGGCCAACAAGACTTTTCGCGAAGGCACGTAGTTGGCGACGAAATTCCGGCGGAATTCGGCAAACGTCCCGGCCGCGAGCGCCGCGCGGACATCCGCCATCACTTTGAGAAACAGGTGCGAGTTGTGGACGCTGACCATGCGCAAGCCGAGGATTTCGCCCACGTTCAACAGGTGCCGCAAGTAGGCGCGCGTGAAATGACGGCAGGCGTAACATTCGCAACCTTCCTCGATGGGCCGGAAATCCGACTTGTTGAAGCCGGCTTTGACAGAAATCGTGCCCTGCCGCGTGAACGCGGTCCCGTTACGGGCAACGCGGGTCGGCAGGACGCAATCAAAGAGGTCCACACCGCGGGCGACGAGTTCCACCATTTGCGCCGGCGTCCCCAAGCCCATGGCATAGCGCGCCTGGTTGGCCGGCAGGAATGGCTCGGTGTACTCGACCGCCTTCATCATCTCGTGCTCGGGTTCACCCACGCTGACGCCGCCGATGGCGTAACCATCGAATTCCATGGCGACGAGCTGCCGGGCGCATTCTTCGCGCAACGCCGCGTTGCTGCCGCCTTGAACAATCCCGAACACCATTTGCCCGGGAGCGCGGGGTTGCTCGCGGCATTCGCGCGCCCAGCGAATGGTGCGCTCGACGGCCGCATGCATTTCGCGTGATGCGCTGTCGTGGGGCGGACAATCGTCGAAGACCATGGCGATGTCCGAGGCCAGCACGCGCTGGATGTGCATGGCTTCCTTGGGGCCAAGGAAGAGCAATGAACCGTCCAGGTGAGAACGGAATTCCACACCATGCGGCTTGATCTTGCGAATTTTGGCGAGGCTGAAGACCTGGAACCCGCCGCTGTCGGTCAGGATCGGTCCCGGCCAGTTTATAAAGCGGTGCAGATCGCCAGCCGCGCTGATGATCTCAAGCCCAGGCCGGATGTGAAGGTGGTAGGTATTGCCGAGGATGATTTGCGTGCCCATCTCGAGCAATTCACGGGGATCCAGCGCCTTGACGCTGCCTTGCGTGCCCACCGGCATGAACGTGGGCGTATCGATAATGCCACGAGTGGTGGTCAAACGGCCCAGGCGGGCCCGCGAATGGGGATCGGTCTTAAATAGTTCGAACATCACAGTCTGGCGGGTGAAACACCAACGCCGACGATGCTGCAAGCCTGGATGACGTTGAGCCCCAGCTTTTCCGCGGCCGCCAGCACCTCATCTGATTCAGTGCCGGGGTTGAGCCAAAGTTCATCGCACCCTTTGGCGGCGATGTCCGGGAGAATGTTCAGGAGGACCGGAGGCGGCAGGTAAACACTGATGAGGCCAGGACGCACCGGCACGTCCCGGATGCTCTTGTAGGCCGGCATCCCTTCGATGGCGCTCTCTTTGGGATTGACCGGGTAAACGGCGTAACCCTGTTGTTGGAACGCCCGCACTGCCTTGTTTCCAAATTTAGCGCGGTCGTTCGAGGCGCCAATAATTGCCACCGATTTCATCCGGTCATTATCGGCGCAGAGGCAACGAGCGCAAGCCCCGAAAAAGCAACAAGGCTTGGGAGTGCATCCCAAGCCTTGCTCAAGCTCTGAGGGAGTCGATTAATTCAGGACGTGCGTGGCCGTCACGATGTTGCAAACCGGGGCGTTCGTCAGGGTTTGCAAGCTGTAGCTGCTCGCGAAGTTGGTGTTCGACGTCGAGGGGCAGGTCGGCAAGCTGCCAACACCGCGGCCCAAGTAGGGCTGGATGTCCGTTGCGCCGGGGGTCGTGGTCGCCGAGGCCTTGAATTCCAAAGCCCACTGCTGCTTGGCGCCGTCGATCTGGCGGAGGTTGTTGATGCAGGCGTTTTGCTGCGAGGTGGTGCGGGCGCGCACAAAGTTGGGAATCGCGATGGCGGCGAGGAGGCCGATGATGGCCACGACGATCATGATTTCAACGAGGGTGAAGCCCGATTTGCGGGAGGTATTGCGTTTCATACGGTTACTTTTCTTTTCTGCTTGCGGCGTGAACGTGGCAGCAGGCGGGTTAAGTTATTATTACGACTGGCCGTTCACACATTGCCTGCTGCCGACCGCACTTGGGGACATAGCAGAGACAATGCCATGACAGTTCACGGCCTTTTTTTACCAAGCCCTCAAGTGGTAGTGGTCGCGTGATGGCCCACATACAAGCTATGTGATCGGGTCTGCTTTCGATGAAATGGCCACGAATCGTGTCTCAAAACCGGACACTGTGTCCTATTGCCGAGAACAGAGTCGCGTCGGGAAACGCACATTTACAAAGCCTATCCTGAATGGTAAATTTTTTGACACTTGGCGTATATGAATTGCAGGGGTCCAGCAACTCACCACAGAAACCGCGCTGGAGTTGATTGAGCGGGCAACGCATGGAAACGTTGGCTGAATATTTCGTAATAGTTGGATTGCTGTTCCTCCTGTATTGCCTCATCCACATGATCTTCTGGTGGGACCGGCGCGGCTTCCAGCGTATCGCCTCGTCCATGCCGTCTGATTGGAAGCGTACCGCAGACATGGGTAAGCCGATTGATACTTCCTTGCTTTCCACCCGGGTTCAGAGTGTGCGGCAGGCTTACCAAACGGAGAATCGACCGCACCCGATGTCATTCAAGCGCTCGTTGCGCGTGGAGAGCAAACGCGAGGAGATTGCGCAGAAAGCATTCTTTCAGAAACCAACCCCGGTTGAACCGTTGAACGAGCACGACCAGCACGGGTCGATGTTGCTCCTCGTATGACTGCGGCCCACATGGAGTGCAGACGCATTGAGGTTTAGGTCCTGTCCCGGTCAATCCACTTATCGAGATGGGGCGGTTCCACCGTGGTGAGCAGATCCAGCAGCCCTTCGGGTTGCGTGTGCGCCACGACGAGCGAGCGATGTGCCGGGCGGACGAAGGCTTCTGCTACCGCGTGGTCGAAGAATGCCAGGAGTGGATCATAAAACCCCGCCACGTTTAACAAGCCGTGTGGTTTGCGATGCAGCCCAAGTTGCGCCCAGGTCAACACCTCGCAGAATTCCTCCATGGTTCCAAAGCCGCCAGGCAGGGCGATGAAAGCGTCCGACAACTCAACCATCGATGCCTTGCGTTCGTGCATGGAGCCGACCACGCGCAAGTCCGTCAATCCCCGATGCGCGACTTCCCTGGCTACGAGGTCCTGGGGAATGACGCCGATCACTTTTCCTCCGGCGGTCAGGACTGCGTCGGCGATGACGCCCATGAGGCCAACCCGCCCGCCGCCGTAAACCAACTCGATGCCCCTGCGAACAAGTGCGGTCCCCATTTCCCGGGCAGCCTGGGAGTAATCCGGACGTGATCCGGAATTCGAGCCGCAATAAACACAGACGCGGCGTAGTTTTTGGACGGGTCCGATTTTCAATATCCCGGATCCATGTTCACGGTGACCATATGGGCGGCACTAGTCTGCTCCATTCACTTATTTACCGATGGCGGCTCGGCCAACCGGCCAAGGAACAAGATGCTGCCGGAAGCGTTCTCCCGAATCAAAAAGATAAACGGATGGTCGGCGCGGAATGTGGGAATGGGTTTGGGCCGGACCACGGCTCGCATCGCCACGACAGCCCCGGTGGCTGCGGCAGCCTCCGTGCCCTCTTCATTCACATCCACGAAAGCCTTATGAACGACGGCTGAGAGGTACAGATCCCGCGCGCCATCCATCCCGGAAAAGTCCGCCTCGTGGTCGTTGAAGGCATCGCGCATGCCCATCGCCGCGAGCGTTTGGTCCAGGCGGGAACTGGTTTCCAGTTTGAATTTGGGCATGAATACATTGACCTTTTGCTTTTGGGCCCCGGCGAGCCAGCCATGCAAGTTTTTGGAATCGAGCGCGCTTTCCAGTTTCTTGAGGCCATCCTGCTCGCGCGGAAGCAGAACCACCATCGATAAGGCGCCGTTGGCGTAGGGCAATTCAACCAACTGCAATCCCTCCGGTTCGGCGTATTTGAACTCCTTGCCGTTCATGCTCATCAAGCGCGCCTGAATTTCCCGGCCGCCGGCCGCGTGAAATGGCGCGTTGACGGTGCTGTTCGTTTGAAAAGGCATGGTCCATTGGCCCTTGAAATAAATCGCGTTGACCAGCACGAGGCGGGAGAGGGGAGTAAGCAGTCCGGGCGGAATCAGGTCTTTTATCTTCCCCTTGGTTTTATCGGACACCCAATCGTTGATCTCGGGGCGCGCTGCCTCCGCCTGGGTCCGGAAATCGACCTGCCTCAGGTTCGCTTCGTATTCCCGCTGCGCAATCTCGAGAAAGGCGGGCAGGAACGGATGGGTCTTTTGCGCCCACAAACCATTGGCCACGTTCAAGTTGACGCCGCTTTTCGTTTGGATTTCGTTCAACTGCCGCTGCAACTCGCCGAACGACGCATGCACCTGGCCTTGGTCGGGCGGGAAATGCAGGACTTGCGCCATCTGTTTCTCCGTCTCCCCGCGCGTGCCGGCATACGTCATGGCCAGGCAGGTGGAAACGCTGTAGGGGGAAAAGAACAGATTGCCTTCGGCAGCGCCGAGCCGGCCATACAGGTCCAAGGCGAAAACGTTATTGCCCTCGGCCAACGCCTTGCCCCCGCCACTCTCAGGAACCTCCGCGGAAAAAGCCGGCGGAGCCACCGTCATCGCGAGGAATACAACCGCCAGCACGCCAAGGAACAGGTTCATAAAAGGTTTCATCAGCTTGTGCGATCGATCCAGCTTCCTACGAGCGGTGTGAAGCCGCCGGTGTCTTTGTCAAAGACAGTAGAACTCTTCGAAGGGTTGTCAATGGGCGGAATCGGCGGGTCTAAAACGTGAATTTCGCAAATTACCCCGTAGGATGCGCACTCCTGTGCGCGCCGCTGCCTGCCCAATGCAAACTCGTTGATAACGCTGTGTGAAGACTGTTGCCTGGGCGCGCAACACCAGCCCAGCACAAGCGATGGGGTATTCACCCCCTTTGTGAATGCTGTCGGAAGCCCTAAAGTCGCAGGCAAACACGAGCTGGGTTTCGGGTTTCAGCGCAGGTGTTGCGAATCGTTCGGCGGTGGCATCAAAACGCTGCATACGGTCAGCAATCCGTTCCCAACCAAAGCCCGGCTGAAACGCAGCAACCTGACGCAGCGACTCTCCGACATGGATTACCAGCGTGAATATACCGAGTATTGGTCGCGCCCCGACCGTTGGGGCAGCCATTCCTTCACGGACCCGGAAGTGATTGCCGACCAAATCCTTTCCGTATGCGGGAAAGGCAAATTGCTCGATGTGGGCTTTGGCATGGGATTGCTGGTGCGAACGCTTCTGAACCGGGGCGTGGACGCGCATGGCTTGGATGTGGCCGAGCAGGTGGTGAGGGAGGCGGAACATTTTGCTCCGGGTCACTTCACCCAGGGGTCGATTTTATCCATGCCTTACCCGAATGCGGCGTTCCACACCGTGGTTAGTACAGATTGCTTGGAACACATCGCCGAGGCAGACGTGCCGGCGGCGTTGCTCGAACTCTATCGTGTCACCCGGCGCTTCGTATTCATCCAACTGGCAACCACGCCAGACCGGGACAAGCGCTGGCATCTGACCGTGCGTGATCGTGCCTGGTGGGAATCGCGCTTCTTCGAGGCAGGCTTCCGCAAGCATCCGCTGATTCAGACCGTCGTGCCGTACGAGGCGCTGGAGAAGGAGACCTGGCAAATCACGCTCGTCTTCGAGCGAATTCCGGCGGTGGCACGTGAACGGCATCCCCTGGCCGCGCTGAAAGCGGAGCGCGATTTGCACATGGACATGTTGCGCGAAAGCGGTCGCCGCTCGGATGCGCACATCGCCCGTTACACACTGGCACGCGAGCTTCTGCCCCGCGATGGGCTGGTGCTGGACGCCGCGTGCGGCCTGGGTTACGGCGGCGCCATCCTGGCGCACAGTTCGCCGGCAGTCCGGGTCATCGGAATCGATTCAAGCGCTTCGGCCATCACGTATGCGCGCGATCATTTTGTCCCGCAATTTTCCAACCTCGAATTTCGCGAAGGGGATGTTTGCCGGCTGCCGCGGATCGCCGATGAATCCGTCGACGTGGTGGTGTCGTTTGAAACCATCGAGCATCTCAAAGCGCCCGAGCAGTTCTTTCTCGAAGTCAGGCGCGTGCTCAAGCCGGGCGGAACGTTTATTGGCTCGGTGCCAAACATGTGGGTGGATGAAAAGGGAGAGGATCCCAATCCCTGGCATTTTCATACGTTCGATTTGGCGAAGCTGGCCGGACTTTGCCAGCAGTTCCTGTTTCTGAAGCAGGTCCATCGGCAGAATGCGGGGGGCGGGATGAAACTGCCGCGCGCTCCGCGGCAAATGAGGGCGTTAAATCTGCCAGTCACCAACGCGCTGGAGGACGCCGAGTGGTGGATCATCTCCGCCACCAAGGAGGAAGCGCCTCCGTTCCAAATCTCTTCGCCCGCGCATCCGAAGCAGTTGGTCCTGCTCACGGCTGATTCGAACCATCCTCTTTACAGCAGTTGGCTGCCACACTGGAAGCTGCCGTTCCGAGTGCTTAATCCGACGGACGCCAATCCCGAACAGTTGAAGAATGCGGCGGCGCTGGTCACGCATGATACGTATGTCGAGCCGGGCCGCGACCTGGTTTGTAACGCCGTGTCCGCCGGTGTGCCGACACTTATTCTGGCCGACGGCATTTTGGAATATCGAAACACCTGGGAACACCCGCAACTCCCGCCCGGCGCCATTTTCCAACCGGTATTGGGCCACAAGATCGCCTGCCTCGGACGCGCCCAGGCCCGCTATTTGGAGTCCTGGGGCAACGCCGGCAAGTGCGAGGTCACCGGCAGCCCGCGTTTCGATCGGTTTTACGGATTCAAACGCCGGCAAAGGCGTTCGGACGAACCTTGCCGAATCCTGGTGATGACGGCACTGACGCCGTGGTTCAACGAGAAACAACACCGGCAAGTGCGATCGGCGTTGATGCACTTGAAGCAGTTCTTCGCGGATCAACAAGCGATCGGCGGCTTCGGAATCCAGCCCGTTTGGAGGTTGACCAAAGGATTGAACCAGGAACTTGGCGTGTCTGCTGCCGCGAATGATCTGACTGGACGAGAACTGGCCGAGGTGTTGCAAACAGTGGACGCCGTGGTCACCACGCCCTCGACGGCGATGCTCGAAGCGATGATGCTCGGTTTGCCGGTGGCGGTCCTCGATTACACCAACTCGCCACTCTATGTCGCTCCGGCGTGGCACATTACCGCGCGGGACCACATTCCCGAGGTGCTGAGGGAGTTGTCAAATCCGCCTGCGGCGAAAATGCTTTTTCAGGAGACCACGCTGCACGATTGCCTGGAGTGCTCCACCCCGGCTACGCCGAGGTTGATCCGGGTCCTGTTGGGAATGATGGAGTGCGGGCGGCGGGCGGAAGAAACCGGGAATCCACTGTCCTTCCCCGCAAGGTTGCTGGAAGAGGATCTTGCTCCTCATCCACGTGAAAACCGCTTCGAGCCGGAGTTTTTGCATTCAGACGTTCACCCCAAAACGGACTCGCTGATGCCGATGCCAGAGTTAGTGAGCCGGAGCCCGGCCCGCCGCATGGAGTCCCGCCTTCAGGCGGTTGAGATGCTGGAACCAAAAAACGCGCCCGAAATCAAAGCTCCCTTCCTTGGTGCCACACCATCCAACTCCGGGAAGATCCTCTTCATCTCACACGATGCTTCCCGCACGGGAGCGCCGCTTCTTCTCCTGAACTTACTGGGCTGGATGCGGGAACGAGGCCGGTCGGATTTCCGCGTCGTATTAAGATCGGGCGGTCCGCTGGAGCATCGCTTCCGCGAACTGGCGGAAACCCACATTCTTCCGGAACTTGGAGCCGGCCATCCACTGCTAACGGATGTTTCGCTTATCCATTCAAACACCGCCACCAACGGGGCCTTCTTGCGCAACCTGGCTCCGGCGTCCATCCCTATCATCACCCATGTCCATGAACTGGAGTACGTCATTGGATGTTTCGGGCCGGAGAATTTCGAGGAGGTCAAGCGGCACACCACTCATTTTATCGCCTGCTCGGGGGCAGTGGCCGGAAACCTGACGGAGCGTCACCATATCGCCCCGGAGAAAATCAGCGTCATTCACGGGGGTATTATTCTCCGCGACGTCCTCCAGCAGGCCTCGGACCGGACGGCGGCGGAAGTGCGGCAGTGGTGCGGCCTGGAGGACGACGCTGCCGTTATCGGCGGATGCGGTTTTGCCGACTGGCGCAAAGGGACGGATTTGTTCGTGCAACTGGCGGAGTTGACGCGCCGGCGGATCGGGAACCGGCGAAAGGTGGCGTTTGTGTGGATTGGCCGGCTGCCTAACGATGCGCGAGGGCAGCTCCTGCTCCAGGATCTCCGCCGGTTGAAGCTCCAGGATTCCGTGAAATTCGTCGGCGAACAATATAATCCTTATCCCTGCCTGGCTCTCTGCGACCTGCTCTGTTTGTGCTCGCGTGAGGACCCGTTTCCGCTCGTGATGCTCGAAGCCGCCGCGTTGGGCAAACCCACGGTGTGCTTTGACCAAGCCGGCGGCGCCAATGAGTTCTGCGCTCGCGGCGGCGGATTCACGGTGCCCTATCTCGATCTCGAGGCAATGTGCGGACGGATGGCCCAGTTGCTCGAAAACGAGCCCATGCGACGCCAGGCCGGCAAAGCGGCTGCGCATCTGGTCAAAAACGAATTCGATCTGAATCTCATTGCTCCACGCATCCTGGATCTGATCGAGCCTTTTCGCCGCGAGCCCGCGCCCACCCCGAAACCCGAGCCGCTCACTTTCGGTCGTCGCCTGCGAGGTTTGCGAAAATCAGTGCTGCGCGGCGGTTGGCGAGGGCTGGTTAGCCGCAACGGTAATGGCCAATAGTGGAGCGGCCGCGGTTCCGGGTCCCCAAGTTCGCCGGTGTCACAAGACGCTTCTCAACATTGCCCAATACGCAACATAACGGCGTCTTTCGGAGGACGCTGCACTCCTCGTGGGAACAATGCACCCTGGATCGTAGCCGGAAGAACTTAAGGCTTGCTCACGAGCCGGGAGCGAGTTGGGATAAGCTGGTTGAGCAGCATAATAAAACTCGTTCATGCGGCGGACATTCACCTCGGACGGCGACGGCTGGACGGCCGGCTACCGGACTCGGATTTTGCCGTCGCTTTCGGCTACATCGCGGAACAGGCGATCACGGAGAAGGCGGATGCCTTTCTACTGGCCGGTGATTTGTTCGACCGGCCGCAGGTGGAGCCGCCGCATCTGCGCCAGGCGCAGGAGATCCTCGCCAAACTCAAGGCCGCGGGCATTCCAGTTATTGCCATCGCGGGCAATCACGACAAGGCCCTGCTGAACTCGGATGAGCCGACTTGGCTGGATTATCTCGCGGATGATGGCTTGTTGAAGCTGTTGGCAGCGCGATTCGGTCCCGAGGGACCGGTGCTGGAACCGTGGAAACCGGAGACTCGCCGCGGAGCGTGGCTCGATCTGGGCGGAGTGCGGTTTGTCGGGGCCGGTTATCTGGGTGCGGCGACTCCGCACAAAGTGCGCACGTTGGTGGAGCGGTTTGAAGCCGGGCGACCTCACGTGCTGCTGTTGCATGCAGGTCCGGATTATTTCGTGGGCGAAGGCGGCGGGTTTTCCAGGGAGGACCTGGCGCGCATTCGCGAGCGGGTCGCGTACCTGGCCCTGGGGCACATTCACAAGCCCATGATTCACGAGGGTTGGGCGTGCAATCCCGGCTCGCCTGAGAATTGTGAATTAACCGAGTCGCACTACGACCGGGACAAACGCGGCGACCCGGTCTCGCGAGGTTATGCCTGGGTGGAAATCGATCCGTCTGCCGCGCAACCTTTGCAAACGCTGCAAGTCCGGAGCAATCCGCGCCGGCCCGTCATTCATCTGAATCTGGATTGCACCCCGTATGGAAACAAGCTCAAGGACGGAGCCGCCGCGTTGGAAAAGGCGGCTGTCGAGTTGATCCTCGCGAATCTCGCGCCTCCCGAGGCGGCGATTTCGCTGCACCTGACCGGCAAGGTAAATCTCGGGCGCATCGCGCTGGATTTACCGATGGCCGCGCAGAACATTGAGCGCGCCGCCGGGGTAAAGGCTGTGTCGCTGGACGCCTCCGCCATTAACCTGGAGTCGGCCGGTTTGCAAATCGCCGGAGGCCAGACGCCGCTCTCGCGCGAAGAGATCGAGCGAATGTCCATCCGAGCCCTGGTTGACGAAGAAAACTTGTGGGGACTCGACGGGGAGCAGGAAGCGATCACGAACCTGTTTTTTCAACTAAAGGAAGGTGTTCGCGCGAAGAATTCGGCGGACGAGCTGGCGGAGCTTATTGCGGCCAGTCCGCTGGTCGAAAAAATCCAGTCCGCCACTGAATCGGTTGAAGCTGCGAGCCAACCGGCTGCTGTTGTCGGCGCAGAGGGAGGCGGCCAACCATGATTGTTCGCTCCATACGCCTCAAGAACATCAAATCGTACGGCGAAGGCCCCGGCGGGGATGGAGTGACGGTGCGATTCGAGCCGGGCGTCAACCGCATCGCCGGGAATAATGGGCACGGAAAATCCACGCTGATTGAAAGCCTCGGCTATGCGTTGTTTGTCACCCGGCCCATCTACGAGGAGGGATTTGACGTGGCCACGTACCTCGTGCGCGCGGGCAAGCGGGCGGGAGAAATCGACGTGGTGTTCGAGCAGGGCGGCCAGGCGTACCGTGTCGAGCGCGGATTGGGTATTCAGAGCAAGAGACGTTCTAAAGTAATCCTGGTCCAGGATGGAAGCATCGAAGCGGAAGGTGATGAGGAAGTCTCGGCTTATCTATGCCGGCTGCTCGGCTTTCCAGACCAGGCCCGTCTCTCGGAATTGTTCTCGAAACTCGTGGGCGTGAAACAGGGCCGTCTCACGTGGCCGTTCGATTCGAAGCCAGCCGAGGCGCGCCGGCATTTCGAACCATTGCTGGATGTGGAGATCTTTCGGGATTGTTTCGAGAAGCTCAAGCCCGTGGTCGATCGCTTCGCCGAGTTGATCCACGAACGCGATACCAAATTGGCCACCATCGAGGAGCGCATCCGCGAACGGGCGAGCAGTCCGGAGAAGGTTAAGCTTCGGCAACGGGAGGCCGATGAATTGGAGCAGAAGGTCGAGTCGGGTCGGAAGGAAAAAAAGGACGCCGACGGGCAGAAGCAAGCTTTCGAACAAAAGGAGCAGGCGTATCGCGACGCGAAATCCGCGCTTGAGTCAGCCCACAACCTGCTCAAATTGGCCGCGCAGAAGAAGCAGGAGGACGAGCAACGTGTTCGGGAATCACGACAAGCCGTCGAAACGGCAAATGCGACCCAGGCTGCCCACGACAGCTACATGAAAGCCGCGGAAGCGTTGCAACGGCTTCAGGAGCAGCAGCGGGAGAAAACCCGCCTGAAGGAACAGCGGGCTGAGGCTGCGAACCAAAAAACCGCCGCCCAGGAAAAAGCCCGGGCCGCGCGCCAGCAGGCGGCGAATTACACGCAGCAAAAGGAAGCGCGCCTCAAGAAAGCAGGCCAATTGCGGGAACAGGTTGAACAGGACCGAAAAGCCCGGCAGGAGAGCCAGCCCGGGTTCGACCGGTTGTCAGCCGCAACCGAGGCTGCGCGCCGGTCCCGTGAGGCGCTGAATCATTGGAGGGAAACGCTGGTGGCGCACGTTGAAAATCTTTCGACGAAGACGGAAGCCATTCTGGCGGACGCGAAAACCATCGCGGACTGGGATTCGAAGGCCCTCACGCAAGCTCGCGCAGACGAGGAGCGCGCCGGAAAGGCGGAGCAATCGCTCGCGAAAAAGCTCGCGGAAACTGAAAAACTCAAGGAGAGCTTTTCCGAGCAACTCAAGGAAATCACCGGGGGTGTTTGCCCTTTTCTCAAGGAAAGGTGCCGGCAATTTGAACCGAAGAAAGTTCAGGCCAATGTCTCCACCCACGAAAAAGAGATCAAGCGGCTCTCCAAGGAATATCAAGAAGCCAAAGCGGCGCATCAAAAGGCGAAAGCGCTGCTGGAAAAGCTCGTCAAAGAAGACGGCCAGCGGACGGAATTAAAAAAATCGATTGCCAGGGACATTGAGTCGCTGATCAGTGCCGGCAACAATTTGTTTCCTTCCGAAACGCAACGACATTTTGAAATCCTGCGCGACTATCTTCCCGCCCATTCGGCGCGCCTGCAATTCCAACCTCCGGCTCCAGTGAGGATGGAGGACTGCCTGGATAAGACTGGAGATGCGTTGAATGCCGGAGCGCTTGGGGAATTGCTCAAGGTGCAACGGGTGTTTTGCCGCCAGATATCGAGTGCGCTCGAAAAGACGGCCGACGACCTGGAGGAACGCTTTGGCGAGTTCGAGAAGCAACGAAGCGAACGAGTTGGCGCGGAGCGCGATGTGAAGAACAGGCAGGAACAACTCAAGGAAATGGAAATTGAGGCCAGTGAGTTGACCGCCAAAATCGAAGAACAAGGTGCCGAGGCCGCAAAAGCCGATGAAGCAATGGCGACCGCGGCGAAGCTTTTAACTGCACTCGATGAAAAACTCCTGCCTTTCGCTCGATTGGAGGACGATCTGCGGGAACAACAACGATTGATGGCTGACAATCGCCCGGGCCATGAAAAGTATTTGGGGGCGAAGCCAATGGCCGATCGCCTGCCGGAGTTGCTGAAGGCCCTTGAGCAATCGAGTGAAGCCGAGTCACAAGCAACCCAGTCGCTGCGCCAAAAGGAAGCGCTGCATGAGGCGGCAAAACGCGAGTTCGATCCGGGTGCATTGGCAGCGGCGCGTCAACGGGCGGAAGAGGCGGGCCAGCGGCTCAGCGTCGATTTGGAAAAATGGGAGAGCGCCCGCAAGGAAGTTAAGCGCGAAGGCACGCGCTTCGCCGAGTGGCAGACCGCGTGCCAGGAGAAGGAAACTGCGCTGGCTGGCCGGCGCAAGCTCGAAGCCTGCGCCCAGTTGACGCAAAAGGCCCGGCAGATTTTACAAAAAGCGGCGCCACTGGTGGCCGAGCGTGTTTGCCATCGGATTGCCGGACGCGCGCAGCAGATTTTCAATCAGATCAATCCGGAGCCCATCGAGTTGGAGTGGAGCGCCGAGCGTTACAGCCTGCGCATCGATCCGGGCGAGCGCCGCTTCGCGATGCTCTCGGGCGGGGAGCAAACCAAAATCGCCCTGGCCATGACGCTGGCCATGATCCAGGAATTCAGTGGCTTGAACTTCTGTGTGTTCGACGAACCGACTTACGGCGTGGACGCCGACAGCCGCGAAAAGCTGGCCGATGCGATCGTGCGCTTGCAGCATGCGGGCGAAAGCCGCCTCGATCAACTGCTGCTGGTTTCCCACGACGACGCGTTCGAGGGAAAGACGGAAAACGTGGTGTTCATTCGCAAGACAGCGGGCGAGGGTTCCCTGCCGGTTGATTCAGTTTGAACTGGCGCCAGCCGACGGCTTAGAACCTATCTCGGTAGGGCGGGCAGTCCTCTGCCCGCCGTCGGCGCGTACGGAGTGACGCGCCCTACCGAGATAGGCTCTTAAGTCCGTTTCTTCCAAACTTTACCTGCGGCACTCGGGTTAAGGTTTGCGTTCGGCTGCCGCAATTCTTTGAATTTAACGCAGAAACTGGGATGGCCTTTCTCTTTGCCTTTCGCGTTCGGCTCTGCTTGGCTAGGGACATGGCGAAAGTGGCGCTCTCCACCTTGGTCACGTATTGCGACCGGCTGTTGCGCACGGCGAACGTGCAGGATTACGATGGCGCGGCCAATGGATTGCAGGTTACGAACCGTGGCACGGTCACGCGCATCGCTGCGACTGTGGATGCGAGCCTGGCGACGGTTCGGATGGCGGTGGAGGAAAAGGCGGATTTATTGATCGTGCATCATGGACTTTTCTGGTCGGCCACGCATCCCTGGACGGGCAAGCGCCATGAGATGTTGCGGCTGCTGATCGACAATAATCTCGCGGTTTACAGTTCGCATCTGCCGCTGGATGCGCATCCGCGGCTTGGCAACAATGCCCGGCTTTGCGCTGCTCTGGGATTGCGCCGTCTGCAGCCATTCTTTTTCGACAAAGGCCAGTTCATCGGATTCCAAACCACAGCGAACATTGCGCGCGTGGAACTGGGGAGGCGGCTGCATTGCGTCCTGGGCGCGCCGCCCAAATTATTGCCGGGCGGCGGTGAGGCGTGCCGTCGAATTGGCGTGGTGACCGGCGGTGCGGGCAGCCAGTTGAAACTGGCGGCGAAGGAGGGGGTGGACACATTCATTACCGGAGAAGGGCCGCACTGGACTTATGCGTTGGCGGAGGAACTGGGCCTGAATGTCTTCTATGGCGGCCATTACGCCACCGAGACGTTTGGTGTGAAGGCGCTCGCGGCCGATTTATCGCGACGGTTCAAAGTGCCGTGGGTTTTTTTGGATCATCCGACGGGATTGTAACCGGCGGGTGAAACACCAAAACCAAACACCAAGCTTCAGAAAAACTCCAAGCCACAAACTCCAAAGCGATGTGGCGGCTTGAAATTTGGATCTGGAGCTTGGGTGTTTGGTTTTTTGGTGTTTCGCGCCTCCTCATCGTGAGTTAAACTGTTGGAGCAACGTATGGAAGCTTTGAGCCACCAATTGGACACATTTTTGCGCGTGCAGCCCAAACTGGGCCACGGCGTTTACGTGGCCAGCAGCGCCGTGGTCATTGGCGATGTCACGATGGGCGATTATTCAAGCGCGTGGTATCACGCGGTGCTGCGGGGTGACATCAATCGAATCATCATCGGCAAAGGCACCAACATCCAGGACAACGCCGTTGTGCATCTGGCGGACGAGTATCCGTGTATCCTCGGCGACTACGTCACCGTCGGCCATTCCGCGATCGTGCATGCCTGCACCATCGGAAACGAGGTGTTGGTGGGCATGGGTGCGGTCGTCCTGGACGGTGCGATAGTGGGTGATCAATCTCTGATCGGCGCCAAGACGGTGGTGCCGGGTGGAATGCAGATTCCGGCGGGATCACTTGTTTTGGGCACGCCGGCCAAAATCGTTCGGGCCTTGTCCGCCGAGGAACGCTCGAAACTAAAACATTGGGCGGACAAATATGTGGTAAACGGCGCTTATTGTCTAAAGCACGGGATTAGCGTCGGCGCGCCGTTGAAGTCGTAGCCCGGATGTTTCACTGCACGGCAGAACCGCGTCCTTTGGCGTCGTGGAAAAATCTGTGGTTCCCTTGTATCTTCCACCCTTCGTTCAATGTCACCGACGAAAATCTTAACTCCCCAGCATCCCGGGCATCCCGCCACGTTTCATCATCATGCGCTGGAACTTGCCCATCTTCTTCATCATCTGCTGCATCTGGTAGAACTTGTTCAGCATCGTGTTGAGTTCGGTCACGCTCACGCCGCTGCCCTTCGCGATGCGGATGCGGCGTTTGGCGTTGAGGATTTGCGGTTGCTGGCGCTCCTTCGGCGTCATCGCGCAAATCATCCCCTCCATGCGGCGGAATTCCTTTTCCTGCTTCCCCAAATCCGCGCCTTTTAACATATCCGATCCGCCAGGCAGCATGCCGATAATGCTTTCGAGCGGGCCCAGCTTTTTCATTTGGCGGAATTGTTCGAGAAAATCCTCCAGCGTGAACTGGCCTTTGCGCATCTTCTCCTCCATGCGCTTGGCTTCGTCGATGTCCACGGCTTCGGCGGCGCGTTCGACGAGACTGACCACGTCACCCATGCCAAGGATGCGCGAGGCCATGCGATCCGGATGGAACGGCTCGAATTCCTCGACCTTTTCGCCGGTGCCGGCGAGTTTGATCGGCTTGCCGGTGACTGCTTTCAAGCTCAAGGCCGCGCCGCCGCGGGCGTCACCGTCCAATTTGGTGAGAATGGAGCCGGTGATTGTTAACGCCTGATCGAAATGCGTCGCCACGTTCACGGCTTCCTGACCGGTAGCGGCGTCGAGCACCAGCAGGATTTCCTGCGGTTTGACGAGGTCGCGCAGCCGGACCAATTCCTGGACGAGCGGTTCGTCGATCTGCAACCGTCCGGCGGTGTCGAAAATCAACGTGTTGCGATTGTTCTCCTTCGCATATTCGAGCGCGCCGCGAGCGATTTTGAGGACGTCGGTTTCGCCCTTGCGGACGAAGACCGGGATTTCGACCTGCTTGCCGAGGGTTTCCAATTGATCCATGGCGGCCGGACGAAAAACGTCCGCAGCCACCAGCAACGGGGTGCGGCCTTGCTTGAGGAGCAACCGGGCGAGCTTGGCGCTGGAGGTGGTTTTGCCGGAGCCGTGCAAACCCACCATCAATACGCAGGCCGGGTTGCCGCTCAAATTCAGGCCATCGTTGGCCGAGCCCAGAAGTTCGACCAATTCGTCATGGATGATCTTGATGATTTGCTGGCCGGGTTGGATGCTTTGGATGACTTCCTGGCCGAGAGCCTTGGTTTTGACGCGTTCGATGAAATCGCGGGCGACCTTGAAATTGACATCGGCCTCCAGCAGGGCGAGCCGGACCTCGCGCAAGGAATCAGCGACATTGGCCTCGGAAATTTTGCCGAGGCCGCGCAGGTTCTTGAAGGCATTCTGGAGTTTGCTGCTCAGCGTGTCGAACATACCTGGTACGTTAGGCCACATGGGGCCTGTTGACAAGCACGGGGCCGTTTGGCTTAATGTGCGGCCCGCGTTATCTTGCGGGACCTGGCTGGTAGGATACCCAAGTGGCCAACGGGGGCAGACTGTAAATCTGCTGGCTTACGCCTTCACTGGTTCGAATCCAGTTCCTACCACCATCTTCTTCGTTTCTCCATGATTTGAGCCATTAATCCGCCGCCTTTAACCGGAAGAACCTTGAGAGCCACGGCGCGCGATTCGTTCGCCCAAAACTTTTTGCGTGACTCCTATTGAATTCTAACACCACCATCCTATAGTGCGCTGTTTAGAAGAAGTGCATGTGACATGAGCAACCCGACCGACGCCTCGCAACCCTGGGATCTTCAGGCCGCCCGCAACACGTACAATATCCATCGCTGGGGCGCGAAGTATTTTGACATCAACGAAGCCGGGCGCGTCATTGCGACGCCGCTTCAGGAGGCGGGCGCGCCCGTGGACATCACGGACGTCATCGAGGAGGCCAAGGCGCGCGATTTGAAATTCCCGCTGCTGATCCGGTTTCAGGACATTCTCCGCCATCGGGTCGAGTCGGTGAACCTGGCGTTTCGCAATTCCATCGCGGAGTACAACTACCAGGGCAATTACCGCGGCGTGTTCCCCATCAAGGTCAATCAACTCCGCGAAGTCGTGGAGGAAATTTTGGACGCCGGGAAGCCGTATCAATTTGGGCTGGAGGTCGGCAGCAAGCCGGAGCTGTTCGCGGGCCTGGCCTTGCAGAGCCAGATGGGCAGCCTGATCATTTGCAACGGCTACAAGGATGCCGGGTTCATCAAGATGGCCATCCTCGGCCTGAAGCTGGGCAAGAAGGTGATCATGGTGGTCGAGAAACTCGAGGAACTGCGCCAGATCATCTCCATTTCCAAACAATTGGGCGTCGAGCCCCACATCGGCATTCGCGCGCGTCTGTTGAGCAAGGGGGCGGGCCGATGGGCGGAAAGCGGCGGCGAAAATGCCAAGTTCGGCCTGAGCACGACGGAACTGCTTGCCGCGACTGAAATGCTGAAAACCGAAAATCTCGGCCACTGCTTCAAGCTGCTCCATTTCCACATTGGCTCACAGGTTCCGGACATACTCACGGTCAAGAAAGCCGTCCAGGAGGCGTCCCGCTTTTATGCCAAGCTGTATAAAATGGGTTTTCCCATCGAATATGTGGACGTCGGTGGCGGGCTGGGCGTCGATTACGACGGCAGCCGCTCGGCTTTCGATAGTTCGACCAATTACACCTTGCAGGAGTACACCAACGACATCGTCTACTACATTGCCGATGTTTGCAACGCCGAGAAAGTCCCCCATCCCAACATTATCAGCGAGAGCGGCCGCGCCATTGTCGCGCATCACAGCGTCCTGATCGTGGAAGTCTTTGGTTCGATCGAAAAGATCCGGAATGCGGCCGAAATCCAGTACAGCGACAACGAACATCCCCTTGTCAAGGAACTCCTGGACATTCGCAAAAACCTTGCCAAGCTGAACAAACTTGAGGCCTACCATGATGCGCTCGAACGGAAGGATGATGCGCATCACATGTTCACCCTGGGCATGCTCGAGTTGCCCGACAAGGCCAAGATCGAAAATCTTTATTGGGAAATCGGCCTTGAAGTCGTCCAGAGCTTTCGTGATCAAGCCTATGTTCCCGAGGAAATTCGCAAGCTCGAAGACAGCCTCGGCGACCAGTATCTTTGCAACTTTTCCGTCTTCCAATCGCTGCTCGATCATTGGGCGCTTGGGCAGTTGTTTCCCATCATGCCCATCAACCGCCTCAACGAGCGGCCCGCCCGTGAAGCGACGCTGGTGGATATTACCTGCGATTCCGACGGCCAGATCAACAAGTTCATCGACCTGCGCGATGTCCGGGATACGCTGCCGCTCCACAAGCTCAGTTCCAACGGCAACGGCCAGATCGAGCCTTATTACCTTGGCTTTTTTCTCATGGGCGCGTATCAGGACATCATGGGCGACCTCCACAATCTTTTTGGCCGGGTCAATGAAGTCCATGTCTTTCTCGATCCGGATGAACCCGCCGGTTATTATGTGGAAGAGATCATCGAAGGCACGACCATCGGTCAGGCGCTCGCTTCGGTGCAGTACGACGAAAACGAACTCAAGCGGTTGATGAAAGTGCAGATCGACGAAGCCATCAAATCCGACCGCATGAAACCTTCCGAAGCCATGCGCCTGCTGGCCGATTACGAGCGCGGGCTGAAGGATTACACTTACCTTACTTTTGACCAGTCGCACCTTGGAACCAAGGCCTGAATCCGAGCCCACGGCCATGCTTGATCCCGCAACCAACGGGGAGCTGCTGCGCTCGCTGGGACGGCTCGTGCGCGGCCTGTCCGCGTTGTTTTGGGGCCTGCCCTTTGCGCTCATCATTTGTGTGCAGACGGCCAAGACCGAAATCCTGAGATCGTTCAACATCGTCCCGCCACTCATTGTCACAGGCTGGCTTTGCATCGGGCTATGGCAGCTCGGTTCCTTTCAAAAGCAGGAGCGGATCTGGCACCGAACACTGGACCGGGCCAAACTGCTCGCGATGGTGAACCTGGGGCTCAGCCCGTTTCTATACTGGTGGAGCCAGATGCCGAACGAACGGTTCTTCACTGCGGTGGTGGGTGTGATGGGCGTCACGGGACTGCTGTTTCTGAGCACCTTGAATCTCGTTTTGTACCGGCTCGGCGCCATGCTGCCCGATGAACACCTCCGCGAGGAAACCCGTCACTTCACCTCCCTCAATCGCTATCTCGTGTTCGCCATTCTCTTGTTGGGACTGTCTCTCAGCCTTATCCTGCGCTTTCCCTCGCTGGTTCCCTTGCCTGACTGGATTTTTCCACTCAGTCTGAACACCAACACCATGTGGTTGTTGGTGTTCCTGGTTCTGCTGCCCCTCGCCATGACCATGGCTTTGATCTGGAAAATCAAGGAAGTCATCCTCGACAGCGTTTTCGGAGCGGGGAGATAGCGCGGGAAATGTTCAAGGACCAACGGCCAAGGAATGACCCGTGTGGGTCCTGCTCTTCCGCTGGCGCTGCGGCGGGAGCGGTTCGAACGAGAAATCAGAGCTTCCCTACGTCGGCTGCCACGAGTCGTGGTGAACTACGGCGCAAGGGCGCGCTTGGCGCGGACACGATAGAACTGCGACGGCGCGTTGGTATCCACAAACAGGCCGCTTGTAAACCCTACGCTGCCGAGCACGCCTGCGGTCTTGTCAAACCAAGGCGTCAACGGATTCAAGTCAAGGCGCGCCTGCATGTAATAAAGCCTGGTGGGTTTGCTTGACCACGTCAGGCTGATATTCGTTCCGCCCGGCTGGAAGCTGTAGGAGGTGACCCGCAAATTGTCGCCAGCGTTCAATGGATCAGTGCCGGCAAGATATTCTTGCAGGTTGCTCATGCCATCACCGTCGGGGTCGGCGTTGGGATTCACGCCCAAGTGTCCGAAGTACAGGTATTCCCAGGCGTCCGCCAATCCGTTGTGGTCGGAATCCGTCCCACCGGGAACGACATCCGTCTGGACGTAAGCCACCGCGTTGCTGAGGCTGATCCAACCGACGTTGGCGGAGTAAATGCTCCCGGTGAAATTGCCGGTGAGCAGATCAATCTTCGGAGCGCCGACATTCTCGAAATTGACCCAGCCGATGTTTGCTCCGTAGGCGTAACCGCGCAAGTTGCCCAAGCCGTCGTTGTTTACTCCAAAATCCGTGCCGGAGGCATTTTGATATTGGATTCCGTTGGTGGGTGCGCCATTGCCCAGGCTGATCCAGCCGACGTTCGCCGCATACAGATAGCCCGAACAAACGTACTCGCCGATCACCGCGCCGTTGGTCGTGTCGGCCCGGGCGTCGATCCAGCCCACGTTGGCGGAATAAGCGTAACGGTTCGTGCTGTTGACGGAGGAAGCAGCTTGGGAGGAAACCACCAACCCCAGGACCGCGGCCACCCCAAATGCTTTTAGCCTCTTCGTGATCACATGCACACTCCACTGACACACGTCTGGGCTACGGTACAAACGTGACCGCAACTGCCGCAGTTGTTGTGATCATTGCCGAGGTTGACCTCGCACCCGTTCGACGGATTATTGTCGCAATTGGCAAAGCCGGCGTTGCAGGAATCGACGCATGTTCCGGCGCTGCAACTGGGCGTGCAGTTGTTTGCGGAGCAAACGTGACCGCAGGAGCCGCAATTACTCACGCTGGTGTTGACGTTGACCTCACACCCGTCCGAGTACAGGTTGTTACAATTCGCAAAACCGGCATTGCAGGCAAAGATAGTGCAAGTGCTGGAACTGCACCCCACCGTGCTGGCATTGGAGACCGTTCCACAAACGGTACTACAGTTCCCACAATGATTGGCATCGGTGGCGGTGTTCACCTCGCAACCGTTTGCCTCCAGGCCGTCACAGTCAGAAAAACCGGGAGTGCAACTTTGGATGTGGCAGGCCCCGGTCACGCAAGTCGAAGTGGCCACATGAGGCGCCGAACACGAGTTGCCGCACGCGCCACAATTGCTCACGTCAATGGCCGTATTGACCTCGCAGCCGTCCGTGGGGTTGGCGTTGCAATCGGCATATCCCGCGTTGCAACTGCCAATGCCGCAATTTCCAGCGTTGCATGCCCGCGTAGCGTTTTGCACGTTCGGGCAGCTAACGCCGCAATTGCCGCAATTGTTCGGGTCGGTATTCTTGTTGACCTCGCAACCATTGGCGGCGTTCAGGTCGCAGTCCAGGAAGCCGGGGTTGCAACTCCCAATGCCGCAGTTGCCGCTGATACAGGCAGGACTGGCATTGGTAAGCGGCGGGCAAACATTCCCGCAAGTGCCGCAATTGTTGGCGTCCGTCGCGACTACGGCGCAAAGGCCATTGCACTCTGCCTGGTTGGTCGGGCAAGTGGAGGAGAAATTCGCCCAAGGATTGTTGTTCGTGAAGGCATCACCCGGGTTCAGGTAAAGCTGACCGTAATTATTGCTGGCTGCGATGGCGTAATCAGGGCCGGTGTTGCCTCGGGCGCTGTTCTTGACGATGAGATTCCGAATGCCATCCGCGGCGAATCCCCGGCCATTATTGAACGCGGACAGGTTTCCTTCGATACGGTTGGCCGTTCCCAGGGCATGGATGCCGGCGCTGGTTCCACCGTTGCCATTGCCATCGCAGGTGTTGTTTTCCACGAGGCAGGCGACGCTGACGACTATTCCATCGCCAAGGTTGGTCCGGGCGACGCAACCACTGATTGTGGAAGCTTCCCCGGCGCTGATGCCAGCGGAACCATTGGCGGTCACGACACACGCATTAATGGTGCTGCTGAAACCGGCGACCAACCCGGTGCCGCCGTTGTTGGAAATCCGCAGGTGTTGGAAGTCAGAGTTGGCGGCGCTGCCGCTCCCAACCCCGTTCCCGCCCCAGCCACTGATTGTGCCGTTATAGAGCGCGAAGTTTTGCACCGGCAAACCAACCGACACTCCCTGAAGCGACCCGGCAACTCCAGTAAGAGCGAAACCTTCCAGATCAAGAGTGACTCCGCTGGCCTGCACCATAATTCCGTTCTGACCCGAAGCGCCGCCCAGATTTGTGGTGAGATAGTAGGAACCAGAGTTGGTAATCGTGAACGGCAGGGACGAAATCGGCGTGCGCGGCTCGATTTGGGCGAGCGTTTTCATGGTCGGTCCCGGCGGGCCCGGTGGGACGAGATTGCCTTGGGAAAAGGCGGGTGTCACCATCCCGAGAAAGCTGCCCAGCACCACGCTCAAAAACCGCAGAATCGGCTGTTTCATAAAGAACCCGGAAAGCGGGACCATGCTACGAAGAGTTCGCGCTGGATTGCAAGCCTATTATTGAGGTCATTGTGGACTGGTTGGGTGCGTGCATAATTGGTTTGCTTCGCCCGGCTTCACGCCTTCGCCAACTCCGCCAGCCTGATAAATTCCCTATCATTGACCTCGTAGGGAGGTCGGAGCGCAATGCTCGTTTTTGCTCACCCCGGTTCCGAAGTCGATGCCGAACGCAAGAAAACTTCGACCCTCGGCGAATCGCATGTGCAGCCGATGAGCGGCCAAATCAAGATGCGACCACGCCGTGGGCCGCCACCTTGATTAGAATTCTTCACGCTCATCCGCTGTGCTGGGAATGTCCTCAAATTGCGCCTTGCCGGTCAAGCTGCGCGATTAATCTGCGCCCCGTACCCCATCAAGCCGGAAGGGCATCCCCGCTTGCCACCGACTTGAACTGGCTGCGAAACAGAAAAACTGCGCCCGCGAGCAACAGTAACGCGCGGAAAAAGGCAAATCCGACCGATTCCAGGAACTTGGCCAACCCATCGATCCCATTTGCCTCCAACCCGACCAACTGCAGGTTGAAGCAGCCGCATGAAATATCCAGGCCGCGCGCCCACGCCTGACCGGTGGCGGCGGTGAAAACTCCAAAAAGTATCATTGCCCACGGGAGTGCCGCATCGGAGCGTACGCCCGCCAACAACATCAACCCGCAGAGCAACTCCAACCATGGAAGGAAGATCGCCACGCCGCGCAAAGCCACTGACGGCAACGGCAGTTTGTAAGCCAGCAGGCTGGCGTGAAAATCCTGCAAGTTGGCGAGTTTCGAGACCGCCGCCCAGAGCAGCACCACTCCGAGCAGCCAGCGAATCATCAGCCTGACATCGAGTTCAAACGTGATTTTCACTTGGGGGCTCCCTTGTTCTCCGCGAGCGTGTATTCCTGGTAGCCGCCGGGCATGAGTTTCACGTTGCCATAGCCGTAGCGCGTAATGAGCGCCTCGGCCACGTTATGCGACAGCGGACACTGGGGCGAACTGCAATAAATTACCAGCGGTGTGTTGGTGACATACTGGGTTGTGAACGCCGCGATGGCCGAGTTGAAAGTCGGCGCGGGCAGGGAAACCGCGCCTGGGATCGCGCCTGCCTGATAATATTGAGTTGCGCGCGCGTCCACGAGGACAATTTGGTTTTTCGCCAAAAGTGTCTTCACCTCCGGCCAGGTCAAGCCGGGGATGGTCACTCCGTTTGGTGGGCTGGCCGAACCGCTTACGGTTGGCGATGCGGCTCCTTCGAAGGTCAGGGAAAGGGTTTCATTGAAGTAGCCAGTTCGCCTGGCTGGCGGCAAGGAAGAAGAAGCTGTCGCCGGAGGTTCCAAAGCATGAACGCCGAGCGGACTGCTTTTGTTGTAAGCCAGCCCCAATGCCAGGGAGCCCAACAGCATAGCCGTCATCACCGCGCCGGTCCCGGGACTTTTTTCAGACGCAGTCCGATTCATGCCCTCCTTGTATCCTGATCTTAATCATAATCTCTTGAGAACTTTGCTTTTCCAACCTGTTCATTTTGCCGTCAACAGCTTTTGCAACTCCGCCTCGAACGACGCGTACGGCAGCGCCCCTACAAGCACCGCGCCGGTCACTTTGCCGTCCTTCGCCGCCCTGCCCAGCACGAAGGAAGGCGTGCCCGTTATGCCGACCACTCCGGCATCCTGACCGTCCTTCTTGATCCGCTCCGCAAATGTCCGGGCGGTCAGGCAACTTTGGAATGCGTCAACATCCAGCTTCAACTCCCCGGCGGCCTTGATGAAGTTGTTGGTGGTCAGCATTTCCGCATTGGCGAAGAGCTTCTCGCGCATTGCCCAATACTGGTGCTGCTGATCCGCGCACAATGCCGCCTCCGCCGCCGGATCGGCGTTGGCATGGAAAGACAGCGGCAGGTTCCGGCTGACGATTCGCAGCTTGCCAGTCTCCACGTAATTGGTCACCAGTTGCGACAAGGTCTGGTCATGAAATCGTTTGCAGAACGGACACTGGTAATCGGTGAATTCCACCAGTACTAACGGTGCGTCCGCACTTCCCAACGCGGGGCTGTCGCCGATGGAAACGGTGGCGATACTCGGCGGAGCGGGTTGGGCTGGCGCCGGACGCTGGTTCGATTGCAGGTGTTCCACCAAGGCCCGCAGTTCCCGGACCTCGCGCAGGACGGGGTCGCTGGATCCGGATGGATTGTTCCGACTGGCAGCGAGTGCGGTGGCGAGTGACATATCGCCGGTTGGTTGCCAGCCGCGCCTGCCATCATTAAACCAGACTTGCAACTTTGGCCCCACGGCTTGCGTCAACAGAGCGGCCTCCAACGTCGGCATCCCCGCGGCAGGATCACCCAGGCGGGCGGAATAGAGCCCATCCCGGACCGCCAGGTTCACAGTGCCAGCCGGCAGATTGGTTCTTCCCTGGAACGGAATATCGCCCGAAGTCCAAAGAATCGCGCCATTGGTATCCTGAATCAGGAACGCAAAGTGGCCCGCGCCCGAGAATGGAACGCCATCCACACTGATGCGCCCTTGATAATTGAGAACCTCCGCCTGCGCGTACGCCGCACTGCCTGAAATAAGGCCAGCCAGCAGAAAACCAAGGCAGCGCGAAATGGACATCACATGGCTTTATAAAAGCAAGGCCCTTGAGGAGCAATTGAAAAACGGGCTATGGAATTCGAAATTTGAGTCCAAGCATGAATTTAACTGAAATGGCGAGCTGCGGCTGAGGCTGGCCCCGAGTGTGGAAATTAAAACCGAATTTGCGACAAAGTGAACTCCACTTTCAAGCAGCAGTGTCGGACGAGTTTTCGGAGTGCCCTGATTCAAAAGCGCGTTTTCAGATACTCGGCAAACGCGCGGTGTTTCATCGGCACGTCGTCATGTGGCAGGTCCGTGAAAATAAAAACCAGCCGGTTCTGGCGCAACTCCGCGGGTGTCACCTCAGTCTCTTTCTTCGCCAGAAAAGCGGCTTTCTTCTGCGTCAAATCCGCGATTAATTTTTCCGTTTCTGTTTTCGTGCCACCGTGCTCGGTGTAGATGTCGATGAAGCGCGTGTTTTGGGAATGGTCGAACCAGTTCATGAATTTTTCCGTTCGTCCGTAGAGCGCGTCGAACAGCCAGACTTCACGCACGTGGTCGGTGAGGCCGCCCTGCGCGAGAATGGACGAAATCACCTCGTAACCGCCGCTGTGCCCGGAAAGAATAATGTTTCCCAGCGTCTCGTTGGCAATGATCTTGTGCTCACGCAAAGCCGCCATGACGTCGCTCATGAAACGTTTGAAACCGTCCTGGTCCTCCAGCTTGCCGCCGAATGAATCCGGCGCGTCATACGGTCCTTGCGGCACGACGAGCACGGCGTTGGGCTGCGCCTCCGCGAACTGCTCGACCAGTTCGTAATGCTGCAAAACTTTCTCCACATGGTTGCGCCACCCGTGAAAGTGAACCACGAAATCGACGGAGTGGCCCGTCCGATGAAAATTTTTGGGGATAAAAATCCCCACCGTGTTGTCCTGGTAATGCTGGTCGGCGGAATAAAATTCGTTCTGATATTTGTGGCCTTCCGCGCGCAACGGGTGCGGGAAAGGGGCCGAATCCAGCTTGACGAGCAAAAGTTCGCCGTAATCGGCGTAATTCGTTTGGGTGGCGGCGGTTGCGATCTGCGCGTTCAATGCGAGCGCCAGCAAGCTCAAGAGAGACAGCAGAAATATCTTCATGCTAGTTGCCTTCAGTGTTTGTTTTTTGGAACCGCTTCTTCAAGCGCAGGCAGGGGAGTTCCAGCAGGTAGTACGAAGCCAGGGTGGCGACCACAGTGATGCAGATCGCCAGGGGAACGTTCACCCGCCAGGTTTTGCGCAAACTCATCATCCCGCGCATGATGGGATAATGCCATAGGTAGAGTCCATACGAGATTTTACCGATGAAGACCAGAATCGGGTTCTCCAGAAATCGGTGAAGCATGGTTCCGGAGGTGGTCGTCACTTGCAGAATGATGGCCGCCGAAAAGATGGAGATAAGGGACCAACCCAAGAGGACCATGAAGGGCAGGTCGGCCGAAAGAGTGAAGCCGATTGCGGCCAATCCCAGCACGGAAAGGGCGGCTGCGTAGCGCAGTGCGGCAACCGCCGCGCGGCTTTGCGGGACCAGTCCGAATGCCAGGGCGACCGCCACGGCGCACCCAAGCAGCAGCGTGTCCGCGCGGGTATCCAGGCCGTTGCTGAGGCGGCCGAGACTTGCCGCAGTGCTGTCATTAAGCAATACCCTTGTCACCCATGAGAGCACGGCGCCCAGCACAATAAAGTTAAGAATGGAGGCCGGTGAAGTTCTCCTGAGCATAAAAAGAAGCACCGCCGGCCAAATGAGGTAGAACTGCTCTTCGATGGAAAGCGACCAGGTGTGGCGCATAAAGTCAATGCGCGAGAGATCGAAGGCCAACGTCCAATTTGAGCAGTAAAAGAGCGCAATGGCCGCCTCCTTCAGATCAAGGAGGAATTCTCGATGGTTGTCGAAGATTGCCCCATAGGCAATGAATACAGCCAGCATGCCGGCCAAAGCCGGCAGCAGTCGCAAGGCGCGCCGCGCATAAAACGAGCTCAAACTTATTTTCTTCGACCGTTTCCATTCTTCAATCAGCAGGCAGGTAATCAGGAAACCGCTTAACGCGAAGAAAAGATCAACCCCGATAAAGCCATAAGTATTTCGAAAGAGTTTAAAATGAATGCCGATCACGAGGATGATGGCTATCCCCCGGATTCCATCCAGGCTGGGCCGGTAACCCAGATGAAAATCCTTGCGTGCCAGGTCCGCCTGCGGCGCAGCTTGCTCCGGGGGCGCTGGCGATGTGGTTTCGGGTGTAATACTGCTTCAGTTTGATTGACCAGCCGGACCATGGCCGGCGCGAACCATCATTCCAAGACTCGGAGGCAGCTATAAAGGGGCGTCCGCCCGGAGTCAAGGTTTTGCCCGGATCGCACAAGCGTCAAGCCATGGTCAAAATTGACGCTCCGCGCTCCTCATCCCACTCCACGTTTTATCATACCCCCCTTTACCCCCCTGGACCCGTGACAGCGTGACAACTCAACAAAGACGGGCCAATTCCGAAGTGCCACCCGTGACACGACCCGTGACAATCCGTGACAACCCGTGACGTTCGAGCGTGTCGGTTTTTGGTGCTTGATGCTTTTCTGGAGCTGGATGTTTGGGTTTTGGTGTTTTCATATATATATCCCCCCTTTTACCAGTCCCAGCGTCCCAAGGACCGCAAACATTGACAATTCTTCACTTTCAAGCCGTCCCAAAGCCGACCCAGACCTGTTCCAAATCCCGATTATAGGTCTCTCGCGCATCTTACCTGAGATTTGAACTTGGCCCAAAAACATGCCTTTCACTGCCGCGCTTTTGTTGGTAGGGTTCCCGCCATGAAATCAAATTTGAAATTCCTGCTTGGCAGCATTGGTCTACTATCAGCCCTTCCCGTCCTCAACGCGGTTGCCCAATCCGGCAATAGCTTCAAAGGGCCCATCGGACTTCAATTGTACAGCCTGCGTGCTCAGTTCCAAAAGGACGTCCCGGGCACACTGGACGAAGTCAAAACCTTCGGAATCAAATACGCCGAACTGGCCGGCACCTATAATGTCAAGCCGGAGGAATTCAAGGCGCAGCTCGCCCAGCGCGGCATCACGGCGATCAGCGGCCATTTTGGGTACGAACGCTACCGCGATGACGTTGAAGGCGTCGCCAGCGAGGCCAAGGCATTGGGCTTGAAATATGCCGGCTGCGCCTGGATTCCACACAAAGGCGACTTTGACGAAAAGACGTGCCGCGAGGCCGCCGCGGTTTTCAACCATGCCGGCGAAGTTTTGGCCAAACAAGGGATCAAATTCTTCTACCACACCCACGGCTACGAATTCCAGCCCTTCGGAAACGGAACGCTCTTTGATTTGCTGATGGCCGAGACCAAGCCGAATCTCGTCCATTATGAGATGGATATTTTCTGGATCTTTCATCCCGGGCAGGACCCGGCGAAGTTGCTGGAGAAATACCGCGGCCGATGGGAATTGATGCATCTCAAGGACATGAAAAAGAGCACGCCCACCGGCCTGCTCACCGGGGGCACCGACGTATCCAACGACGTGGCGCTCGGTACCGGCAAGATTGACCTTCCGGCGACATTGCGCGCCGCCCGGAAAGTCGGGGTTAAATGGTATTTCATCGAAGACGAATCGCCCACCTCCGAGCAGCAGATTCCCGAAAGCCTGCGTTATCTATCCGAGGTGAAGTGGTAAGCAATGCCAATACTCCCGCTGCAAACGAATTTTCTGCCAGGCGTACGCGAGGCAGGATGGATTTAAAAATTCGTGGCAGCCGGCGTGAGGAGGCTCTGACCTTTCTCGCGAACAGGTCGGACCCTTCTCCTGTCGGCTGCTCCCCCACCGCGTTATGAAGTATGCGGGTAAACCATCGGGAAAAAAGCGCGCGCGGCCTGTTCCTGGCCCAGCGCGTAATGGCCGGGGCGGGGAGCCTCGCCGCGTCCTGTATGTCACGGACTTCCATCTCGATGAGTTGCTGAGGGGCGCGGTGGATTACGCCCGCACGGCGGGTTGGGAACTGGACGCGGCCATGCGGTTTCACGGCATTCTGCCCGAGACGGAGGCCGACGGCATCCTCGCAGCAGTGGGCGGCGCCGCCATTGGCGCCGGCAAGCGGGTGCAGGAGTGGCTGGCCCGGCGTGCGGGTTGCCCGGTTGTCCGTATGATCGCCTCCGAACTGGACCTGCCGTACCCAGCCGTGGAAGTCGACTATATTGCCGCCGGCAGGCTGGGAGCCCGGCACCTGCTCGAATTGGGTCATGTCCATTACGCTTTCTATTTCGCCTATAAGCACCGGCCTGACATCCGCGATGTGCGCGAAGGTTTCGAAGCCGAGGTGGCCGCGGCCGGCCGGCAAACCCATCGGCTCGATTTCGATGCCGCTCATCCCGGCCGCGCTCTGTATCACGTCGCGTCCAAAGAGCGCCACGCCTGGCTGGCGCGGGAACTGGAACGTCTGCCCAAGCCCCTCGCGGTGATGGGCGACGATGACCGCCGCGGCATCGATCTGCTGGCCGCCTGCGAATTGGCCGGACTGCGCGTGCCCGAGGACGTCGCCATCCTCGGGTGTGATAACCGTTGGTTCGAGCAGGGGATGGCTCGAATCCCGTTGTCGTCCGTGGATGTCAATTTGCGGGGCGTGGGCCGGGCGGGCGCGGCGTTGCTGGACCGGCTGATGAGCGGAGGCAAGGCTTCGGCGGAAATGACCAAGGTGCCTCCATTGGGAATCATCGCGCGGCGATCCACCGCCACGTTCGTGACGGATTCCCCGGGCATCACTGCGGCGGTGGTTCACTTGCGGGAACATTTTCGCGAACCGTTGCAACTGGCCCAATTGGCGCGCCGCGCCGGCATGTCCGAACGCGCGTTCGAGGTGGAATTCAAGCGCCAGGTGGGCCGCAACGCCCGCGAAGAACTGCTTCGCGCCCGGCTGGGCTGCGCGGCGCGCCTGCTCCGCGACACCGACCTGAAACTTGAAGCCATTGCGGTCGAAAGCGGTTTCGGTTCCGCCGCCCACCTTTGCCGATGCTTCGCCAGCGCCCATGACGTCAGCCCCATTGCCTGGCGGCAGCAGACCAAAGGCGGAGCTTAACGATCTGGTGAATTGACCGGGCGCGCCGGGAGGTTAAAAGTTCCTGCACAAAAAATTCTTTCCAGCATGGGAATTGTGGAAATTCCATGGAAAAGACTTTTCGGAAACGTGCAATGCTTTTGCGTAAAGCTGCAATGCTATTGGTTTGCCATTGGTTGGTGACAGGCTCAAGGTTCCCCTGTCCATTGCGGTATCGGGCCTGCGTTATTGTATGACACGCGGTGACCGGTGCCGGCGTTCCCGTGCTTGCCGGGATGCAGTTCAGATCAGTCAAATTAAAAGCCTGACATCCAAAACGACCGCCACACACCTATGCGTTTAAAGCACCGTCTTGCGGAGTGGTTGTTCAATATGCTGTACGCGGTGTCTGATTTGTTGGAATACGGACCGTCAGGTTTTAAGCCCCCCAACCCCAACCCAAACACATGTCTATTAATAGAAAGCTCCTTTTCGCCAGATTGAACTCCGGTTTGCATGCCGATCCCTGCCCCAGCCAGTCCGTTTTTCCCAATCCAACCAACCAATAATCCCCAACCAACCTATGAAGAAAAAACTCCTAATGGGACTCCTGCCCATGGCCGCCGCCTCCGCTGCCGTCGGTCAGGTGATCAACTTTCACGAAGCATTCAATTACGCCCAAGTCGGGGGCTACGCCGTGCTTTATTACGGCCAGGGCGCTTATTCCGATCCTGGCCACAACGTATGGAACGGCTTTGGCGCCAGTTCCGGTCCAGGCAGCACTTGGTTCTACGGCGGAGGCAATCATTGGAATGCGCCGTCCACTGCTAATTTTGTTGCGACCAACAATCCAGGCAATCCGTATGCGGCCTATGGTCACCCGCCGACATTGACCACCAGCGTGGGTTCGACTACCTGGGGTCAGGCAGGCGGCCAAATCGATGCTTCCGGCCAACCGACCGGCGTTGCGTCAGGCAACGCGAAGTCCGACGGTTCCTACAGCCCGATCACGCTGGGCATCACTTGCACGACCGTGGCTCCGTATGGACACACCAACGGCACAATCCAAGGGACGCCGAGTTGGATCTATTCCGAGAGCGTTAGCGGGAGTGGAGCCAATCCGCAGATCATTGTCACTTTGTCGAACGTGCCTCCGAGCACATACTCGCTTTATCTCTACTCGGCGTCGTACGGCAGCGAGGGAGGCACCTTGTTCTCGGTCAACTCCGGAACCGCCCATAATGGGATCGATTCCACGCTAAACAAGTCGGCGGATGGCAACAACCCCGCCAACGTTTTTGTCGAAGGTGACGACTACGTGATCTTCCAGAACGTCGTGCCCGACGCCAACGGCGTGATAAAGATCGTTGGCTCGCCCAATCCGTTGAATGCGGCCAATGGGAATGTAACGCAGGCGGATTTCAACGGCTTGCAACTCGTCACCACCGGTCCGCCGCCGGGAGTTCTGATCCAAAGCTACACTCCGGCCCAGAATGTTCATGCCGGTGGCAGCGCGCAGTTTGTGGTATCCTTGGAGTATGGCACCAGCCCGTCCTACCGCTGGCGGTCCATCATCGCCGGTGTCACCAACAACCTGAGCGATGGCGGGCAGATTTCCGGTTCGAGCACCAGCAACCTGACGATTTCGGCGGTTTCCGCCGGCAACGTGGGCCTTTACCAATGCGTGGTGAGCACCGCCACGGCCACCAACGTGAGCACGCCGGCGCCGCTGACCCTGCTCCAATCCACGGCGACCGATGTTGTGCAATTGGGCGACACAGTCACCAGCTACAACGACTCCATTGGTGCGCCACCCGGTTTCACTGCAGCCAGCGCAGTGGACCGCACGCTCTCCCCCTTTATCAACTTCGGGGCATCGGGCAACACGACTGCCTTTACCGGTCCGGCGGGTTTTGTCGTCACCCCGGAAGCCGGCAGTACGATTGTGACCGGATTGCGGTTCTTCGTCGCCACCAGCCATCCAGAGGATGATCCGGCGGATTACCTGCTCGAAGGGTCCAATGATGGCGGCACAACCTTCACTACGATTTCCTCAGGACCACTTTCCCTGCCGGTCCAGCGTAATGTTGGAAGCGGGCC
This sequence comes from Verrucomicrobiota bacterium, assembly GCA_021325145.1. Classification (GTDB taxonomy): domain Bacteria; phylum Verrucomicrobiota; class Verrucomicrobiia; order Limisphaerales; family Pedosphaeraceae; genus JAJPHR01. The sequence goes on along the minus strand of JAJPHR010000077.1, from coordinate 11,925 downwards.
GATCAACGCGACCAGCGGTGTTCTGCAGGAAGTGACCTTTGCCAACAGCGCGCCCTACACCACCTATCGCCTCAGTGCCAACAACATCCGCAACAACTCCGCTCCCACTTACGGCCTGCAAATTGGGGACGTCCAGTTTCTTGGCAGCTTGACGCCGATCGCCCCGGTCATCGTGCAGCAACCAGTGTCGGCCGCGACGCTGTTTGCGGGCGGCACACTGGCCGCGACCGTGGCGCCCAGCGGCGCAACGCCATATACCTATCAGTGGTTTTTCAATGGCACCACCCCCGTCCCGGGCGCGACCAATGCGATCTTGAACGTCACCAATCTGCAACTGGCCAATTCTGGCAACTACAGTTGCGTGGTCAGCAATCCGTTCGGTGGCGTTACAAGTTCGAACCTCACGTTGAGCGTGGTCACGCCCAACCATTTCCAGCAAATCATTCAAGCACTCAACCCCGTGGGCTATTGGAGCCTGGAGGAAACGAATGGCACAACGGCGTGGGACTACGCCGGACAACACGATGGCACTTACATGGGCAGCGTCCTCATGGGGCAGCCGGGTGTGCCAGACGCCGGGTTTGTCCCGACGAATACCAGTTACTCCATCCAACTTGCCGCCGGCGGCTGGGTGGATGTTCCGGAAAGTGCCATTCCAGTCACAACCAACCTGGTCACTGGCTTCGTGAATGCCCCCACGCTCAGCAATCTTAACATCACTGGTCCGCTCTCCATGATGGCGTGGATACAATCCAGTGGCTCGGGCGGGTTCCATACGTTTTTTGGGCACGGCGATGCTTCGTATCGCATGGATTACGATGGGAGCGGGGATCCACACTTTGCTGATTTCAACAACGATGCCACGGGTTCGACCTCGCTGGGCGACTCAAAATGGCATCTGGTCGTCGGGGTTTACGACGGTGTCACCAATTACGTTTATGTGGACGGAAACTTCGCGGCCAAGGCCAAGACCGCTGGTCAAGGCCCCGGGGACAATCTCGATGTGTGGATCGGTGGTGATCCCCAATACGGAAATGCCCGGCTTTTCAACGGGTTTATGTCGCAAGCGGCGCTGTTCAATTATGCGCTCAGCAGCGCCCAGATCTTCCAGATCTTCAACAACGCGGGTGCGCTGCCCCAGATCAACCTCACCACGAATGCCTTCAGTGGGGACGAGAACGGCTCCGCCACCATCACGGCCACTCCTCCCGTCGGCAGCATACCGCTGACGGTCCAATGGTATGTGATCACGAATACGGCCGCTTCCACCAACGCGCTGGTGGGCCAGACCAATCTCAGCCTGACGCTGACGAACTTGCAAGCTGGCATGAGCGGCAACCAGTATTTCATCCTGGCCTCAAACTTTTTCGGAACCGGGGTCAGTATCAACGCCGGATTGACTGTTTTCAGCGGCTCGCCGAGTTTCAATCCGGATTTGCCGAGCACCAATTACGCCATTTATGGCAGCTCCCTGGTGCTGTCAGTGCCCGAGACCGGGACTCTGCCCATTACCAACCAATGGTTCTTTGGCAGCACACCGTTGAGCGACGGCGGCCGGATCAGCGGTGCGCACAGCAATGTGCTTACGATTGCCAACGTCCAGAACAGTGACTTGGGCGCTTACCAGCTCGTCGCGAGCAACACCAACGGGAGCAACCCCAGCACGGCTTCGACGCTGGTCTTGCTGCCGTTCCTGAACTTCAATTCCAGCATAGGCTGGAGCCTGAATGGCGGCCCGACCTTCAGTGGCACCAATGCCATTCAACTGACGGATAATACCGGCGGCGAGGCCCGCAGTTCCTTCTTTGATTCCCCGGTGGGTGTTAGTGGGTTCCAGGCGTCCTGGATCTACCAACTGACCTCGACCAACAATCCTGCCGACGGCACCGCGTTCGTCTTGCAAGACAGCCCGGCTGGCCCAGCCGCCTTGGGCAACGGCGGCGGCGCGCTGGGTTTCGGCGGTCCGGATGGCCAGACAACGCCAGGTATAACCCCGAGCGTCGATCTGGGAATGAACGTTTACAACGGCCACACCCGCGGCATCCATGTGTTTACGGACGGCATTGGCGCCAACTCCACCGGCGGATCTAATTATGATCTGACGACGCCGGTTCTGCTGGCCAGTGGCGATCCCATTCAGTTCAACGTGACTTACCTGTCGGGAATAATGAAGGTGGTGCTTACTGACCTCAGCACCAACCTGACCTTCACGACGAACTACAGTGTGGACATCCCGGGTGTGCTGGGCACCAACGTGGCCTATGTTGGCTTCACCGCTGGAACCGGCGGCGTGACCTCCTCGCAGGTTGTCAGCAACTTTACCTTCGTTGGCCTGGCGCCCTTGTCCGTCAAGGTTTCCGCACCAAATCTGGTCATCTCCTGGCCGACTATCAGTGGACGCTTTGTCCTCCAGCAGAACTCGGCGATTAACGGAACGCATGCCTGGAGCAACGTCGCGACACCCCCGGTGTCGGTCAACGGTCAAAACCAGGTGACCGTCCCATTGCCGCCTTCGTACACGTTCTATCGCCTGCAATTGCAATAGCAAACGTAAGCGGTAACGGTAACAAGTCCTTCATGGGCCGGGAGCAATCCCGGCCCTTTTTGCTTTCCGGCTTGGAACCTATTTCGGCGGGGCGGGCAGCCGTCGGCGCGCACGGCTCTTATTATGCCATTTGCAGTTTCAAGCTGGAATCAGTGTCAATCGTAGCCGAATGACTTTATGAACGGCGCCAGCGTTTCCATCCACGGTTCGAGGTGCTTCTGGTAATTGCGCCAGCGGCCGACCGCTCCCTTGGACACGGGTTTGGCGACTGCGGCGTAGGTGGGCGAGCGGACCAGTTTTTGCCGGGCGTGTTCGTCGAACCGCAGCACGCGGGAGTCCCAGGTCATGTCGAGAAACTGCAGCACGCGCCGGGCGTTGCCTTCCAAGTCGTCCACGATATCCTCGTAGCGCACTTCCATGACGGGATTTCGCAGCAACGGCGCGGCGGCTTTCCACATACCCATGACCGCCGCATACTCCTGCACGGTGGTTTCCAGCGACAAAAAAATGGCGCTGACCTGGCCCAGCGGCAGCGGCTGCATGAAGCAACTCAGGCAAACATCCCGCGGATCGCGCAAAGCCACCAGGAGTTTGGCTTCCGGGAATATTCGCGCAAAGGCGGGGGCCATCGACGTGAGTGAAGGGTTCTTGTCAATCAGCAACCGGTCGCCAATCGCGCCGCGATTGAACATTTCGACGCACCGCCAGTAATTGTCACGCGACGTTCGCAGGCCATCCGTCGAGGCCGCGTCGAGCACGACGGACATCAAGGCGGTTTCGAGGCCAGGCCCGCGCAACGGCAGGTAACCATCACTCATGAAGATATTGCTTTCCTCCACGGACATGACTCCAGGGTGCGAATCCAGCACTTGTTCCAGCAGCGTGGTTCCCGAGCGCGGATGGCCGGCCAGCAATGCCAGCCGCCGGGGCGCCCCCAGGCCGGCGCGGGCCTCAAACCAGCCATTCAATGTTTCAGCGCGCAGGGCCTCTTGCGACTTTGCCAGCCACGTGTGAACGGATTTTTCGGCGGCCAGGTATTGCGCACCGTTCGGCAGGATCATGGTTTTGGCCTCGAGGAATGCCGCCATGGCTTCGTCGTAGCGTCCCTGTGCATCCAGCACCGCGCCCAACTCGTACCAGCCGCGGACCCGCGTTGACCAACTATCGGAGTCGGACAATTGGAGCAGCGGCCGGAGCCGCTTCTCCGCTTCCTCAGCGCGACCGCTCAAGCGGTCCAGTCGCGCGCGCACCAGGATCGCCAGGACGCAATCGGGATCGCTATGCAAGGCTTGATCGACCAGGCCGGAAGCCTCATCCAGGAGCCGGAACCGTTCGTAAAGCTCGGCCAATTTGACAAACGTGGCCGGTTCGGCCTTGGGCTGGGCGATGGCCCGCTCGAAATACTGGCGCGCCATTTCGTAACGGTTAAACGCGCGGCAATGGGCCCCGGCCATTACGAGCACATTCGGGTCATGCGGAGCGAGGCGCGCGGCTTTGTCGAAACACCTTTCCGCGCCGGCGTAATCGTACCGCGCTCCATAAGCCGCCCCCAGATCAATGAGCAGGCGGTAATTGGCGGGATCAAGCCGGCTCGCCCGTTCCATGATGGCGAAGTATTCGTGGTAGTCGCGCCGGTGCCATGAGTCCACAGCGCTCTGACACATGCGTCTCAACGCTCCGTCTGAAGTGAGCCGCAGCGGTTTCATAAATTGCAGCTATCAGCATAAGCAGCCGCAATTTCACTCACAACGGAAATCCACGAGGAGCCCAAAAAACTTCCCTTTCGCTGCCGCTCTCCTTTTGGTAGGTTCCAGCCATGCGTTCGAATTTGCAACTGCCGCTGTGCGGTGTTGGTTCATTGTCAATCAGCGGCTGTCTTTCGCCTGAACGCTAGCGCCAACCCCTGCTGTAAACGCGTTTCCCATGCAAATCAGAAAGCTCCTCTCCGGCTTCGCGGCCACCTTCCTGCTTTTGAGCGCAGGGCGAACGGTCCGCGCCGATTCCCCAATTATCACCCAGGACCTCACCCTTTCAACGGGAACGACGCTGCCAAATTCCCAGTTGCTGTCCATCAGCGCTTGGACCAACGTGCCGCTGACTTATTCGGTCATCGTCACTGGAAGTCCTCCTCTCATGCTCCAATGGAATCGTGACGGTGGAAGCATCGCCGGCGCGACCAATTCGAGCTACACCTTCCTGCCACCAACCGGGACTCACACCTATAATTTAGTGATCAGCAATGCCTTCGGCGGCACGAACAGCCTTACCGCCACGGTGACCGGCACCAACGCGAATTCCCCGAATTCGACGTTCGCGGTCAACTTCATGGACGCGGCCAATGACGCCTACTACGACGGCACCAATGCAAACGGCGTGAATGCAGTTTATAGCGGCCTTGGCGCCTACGCGGATGCCCCTGCCAATACCAATTGGAATGGGTTCGGCCAATTCGGCCCCGGACTCGATGACGTTCCTCCGGCCTTTGATTCGACCCAGATTCCCCAGGCCGCTTCCGACGGAACCCTGGTGCCTGTCACGCTGACAGTTGTTTACGGATTCGATAATGGCAACCTCGCGTATGGTCCCGGTGCTGCCGCTTTTGGGCCTCCTTATCCCAACACCTGCGGCAACTGTCCTTCACTGGTCCTGGGCTACGCGGCGGTGGTGAACGGCGACAATCCCGTGGGCAGCATCACCCTCTCCAACGTTCCACCGGGCAGCTATAAACTGTTCCTCTTTGGAGCAAACTTTGACGGCAACCGTGGCGCGTCGTTTACGTTTAACAGCGGCATCCCGCACAATGGGACCAACTATACCACTAACCCCGGCGGCCCAGGCCCGCTTAACGTGTTTACTGAGGGACGCACCTACGTTGAACTGGATAATGTGACGCCCAGCCCCAACGGCACTATCACCGGCACGTTTGGCGCGGTTTCCAACTCGATCACACATCAAACGGGCGAGGGCGATTTCAACGGGCTCCAACTCGTGAAGGTCGTCACTCCCACTCCTCCTGTTTTAACGGTCAGCGTCAGCGGGACTAGTGTGACTGTTAGCTGGTCGCCGGTGGCCGGCGTTTTGCAATCCGCGCCGGATGTGACTGGTCCGTGGACTGATGTCGGCGCGGTCACTTCGCCGTACGTCGCTCCGCTCTCGGGCACGCGGAAATTCTATCGCTTGCGCCACTAACGAGCGAGATCTGAAACACAGAAATCAGGTTCTTCTTTGCGTCTCCGCGACTTTGCGTCTTTGCGTAAAGGAGAAGGGTGCGACGGCCTGGATTGTCTCACATTTGGGAAGCTTCCGATGCCGATTTGTCTTTCTGGGCGACCATCCGTTCTGCAATCGCCTTTCGGTTCGGCCGCCATTCGCCCGGGCCGAGAAAGCCGGCCACGGCGTCCCCCAGCGAGCGGCCGAGGAATTTCAGCGCGGCATCCTGGCCGGCATCACGGTAATCGGCATGAGCAAGGAAATCGAGGAAGCTGCCCCAATCTTCAGAAAGCACTTCAACCAGAATTTCGCCCAGACTATAGCTGAGCTTGCTGGCCTCGCCCGGATTGTAATAGGAGCGGCCCGCCCAGAAATCCTGAATGTTGGTTTCGTTCCACCACGCGTGATGCTCTCCAGCGAGTTCGCGGTCGAGAACCACGCTGCCTCGGCGCGGGACGTTCTCTCTTTCCATTCGCCGACAGACGCCTTCATTGAGCCAGGTCGGAATGGGGAGGTGGCGCAGGCAATTATGCGTCAGTTCATGGACGATCACCAGCTTGGTTACCGAGACGGATTTGAATGGCAGCGCCAGATGGGCGTAGTCTTTTTTGATGAACGCTCCGCCGCTTAGGATGTTAGGCCCATCTTCGCCAAAGAACGAAATGTAGGAGTAGTAATCATCCTCCTCATTGAAGACGAGAATCACGGCCTTGCCGTGGCGCCATTGCCAGGCGACGTTTCCCAATCGCTCCCGCAGTCCGGTCAGGGCTTGTTCGGCGATTTGCAGTATCGCCTGGCTGTGCTCATCGGTTTCGGCTGACAAGAGCAGGAAGCGATCGGATTCGTAGCAGAAATAATTTCCGCCCAGGTCTTCACAGAGCTGGGTGAGCCACTGGCGGGCGATTTGCAGCCAGGCTTGCGGTTGATTCGCTTCGGGGAACAGTTCCTCGATGCACTTGCGGATGCCGGACCAGTTGGGTCGCGAGAACCCCTCCACCATGGAAAATCCCATGTCAATTGCTGAGACGTCGAGTGGTTCCGCGTCTTGGATTGGGCTAGGGCTTGATTCGGAAAGCTTCGGCGTTGAGCGCGACTGGGAAGGTGCTTCCTCGGGGGTCTCCTCAGTTACAAATTGCGTCCCGCAGCCGGTGCAAAACACTTGCTCGTCGGCATTTGGCTTTCCGCAATAGGAACAGGCCTTCATGTGAGACAATTGTAGGATGGGGAGATGGTCGGCTCAAGAAGATGTTTCCCGGTTGGATCGCATGTGGATTGTACGACTCTTATCGTGCTCGTCGTCGTCCTCGTCCTCGGAATTCGAACAGCCGAGGACGAGGACGAGGACGAGCACGAGCACGATAGGGGGTTGTCGAATAATGGGTTCGCATCTTGCCACACTGCGTCGAGCGGCTAAAATGGGCGGGTGCCCAATACGGTGATTTGTCTGGCGCGCGCGAGTCTGCTGGCGGGGATGATGGCGCTGTCCGCCCGCGCGGATGTGGCGGCGACGAATTCCGCCTGGCTGGCGCGGACCTGGCAGTCGGACGACGGGTTGCCGGGGAACATCGTCTCCGGAGTGGCGCAGACGCCCAATGGTTATCTTTGGGTGGCAACCGAAAACGGCGTCGTTCGATTCGACGGAGTGCGTTTCCGGTCGATCGCGGTGCCAAAACTTCCGGGACGAAGGAGTTCGATTATCCGCGCGTTGCTGCTGGCGCAGCAGGACATCTGGCTGGCGATGGATGGCGGATTGGTGGCGAGGATCGCGCAGGGAGCGACGAACGCCGTGGTGGTCTCGCAGGGTGTGCCCAATTCCCAGCCTGTGGACATGGAGGAGGATCGCGAGCATGCGGTTTGGATTTCGTTTTACAACCATTCGGTTTGCCGCATCGCGGAAGGCGAGGTGTCGGTTTTCGGCGCGGGGGATGGATTGCCTGGGAGCGGCACCTGCGCCCTGACCAGGGACGCAGATGGGCAGCTATGGTTCGCGCAAGCCGGACGCGTGGGCGTGTTCCGCGAAGGCCGGTTCCGGAGTTTGCTGACGCTGCCCTCGTCGAATATGCGCATCGCGCCGGCCCGCGGCGGCGGCGTATGGATTTGCGCGGGGATGCGGGTCTATAAGTTTCAGGAAGGGGTCAAGTACACGGAGATTGGCCAAATCGTGCCAGAACGGGCGGGGGCGACGCCGACCGCACTGATGGAGGATGATTCCGGGGCGTTGTGGATCGGCACGTCCACAAGCGGGTTGTACCGTTATGAGAACGGGAACTTCGAGAACGTAAAGACCTCGCATCTGGAAATCCAAAGCCTCACCGAAGATCGCGAAGGGGATCTTTGGGTGGGCACTGGCGGCGGCGGGTTGGACCGGTTGCGTCCGCGTGTGCTGGAGTTGCAGGGGATCGAATCGGGGCTGCCGTTTGAATCTGTGATCTCGATTTGCGAAGACACCACCGGTGGCTTCTGGGCCACGACGCAGGATGGCGTGCTGGCGCGCTGGCAGGGCGGAGCCTGGACGGCGTTTTCCGGGAATACCGGTTGGCCGGGCGGAGCGGCCACGTGCCTGGTGGCCGACCAGGAAGGCGGTGTGTGGATCGGCACGCACAATCGCGGCTTGTATCACTGGCAAAAGGGACGGTTCACCACGCTTGCCCGGCAGGACGGACTCGCAAGCGATAATGTCCGGGCCTTGTTGTTGAGCAAGTCAGGTGATTTGTGGATTGGGCTCGACAGTCATCCGGCGGTGCAACGGTTGCGGAACGGCGAGTTGCGCTCGTTTGAATTGCCCACCGCCACCCGGCCGGTGCGGGCCATGGTGGAAGACGCCGCCGGGGACATTTGGCTGGGTACGGTCGATGGGTTGCTCCTGCGATGGAAAGGGGAACAAATGCGGGATGAAACTCCGGGCGCGGTGTCGCCGGTGCCGCCGATCCGCTGTTTGCAGGCGACTTCCGATGGGAGTGTTTGGATTGGTTACGGCGGCGCCGGGCTGGGGCATTGGAAGGATGGGCACTATTTTCGAATCACGACGGGTCATGGGCTTTTGGACGGGCACATCTCGCAGATCGTCGAGGATGATCGCGGCGCGTTTTGGCTGGCCGGCAATCGTGGCATTTTCGAAGTTGCGCGGGCGGAATTGGAGGATGTGATCACGGGCCGCGCGACGCGCGTGCGGTCGATCATCTACGGCCGGGACGAGGGTTTGACCAGTTTGCAGGCGAATTATGGCTACTCGCCGGGCGCGATGCGGAGCCGGGATGGGCGAATCTGGTTTTTAACGCGCACGGGACTGGCGGTGGTGCAGGTGAGGAACGTGCGGGACAATCTCTTGCCGCCGCAGGTTGTGATCGAGGACATGATGGTGGACGGGCAGGCAATCGCAAGCCCGGGCACGGATGAGGGCGCGCAGAAAGCGCTGTTCGAACTCTCCCCAAGACATCGCAAAGTGGATTTTGATTATACCGCGTTGAGTTTTGTCGCGCCGGAGAACGTGCACTTTCGCTACCGGCTCACGGGAGCGGAGGATGATTGGGTGGAGGCCGGTCCGCGGCGCAGCGCCAGTTACCAGCGGTTGCCCGCGGGGCAGTACCGGTTCCAGGTGCAGGCGTGCAATAACACAGGGATTTGGAATGAAACGGGCGCGGGACTGGATTTCGAGGTGCGTCCGTTTTTCTGGCAAACGTGGTGGTTCCGCAGCGTGGTGGTGGCGGGCTTCAGCTTCAGCCTGGTGGCCGCGGTTCGTTACGTGTCCTTCCGCCGGCTGCGCGAACAGTTGCGGTCGCTCGAACAGCAAGCGGCGTTGCACAAGGAGCGCGCGCGTATCGCGAAGGACATGCACGATGACCTGGGCGCGAGCCTGACGCAAATCGCGCTGCTCAGCGAGTTGGCGCGTCAGGATATGACCGTCCCGGAAAAGGCGGGCGAACATGTCCAGAAAATCTCCGGGACCGCGCGGCAGGTGATCAAGTCACTGGATGAAATCGTCTGGGCCGTGAACCCGCGCAACGACACGCTCGCGCACCTGATCGATTACGTGGGCCAGTCCAGCCTGGACTTTTTGCGCGCGCCGGGGATTCGCTGCCGGCTCGATTTGCCGGAGAACCCGCCGGCGCGCACGGTTTCCACCGAGGTGCGGCACAATCTGTTCCTCGTGATCAAGGAAGCGCTGCATAACATCGTCAAACATGCCCAGGCCAGCGAGGTGTGGTTGCGCGCGGATGTGACCGGGCCGGCGTTGCGTATTGCGATTGAAGACAACGGCTGCGGTTTTGAACAGCCCCCGGAGAATTCGTGGGCGGATGGCTTGCGCAACATGCGGCAGCGGATGGCCGAAATCGGCGGCGACTTCCGGATCGAAAGCCGGCCGGGAGCGGGGACGAAGGTTACGCTGGAATTGCCTTGGCCGGCAGAATGAAGGTCTAAAATCCAAGGTCCAAAATCCGTCTGGGACGAGGACGAGGGGCGAGCGCGAACGGTTTTTTGCCCTGCAATCGCGGCTTTTTCCTTGAAAGAGGCGCGTTATTTCCACGCAAAACGCGTGAAAATTTCACCACTTTGAAAACGAGATTGTTGAAAACATTGGGGTTTTTGCATGCGAGAGGGCGTGGCACCGTGAGTGCTGAGAAAATCTGCAAATCCGGTTGACAGCGGGAATGATTAACATAAGATTCGCGAACTGTTTACCCAAACAAACGAAAAAACACATGAAGAACACACGCAGATTCAAACTGGGGGCTTTCACTCTAATCGAGTTGTTAGTCGTTATCGCCATCATCGCCATTCTGGCGGGGCTATTGTTGCCAGCGCTGGCCAAGGCCAAAGCCAAAGCCGTGCGCATCAACTGCACGAACAACTTGAAGCAGGTCGGTTTGGCCTACCGCATTTGGTCGGGGGACAACCAGGACCGGTTTCCGATCCAGGTCGCTTTCAGCGCCGGCGGCCCGTTCCATAATGGTGCCGGCTTTTCGGTCTCCACCTTCAACCCGCAGTATATCTACGAGATTTATCAGTGCATGTCGAACGAGTTGAACACGCCAAAAGTGCTGGTTTGCCCGGCTGACGAACGAGGCGCCGCCACGAACTTCCTGAGTGTGTCAACCGGCTATGACTTCCAGAGCAGCACGCGCGTTTCCTTCTTTGTTGGCCGCGATGCGGACGAAACCCAGCCTTCCATGATCCTGGCGGGCGATCGCAATATCTACGGGAGCGGCAACAGCGGCGCCCAAGGCAACCCCACCGACCATTCGGGATGGGGCGATTCAACGAGCATTCCCTCCTCCTATAACGCCAATGACCCGGGTTCCGTCGTGACTTTCGGCACGAACATTCAAGGTACGGCAGTCGCTCCGGGTTGGACGGACAAACTGCACACCAAGAACGGGAACGTCACGCTGGCGGACGGCAGCGTGCAGCAGTTGAGCAGCTCGCGCTTGCGCGATCAGTTCCGCTCTTCCGGCGACCCATTGGGCACCAGCGGCAACGTGCTCATGTTCCCATAAGCCCAGACCGCTTTAGTCGCAAACTTACAAAGGCATCCGCAAGGGTGCCTTTTTTGTTTTTGGAGCGTGAACCGCCGGTTGTTCTCGCTTATGATCCAAATTGAAAAACGGCAATGGACCTGCAATCGTGAATGGAAGTTCGGCGCAGAACCGGCGTGTGGTTTGGCTAAGCTGCCTGGGCCTCGTGCTCGGCACGCTGCTGGCGTACTCGCCTTTATTCAGGTGCGATTTCATCAGCTACGATGATCCGGACTACGTCACTCACAATCCGCACGTAGAGCGGGGATTGACGGCGGAGGGCATAAGCTGGGCGTTTGTCACCCGGCACACTGGCAACTGGCATCCGCTGACCTGGATTTCGCACATGGCCGATTGCCAGGTGTATGGGCTGAGCCCGGGGGGCCATCACTTCAGCAGCCTGCTGCTGCACGTGGCCAACACGCTTTTGCTATTCGGCGTCCTGCGCCGGCTCACGGGCGCGCTCTGGCGCAGCGCGCTGGTGGCGGCGCTCTTTGCCTGGCACCCGCTGCACGTGGAATCAGTCGCCTGGGTGTCCGAGCGCAAGGATGTCCTAAGCGCCTTTTTCTGGTTCCTGGCCCTGGGAGCCTATGGACGATATGCCGAGAAGTCCAAGGTCCAAGGTCCAAAGTCCGAAGTTCGTGGGTTCTACCTTTT